>CAWFJW010000001.1:0-11103 GCA_963816305.1 uncultured Alphaproteobacteria bacterium
ACAGAAATCCAGAGCCAAGGCATCGGGCCAGACAATTTCCGCAGACGCCAAGATCGCAGATGTGGCAGCACAGGTTTTGAGCGCAAATGCGACCCATAACGTGGTTGATGCAGGCGGCAAATCCGTAGGTGTAGTCAACCGTGACGCGATGATCGCCGCGCTCTATCCTGAGGCGGCGCGTTGACAGCAGCGACCCAAATAGCATCGAGGAGCCCAACTGCGCTGGCGCCCCATGGCTTTCCGTTGCCTTTGGTGCTGGCAATCTTTGTGGGCATCAGCATTGCTGTTGCAGCGCTGGTTCCATTCCTCGATGTGTGGCCGCTCGAGTGGGTAGTGCCCGTTCGTGCCTGGGTAACGGATTTCTTCGCCTGGTTCAGCGTCATCGCCAAACCTGTGACGCGGGCCATATCTTGGCTGCTGGCGCATCCCCTGGCCTTCGTTAAATCAGCTCTTTACCGGGGAATTCCATCACTCGGCTTGCCGCCGTTCCCATGGATCGCGATCGTCATGAGCGTAGGCGTTTTGGGCCATTGGATCGGCGGGCAAAAGCTCGGCCTGTTCAGCGCCCTATGCGCATTCTACCTCGCCATCTTTGGCCTGTGGCCCGATGCCATGCAGACGCTTTCAATCGTCATCGTGACGGTTCCCCTCGCGGCGATTTTCGGACTCTTTTTAGGGATTTGGGCCACCCGGAGCCGCCGGGCCGAAAGAGTTTTGAACACCGTATTCGATATCCTTCAGGCAACGCCGCACATGGCTTATCTTGGCCCAGTTGTGGTGCTCTTTGGATTTGGCCAAGTGCCGGCAATGCTGGCAACGCTGGGTTTTGCGGTGCCGCCCATGGCGCGCTGCACCGTGCTTGGCATCCGCACTGTCCCTGCTGATATATTGGAGGCAGGCATGATGTCGGGGTGCACGCCCCGCCAGCTTTTGTGGAAAGTTGAACTCCCTGCTGGCCAAAAGGCATTGCTGCTGGGCCTCAACCAGGTTGTGATGCAAACTCTTGCCATGGCGGTGATTGCCTCGCTGGTGGGGGCATCCGGCCTCGGCCAAAAACTTCTATTTTCATTGCAGCAGTTGCAGGTTGGCAAGGCCGTTGAGCAGGGCATTGCCATCACGCTGATCGCCATCGTGCTCGACCGCATGACGCAAGCCTTCATGGCCAGAACGCCGCAGCGTTTTCAGGCTAACGCACCTTGGCGCCTGCGCCACCGGCATCTCGCGGCATTCCTGGCGCTGACGGTGCTGGCGGTAATAGCGGCCCGCCTGTTTCCGATGCTTGCCGTGCTGCCAAAGGAACTGACTCTTTCCTATGGCGGCCCGATCAATGACGCTGTCCGCTGGCTGTCAAAAAACCTGTTTCCTTATGTAAAGCCTGTTCGTGATGGCATCACCATCTGGCTGTTGCTGCCCATGCGGGATTTTTATCTCTGGCTGCCATGGCCCACATTCATCGGAACTCTGGCTATTGTTGGCTGGCATCTCGGTGGATTGCGCCTGGCGCTCGTGCCTGTTGGATTTCTCGGCTTCATGATGCTCACGGGCTTCTGGACGCCCCTGATGATGACAATTTACCTTGTGACGGGTTGCACCATTCTGTGCATCCTCATCGGCATTCCGCTTGGAATTTGGGCTTCGCGCAACGCGTTTGCCGCGCGAGTAATATCAACCATCTGCGACCTGCTGCAAACATTTCCAAGTTTCATATACTTGATCCCGGTCATCATGCTGTTTCAAACCAGCGATCTCTCCAACGTGATCGCCATGCTGTTCTATGCGACCGTGCCCGCTGTTCGTTACACGTTTCTCGGCCTGCAGCGCGTGCCACAGGCTGTGATCGAAGCCGCAACCGCATCGGGCGCCACAACGAGGCAGCGGTTGTGGAAAGTGGAGCTTCCAATCGCCTTTCCTGAAATTCTGCTCGGCATCAACCAGACCATCATGATGGCCCTTGCCATGGTGGCCATTACAGCGCTCATCGGATCACGTGATCTCGGCCAGGAAATCTACAAGGCGCTGCCTGGCGCAGACACCGGTCGTGGACTTCTTGCAGGGCTGGGAATAGCCTTCATCGGCATCATCACCAGCAAGCTCATTGGAGCATGGGCCGAAAAGCGCAAAGCCGAGCTCGGGCTGTCCTGAGCGGCCCTTCTTTCTCAACTCGCGACGCCCGCCAATTCAATCGGCACTTCCTGCCAATCCTGGCCGGCGGCGATGACGCAGGTGGTTCCGGCGGTGTCGGTGACCAGCACGGTCCAGGTGCCTTCCGCCGACATGAAAATTTCCATCACGGCGCGGGCGTTCACCACGCCCATGATGCGGCGCGCTTCCTTGAACTTTGTGGCGAGGGCCGTGGTCATGGCGTCATGGTTGCCGCAAGCCGGGGATGCAGCGCCTGCCGAAGCGCTGATGAAGGGGACAAGCGCCGCGAGGACTGCGGCCGCTTTCACTGGGCGGATGGACCTGAGCATCTGAGTTCTCCTGCGCCGCTCGCGGCTCCATTGCCGCCAAGCGTGAGAGCAAGCCTGCCACAGTCATTTCGAACCGGCGCTGAATGGCCCGTTAATGTGGAGTTCATCAAAAAACGCCGGGTTTCCGGCCGGCATTGGCCGTCATTCCGCTGCTGTGCGCTCCAGCCATTTCATGACATGAATGGCGACGGCGGCGAGTTCGCCCGCGTCTGTCGAGAGATCGACATTGGCCAGTGACCGCGACTTGCCTTCGTCAAGGCTTGTGATCACATAGGTGACAGTGATTGTCTGGCCGATGAAGACGGGTTTCAGGAACCTGATCTTGTCGTAGCCAAGCGACACGGCGAAATATCGGGAGTCCGCTGGCAGGCATTTTTCAACGATCATCGTGGATGCCCGCGACATGTAGCCCACCAGCAGGGCGCCGTGGGCGATGCGCTGGCCATAGGGCGTGCCGCGCATATACTGTTCATCGACATGATTTGGGGAGAAATCGCCGGTGATGCCCGCAAAGAGATAGACGTCGCTTTCAGATACTGTCTTGCTGAAACGGACCGATTGCCCGGCCAAGCCTGAAAGAAATTCCGCCATCGCCGCTATGCCTTCAGCAGCTCGCGGGCGATGATGGTCCGCTGGATCTGGTTGGTGCCTTCGTAGATCTGCGTGATTTTCGCATCCCGGTAGAGTCGTTCAACCTCAAAGCCGCGGATGTAGCCGGAGCCGCCGAATATCTGAACCGCGTTCGCCGTGTGCTGAACCGCCATATCCGACGCGAAGCACTTGGCGATGGAGCAATCCATGGTGGCGGGAAGGCCCGCGTCCATGGCCATGGCCGCGCGGTGGACAAGGGCGCGGGCGGCGGTGATGTCCTTCATCATGTCGGCCAAGAGCCATTGCAGGCCCTGGTTGTCGGCGATGGGCTTGCCGAATTGCCTGCGGGTTTTGGCGTAGTCCACGGCGGCGTCCATGCCCGCCTGGGCCAGCCCCACCGCAAGCGCCGCAATTCCGATGCGCCCCTTGTCGAGAACGCTCATCATGATGTGAAAGCCGCGGTTGAGCTGGCCGAGCAAAGCATCTGCTCCGAGAATGACTTCGTCAAAATGCAGGGAGCCGACGGGCGAGGCGCGCTGTCCCATCTTGTTTTCCTTTTTGCCGCGTGTGACGCCCCTGGCGCCAAGATCGACAATAAAGATCGACATGCCGCGATGGCCAGCCGCAGGGTCAGTGCGCGCCAGCACGTAGCCAAAATCCGCGACCGGCGCGTTGTGGATCCAGATTTTGGATCCCGACAATCGCCAGCCTGCGCCATCGCGGGCGGCTGTGGTCTTTATGCCTGAAACATCGCTGCCGGCCTCGGCTTCCGTGATGCAATAGGCCACACGGGATTTGGCGGTGAGCGCGTCGCTGAGATAGCGCTCGCGCTGGGCTGGCGTTCCATGGGCTGAAAGAAGCGTTCCAATCAATTCCACCAGTCCGCATTGATCGGCGACAGACGCATAGCCGCGTGACAGCTCTTCCATGACAATCGCGTAGGATAGGGCGTCAAGGCCCGCACCGCCGCAGTCTTCCGGCACCGTTATGCCAAACAGCCCAAGCTGGCCCATCTCCGCGTAGAGGTCGGCCGGGAAAACTTCAGACTCGTCAAGCGCCGCGGCGCGCGGGCGTATCTTGTTGTCGGCGAAACGCCGCGCCGTTTCGTGGATATGGGTGTAGGTCTCCAGCGGCAGCTTGGGCGCCGGCAACAGGAAGCCGCTCACGGTTTCAACCTCACCAGCCTGAGAATCGTGTCAAGGTTGAACGCCAGGCGCGCGTCGAGGCTTTCCGGCGCCATGAGGTCGCGCTCGAAAATAATTGATCCGGTGAAATGATTGTTGAGATAGTAATAGCCGATCGCGGCGATTGTGATGTTGAGCTGCACGGGATCAATGCCCTTTCGGAACACTCCTTTTGCAACGCCGCGATCAAGAATGGATTTCACCATCCGCACAAGCTTGCCGCTTGTCTGGTGGATGATGTCCGATGCCTTGAGATGCCTGCCGCGGTGCAGGTTGGCGCTGTTGACCAGCGTCAGCAACTCCGGATGATTGAGGTAGTATTTCCATGTGAACCTGACCAGCGTCGCGATGGCCTCTTCCGGTTCCATCTCGTCGAGGTGAAGGTTTTGCTCGGCGATCCGGATGCCCAGATAGGCGTTCTCGATAACCGCCGTGAACAGCCGCTCCTTGCTGCCAAAGTAATGATAGATCATGCGCTTGTTTGATTTTGAGCGCAGCGCAATTGCGTCAACGCGCGCTCCCCCAAGGCCCTTGCGGGCAAATTCCACCGTGGCCGCCGCCAATATCCGCTTGCGCGTTTGATCCGCGTCCCGCGGCAAATTCACCTTGGGCATTTGGGGCGAGGCCGATTCGGTCATGTGCATAGTCGCCATAGTCCTAAATTCCCGAGTTGCTCCGCCGCCGCAAGCGTTTCTTTGTATTGTTCACGCCATTCTGGGTCTTGACTCCAGCATATAATGCAGTAACTAGTTAGTGCAGTAAAGACCAAAATAGGGAGGATAAGATGACAGCCAAGAAGATTGAAAGCTTGAATTCCCGCGTCAGCCGCCGCGCGGTGTTGAAGGGCGCGGCCGCCATGGGCGCCTTGGGAAGCGCGTTCCCCATGCCCGCCATCGCCCAGGAAACCACCTGGACGCTGGCGAACTCGCTGCGCTCGGTGGCCAACCCTTACCACGCGACATTCGCCAAGGGCGGCGAGGATTTCGCCAAATCCATCGGCGCCAAATACGAAACACTGGTGACCGAAGGCAACTCGGAGAAAGGCATTTCCGACATCAAGGCGCTGCTGCAGCGCACCGGCGGCAAGCTCATCCTCAATGTCGATCCCAATGACTCGCCCGATGCGCGCGTCATCGTCGAGGAAATGAAAAAGGCCGGCGGCTTTGTCGTCACCCAGTGGAACAAGCCCGCAGACCTCCATCCCTGGGATTTTGATCCGAACTATGTGGCGCACATGTCATTCGACGGCGTGCCGACGGCCGAAGCCATCGCCAATGAATTGTTCAAGGCTTTTGGCGGCGAGGGCGGCATCGTGGCGCTGGGCGGCATCTTGTCCAACGTGCCGGCGATCGAACGCAAGCTCGGCCTCGACAACGCCATCGCGAAAACCAACGGCAAGGTGACACTGCTCGATTTCCAGCCCGCCGATTGGAATGAACAGAAGGCCTTTGACATCACGCAGGCCTGGCTCACGCGTTTTGGCGACCAGGTCAAGGGTGTGTTCGCGGCCAATGACGGCATGGGCATGGGCGCTCTCGAAGCCCTGCGCCAGTCCGGCCTCGCCGGAAAAGTCCCCGTCGTCGGCATTGACGGCATTGACGCGGCGGTGGCCGCCATCGAGGCTGGCGAATTCGCCGGCACCGTCGCCTGGGATCCCCTGTGGACCGGCGGCATGGGCCTCGCGATCCCCTATGCCCACGCCACCGGCAAGATCGACATCGCCAAGGAGCCAAAAGAGCACCGCGAGTTCTATGGCACCGGCATCATTGTCACCAAAGAGACGGTCGGCGACTACAAGAGCAATCCTTCCAAGATCGACTTCAACGATCTCTGGGGCAAGGCGACCGGTCAAATCCAATATCGCGGTTGATCCATCTCAACAACTCTATGGCCGGATGCGCCGCGTCCGGCTATTCTTTTGCCTTGGGTGAGGGAGCGCAATGGCGCGGAAGGTTGCGAAATCGGTAAGCCTGATCGAGCGTTGGCGGACTTGGGCGCCGGTGGCTGTGCTGCTGTTGCTCTGCTTTGTCATCACCATCGTCAGCCCCAATTTCCTCAGCCTCGGCAATTTCTCCAGGCTGCTGAACAGCGCGGCGATCCCCGTGGTTTTGGCCATGGGCATGACCTTCATCATCCTGATGGGCAGCATTGATCTTTCCGTGGAAGGCAATATCGCGGTGACGGCTGTGGCGTCCAGCATGCTGGTCGTCAATGACTATACGGAAATTGCCATAGGCCTGGCCGCGGTGCCCATCGCGGTGCTGCTGGGCGGGGCGCTGGGCCTGGCCAATGGCCTCCTGCATGTGAGGCTCAAGACGCCATCGTTCATGACAACTCTCGGCGTGGGCTTCGCGGGCGTCGGCATCGCCACGGCCATTCTCGAGGGAGCGACAGTGCGCGTGTCGGATCAGGTGTTTCGCAGCCTGTCGCTGGGCCGATTTCTGGGCATGCCAATGGCGGTGTGGATCGCCGCTCTTGCGGTGATCATCGCGCTGACCATCCAGGAGCGCACCCGGCTTGGGCGCTGGCTTTACGCCATCGGCACCGATGAAATGACGGCGCGCCACGCCGGCATCCCCATTGAGCGCACCCGCATCGCCATCTTCACGGTGGCGGGCCTGTTCTATGGCCTGGGCGGCGTGCTCTCAGTGGCGCAGTTCGGCCAAGGCCATGCGTTGATCAGCCAGGGACGGCTGTTCACCACCATCACGGCGGTCGTCGTGGGCGGCACGGCGCTTTCGGGCGGCGTCGGCTCGGTGCTGAATTCAGTCATTGGGGTGCTCATCGTCATGGTGCTCACCAATGGCATGGTGCTGATGGGAATTGCGCCCTATGTCCAGCAGGGCGTTCAAGGCCTGCTCATCATTGCGGCGGTGGCGCTTGCATTGGATCGCTCCAGGCTGGACGTCGTGAAATGACGGCGCCCGTTCTCGAAATTCGCGGTGTTTCCAAGTCATTTCCAGGCGTGAAAGCGCTTGATGATGTGAGCTTCGCCGTGGGCAAGGGCGAAGTGGTGGGGCTGATCGGCGAGAACGGCGCCGGCAAATCCACCGTGCTCAAGATCCTCAATGGCATTTACCAGCCGGACGCGGGGACTGTGCTGGTCGACGGCCGGCCCATCGCCATCAACTCGCCCCGCGAAGCCTTCGACAACGGCATCGCCATGGTGTTTCAGGAGCAATCGATCCTGCCCACTCTGACGGTGGCGGAAAATATTTTTCTTGGCCGCGAGGAGGAGTTCGTCCGCTTTGGGATTATCTCGAAGGCGCGCATGAACGCGGCGGCGGCCGAAGAGCTCAAGAAAGTGCATCTTGATGTCCATCCCGCCAAGCGCTGCGCGTCGCTGTCCTTCGCCGACCGCCAGATGATCGAAATCGCCAAGGCCCTTTCGCTTGACACCCGCATCAAGGGCGACGTCACCATTCTGCTCGATGAACCCACCTCGGTTCTCGAAAAAAAGGAAGTGGAGCTTCTCTTCCGCATTGTCGATGATCTCAAGGCCCGCGCCTCCATTGTCTTCATCTCGCACCGGCTTGAAGAAGTGCTGGACATTTCCGACCGCGTCTATGTCATGCGCGACGGCAAGGTGGTGAAGGAATTGCCCGCAAAAAACACCACAGTCAAAGACCTGCACCAGCTTATGGTGGGCCGCCAGCTTCAGCATGAATATTACCGCGAGCAGCGGCAATCCCCGCCATCTGAGAAAATCATCCTCGAATGCGAGGGCCTTGCGAAGACGGGCCTGTTTTCCGGCGTGAGTTTTGCCCTGCATGAAGGCGAGGTTCTGGGCATCGCCGGCGTCATAGGGTCAGGCCGCGAGGATGTGGCCCGCTGCCTCGCAGGCCATGCGAAGATTGATGGCGGCGCGATGAAAGTGAACGGCGTCGATGTCAAATTCGAAGCGGCTTACGATGCCACGGCAAAGGGCGTGGGCCTTTTGCCCAGCGAACGCAAGGTCGAGGGACTGGTCGCGTCCTTCAGCGTCGCCGAAAACATGACGCTCGCGGCTCTGCCGAAATTTTCAAGCAAGGGCGTCATTCGTTTTGCCGCCGAGAAGGCCATCGCCAGCGAATGGATCGCCCGCCTCAAGATCAAGACTCCCTCAACGGAAACCATGGTGGGGAGCCTCTCGGGCGGCAATCAGCAGAAGGTGGTGCTGGCGAAGTGGCGGATCGCCGGTGTCCGCGTGCTTATTCTCGACCATCCCACGCGCGGGATTGATGTGGGCGCCAAGGAGGATGTCTATGAATTGGTTCGCGACATGACCGCCGAGGGCCTCGCCATCATCTTGCTGGGCGACACGCTGGATGAGGTGATCGGCCTGTCGACGCGCATCATCGTCATGCGCGATGGGGAAATCACCGCGCGTTTCGAGGCTCCGCCCGGCGGCAAGCCCACCCAGGTTGATCTCGTGCGGCACATGGTGTGAGATGACAGAGCTTCAGCGCAATCGCTTGCAAACATGGCTTCCGCTGATTGTCTTGGCGGCGTTGGTGCTGGCCGTCGGGCTCTATGACCGCGCCTTCTTCTCAACCAGCAATTTCCTGTCGGTCACTTCCGACACCATGACGCTGTTCCTGATGGCCTCTGGCGTGACGATGGTGATCATGATGGGCGGCATTGACCTGTCCATCCAGGCGGTGGCCTCCATGGCAAGCTGTATTCTCGCGGCCTATTTGCAGCGCTTCGGAATTCTGGCGATCCCGCTGGCGGTTCTCGGCGGCGCACTGGCCGGTTTCGCGGGCGGATTCGCCTCCACCCGTTTGCGCATCCCCTCGTTCATCGCAACTCTCGCGGTCAGCGGAGTTGTCGTCAGCGCCGGCAACTGGTTTTCGGAAACGCGGTCCGTGAACATTCCAGCCGAGCTCAGCGCATCCTATCTTGACTGGGCTGTGGGCGATGCTCTTGGCGTTCCCAATGAAATCTGGGTGGGGGCTGTGTTTCTCATCATTCTCAGTGCCGTGTTGCAGCTTACGCCTTTCGGCAGGCTGGTGCGTGGCATCGGGGCCCAGGAGCGCGCCGTCATGGCCTCAGGCATCAATGTCGACCGCACAAAGATCGCGGCTTACACGCTCTCTGGCACCATGGCAGGAATTGCCGGAGTGGTGATGGGCGCGAGGCTGGGGTCCGGTTCGCCAACCCTGGCCAATGAGTTCCTGCTGCCCGCTATCGCCTGCATTGTTGTGGGCGGCACAGCCATTACCGGCGGTGTCGGCTCGATCTGGCGCACATTTGTCGGGGCGCTCATCGTCCAGGTCGTGCGCATCGGCATGACTTTCGCAGGGATATCGGTGTTCGCCCAGCAGATTGTATTCGGATTCATTCTCGTGGCCGCTGTTGCGATCACCATGGACCGGGCAAAAGTGCCGGTCATCAAGTAGGGACAATCATGGCGACAACATGGCTTTGACAAGATTTGCGGGATTCCAAATTTTGGCTTTGGCACGTTTCCGCTTCGTGGCGATGAGGCTTTCAATGCCGTTCGAACGGCAATTGATCTGGGCATTCGTCATATTGACACAGCCCAGATGTATGGCAATGAAAAAGACGTTGGCCGCGCCATCAAGCAGTCAGGCGTGGCGCGCGGCGCGTTTTTTCTGGTTACCAAAGTCGATCCCTCGAATATCGGGCAAGGCCGGTTTTCTGAAAGTGTTGCGAGGTCGATTGATGAGCTTGGTGGGCCAGTTGATCTCCTGCTCATTCACTGGCCGCCCGAAGACCGGGAGTTTGAGCCAGCTCTTGACCGGCTGATGCTGGAGAAGCAAAAAGGCAATGCCTTCGAAATTGGCGTCAGCAATTTTTCGGTCCGCATGCTGCGGAAGGCCCACGCCCGCACAAATGGAGCAGTCATCAACAATCAGGTCGAGTTCCATCCGTTGCTCGATCAGCATCAACTTCTGGCCGCCGCCCGCGAACTTGGCGTGGCGCTGTCAGCCTATTGCCCGCTGGCGCGGGGCGCTGCGCTGAAGTCCAAAATCATCCAGGACATCGCCCAGCGCCTTGGACGGCAGCCTGCGGAAGTCGCTCTGCGGTGGACCATCCAGCAGGGCGTCATCCCCGTTCCCATGTCCACCAAACGCCACAACATCGAATCCAACCTGAATGCGCTGAGCTTTGAGCTTTCGGCGGAAGACATGGCCGCGATATCTGCGATTGGATCACGCAACGGCCGGTTGATCAATCCCAGCTGGATGGCCGGTCGCTGGGGCAATTGACGCGCCTTACCGCGGCACAGGCGCATCCCCCCGGATCAACTCCTGCTGCTTCAGCTCCTGCCAGAAGGTGGCTGGAATCGGATGGCTGACAAGCGCGATGTTCTGTTCCATTTGAGCGACGTTGCGGGTGCCCGGAACATGCGAGGCAACGCTGGGGACCGCCAGCAAAAACTGCAATGCGGCGGCAGGCAGCGGCACTTTGTGTTTGGCGCATATCAGTTCAATCTTCGCGACTTTTTTCATGATGGGATCGGGCGCTGGCGCATAGTTCCATTTCGCCCCCGGCACGGCCCCCGTTGCCAATATGCCACCATTGAAGCCTCCGCCTATGACAACCGCGGTGTTGCGCTTCTCGCACAGCGGCAAGAGCTCGTCGAGCGGCTCCTGTTCCAGCAATGTATAGCGCCCCGCCAGAAGCAGAGCGTCAAAATCGCCCTGGCGCATGAAGTCGATCATGACAGCCACATCGTTGACGCCAAAGCCAATGGCCTTCACGGCCCCTTCATCGCGCAATTTTGTGAGAGCCCGGTAACAGCCATCCATGGCCTGCTTGAAATAGACTTTCTGCAGCTCGGGGCCATGGGTGAAGACGTCGGCATCGTGGATGAAGAGAATATCGATATATTCCA
Source organism: uncultured Alphaproteobacteria bacterium (assembly GCA_963816305.1). Lineage (GTDB taxonomy): Bacteria > Pseudomonadota > Alphaproteobacteria > Rhizobiales > Aestuariivirgaceae > Aestuariivirga. Next base: position 11,091 of record CAWFJW010000001.1, read on the forward strand.
GCCCAAGGCGCTG
>CAWFJW010000002.1:0-49762 GCA_963816305.1 uncultured Alphaproteobacteria bacterium
CGTCAATCACATCAAGTGTTCAAACGCGCTAGAATCAATGTCCCATTTGCTTTCGGGTTCTTGCTGATGTGGCGGTCAGCGTGGCGTCAGCAGGTTTGCGCCAGCGGCAACGCTTTGTGAAACTTGGCATGGGGCTATCCCCGGGTCTTGCGGGTGGCCCGAACTCTCGCCGATCTTGATGGCTGTGAACAAGTCGCCCGCCTCCACATCGCCGAAGCCCTGAGCCACCGCCAACAGCTCGCGGCGTTTCAGGCGGCGGCGTGAGCTATCTCCGCCAGTTCGGTCGCCTCGAAATTCAGTCTCGCGAGAGCGCCGACGCAATCGGCGATCTGCTCTGGCCTGCTCGCTCCAATCAGCGCCGATGTCACGCCTTTGTTGCCCAGCAACCAGGCGATCGCCATTTGGGCCAGGGTTTGGCCGCGCCTGGCGGCGATGGCGTTGAGTTGATTGAGTTTCGCCAGCGTCTTGTCATTGATGGCGTCCGGGTTGAGGGACTTGCCCTGGGTCGCGCGGCTTCCCTGCGGGATGCCGCCCAAATATTTTCCGGTGAGCAGGCCCTGGGCCAAAGCCGAAAACGCAATCGTGCCGATTCCCTCATCGATGCAGGCCTGCAGGGCGCCGCTGGAAATGTGATTCTGGTCCATGAGCGAAAATTTGGGCTGATGGATGATGCAAGGGGTGCCGAGGGCGCGCAGGATATTCGCGGCCTCACGGGTTGATTTGGCGTCATAATTCGAAATGCCCACATAGATCGCGCGGCCACTGCGCACGGCATGGTCCAATGCACCCATGGTTTCTTCCAAGGGCGTGCCGGGATCAAAGCGGTGCGAATAAAATATATCGACATAGTCAAGACCAAGCCGTTTCAAGCTTTGATCAAGGCTGGCCAGCATATATTTGCGGCTGCCCCATTCGCCATAGGGGCCATCCCACATGTGATAGCCAGCCTTGCTGGAAATCACCATTTCATCCCGATGGCTGGCGAAATCCTCCTTCAGGATATGCCCGAATGCCGCCTCGGCTGAGCCGGGTGGCGGGCCATAATTGTTGGCCAGATCAAAATGCGTGATGCCGAGATCGAAGGCTGTCCGGCACAAGGCGCGCTTCGCATCATGGGGCGTGTCATCGCCAAAGTTATGCCAAAGCCCCAGCGAGATTGCTGGCAGTTGCAGCCCGCTGCGGCCGGAGTGATTGTATTTCATCAACCCTTACCTCAGCAGCGACTGCGCTTCCTCGACCCCCAGCGCCTTGGGCCGTGTGCAGGTCGTTTTGAGTTCGATGAATTTTCCGGTTTCGCCAGAAGCCAAGATCGATGTCATGACTTCAACACCGTGCAAGGTGCGGTCAAGCGAGCAGCGCATGTCGCGTTTGGCAGCGATGGCGGCCGCCATGTCGGCGAGGCCCGCAGCGCGGTAATTCGCCAGCCTGCCCGATTGATGCTCCTGATTTGGTATGCCAAAGGGATGATCCCAGGCGGACAGAGGCTCGGCCTTGCCGTTGCGTTTTGTCGCCAGAACCTCACCGCCAAAGAAATTGGGATCTGGAACATAGAGCGATCCTTCCGTGCCGTACAATTCCATGTTGTCGTGGCGGTGAGCCCAGACATCCCACGTCGCAATGAGGCTTATAGTCGCGCCATTGACAAATTCCAGAAGCGCGTGGGCGTTGGTTGGGGTTTTCACGCTGACTTTCTGGCCGGCGCGCGGCTGGCTGGAAATTGTGCGGGACTTCTGCGCCATTGACGTCAGCGCGGCCACCCGCTTGATGGGACCAATCAGGTTGATGAGATTGGCGATATAATAGGGCCCGAGATCAAGCACGGGGCCACCGCCAGGCTTGTAGAAGAAATCCGGATTTGGATGCCAGTGTTCCATGCCGAAGTTCATGACATTGGCGGTGCCCGATGTGATCTTGCCAATATCGCCATCATCAATTGCCTTGCGGGCCCTTTGATGGGCGCCACCGAGGAAGGTATCAGGCGCGCAGCCCACGCGAACTTTCCTGGCGTCCGCCGCTTTCTTGAGCGCGAGGCCGTTCTTCAGCGAAAGCACCAGTGGTTTTTCCGAATAGACATGCTTGCCGGCTTTGACCGCCGCCAGGGAAACTCCAAAATGGGCATCCGGCACGGTGATGTTGATGATGAGGTCAATATCGGGGCTGGCGAGAAGCTCCGCCGGCTTCATGGCCTTCACGCCAAATTCCTGCGCCCGGCTCTTCGCCGCATCGCCGATGACGTCGGCACAGGCGGTTATTTCGATGCCCTTGAACAGGGGAGAGAGCTTGAAATAGGTGGTCGAGATATTGCCACAGCCCATTATGCCGATGCGGAGATTGTTCATGATTCTGATCCTTAATATTTCTTGACGGAGGCCAGCGAACGCCGGGCGAATTTTTCCATGTCGGCCGGCTTGTCATGCTCCAGCACATAATGCATGCAGCGGGTTAGCCTGAGGGCATCCATGATGGCCCGCCAATTCATGGTGCCGTGGCCAACATCAGACCAGCCATCCTCATCAACGCACTCGCCCTTGGGAGCGATGTCCTTGACATGGGCCAGCGTGATGGCGCCGGCATAGGCCTTGATGTATTTCAGCGGGTTCGCCCTGGCCACAACAACCCAGGCCACGTCGATTTCCCAGTCAAGCGTCGGCGCTGCCGAGAACATCAGTTCATGGGGCGTGCTGCCGTCCTTGAGGCGCGCAAACTCAAAGTCGTGGTTGTGCCACGCGAAGGCCAGGCCTTCCTGCCGGTAGCCCCGCGATATTGCCTCAAGGCGCTTGCCAAAATCCTTCCAGCCTTTCGCTGACTTCGGCCTTTGATCGGCCATGAGATAGGGGCACACCAGCTTGTTCATGCCCAGCGCCGCGGCGATTTTCAGAACTTTCGCTTTTTCGTTCTCCAGCATTTCGATGGGGAAGTGGCCGCTTGGCATGGAGAGGCCCAGCTGGTTCAACTGGCCGCGAAGTTTTTCCGGTTCGCCATAGACGCCGCCAAAACCTTCAACTTCCGCATATCCCATGTCCGCCAGTTTCTTGAGCATAGCCTCCATGGGCGGGTGGTTTCGCGCCGAGTAAAGCTGCATGGAAAAACGTGACGGCATAATGGACTCCTCTTTAATCAGCGTTGGAAATGAATTCTAGAGCCGCTCGCCGCTTTCAGCGTCAAATATCGACGAGAGGCCGACGCGGAAGCGCACTTCTATCTTTTCGCCGGGCTTGTATGTCTGACTCAATTCAACCCGCGCCGACAGCATCTGATTGGCGAGCTTCAACCACACGAGACTGTCTGAGCCCATCGGTTCGACCAGATCAACGACGGCGTCAAAGGCATCGGAAAGGCCGGCTTCATTGCCGGCATTCAAGCGCAGATGCTCCGGCCTTACGCCAAACACCACCTTCTGGCCAGCTCCCAATTTTTTTTTGCTCGCATAGCTCTTGAGGGCCACCTTGCCTTTGCCGAGGGCCAGCGAAGGCGCCGCCGCCGTGCCGCCAATTTCGCCCTTGATGAAATTCATGGTGGGTGAGCCAATAAAGCTCGCGACATATAAATTCCTGGGTTCGTTGTAGATCGCATGCGGATCGTCGAGCTGCTGGATGACGCCGCCCTTCATGACGGCCACGCGGTCCGCCAAGGTCAGCGCCTCAATCTGGTCATGGGTCACATAGATCATGGTGTTGCCAAGCTTCTGGTGCAGGCGCTTGATCTCGACGCGCAGCTCCGCACGCAGCTTGGCGTCGAGATTCGAGAGCGGCTCGTCGAAGAGGAAGACATCGACATCGCGCACCAGGGCGCGCCCAATGGCCACGCGCTGGCGCTGGCCGCCGGACAGCGCCGTGGGCTTGCGGTGCAGGAGCTCCTCAAGCTGCAGCATGGCGGCCGCGCGCTTGACGCGCTTGCTGATTTCGTCTTTTGGCAGCCCGCTCACCCGCAGGCCGAAGGAGAGATTCCTCTCAACGGTCATTTGCGGATAGAGCGCGTAGGACTGGAAGACCATGCCAATGCCGCGGTCCTTGGGTTCTTCCCAGGTGACATTCTTGCCATTGATGAAGACCTGCCCTTGGCTTGGCTCCAAAAGCCCCGCGATGCAGTTCAGCAGGGTCGACTTGCCGCATCCCGACGGCCCGAGAAGCACGATGAATTCACCCTGGGCGATGTCGAGATCGAGATTCTGGAGCACTGACACGGCGCCATAGCTCAGGGCCAGCCCCTTGATCGACACGCTGGGGGATTTCATGGCCATTGGATCAACCCTTCACTGCGCCCGCGGCAATGCCGCGCACGAAATATTTGCCGGAGAGAAAGTAAATGGTCAGCGGCATCAGGCCGGTGAGGATGGTGGCGGCCATATCGACGTTGTATTCCTTGACCCCTTGCAGCGAGTTCACGATGTTGTTGAGCTGCACAGTCATGGGATAATTTGTGGGGCCTGCATAAATCACGCCGAAGAGGAAATCGTTCCAGATGCCGGTCACCTGAAGAATGACCGCCACCGTGAAGATCGGCACTGACATGGGCATCATCACCTGAAAGAAAATCCGCCAATATCCCGCGCCATCGACGCGCGCCGCCTTGAAAAGCTCGGGCGGCAGCGAGGAAAAATAGTTCCGGAACAGCAGGGTGAGAATGGGCAGGCCGAAGACGGTGTGCACGAAGACTACCGCCCACAATGTCGAGTAGATGCCCATTTCGCGGGTGATGATGACAAGTGGATAGAGCATCACCTGATAGGGAACAAACGAGCCCACCAGCAGCACCGTGAAAAAGAACTCGGCGAATTTGAACGGCCAGTTGGCCAGGGAATAACCGGCAACCGATGCCACCGCGATGGAGACGATGACGCTTGGAACCGTGATCCTCACCGAGTTCCAGAATCCGGGAGCCAGGCCATTGCAGTTCAGTCCCGTGCAGGCCTCCGACCACGCCTTGATCCAGGGCTGGAATGTGGGGTTGTCAGTCGGAATGAATATATTGCCATAACGGATGGCGTCCAGATCCTTCACCGACGTGATGATCATGACATAGAGCGGCACGAGGTAGTAGAGCGATGTGACAATCAGCACGGCGTAGACGAAGACGCGGCCCGGCGCCAAAAGCGGCCTGGGCCTGGGGCCGAAGGCATCTTGCGTGGCGGTGTTCGCCATCACGCCTGTTTCCTTTTGCCGAACTCCACCCATATCCATGGGATCAGAATGACCGCGGTCGCCAACAGCATGATGGACGAGGCGGCAGTTCCCTGCGCCAGCGCTCCCACGAACATCGTCTCATAAACATAAAGCGTTGGCAGTTGCGAAGAGAGGCCGGGGCCGCCTTGGGTGAGCGCCACTACGAGGTCATATGTGCGAACAGCGCCTGAGGCCACGATCACAAAGGTGGTGATGAGAACAGGCCGCATCATCGGCACTATGATTTGCACATAAGTGCGCCATCTGGGGATGCCGTCGATTTTCGCCGCTCGCCAGATTTCGTCATCAATGCCGCGAAGCCCCGCCAGCATCAGAGCCATGACGAGGCCCGTGCCCTGCCACAGTCCGGCGATCACCACGGCGTAGATCGACATTTCCCGGTTGGTCAGCCAGTCGAAGGAGAAGCTCTCCCAACCCATCTTGCGCAACGAGCCCTCAAGCCCGAAGGCGGGGTTCATGATCCAAGCCCAGACGTGGCCAGTGACAATAAACGAGAGTGCGAAGGGATAGAGATAGATAGTGCGGAACACGCCTTCGAGCCTGATCTTCTGGTCCATGAAAACCGCGATCACAAAACCGATGATGAAGGCGAAGACGGTGTAGAGCGTACCGTAGATGGCGAGATTGGCGATCGCGGTCAACCAGCGCGGCGTCTTCCACAGCCGCTCATATTGGGCGAAGCCCACATAGGCGTCATAGAATTCCTGCGGCGTGAAAATCGGCAGCGTCCTGATATTGGTGAATGAGGACGCCACCGTCCAAAACGTGCCGCCGATGAATACGAACATCACGATCAGCACCATCGGCAGCGATGCGATCTTGGAATTGAGATTGCGGAAAAGCGGATTTGGCCTGTTCATGCCCCTGCCTGCGCTTGGATGCGACACTCTCTCCATGGCCGGACTTGACCCGGCCACCCAGACTGGGTCACCGGCTCAGTGCCGGTGATGGAGAGAGTTGCAGCACCATGTACCTACTTCGGGGCGTTCTTGATGATTTCCACGAACTGCGCTTGCGCCGCTTCCGGGGTGATGGCCTTGTTGGCGAAGAACTCGGTCATCACATCGCGGATCTGGTTGAGCGAGTCGCGGTCAATCATCTGCACGTCGTTGGGGAAGACTTTGGTGGACTTGTCAAGAATCTCCAGACCCTTCTTCATGCAGTCATTGGCGGCGGCGAGGTCAACGTCGGAGCGCATCGGCAGCGAGCCCTTCTTGAGATTGAAGGCCACCTGCACTTCCTTGGTCACCATCATCGAGGCCATGGCGAGCTGGGCTTTCTCGACTTCCGGGTCCTTGTTCTTGGGGAAGTAGAACACATCGCCGCCGGTGTTGAGGACGGGCTCAAGGCCAAGGCCGGGCAGGCAGTCATAATCCTCGCCCGCCTTCATGCCCGCCACCTGGAACTCGCCGCCCGCCCAGTCGCCCATGACATTGGCGCCGGCCTTGCCGGAGATCACCAGGCCAACCGCCTCGTTCCACTGCGGAACCACGGTCTTGGGATCAACCAGATTGCGCGCCGCGTCCAGGGCTTGGAAAACCTTGGCCATTTCCGGTCCGCCAGCGAGGGCGAGATCACGGTCCTTGTAGACCTTGACGAAGTTATCAACGCCGCCAACCGCCACCTGCAAGTTCTGCACCAGCAGATTGACCGGCCAGCCTTCAGCCAGGGAAAGCGGCATGACGCCCTTTTCCTTCAGCATGGGCGCGGCGGCGATCATCTCGTTCCAGTTCTTCGGCGGCTCAATGCCAGCGTCCTTGTAGACCTTGCGATTGGTCCACATCCATTGGGCGGAATGCAGGTTCACAGGAACACAAACCACCTTGCCGTCCACCGTGCAGCTTTCGAGCTGGCTCTTGGGGCGCAGAATGTTGGCCCAGTCTTCCTTTGCGGCGAGTTCGGTGAGATCGAGCATGAGGCCCGCCTTCACCAGATCGTCGGCGTCCTTGCCGGGGTTGAGCTGGGTGGCGCCCATGGGATTGCCACCCAGGATGCGCGAAATGATGATGGGGCGGGCCACGTCGCCCGAACCGGCGATGGCGCCATCAACCCATTTGTTGCCGGTGGCATCAAAAGCCTTAGCAAATTCGGCGACCGCGGCAGCTTCGCCGCCCGATGTCCACCAGTGGGTGACTTCAACATCAGCGGCCTTGACCGAACCGATGAAAGCCATGGAAACAGTGGCGGCCAAAGCCGCGACCATTGACTTGTAACGCATGTGGTAATCCTCCCGTTTTTATAGTTTGCGGCTCAAAGGTAGTTCAAAACAGAATTTTCTGCAACGATTCAGTTTCCAAACCGGACAAAAGTAAATAGGTATTGCATTGCAACGCAAATCAAGAATCTGAATCGTTGCAGAAATTCTAGGTGTTATGGGTTTTGAATGGTAGCGTTTGGGCGGACAGCATTTGGGACGTGGATTCATGACCAATGACGACCAGTCTATCGGCGGCCGCCCGACGCTCAAAACCATTGCGTTCATGACGGGCCTTGGAGTTTCCACGGTTTCGCAAGCCCTCAAAAACGGTCCCGACATCAGCATCGCCACCAAACAGCGGGTGCAGCTCATCGCCAAGCAGATTGGCTACCGGCCCAACCGGGCGGGGGTTCGCCTGCGAACGGGCAAGACCAATGTCATAGCGCTTGTCCTCAACACCAAGGAGGAAGGCATGGGGCTGGTTTCCGAGATGGTGTACGGCATATCGGAGGCACTTTCGGATACATCATACCATCTGGTGGTGACGCCCTACTCGCTGTCAGACCCCATGGAGCCTATCCGCTATATCGTCGAAACGGGATCAGCTGATGGCGTCATTATTTCGCGCACCCAGCCGGAGGATCCCCGCGTGAGCTATCTGCTGGACCATGGAATGCCCTTTGCCACCCATGGGCGCACCAGCATGGGGGTTGTCCATCCCTATCATGATTTTGACAACCAGGCTTTCGCCCTTGAGGCGGTGAAAATTCTCCACGGCCGGGGTCGCAAAAACATCGCGCTGCTGGGGCCGCCAGCGAATTTGCTGTTTCAGCGGCATACGCGTTCGGGCTTTGAGGCGGGTTTGCGCGCGTTTGATTTGCGGGAATACTGGTTCGGTGACATCGACATTGACACTGAGCTTGACGAGGTCATGGAACGAGGGCGCAAGTTGGCGCAAGACAATGCCGGACCCGACGGGATTGTCTGCAGCGCCGCCATTTCCGCCCTAGCAATCGGAGCGGGACTGACCGAGCGCGGCCTGCGCATCGGCCACGATGTTGATCTCGTCACCAAGGAGTCTTCGCGACTGCTGAGCCTGCTGCGGCCAGAAATCATCTGCATCACCGAAGACTTCCGGGCTGCAGGCAACTGTTTGGCGCGCGCTGTGATGGCCTGGATTGACGGCGCGGATCCGGCGGATTTCCAGTATCTGGCAGGCCCGTAAACCATCCCTGGGGCCGCAAGGGAAAAAGCCCACGACACCCGCAGAGGCCTTGAAGGCTCAGTTAAAACTGTAGCCAATTTTTTACCACTGATTCACCTATTTAAAAATGTTCCGGTATTTTGCGGAATCAATCAACCAAGTTCGGGCATTGTCCGGACATGCAAACAAGCGGTCAAAAAAACAAACCCAACGACGTCAAATCGGAACGGCTTGAGCCGTCGCTGCTGGAAGAAATGCGCCGCAACAAGGGTTTCATGCAGCTGCAATCTTATCAACATATCCTGCGCGTTTGCGCGGTCGCCGCTGTTTTTTCTGTTTGCGCGCTCCTTGTCCAGGAGCGGTCGCCATTCGCTCCTACGCATCTTTATTACCTCGGCCTGGCCGCCTTGGTTCTGGCGTCGTCTGCCCTCTATGGAACAGCCGTCTGGCAGCGAGCCACAAAACGCAGGATGCTGGCGCTTACGACAACGATCACCGCCCTGCAGCAGGCGCGGGCGCAGGCGGAAACATCAAGCCGCGTGAAATCCAAATTCCTTGCGACAATGAGCCATGAGTTGCGCACCCCGATGAATGGCGTCATCGGGATGCTGGGGCTGCTGCGCGAAACACAATTGACAGCTGAGCAGGAAAGCTACGCGCGGGCCGCCGACGCCTCAGGGCGAACTCTCCTGTCAATCATCGATGAGATTCTGGATACGTCGAAAATTGAATCGGGTCATTTTGACTTTGAAAGCAAACCGTTTGATCTTGTGGGGCTGATCGAAGGCGTCACCGAGCTCCTGGCGCCCCGCGCCCACGCGAAAGGCATCGAAATTTCATGCCGGGTCGCGCCGGCCGCTCCCTCGACATTCACGAGCGATGAACTCAGGCTGCGGCAAATACTCTTCAATCTCTGTGGCAATGCGATCAAGTTCACCGAGCGCGGGGGCGTCGCGCTGGAAGTTGACTATGATGGCGCTTCGCGCTCCCTTTTGGTCAAGGTCGCGGATTCGGGAATTGGCATGACTGCGGAGGAAACCGCGCGAATTTTTGATGAGTACGCCCAGGCCAGCAACGCAACCAAACGGCTGTTCGGGGGCACCGGACTTGGCCTTTCAATCACCAAGAAGATTGTCGCCGGAATGAAGGGGAAAATCTCTGTTTCGAGCAAGCCAGGACAAGGCTCCACGTTCATGGTCAAGCTGCCGTGCAACGATGCATCAGGCCCTGCGGCCGATCTTGCTTCTTTGCGGGGGCAAGCTTACGAACTGGCGCTATTGGCTGGGCCCACCCGTGATCATTTGAAGGCGCTGCTGATGGAACTTGGCGCCGACGTGAAGATATTGCCGGCTCTGGCGGACGTGAAAGCTTCGCTGGCCGCAGTGGCGCAACGCCAGCAAACGACGATCATTTGCGATTCATGCTATTCCGGGGCGCTTCGGACCTGGGCCAAGCGCATGAAAAAAGACAAGCGGGGCAGCCGGCAGGTTTGGGTTTTGATGCAGGCTGAGCAACGGCGGAATTTGAAGGAATTCCTCGAGCGGCCGTTCGCGGGTTACCTGCTCAAGCCAATTCGAAAGGCAACCGTTGTCCGTCAACTCACGTCACCGGATTTTCGCGCGATCAACACGGCGGTGCGCAAGCTCCGCAATATCGTGAAGACCCCTGATGCGCGGCGCCGCTTCAAGATCATTCTTGCTGAAGATAATCCCGTCAACGCGGTGCTTGCCAAAACGATACTGGAAAAGGCCGGGCACAATGTCCACCACGTGACCTCGGGGCAGCAGTTTCTCAAGGCGCTGGAAAATAAAGGCCCATTCGACCTGGCGCTGATGGACGTGGAAATGCCGGATCTGGACGGGCTTGAGACAACCAAACGGGTGCGCGCCCAGGAATTGAGGCAAAAACCCAAGAAAAGACTGCCTATTCTTGCGCTTACGGCAAACGCCCGGCGCGAGCATTATGAGGAATGCATGGCCGCAGGCATGGATGGACATCTTTCCAAGCCCTTTGACCAGCATGACCTGGAAGACGCGATGGCAAAGCTGCTCAGGCTGAAAACCGCGGCCTGAGCGTTTGTCGCAGAACTTTCACAATTGGCAGGTTTATGGCAGGATATGGGAAGATGAGGGAGCCCTATCTCGTGAACTATCAGCAGCCAGCTTTGAATGTCATGGGAGGCCGCAACAGCCTGTGGGTGCGATTGGCCCAATCGGATGAGGAGATTGCCACCGCGCAAAGGCTGCGCTACCAGGTTTTTTATGAGGAGTTGAACGCGTCTGCCAGCGAAAGCGCCTCGCAATCAAAGATGGATGCCGATCACTTTGACGATATCTGCGATCACCTTGTTGTCGTCAACCAGACACCTGCCGGCCAACACTCGCGGTTCGCGGTCCATGATGGTGAAATGGTGGGGACTTACCGCCTGCTGCGGCAGGATGTTGCGCAGGAAAACGGCGGTTTTTACACGCAGAGTGAATTTGATCTCGCGCCTCTTTTGGCCGCAAAACCGGAGCTGCGCTTTCTCGAACTCGGAAGATCCTGCGTGCTGAAGGAATACCGCACAAGGCCCGTGGTCGAGTTGCTGTGGCAGGGGATTTGGAACTATGTCAGGCAGCATGGGCTGGACGTGATGCTGGGCTGCGCCAGTCTCGATGGCGTTGACGTGGCGCAACATGCGCTGACACTGGATTTTCTGGCGCGAAATTGCAAGGCGCCGCCGGAATGGAATGCGCGCGCCCTGCCGGAGCGTTATGTTGAAATGAAATCAGAAGGCGCGAAGGGGCTGGACGCCAAGACGGCCTTGAAGACCCTTCCGCCACTGATCAAGGGATACCTCCGCCTGGGATGCTACATCGGCGAAGGAGCGGTGATAGACCGGCAATTCAACACCACTGACGTTCTCATCATTCTGCCCGTCTCCAATATCAACCCGCGCTATTTCGCGCATTTTGGCCAGCCCGGCGAAGCCATCACCGGTTGATGTCGAAGGCGGCAATCGCCGCAAGATTCACGATATCGGTGGTTGTGGCCGACATGGAGGCGATCTGCACCGGCTTGGCCAGGCCTGTGAGGAGCGGCCCCACAACCGTGATGCCCCCCAGCTGCTGCAACATCTTGGTTGAGATCGAGGCGGAATGGGCCGCGGGCATCACCAGCACGTTCGCAGGCGCCGTCAAGCGGCAGAAGGGGTATTGCGCCATGGCGTCCTTTGAAAGGGCGACATCGGCCGCCATTTCCCCATCATATTCGAAATCAACATTTCGCCTGTCGAGCATGGCAACGGCGTTTCTCACATATTCGGCGCGTTCACCCCGGGGATAGCCAAAGGTGGAATAGGAGAGGAAAGCCACGCGCGGCTCATAGCCAAACCGGCGCGCAACGCCTGCGGCTTCCTGGGCGATATCGGCCAGTTCTTCAGCCGTCGGCAACTCGTGAATTGACGTATCGGCGATGAACACCGTGCGGCCGCGCACCAGAGCCATGGACACGCCTATGGGCCTGTGGCCGGGACGGTTATCAATGGCGCGGCGCACGTTGTCGAGGGCCACAGAGAAATTGCGGGTGAGGCCAGTCACCAGCGCATCGGCGTCGCCCAGGGCCACCATGCAGGCGGCGAAGACGTTGCGGTCCTGGTTGACAAAGCGCTGGCAGTCGCGAAACAGGAAACCGATGCGCTGCAGGCGCTCATAGAGGTAATTGGCATAATCGACGTTGCGGTCGGTGATGCGGGCATTGAGAATTTCAACGTCTTCGTGAAGCTCCAGGCCGCTGGCTTTGAGGGTGCTGGCGATCTCGGCTTCCCGGCCAATGAGAATGGCCTTGCCAAGGCCCCCATGGGCAAAACTGTTGGCGGCGCGGATCATGCGGTCTTCCTCGCCCTCGGCGAAGACGACGCGCTTGGGCTTGGATCTCACCTGATCAAAAACCGCCTGCAATGTTCCAGCTATGGGATCGAGCCGGGCGGACAGCTGGGCCGCGTATTCAACGAGGTCCGCCAGATGCTTGCGCGCCACGCCGCTTTCCATGGCGGCTTTTGCGACCGCCACCGGAATGGTTGAAATCAGGCGGGGATCAAACGGCACAGGGATCAAATACTCCGGGCCAAATGTCAGGCGCGAGCCGTGATAGGCGGCGGCCACTTCATCGGGCACATCCTCGCGGGCAAGGCTGGCCAGCGCATGGGCCGCCGCGATCTTCATTTCCTCATTGATGGTGCGGGCGCGCACATCCAGGGCGCCCCTGAAAATATAGGGAAAGCCCAGGACGTTGTTCACCTGGTTGGGATAGTCCGAGCGGCCTGTCGCCATGATGGCATCCGACCTGATTTTTGAAACTTCCTCCGGCAGAATTTCCGGATCGGGATTTGCCATGGCGAAAATGATCGGATTCTTCGCCATGCTTTTCACCATGGCGGGAGTCAAGGCGCCCGCGACCGAGAGGCCAAAGAAAACATCCGCGCCTGCCATGGCATCCGCCAGGCTGCGCGCCTTGGTGGGCGTCGCATGGGCGGATTTCCACTGGTTCATGCCTTCGGTGCGGCCCTGGTAGACCACGCCCTTGGAGTCCGCGAGAATGATGTTTTCGGACGGCACACCCATGGATTTTATCAGTTCGACGCAGGCAATCGCCGCGGCGCCCGCGCCATTGCAAACCAGCTTGAAATTCCTGAGGTCGCGCTTGGTGATATGCAGCGCATTGATGAGGCCGGCGGCTGCGATAATCGCCGTGCCATGCTGATCATCATGGAAAACCGGAATGTCCATGAGCTCGCGCAACCGCTGTTCGATCATAAAGCATTCAGGCGCCTTGATGTCCTCAAGATTGATGCCGCCAAAGGATGGCCCCAGATAGCGCACAGCGCCAATGAATTCGTCGACGTTCTTGGTGTCGACCTCCAGATCAATGGAGTCGACATCGGCAAAGCGCTTGAAGAGAACGGCTTTTCCCTCCATCACCGGCTTGGACGCCAGGGCGCCGAGATCGCCAAGGCCCAGAATGGCAGTGCCGTTGGTGATGACCGCCACGAGGTTTCCCTTGGCCGTATAGTCATAGGCCGCATCCGGGTTGTCGGCGATGGCCCGCACGGGCACGGCCACGCCGGGGCTATAGGCCAATGACAAATCGCGCTGGGTCGCCATCGGCTTGGTCGGATTGATTTCCAGCTTTCCGGGCTTGCCGCGGCTATGAAATTCGAGGGCTTCCTCATCGGTGATCGATGGCCGTTTGCTGATCTTCATATCGTTGGACATCGGCCACCTGTTCTGGACTTGATTGCAGCGGATTAGACTAGAGGCGAAGCCTACAATCCTCAAGCCTCCAAATTCATGACAAGGGGTATGTCGGATTCGCGGCGATATCTGATATAGACGGGCCATGAACGACATGACGACACCTCCGCAGGAAACCGCGCCCACTCCCATGATGGCGCAATTCCTCGAGATCAAGGCGGCCTATCCGGGGTATCTGCTGTTCTACCGCATGGGGGATTTTTACGAGCTGTTCTTCGAGGACGCGGAAACCGCCTCGCGCGCCCTGGGGATCGCGCTCACCAAACGGGGAAAGCACTTGGGCGCTGACATCGCCATGTGCGGCGTTCCCATTCACGCGGCCGACCAATATCTGCAGAAACTCATCAGGCTGGAGCACCGGGTCGCGGTTTGCGAGCAGATGGAGGATCCGGCGGAAGCAAAGAAGCGGGGCAGCAAGTCCGTGGTTCGCCGCAGCGTGGTGCGCCTGGTCACGCCGGGAACACTCACCGAAGACACCCTCCTAGAATCCCGGGCCAACAACTATGTGGCGGCGCTGGCGGCGATCAAGGCTGACGGGGAAATGGCGCTGGCCTGGGCTGATATTTCCTCCGGCGAGTTTTCAGTGGCGTTGACGGATGTCAAGCGGCTGCCGACAGAGCTGGCGCGATTGGAGCCGCGTGAAATTATCCTGGCCGAAAATTTGCGGGGCGATAGCGCGATAAATTCGGTTCTCGGGGAAAGCGGCGCCGCGGTCACCAGCCTTTCCAACGCGCGCTTTGACAGCGTTTCCGCTGAGCGGCGGCTGAAGGAGCATTTCGGCGTGGCGGCGGTGGACGCGTTCGGCAATTTTTCACGCGCCGAGATCGCGAGCCTGGGCGGGCTTCTCGATTACATCCTTCTGACCCAGGTTGGAAACGCGCCTTATCTTCGCCAGCCCACCAAGCTGGACGGGCAGACCGGCCTTTTGATTGACGCGGCAACGCGGGCCAATCTTGAGCTGACACGCAAGCTCTCGGGCGAAAAAGAGGGCAGCCTGCTTTCCATCATTGACCTGACGGTGACCGCCGCAGGCGCCAGGCTGCTGGCCAGCCGCCTGGGACAACCGCTGGATCAGGTTTCGGCCATCGAAGCGCGGCTCGACGAGGTGGATTTTTTTGAAAACGCTTCAGACCTCCGGGAAGGCGCCAGGAAAAGGCTCAAGGCCATGCCCGATCTTGAGCGGGCGCTTGGCCGCTTGTCGTTGGGAAGGGGCGGCCCGCGCGATCTGGCGGCCATTCGCGACGGGCTGAATTGCGCCGATGAAATAGGCGGGATGCTGGGCGCTGATCGCGGTGTGGATCAATTGCCCGCAAATCTCGCGGCTGCCAAGGCGCTCATCAAGGACATTCCACATCAGGTTGTCCACCGCCTGACGCAGGGCCTCGCCGATGAGCTTCCGCTGCTGGCGCGGGACGGAAATTTCATCCGGAAAGGCTTTCATGCGGAATTGGACGGCGCGCGGCTTCTGCGCGACGATACGCGCCAGATCATCGCTGACCTTCAAACCCGGTATGCGGAAAAGGCGGCGGTCAAGAATCTCAAAATCCGCCACAACAACATGATCGGATACTTCATCGAGGTTTCGGCGCAGAACGCGGCAAACCTGCAAGACGAAAGGTTCCTGGGCGAGTTTATCCATCGCCAGACGGTGGCCAATGCCATGCGCTTCACAACGCTTGAGCTCTCGCAGCTTGAGCAAAGGATTGCGTCGGCCGCCGAGCGGGCGCTGGCGATTGAGCTCGACATGTTCAACGGCTTTGTGACGAGCGTTGCAGCCGCGAAGGAAGCCATTTCAAAAATCGCGGCGGCCCTTGCCGCTGTCGACGTGGCTGCCGCCTTGAGCGAACTGGCGGAGCGGCAAAAATATGTCCGCCCCCGGATCGATAGTTCCCGCGCCTTCAAGATCACCGGCGGCCGGCATCCGGTTGTCGAACAGATGCTGCAGAAAAAGGCTGAAAGCCCGTTCATCGCCAATGATTGCGATCTTTCGGCGGATGCCCACCGGCTGTGGCTTTTGACCGGGCCAAACATGGCGGGCAAATCCACCTATCTCCGGCAGAATGCGCTGATCGTCATTATGGCCCAGATGGGGTCCTATGTTCCGGCAGCCTCCGCCCATATGGGGGTTGTTGACCGGCTGTTCAGCCGGGTGGGGGCGGCCGATGACCTGGCGCGAGGGCGCTCCACCTTCATGGTTGAAATGGTTGAGACAGCGGCCATTCTCAATCAGGCCACGCGGCATTCGCTGGTCATACTTGATGAAATCGGGCGCGGCACGGCGACTTTCGATGGGCTTTCCATTGCCTGGGCCACGGTCGAGCACCTGCATGAGGTCAATCAGTGCCGGGCCCTGTTCGCCACCCATTATCATGAGTTGACGGCGCTTGCGTCCAAGCTCGCAGGCCTTTCCAATGCCACGGTGAAGGTGCGCGAATGGCATGGGGACGTGATATTCCTGCATGAAGTTGTGGCCGGCGTGGCGGACCGGTCCTACGGCGTCCAGGTGGCCAAGCTCGCCGGGCTGCCGCAAAGCGTCACCCAGCGGGCTTCCGCGATATTGGCCCAGCTTGAAAAGAGCGACCGCGCCATCAAGCGGGAAACGCTGATTGATGACCTGCCGCTGTTTTCCGCGGCGCGAGCCAATCCTGAAAACATCCAGCATGCAGGCCCGAGCGAAGTTGAAACAATGCTGGCAGGCGTTGTGCCCGATGAATTGACGCCGCGCGACGCGCTGGCGTTTCTCTATGCGCTTAAGGCCAAGCTGCAGGTCAAGGGATGAAGGCGAGGTCCATTTCCCACCCTGAAAGGCTGATTGATGTGGCCGCCTTGCAAGCGGCCTTCAGTGAAAGCTTTGCCGCTGCAGGCTCTGACCTCGTGAAACTGCGCCCGGGGCTGGTTGGCATTCTGAAGGACTATCTGAGTGCTGGCAGAACCGAAGCGGAGCGGCGCCTGCTGAGCGATGGCAAGGGAACCCAATGCGCCAAGCACCTTTCCTACATCCAGGATGAAATCATCCATACGCTCTATGAATTTTTGCAGGGCAAATTCCATGCGGGCGCAGCCCAGGAATTGGCCATTATCGCAACCGGCGGCTATGGCCGCGGCACGCTGGCGCCGGGTTCGGACATCGACCTGCTGTTTCTGCTGCGCGGAAAACAGGATGAGCGAACCGGCCGGATCATCGAATTCATCCTCTACACCCTGTGGGACTTGCGGCTGAAGGTTGGGCATGCCACCCGCAGCACCGAGGAATGCATCCGGCTGGCCAGGACCGACAACACCATTCTCACCTCCATTCTGGAGGCGCGGCTTATTTGCGGCAACAGGGCGCTGAGCGATCAGATGCAGCAGGCCTTCCGCCGCGACATTGTGCAGGCGGGAGCGCGGAAATTCGTGGCTGACAAACTGGCGGAGCGGGATGCCCGCCTAGCCAAGAGCGGCGAGAGCCGCTACATGGTTGAACCCGACTTGAAGGACGGCAAGGGAGGGTTGCGCGATCTTCACACGCTGTTCTGGATCGCCAAGTTCATTTACGACGCAAACTCTCCCGATGAGCTTGCCGAAAAGGGCGCTTTCACGGCGGAAGAACTGGCGCGGTTTCAGAAGTGCGAGAATTTCCTCTGGGCGGTGCGTTGCCAGTTGCATTTCGTTTCTGGACGCGGCGAGGACCGCCTGAGTTTTGATCGCC
This sequence comes from uncultured Alphaproteobacteria bacterium, assembly GCA_963816305.1. GTDB lineage: Bacteria > Pseudomonadota > Alphaproteobacteria > Rhizobiales > Aestuariivirgaceae > Aestuariivirga. The sequence goes on from CAWFJW010000002.1 coordinate 17,564, forward strand.
AGTCAGAGCTGGCTGCGCGGCTCGGCTACCAGTCGCACGCAGGCCTCAAGAATGTCGAGCGCTTCATGAAGCATTATTTCCTGATCGCCAAGGAAGTGGGGGATTTGACCCGCATCTTTTGCGCCAGCCTTGAGGCGAGGCAGGTCAAGGATGTGCCAATGCTGAGCCGCATGATGGGCCGGCTCAAGCCGCGATCTGCCGAAAAGATTTTGGAAAACCGCGGCTTCCGGTTTGAAAGCGGCCGCGTGGCGCTGGCCAATGCCAAAGCCTTCAGCGACGACCCGGTCAATATCATCCGCCTGTTCTCGATTGCCAGCGCCCATGGGGCCGAAGTTCACCCCGATGCGCTCAAGGCCGTGCGCCAGTCCTTGCCGCTGATCGACAAGGCCGTGCGCAACAATGCCGAAGCCAACGGCCTGTTTCTTGACATGCTGACCAACAGCGAATCCGCCGAAACGCTGTTGCGCATGATGAATGAAGCCGGCGTGCTGGGCCGGTTCATCCCGGAGTTCGGCCGCATCGTGGCGATGATGCAGTTCAACATGTATCACCACTACACGGTCGACGAGCATCTCATCCGGGCGGTGGGGGCGCTGGCCGCGATTGAAAAAGGCAGCCTCTCGGAAGAACATCCGCTGGCCGCTGAAATATTTCCAACCCTCAAGAGCCGGCGGCCGCTTTATTTGGCAACGCTGCTGCATGACATCGCCAAAGGCCGGACGGAAGATCATTCGATCGCGGGCGAGCGCATCGCCAGGTCGCTGGGCCCACGGCTGGGGCTGACGCCGGAGGAAACGGAGACGACGGCGTGGCTTGTCCGCCACCACCTTTTGATGAGCGAAACGGCGCAGATGCGCGACATCAACGATTTCAAGACGATCCTGGATTTCACGGCGATCGTGCAAAGCCCAGAGCGGCTGAAGCTGCTGCTGATCCTGACGGTCGTCGATATTCGCGCCGTTGGGCCCGGCGTGTGGAATGGCTGGAAGGGCCAGTTGCTGCGGAACCTCTATTCCGAAGCCGAGCCTGTGCTCACCGGCGGGCACACGGGAAGCTCGCGGAAGATTCGGGTGACAGAAGCGCAGAATCTTTTTCTGTCGCATTATCCCCAGTGGTCCGAAGAACAGGTCAAGACAGCAACCGCAAGGCACTATGACGCCTATTGGCTGAATGTGAATTTGCAGAAGCAAATCGCCCACCAGGCGCTGATCGAGAACGCCGAGCCGCGCTCGGTCCTGACCCGAATCCACACGGATGAATTCACCGCCATCACCGAGCTCACGATCTATGCGCCGGACCATCCGCGGCTGCTGGCGCTGATCACGGGCGCCTGCGCCGCGGCCAGCGCCAATATCGTCGGCGCGCAGATCTTCACCACAACCGATGGCATGGCGCTCGACACCATTCTCATCCAGCGGGAATTCTCGACCGAGGACGACGAGCAGCGCCGCGCCGAGCGGGTGGCCGAAATCATCCAAAAATCGCTGCATGGCCAGTTGCGGCTCAAGGACGCGGTGGCCAGCGCCAGCCAGAACCGCCCGCGCATCATGGCGTTTTCGGTGGCGCCCCGCGTCATCATCGACAACCAATCCTCCAACCGCTTCACCGTCATTGAGATCAACGGGCTGGATCGCATCGGCCTGCTCTATCACTTGACGGACAGCCTGTTTCACTTGAGCCTCAATATCGCTTCGGCCCACGTCACGACGTTTGGCGAAAAGGCGATTGACGTGTTTTATGTGACCGACCTGACGGGCGGCAAAATCGTGAGCCCGGCCCGGCACCAGCAAATTGAAAAAGAGCTGATGAAGATCCTGGAACCGGCGCCTGAGGGGAAGAAATAGCATGTCGCTTCTGAAATCGGCCGCAACAGTTGGCGGATTGACCATGGCCAGCCGCCTTTTGGGCTTCCTGCGCGATCAGCTTGTGGCTTTCACCCTCGGCACCGGCCCCATCGCGGAAGCCTTTTTTGTGGCCCAGCGGTTTCCCAACCTGTTTCGCGCGCTGTTCGCCGAGGGGGCGTTCAATTCGGCCTTTGTTCCGCAATTCGCCAGGCGCATCGAAGGCGAGGGACATGCGGCGGCGCACGCCTTCGCCAATGAGATTTTCTCGGCGCTGCTGGCATGGCTGCTGATCTTCTCGGCCGCGGCGATGATCGCCATGCCGTGGCTGATGGTCGTCATCGCGCCTGGATTTTCGCCTGACCCGCAAAAATTCCAGCTGGCCGTTGACCTCACGCGGATCTGTTTTCCCTATCTGCTCTTCATGTCGCTCACCGCGCTGCAATCCGGTGTCCTCAACAGCCTCAACCGGTTCACCGCAGCCGCAGCCGCTCCCATCCTGCTCAATGTCGTGATGATCGGATCCAATGTCATCGCATGGGTTTTCGGCACGGGCAATACGGCGACGACAGGCTACATCTTCGCCTGGGGCGTTTCGATTGCAGGCGTGGCGCAATTCCTGCTGATGGCGATCGCCTGCCGGCGGGCGGGCATGCCGCTCATTCCAAAACTGCCGCGATTTTCGCCTGATGTCAGGCGGGTTCTGACCCTGGCGTTTCCGGGCATTATCTCAGGCGGCATCATGCAGATCAACCTGCTGATCGCCACCATCATCGCCACCAGCATCGACCGGGCCGTGGCCTATCTCTACTACGCGGACAGGCTTTACCAATTGCCGCTCGGGGTGATTGGGGTGGCGATTGGCGTGGTGCTGCTTCCGGACCTGTCGCGCAAGCTTCGGGCGGGCGATGACGCAGCCGCCATGAACAGCCAGAACCGCGCGCTGGAGCTTTCGCTGTTTCTCACCATCCCCTCGGCCGTCGCCCTGATGGCCATTCCCATTCCAATTCTGCGCACGGTGTTTGAGCACGGCGCTTTCACCAATGCGGACACGCTTGCGGTGGCGCCTGCTGTTCTGGCCTTCGCCATCGGGCTTCCGGCATTCGCCATGACAAAAGTTTTCCAGCCCGGTTTCTTCGCGCGCGAGGACACCAAGACGCCCATGCGGTTTGCGATCATTTCTGTCGCCATCAATATTGCGGCAAGCTTGGCGCTGTCGCGCTGGTACGGCCATGTGGGCATCGCAATCGCCACATCAATCGCCGCCTGGGCCAACGCTGTGATGCTGGCCATGACCCTGGCGGCGCGCGGACACTACAGGATTGATGACCGGATCAGGAAGAAACTGCCGTCCATCGTCCTCTCTGCCCTGGTCATGGGCGGGGCGCTGTTCCTGGGCGTGTTCGCGCTGCAGGAAAATTTCATGGGCGATGCGTCGTTCCTGAGCTCGCTGTGGGGGCTCGTTGTTCTCGTCGTGGGAGGGGCCGCCGGTTACTTTGTCATGGCGCATGTTTCGGGGGCCATGACGCTTTCCGAGATTCGCGCCGCGATCAAGCGCTGAGCCTTTTCAAGCATCGCAATTGCGGGCATAAGGCGTTTTTTTCCAATCGGCAGGGATCACCAGATGTCTTCATTCACCCCCCGGGTTTTCTCCGGCATGCAGCCAACGGGCAATTTGCACCTCGGCAACTATCTGGGCGCCATGCTGAACTGGATCAAACTGCAGGAAACCCATGAATGCATTTATTGCGTGGTCGATCTGCATGCGATCACCGTCTGGCAGGAGCCGGCGGAACTTCGCAAAGCCATTCTTGATGTCACCGCGGCCTATCTCGCCTGCGGGCTTGATCCCAGGCGCTCCATTATTTTCAACCAAAGCCAGGTGCCTGAACATGCGGAGCTGGCGTGGGTGTTCAACTGCGTGGCCCGCCTGGGCTGGCTGAACCGGATGACCCAGTTCAAGGAAAAGGCCGGCAAGGACAAGGAACAGGCTTCGGTGGGGCTTTATGTCTATCCCAATCTGATGGCAGCCGACATTCTGGCTTACAAGGCGACGCATGTGCCGGTTGGCGAGGACCAGAAACAGCACCTGGAGCTGGCGCGCGATATCGCCGGCAAGTTCAACACGGATTTCGCCGAGGCCATTCGCGGCGCCGGGCACACGGGTGATTTTTTCCCGCAGCCTGAGCCTTTCATCATCGGGCCGGCAACGCGGGTGATGTCGCTCAGGGATGGCGCTAAGAAGATGTCGAAGTCTGATCCTTCTGATCTGTCGCGCCTCAACCTCACCGATGACGCGGATACGATTGCCCGGAAAATCCGCAAAGCCAAGACGGATACAGATGGCTTGCCGTCGGAAAGCTCCGGCCTGAAAGGCCGTCCAGAAGCGGATAATCTGACGGGGATTTACGCCGCACTTGCGGGGGAAACGGTCGATCAGGTGCTGGCCCAGTTCGGCGGCGGGCAGTTTTCAAGGCTCAAGGATGCGCTTGCCGAGCTGGCGGTGGCCAAGCTTGCCCCCATTGGGCAGGAAACCAAGCGATTGCAGGAAGATAAGACCTTTGTTGAGGGAATATTGGCGGATGGTTCGGCGCGTGCCCGGGCCATTGCCGCCCCGATTGTGCGGGACGTCCGAAAAATCGCCGGATTTGTCGTCTCCCTGTGACTTGGCAAAATATGATTATAGACCTTAGATAGGCTTTTAAACGCATTCTAAGGTCTCTCCAGCGGGTTTCTGGCGTGGCGGGTAGGAGGGTAGCTCAAGAGGGCAGTTCCCGTCCACGGTGGCTCGGAAGCCCATAGGATTAAATTCAACTCTAGGTCGTGTAATTCGCGACGTGCACGCGGCAAGTCATAGTTTGAAATGATTCCAAACTGGGCCTATATAGCGGCCAGAGGATAAATCATGTTCATTCAGACCGAAGCCACGCCCAACCCCGCCACCCTGAAGTTTATCCCGGGAAAGCCCGTGCTGCCGGGCTCCACGCGGGAATACCGCAGCGCCGACCAGGCGGCCGAATGTTCGCTGGCCCAGCAGCTGTTCACGGTTTCCGGGGTTTCGGGGATTTTTCTGGGCCAGGATTTTATCACGGTCACCAAATCCCAGGGCGAGTGGCAGCATTTGAAGCCAGCGATTTTGGGCCATATCATGGACCACTATCTGTCTAACACGCCCATGCTGGCGGGAGAAAAAACCGAGGCGCTGCCCGACAGCGGCGAGTTTTTTGATGCGGCTGACACGGCCATTGTCGGCACCATCAAGGAACTGCTGGAAACGCGGGTGCGGCCAGCGGTGGCGCAAGACGGCGGCGATATTACTTTCCATGGTTTCAAGGAAGGCATTGTCTATCTCAACATGAAGGGCTCATGCGCTGGTTGCCCAAGCTCCACGGCCACGCTCAAGCATGGCATCGAAAATTTGCTGCGCCACTTTGTTCCGGAAGTGAGTGAAGTCAGGCCGGTGTAAACTACCGGTTTCCTATTTTTGGCAGGCCGGGCAATAGAAGGTTGACCGGCCGGACTGCACAATGCGGCGGATGACGCCACGGCAACCGGGTTGGCCGCAATCTTCATCTTCCCGGTCATAGACGGCAAATCTCTGCTGAAACGAACCTTCAACGCCATCGGCTCCGGCAAAATCCTGCAAAGTCGAGCCGCCCGCCAGTATGGCCTCGCCCAGAACTTCGCGGACGTGATGGGCGATGCTGTGGAGCCTTGCATCGGTTGCGCGTTTGCTGGCGAGAGTTTTGGCGGCGCGCTTGGGTGAGAGGCCGGCCCGATGCAGAACTTCGCTCACGTAAATATTGCCGAGGCCCGCTATGATCCGCTGATCGAGAAGCGCCGCCTTCAAGGGGGCCGATTTTTTCCTGAAATGCTTTGCGAGGTAATCCCCATTGAACTCGTTGCCCAGCGGCTCCACGCCAATGTCTTTCAGAAGCTTGTGCGTATCGATTTCTCTTTCGTCAAACAAATCCATAATGCCAAAGCGGCGCGGGTCGGAATAGACAACACGCGTCTCATTGTCGAGGGTGAGCACCACATGGTCATGGGCGCCTGATCCTGTCTCAGCGGCGTGATAGTAAAATTCGCCCAGCGCATTTGGCTCCGCGTTCTTGTTGAGCACGGTGAACCTGCCGGTCATGCCGAGGTGGATGAGGAGGCAGCGGCCATCGTCCAGGGTCGCCAGAATATATTTGGCGCGCCGCCTGAGCCTCACAAATTTTCTGCCGTCGAGATTTGCCGCAAAATCGGGCGGGAAGGGAAAGCGGAGGCCGGATCTCCGGATTTCGGCCTGGGTGATCCGCCGCCCGACTGAGAACCGGCGTTAACCCCCGCATCACGGTTTCAACTTCTGGAAGTTCTGGCATGGCGCACTGTCATAAGACTGGTGCGACGGGACTGGCAATAGAACTTTTAAGGGGTTTGGTTTAAGATCGGCAGCCATGGTTGAACCTATTGAAAAAGATGTGGCTTTTGGCTTTCGCACCGTCCGCGAGGCAGACAAGCAAGACCTGGTGAACGATGTCTTCGCCAAGGCGGCGGAACGCTATGACCAGATGAACGACCTCATGTCAGGCGGTTTGCACCGGTTGTGGAAGGATGATTTTGTAACGCTGCTCAACCCGCCGCGGAACGCAAGATCCTTCGAGGTGCTCGATGTGGCCGGTGGCACTGGCGATATCGCCTTTCGGATTGCGCGCGCTGGCGGCGCTGGAACCCATGTGACCATCGCTGACATTTCACCCGAGATGGTGCGCGAAGGACAGGCCCGCGCCGAGCGGGAGCAGCTTTCGCAGCGCTGCGCCTTCACCGTCGGCAATGCCGAAAAGCTGGCTTTTCCCGACAAGAGTTTTGATGCCTACACAATTGCCTTTGGCATTCGCAATGTCACGCATATTGACCGGGCGCTGGCCGAGGCCTACCGCGTGCTGAGACCGGGCGGGCGGTTTCTCTGCCTTGAATTTTCCCATGTGGATTCAGAGGCCTTGCAAAAGGCCTATGACGCGTTTTCGTTCACCGCGATTCCGGCCGTGGGCAAAGTCGTGACCGGAGACGGGCAACCCTACCGCTATCTGGTCGAAAGCATTCGCCTGTTTCCAAAGCAGGCGCAGTTCAAGTCCATGCTCGATGCGGCGGGATTTGCGCGCAGCAGCTTTCGCAACCTTTCCGGCGGCATTGTCGCCATCCATTCGGGTTGGCGCATTTGATGTTTTCAACGCTCAAAAACACCTGGCGGCTGTTGCGGGCCGGGCAGACGCTGGCGCGATATAACTTTTTCATGCAGGCCTCCCAGGTCGCCGAACTGCCGTGGCTGGCCAGAACCGGGTTGCTGATCGCGAGATTTGGCGCGGCCAGCCCTTCTGAAAACACCCAGGCGCAAATTATCGCGGCGCTTTCTTCGCTGGGGCCAAGCTATATCAAGCTCGGCCAGTTTCTGGCGACGCGGCCAGATATCATCGGCGTCAAGCGGGCTTTTGAACTGCGGGCCCTGCAGGACAAGCTGCCGCCCTTCAGCATGGCGGAAGCGCGCGCCGCTGTTTCCGGCAATCTTGCAAAAGATGTTGAACAGCTGTTCGCGGAATTTGGCGAGCCGGTGGCGGCTGCGTCAATCGCCCAGGTGCACAAGGCGCGAACGACTGAGGGCGCGGAGGTCGCCGTCAAGATATTGCGGCCCGGCATTGAGAAGCGCTTTGCCGATGATCTCAGAAGCTTTGCGTTCGCCGCCCGGCTGATGGAATTTTTTTCCGCCGAAGCGCGGCGCCTGCGGCCCGTGGCGGCGGTGGCCATGCTTGAACATTCCATGAAGCTCGAGCTGGACTTGCGGCTGGAGGCTTCGGCCATTTCAGAGATGACGCAGAACACCGAACAGGAATCGGATTTTCGCTTGCCGAAAGTCGATTGGGCGCGGACGTCGCGGCAGATTCTCACAACGGAATGGATTGAGGGAACGCCCTTGTCCGACATCGCAGCCCTTCAGGCGAAGGGCTTTGACCTCAAGGCGCTGGCCGATACGCTGATCCAGAGTTTTTTGCGGCATGCCATTCGCGACGGGTTTTTTCACGCTGACATGCATCAGGGCAATCTCTTCGTCGATGCCAGCGGCAAGCTGGTCGCCGTTGATTTCGGCATCACCGGCCGGCTGAATGAAAAGGAGCGCTTGTTCCTCGCCGAAATTCTTTACGGCTTCATCACGCGCGACTATATGCGCGTCTCGCAGGTTCATTTTGACGCGGGCTATGTGCCGCGCGACCAGAACCCGACGGATTTCGCGCAAGCCTTGCGGGCCATTGGCGAACCCACATTTGGATTGACGGCGCATGAAATTTCCATGGCGCGCCTTCTCACCCAGCTTTTTGAGGTGACGGGCCAGTTCAAAATGGCGGCGCAGCCGCAGCTTCTGATGCTGCAGAAAACCATGGTGGTGGTTGAAGGCGTGGCGCGCACGCTGAACCCTGAGCTTAACATGTGGGCCACGGCGGAACCGGTGGTTCGGAGCTGGATTGAGCGGAAGCTCGGGCCTGTTGGCAAGATTGAAGGCGCTGTTGAGGGCGCGGCATCGCTCGGCAAGCTGGCCCTGATGTTTCCAGGCATGGTTAATGAAATTGTGCAGGCGGGCGGCGTCAAACTCGATCAGGACACGCTGAATTCGTTTACCAAGGCGCAGAACCATTCCAACAGGTTTCAGCGCTATGCCATCATCACCTGCGCGGCGGCGCTTGTCGTCATAGCGGCGAAACTCGTGCTTTAACCCTGGCTGGAAAATCTGTTAGGCTCGCCCCATGTCCAAGCTCACGGATAAAACCATACTTCTCATCATCAGCGGCGGCATCGCCGCATATAAATCGCTTGAACTGATCCGGCTGCTCAAAACCGCCGGTGTGCGGGTTCGCGTGATCATGACGCGGGCGGCGAAGGAGTTCGTGAGCCCCCTGACGGTTGCCAGCCTGACGGGCGAGAAAATTCACGACGAACTTTTCAATCTCACCGATGAAATTGAAATGGGCCATATCGAATTGTCGCGTGCGGCGGATTTGCTGGTGGTGGCTCCGGCGACGGCTGATCTCATGGCCAAGATGGCGCATGGCCATGCGGATGATCTGGCCTCGACGACCTTGCTTGCGACTGACAAGAATGTGCTGATTGCGCCGGCCATGAATGTCCGCATGTGGACCCATGCGGCAACGGCCAGAAACCTGGCGCAGCTCGGCCAAGATGGCGTGCTGGTTGTTGGCCCCAACGAGGGCGAAATGGCCTGCGGTGAATTCGGCCCGGGGCGCATGGCGGAGCCCGCCGAAATTGTGGTGGCGATCGAGGCGGCTTTGGCCACAAAAACCGGGCCGCTCGCCGGCAAGAAAGTTCTGATCACTGCCGGGCCTACACGCGAAGCGATTGATCCGGTGCGTTACATTTCCAATCATTCCTCCGGCAAGCAAGGCTATGCCATTGCTGAAGCTGCCGCGAGGCTTGGCGCCGAGGTCATTTTGGTGTCTGGCCCGGTTGAGGTTGCAGCTCCAGCTGGCGTGCGGCTGGTTGCGGTTCAAAGCGCCATTGACATGCTGGCGGCTTGCGAACGGGAATTGCCCTGCGACATCGCTATTTTCGCGGCCGCCGTCGCCGACTGGCGGGTTGCGGGTGAAGCCGCCCAAAAAATCAAGAAGGACGGCAGGAACGCGCCTGCGTTGAAGTTTGTGGAAAATCCTGACATCTTGAAGACTGTCGCCAAGCGCGCCTCTTTGAGGCCCCGCCTGGTCGTCGGGTTTGCGGCCGAAACTGAAAACCTGATCGAGAATGCGCGTGACAAGCTTTCCAGGAAGGGTTGTGATTTGATCGTGGCCAATGACGTGAGCAAGGACAAGAATGTATTTGGCGGCGATCAGAATTCTGTTCATGTGGTGACCGCTTCCGGCGTTGAGAGCTGGGGCCCGCTTTCAAAGCACGACGTGGCCCAGCGCTTGATGGGCAGGCTTGCCAGCCTCGTCAAGGAACACCCTTGACAGTCTTGCAAATCATGCGGCTGGCCAATGGGGCGGATCTGCCACTCCCGGCCTATGAAACCGCAGGGGCTGCGGGCATGGATTTGCGGGCAGCCAGCGACGCCACGCTGAAACCGGGCGAGCGCATTTTGATGCCAACCGGGTTTGCGGTGGCCATTCCGGCGGGTTTGGAAATTCAGGTGCGGCCGCGCTCCGGACTTGCGGTCAAGCATGGCGTCACTGTCTTGAATTCACCGGGCACCATTGACAGCGACTACCGGGGCGAGATCAAGGTTCCCCTTATCAATCATGGGGCAACTGACTTTGTGATCAAGCGCGGCGACCGGATTGCCCAGATGGTGATGGCGCCGGTTGTCAGGGCAACACTATCCGAAGCGCAGACACTCAGCGAAACGGCGCGGGGCGGAGCGGGCTTTGGCTCGTCGGGACTGCGCTGATGGCGCTGTCGCCTGATGAGCTTGAACGCTATGCCCGGCACATTGTGATGCCTGAGGTTGGCGGTCCGGGTCAGGCAAAGCTCATCAACGCCAAGGTTCTGGTCATCGGGGCTGGCGGGCTTGGAGCGCCCGCGCTGCTTTATCTCGCGGCGGCGGGCGTTGGCACGATCGGCATTTGCGACAATGACGTGGTTGGCCTCTCCAACCTGCAGCGGCAGATCGTCCACACAACTTCGCGGATCGGGGAACTGAAAACCGCCAGCGCGAAAGCGACACTGAATGCGCTCAATCCGCAGCCAAACATCATCACGCATGCGTTTCGCCTTGATGCTTCCAACGCGCTCGATGTTGTCAGCCAGTATGATCTCGTGGCGGACGGATGCGATAATTTCGCAACGCGCTTTCTGGTGAGCGACGCCTGCTATTTTGCCAAAAAGACCTTGGTTTCGGCTGCCGTTGGGCAATTTGACGGACAGATTTCAACATTCAAGCCCCACGAAACATCGCCCTCCGGCGAACCGTGGCCAAGCTACCGCTGCTTCATTGGGGATCTGCCGGCGCGGGGCCTGTTTCCGGCTTGTGAAGAGATTGGCATTCTCGGGGCGCTGCCGGGAATTATTGGCTCCATGCAGGCGATGGAAGTGCTCAAGGAAATCCTTGGCATTGGTGACAGCCTGGCGGGCCGGCTGCTCATGTATGACGCGCTGGCAACCCGGTTTTACGAGACAAGCCTGACCTGGAACCCGGACAATCCGCTCAACGGGCGGGCGCCCAGCATTGCTTCGCTTGAGGCCCGGAACTACATATAAAGAAATCCTTATATGATTCTTGCCATAGGGGAATGGGCCTGCTATAGGCGCAGCGACATTAGCTGAATCAAGATTTTGGAGTTCCCCATGCCGGCATTCACTGACTACCATGTTGCAGATATTTCCTTGGCCGAATGGGGCCGCAAGGAGCTCGACATGGCGGAAGTCGAGATGCCTGGCCTGATGTCGACCAGGGCCGAATACGCGGCGGCCCAGCCCTTGAAGGGCGCGCGCATATCGGGCTCGCTCCACATGACCATTCAAACGGCGGTCCTGATTGAAACTCTCAAGGCGCTTGGCGCGGATATTCGCTGGGCATCCTGCAACATCTATTCAACCCAGGACCATGCGGCGGCGGCCATCGCCGCGGCGGGCATCCCGGTTTTCGCCTTCAAGGGCGAAACGCTGAAGGAATATTGGGAATACACGGCGAAGATTTTTGAATGGCCCGATGGCCAGCCCACCAACATGATCCTTGATGATGGCGGTGACGCCACGCTTTACATCCTGCTCGGCGCAAAGGCTGAAACGGACCCCAAGCTCATCGCATTCCCCAAGAGCGAGGAAGAAGAGTGCCTCTATGCCGAGATCGCCAAGCGGCTGAAGTCCAGCCCCGGCTGGTTTTCCAAGGTTCGCGCTGCGATCATCGGCGTTTCGGAAGAAACCACAACGGGTGTGCACCGCCTGTACGAGTTGCAGAAAAAGGGCGAGCTGCCGTTCCCGGCCATCAACGTCAACGACAGCGTCACCAAGTCAAAATTCGACAACAAATATGGCTGCCGTGAATCGCTGGTTGACGCCATTCGCCGCGGCACCGACGTGATGATGGCAGGCAAAGTGGCTGTCGTTTGCGGCTATGGCGACGTGGGCAAGGGGTCAGCCCTGTCGCTCCGGGGCGCGGGTGCTCGCGTCGTGGTGACCGAAGTCGACCCGATCTGCGCGCTGCAGGCCGCCATGGACGGCTATTCGGTTCAGACGCTTTCCGATGTTGTCGCCGACGCTGATATTTTTGTCACCGCCACCGGCAACAAGGATGTCATCACCATTGACGACATGAAGCAGATGAAGGACATGGCGATTGTCTGCAACATCGGCCATTTCGATAATGAAATCCAGGTGGCCGAGCTCAAGAACTTCAAATGGACCAACATCAAGCCGCAGGTCGATCTGGTGCACTTCCCCAAGGGCAACCGCATTGTGCTGCTGTCGCAAGGCCGCCTGGTGAACCTCGGCAACGCCACGGGACATCCGAGCTTTGTGATGTCAGCCTCGTTCACCAACCAAACGCTGGCGCAAATCGAGCTGTTCACCAACGCCAAGACCGGCAAATACAAGAATGAAGTCTACGTGCTGCCAAAGCATCTGGATGAAAAAGTCGCGCGCCTCCACCTGGAAAAACTGGGGGTGAGGCTGACAACGCTGCGCGATGACCAGGCGGCCTATATCGGCGTTGCCGCAAAAGGCCCATTCAAGCCGGAGTACTACCGCTATTAGGTCGCCGGGCGCGGGCCAGAAGTAGGTTCACGGATCCGCCTATTTGAGTCTATATCCATCGCCGGGACGGGTGCGCGGTGATTTGGGCGACATCTGGCATTTTGACCGGAGATGGAATGCGGGCGAGCAGCATGAAGTACGCAACTGTGCGTGGTGCGGCGTTTGTTTCTTCTGTGCTTTTATCCTGCAGCGCCGCCAGTGCGGCTTCGGACGCTGATCCATTTATTGAACCGTTCGCAAGCGCCATAACAATCGGGGCCATGGCGGTCTTCTTCTGGGCCGTCATCGCCTTGCGCAAGATGGGCCGCAGCGAATCCCGGGCGAAGCAAAGGCTTTCCGAGCTGGAACTGCGGCTCAATGAGGCCGAGTCGGCCTTTGCCGCCGAGGCCCATGTCATGGTTGTCTGGCGCGGGAAGACCGATGTGCCCCAGCGCATTATCGGAAACATGCATGGCAGCGCCATGGTGCCGCAAAACGTCGGCGAGCTTCTGGATTTCCCGGCCTGGCTTGAGCCCGATTCAAGCAGCATGATCGAGACCGGCATCAGAACCCTGCGCGAGGCCGGCAAAGCGTTCAACATCGGGGTCAGGACCAAATACAACGAGTTGCTCGAAGCCGATGGGCGCGCCGCCGGGGGCCTGACGACTTTGCGGTTCCGGCCGCTTTCGGGCGAGCGCCAGCAAATCTCCGAGCTCACCTATGACGCGCGCAAGCTTGGCATGCAGGTGCAGCGCCTGAGCGCCGTGCTTGATTCAGCGCCACTGCCCATCTGGCTGCGCAACAAGGACGGCAAGCTGAGCTGGGTCAACCGGGCCTATGTCAAGGCTGTCGAGATGCCAGACAGCGAAGCCGTCCTCAGGTCCAATATCGAAGTCGCCGCGCTTGACCGCATTGACACGACCAGGGCTGACCCCAAGGCCGGCTTGCTGGGGCGCACCCATGCGGTGTTCGCTGGCGCCATGCGCGCGCTCAACATCCATGAAATCGGATTGCCGGACGCCACGGCCGGATTTGCCGTCGATGTATCGGCCCTTGAAGAAACGGAAAAAGAACTCGACAGGCACATCAAGGCGCACGCCTCCACCCTCAACAAGCTGGTGACCGCCATCGCCATATTCGGGCCGGATCAAAGGTTGCGGTTCTACAACATGGCTTTCGCGCAGCTTTGGCCCCTGGATAGCCAGTGGCTTGATCTCAGGCCAACCGACGGGGAAATTCTTGACCGGCTTCGCTCGCTGCGCTGCATTCCCGAACAGGCGAACTACCGCGACTGGCGGGCGCGGCAACTTTCATCTTACACAACACTCGAAATGCGGGAGAGCTGGTGGTATCTGCCCGACGGACGCTCGCTCCATGTGGTGTGCGAGCAGCATCCGTTTGGCGGCGTCACCTATCTCTATGAAAATGTGACGAAGGAAATCCAGCTCGAAAGCCGCTACAATGAACTCATCGGGGTTCAACGCGAGACACTGGATAACCTCGACGAGGCCATCGCGCTCTTTGGCTCCGATGGCCGGTTGAAACTTTTCAATCCGGCATTTTCCAAGTTCTGGAGCTTCAATCCGGAATTCCTTTTGAAAGAGCCCCATATCGACCAGCTGGCGGACGACCCCGTCGCAACCAGAGGATCGGGCGCCGCCTGGCAGGAAATCAAGTTCGGGGTGACCGGGCTTGAATCACAGCGCAAAGCCATGCGCGGCCGCCTCAATGCCAGCGACCGCATTCTGCAGTACAGTTCCGCGCCCCTGCCTGATGGCAACACGCTTCTGACATTCTCGGATATTTCAGATCCGGCCAAGATGGAGAAGGCTTTGCGCGACCGGACGGAAGCCCTGGAGGCGGCGGACCGTCTCAAAAACTCGTTTCTCAGCAATGTTTCCTATGAAATTCGAACGCCCCTCACCAGCATTCTCGGCTTTGCGGAAGCTTTGGGCCTGGGGCTGGCCGGCGCGCTGGAGTCAAAGCAGCTCGAATATGTGCTGCATATCAGGAAATCATCGGAGGACCTCAAAGCCATCATTGACGCCATCATTGATCTTTCCGCAATCGATGCCGGGGCGATGGAGCTCAAGCTCGCGGATGTGAATGTGGCGGGCATACTCCAGTCGGTCGCCGTAAAACTGTCGCTTGCGGTGGCTGACCGGGAGCAGACGCTTCACGTTGAAATCGCCGAGGGCACCCCTGAAATTGTGGGCGATCCGCAACGCATCGAACAGATACTGACCAATCTGCTCTCCAACGCCGTCGGGTTTTCGGCGCGCGGCGGGGAAATCCGCATGGGGGCGCGGCGCTCGGGGTCGTTTGTGCAGATCTGGGTGGCGGACACCGGACGCGGCATTGATCCGGAGTTTCAGCAAAAAGTGTTCGAGAGATTTCAATCAAAGCCGCTGCCTGGCGGCCATAGGGGGCCGGGGCTTGGCCTGGCGATCGTCAAAAGCTTCACCGAATTGCATGGCGGCAATGTTTCGCTTGTTTCCAAGCCGAACCAGGGAACCACCGTGGTCTGCACCCTGCCGGTTTCCGGGCCGGTGCGGCAAACTCAGCATGATTTGGCGATTGGCCAAAACTCGCCTAAGCGTGTCGCCTAAGTTTTCCGGCCATGAGTGTTGAATTCAAATCCTCTTCGCCAGCCGCCACCGAGGGCCTGGCAGCAGAACTCTCCCTATGGGCGAGGCCGGGCCAGTGCATCCTGCTTTCGGGCGAACTGGGGTCGGGAAAATCCACTTTTGCCCGGGCCTTTATCCGGGCGCTTGCCATTGGCCAGCAGGAATTTGACATTCCAAGCCCGACATTTTCCCTGCTCCAGGCCTACGACAACACGCGTGTGCCCCTGGTTCACGCCGACCTCTACCGCCTGCGCTCCGCCCCGGAAATCGAGGAGCTGGGGCTTGATGATTTGGTTGCCGGCAATGTGCTCCTGGTTGAATGGCCCGAGAACCTGGAACGCAAGATCTGCATCGACTGTCTTGAAATTTCATTTTCCGGCGCTGGCCAAAGCCGCTTGTTGAAACTGCAAGCGCACGGGGGCTGGGTCACTTGCCTCAAGCGAAACGCCCTTATCAATGATTTTGTCAAGCGATCGGCTTTCAGAAACGGCGTGAGAACTTTTTTCGAGGGGGATGCTTCGTCGCGCCGCTACGAGAGTTTGACGGCGGATTCGAAAATCATGCTGCTGATGGACATGCCCAACCGCCCCGATGGGCCAATTGTCAAAAACAACAGGACCTACAGCGCCATCGCCCATTTGGCGGAGGGCATGGGCGCGGTCGTCGCCATCAATGATCATCTCTTCGGCCTTGGCTACAGCACCGCTGAAATTCATGATCTGGATCTTGAAAATGGCTTGGCGCTCATGGAGTATCTTGGCGGCAATGTGTTTGGGAAAATGGCTGTCCGGGGCGACGACATGGGCGCGCCAATGCGGGCAGCGATCGAAGTTCTGGCGGACATGGCGGCAAGGGATTGGCCACGGTCAGTCCCTCTGCGGGGCGGGGCGACCTATCATTTGTCCGAATATGATTTCGATGCGCTGACGATAGAGATTGACCTCCTGCTTTCATGGTATTGGCCCCATGTCAAAAAGGGCAACCCCAGCGCCGCCGCCGCCGAAGACTTCGCCGATGCCTGGCGTGGGCCGCTGGCGCGTGTTGACGTGGAGGGACCGGTGTGGACGCTGCGGGATTTTCACTCGCCCAATCTGCTGTGGATGCCAGAGCGATCCGGCCTTCGCCGGGTGGGCCTCATCGACACGCAGGATTGCGTGCTGGGGCATCCGGCCTACGACGTTGTTTCGCTGCTGCAGGATGCGCGGGTTGACGTTGAATTTGAATTCGCCGACGCGCTTTTTGATCATTACTGCGATCTGCGGACAGCGGCAGGGCCATTTGACGCCAAGGGCTTCGCCCAGGCCTTTGCCATTCTCGGGGCCCAGCGGGCCACAAAGATACTTGGCATCTTCGCGCGGCTTTCCAAGCGCGACGGGAAGCACGCTTACCTCAAGCATATGCCCCGGGTTTCGCGCTATCTCGCGCGCAATCTGCAACACCCTGATCTCGCGCAGCTGAAAATGTGGTATCAGCGGCATTTTCCCGCGCTTTGGGACAAGGCGGGCGAATGGGCCTGAAACCAACCCACGCGATGGTTCTCGCGGCAGGCCTGGGCTTGCGCATGCGGCCCCTGACGGATCATCTGCCAAAGCCCCTGATCAAGGTTTCCGGGAAAGCCCTCATCGATTATGGAATGGACAAGTTGCGGGCGGCGGGGGTTGGCAGTGTTGTT
This sequence comes from uncultured Alphaproteobacteria bacterium, assembly GCA_963816305.1. Lineage (GTDB taxonomy): Bacteria > Pseudomonadota > Alphaproteobacteria > Rhizobiales > Aestuariivirgaceae > Aestuariivirga. The sequence continues at coordinate 34,417 of CAWFJW010000002.1, forward strand.
GTCAACATGCACCACCGGGCCGGGCAAATCGCCGCGTGGTCTGAGGGCCAAACCAATCCCGCCGTCATCCTGTCCGATGAACGCAATGAACTGCTTGATACGGGTGGCGGCGTGGCCAATGCCCTGCCTCATCTGGGCCCGCAGCCGTTTTTCGTTCTCAACAGCGACAGTTTCTGGATCGATGAAGGCGCGCCGGCGCTCGACCGGCTGGGCGCCGCCTGGAACGACACGGCCATGGATGGCCTGCTCCTGCTGTGTCCGGCCAAGAGGACAATTGGCTATGATGGCATTGGCGACTTTGACATCAGGGAGGATGGGCGCATTGTTCGAAAACGCGGCGGCTCATCACTTGCCTATATTGGATGCCACCTCATGCACCCCCGCCTCCTTGAAGACGCTCCTCCCGGCAAGTTTTCGATGAATGCCGTGTGGGACCGGGCCATCGCAGGTGGACGATTGCACGGCCTCATCCACCATGGCAGGTGGCTGCACGTGGGGACGCCCGGCGCGATTGGGCTTGCCGAAGCCGAACTCGCGAAGACCTGGCGCCGCTGAAAATTTAACTAAAATTTTACTGACGTTTTGGAATTCGCTTGAGAGGCCACATGCCGCGTGATGTGGTGGTCCCGGCGTTCCAATCGTGGGGCCGTGATGAGATCAACTGGCATCACAGCATCCGGAACCCCGCAAGTGATTATTCCTGAAGGGACGGGGTAACGCTGTGCAAGTTGCATAGCCTGGGCATGGTTGTGTGTATGTGTAAGTTTGGAGTTTCGCTTCGGGGAGCCGCCGCCGGGGCCGCCCTGTTTTTTCCCGGCCAGGTTTTTTCGCAAAGCTTCACCATCGACAGCGGCCAGGCTTTTATTGGCAATCTGATCGCGGCGCACCCGGACGACATTGGAATCATTGTCTCCGGTGGATCATTAACGGCGCAGGTTGATGGCGTTGACGCCATAACCATGGCGGAAGACAGCCAGCGCTTTGAAAACCAGCGGGGCGGCTGGCTTCTGCAGGAAGGGTTCAAGGCGGCAGCGATTGTGTCCACTGGCCTTGCTGCGGAGATTGAAAATTCCGGCCGCATCACGACGACCGCTGACGGCTCCCATGCCATTGTATCAATTGGCGATGACGCCACCATCGCCAATTGGGGTTCCCTGGAAACGCAGGGAGACGCCGCAGCGGCACTCATTGCCGCAGGCTTGGGCAGCCGCAGCCGAAATGGGGGATCAATCCTGGCTTCGGGCGATGGCGCATCCGGTGTTATCCTGGATGGCGCCGACGGGCTGTTTGAAAACCTTGGCGCAATCGAAACCACCGGGCTTGCGTCTTCCGGCCTGATCATTGGCGACGATGGCGACGGCGCCACAATCACAAATTCCGGTTCCATAGCCGTGCCTCTCGATGGCGCGAGCCAGGCCATCGGGGTTTCTTCCCTCGCGGACGGCGTGACACTCAATCTGAGCAGCGGTTCCGTGATCCAGGGCGTCATCAATTTTGCCGGCACGAATGGAACGGTCAACGTCGCCAACGGCATGAACACGGCATTGCAATTCAACCTGCCAAATATCACCACCTTGCAGACATTTGGCTCGCCCTACGCGGCGACAGCGGACAATCTCCTTGCCGTCGTCGATCCCACCGGATTTTCGGCCCATGATGAGATGCTGTCCGATGTGACGCGAGCCATCGCCGACGCGTTGGACGAACGCTTCGCCGGGAGCCGCGCAGGGCGGGGCACCGGCGAGGCGGCGTGGCTCAAATCAATCGGCGGCTATCGCCATGCCAAAGGCTTCGGCCCCAGCGTGGGCTTTGACAACCGGTTCAGCGGCGCAATGATCGGCGTTGACCAGCCCGTCCATTATGCCGCCCGCGCCGGATTCTTTGGCGGCGCGGCCTTTGGCAAAATGGCAACAGCCACGGATTCACACTCCATCGAGATGCAAAGCTACATCGCCGGCGGCTACGCCAGCCTCACAAGAGCTGGAGTATTTTTCGATCTTGGGATCGCCGCGGGCATCGCGAAGCTTGACAGTGACCGGCGCGTCGCCAACAATCTTGTAGCTGGCGGATTGGAGCATGCCGAGGCCAGCTCTTTCGGCGCATTGTTCAGTCCCTCACTTGCCTTGGGAACGGATATCGCAGCGGGCGATGCGACGCTGACACCCAGCGTCCGCCTGCGCTATGCCGCCCTCTTTACCGAAAATCACGCGGAACATGGATCGGCTGCCAACCTGGATGTCGATGGCCGCCGCGTTGACGCCCTCGAAGTGCGGGGGCAGCTTGCCGCCACCACGGGGCCTTACGAGGTGTCTGGAGGGACGATCTCCCATGCGCTCCGCCTTGGCGCCGAGGGATATTTCACGGACAGCCAGTCAGTCGACGCGGTCCTGCTTGGCCAAGCCCTGAGCTTCGAGGCAGGTGGGCCGGTGGCCGGCGCCCGCGGCTTCGCGGGCTTTGAAACCCGCTACACAGCCGATGCAGGATGGCAGCTTGGAGCAACGACGGAATTTGGCTACGACACGCAAGGCGGCTTCACGGCTTCCGGCGGCGTCAAGCTCGATATTCCCTTCTGAAGGTCCAAGCTGGCGCTAGACCTATAGATATATGCCCTTCGCACTATGCCCATTGGCTGAATTGTGGGCGCCGCCCGCCCCATGCGACAAGCCAATCGTCGCGCTTGTTGAAAAGGCAAAGAATAGGGCAGCTTCTGGAAACAGCGACGCCAGGCAATTCAAGCGGCAGTGATCGTCTTTGCACTGAGGAGGTCTAACATGAAGAAACTTTTGATCGCGTCGGCCCTGGTGGCGGCCATGGCGACGTTCGCGCAAGCGGCCATCACCGGCGGCAGCAACAACGGCAATGGCAACGGCAACGGCAATGTCGGCAGCTACAACGGAAATGGAAATGGCAACGCCAACGCCGGATCCTACAACGGCAACGGCAACGGCAATGGCAACTATGGCTCCGGAAACGGCAATTACAACGGCAACCACAACTATGGTTCCGGCAACGGCAACGCCAATGGAAACGCCAACTATGGTTCCGGCAATGGCAACTACAATGGCAACTGGAACCATGGCTATGACAATGGCAACCTCAATGGCAACGGCAATTTTGGCAACTACAATGGCAATGGCAACGGCAACTGGAACGATGGCAGCTACAACGGCAGCCTCAACGGCAATGGCAACGGCCACGTGCCTTCCTGCCTGTACCTTTGCTAGCCGTTCCACGACAGTAAAATGAAGCAGCCCTGGGCTTGCACGGTGGCCAGCCCAGGCGCCCCAAACCATATCTTCATCCAGGAGTTCAAAATGAAACTTTCCTTGACCGCGGCGGCCCTGCTCGGCCTTTTGACAACAGCAAGCCTCGCCGATGAGCTCGACGACAAGATCCGCGAAGTGATCTTCGGCGGCCAGGGCAACATCGGCTACAAAAACAACGGCGCGGGAAACATTGGCGCGTTCAACGGCGGAGCGGGAAACCTTGGCGCCTTCAATGGCCGGAACAACAAGATGGAATCGAGCGGCAACGGCAATGTCGGCGCTTTCAACGGCAATGACAACGCGGGGCCGGGCAACGGCAACAACAATGTCGGCGCCTTCAACGGCAACGGCAACACCGGCGGCTTCAACGGCAATGGCAACAAAGGGTTTTCAAATGGAAACTTCAATGGCGGATCGTTCAACGGCAACAGAAACACCGGCAATTTCAACGGAAATTTCAACGGCAATCCGTGATGGGATGTCCGTAACTTGAGGAGCAGAAGCCATGCCTATCACCGGGAAAAGCATCGTTTTTCGCCACCCTGCTTGGCGCGAGCGCCCTGCCGCTTCTGCCGTCTGGCAAGGCGCCGGCCGACTTGTGCCTTGAACAGGGGAGTGGCAATTTCAATGGCAATGGAAATTCCGGAAGCTTCAACGGCAACGGAAACAACGACAACTTCAACGGCAATGGAACCGGCTTCGACGACAATTATCTGCTTAGGCAGTGGTTGAACGAACAAGGCCAGCGATGGTTTCCGTGCCCGCCGCCACAGGGGGGCGATGGCCAATAGCCGCCTGCCTGGATCCGGCAATCAGGCCCCTGCAGGCCAACACCTGTATCCGGTTGCGGGCGCCCAGCTTGTTCATGATATTATGCAGATGAACTTTCACGGTGCCGATTGAAAGGCCGAGTTCGTGGGCGATCTGCTTGTTTTGCTTGCCAGACCGCAGAAGCGCCACGATCTGCTCTTCCCTTTTGGTCAGGGCGCAATTTTCCGGCAATGGGCGCTGGGCGATGATCCAGGGTTTTGGGGGAAGGCTTTCATCGGGAACGAATGTTCCCCCGGTATGGACGAACCGCAATGCCTCAACCACACTGTCCGCCGGGAACGCCAGGGGAATGACGCCCCGGGCGCCATGGCGCAAAAAATCGGCGGTCAAATCATGATCATTGACGCCGGTCAGGACCACGACGGGGCAGGATGAATTCCGGCTTCGCAGCCTTGCCAGCTCGCCGAGGGCGGCCTTGCGTGTTTCAGTGATTGAGAACAGGACGACAATGGAATGATCATGCGATTCTCCGGGATGGAAAATCTCATCCACGCAATCATACCCCATCGCCGCAAAATCACCGCATGCCGCGATGTAACGCACGATGCATTCCCGCAGCAGATTGCGTGAATCAACAACGGCCACACACGCGGTTTTCGCAGCATCGCCGACTGGCGGGATATCCGGAGAGCCGGAACAACGATACCCGTCCGCCAGCGAGTCAATTCCTGGTGAGACGGCCCCGAATCTCATCTATGTGCATACCCAACTCCCACGCAACGCCACCAGACAGATTCCCGCATCCCTTAAGCAAATGGCAAAACCACTGAGGCAGGCCCGCAGATCATTCAACGCTTCACGTGGCAAAAGACATCCGCCCACAACGCGGGCACAGAATTTTCAATCAACTCAATTTTCAAATTGGTTGGGCCAAGTCCTTTTCCCGCGAAGAATATCCCGCGCCGCATTCAGAGAATGCGCGAACATTTGAATATCCGCGCACCACTTCCACTTAAAGGCTGTCTTTAGTCCCGCCGCCATACTGCACAGTCAAAATTTCCAGTCAATCATTCGCTTGCGGCCGCAGCCGCCCAGGGCCGAAATAGTTGGATAAAATATGCGCTTATGGTTAACGGTCCGGTGAACTGCTGGTACAGTCATGATACAAACAGACACGGCGTGACTGGAAACGTCAAATTGGGGAACCTCCGCCTTGGCCATGCACAAAAGCCACGCCAACGTATTCACCATACCGTGCGACGCGCCATTCCTGGATGTCCTGTCAAAAACAATCCTGACCGGGTTTCCGTTTTCCACCGGCTTGGTTGCCGGCGACCTGGCGGCGTGGACCGTCCTGGTCCCGACGCGGCGGGCGGCGCGGGACTTGCAGTTCAGGCTGCTGGCGGACAGCGGAAAATCCGCGCTGCTCTTGCCCAGCATCCGGCCCATCGGGGATGTGGACGAGGACCTGCTTGAAATCCAGCCCATGGATTTGCAATTGCCGCCGGAAATTCCGCCTGTCGGGCGGGCCTTTGCGCTGGTGTCTTTCGTTGACGAATGGGCGCGGGAAAATCCGCATCTGGCCCTGGCCCAGGAAATCGCCGCCTCGCCCGGCCAGGCCCAGTCGCTGGCCGCAAGCCTCGCCGAGCTGGTCGACAGCCTGGAAACCGAGGAGATTTTGCTTGAACGCATACCTGAGGCCTATCAGGTTGATCTCGCCTTGCACCGGGAAGCCATCCTCAGCCTCCTCGACCTCATCCGCATAAGACTGCCTACCCTCTATGCCCGTGAAAACATCATGGGGGCCAAGGAGCGCCGGGGGCGGCTGCTTCGGCTGGAAGCCAGCCGGTTGCGTGACCATCCGCCACGCGGGCCTATCATCGCGGCCGGTTCGACCGGCACAATTCCTGCCACGCGGGAATTGCTCAAGGTCATTTCCAGGCTTGACAATGGCGCGGTGATATTGCCGGGGCTGGACCAGCAGATGGATGCCGAGAGCTGGGACTGTGTGACGCCACAGCATCCGCAATACACACTTAAGCAACTGATCGATGACCTGGATGTGGAGCGCGGCGGCGTTCCGGTTCTGGGCGCGCGCGCCGGCAGCCGGGGCTGGCTTGCCAGCGAACTCATGCGGCCCTCGGATGTGGCCGACAAATGGCAGGCGATCCTCGCTGGTGGCCAGGCGCGAGCGCGCGACGGCCTCGCCGGCGTCTCGCTCATCGAGGCCAATGACAAGAATGACGAGGCTTCGATCATCGCCCTCGTCATGCGGCGCGAGCTTGAAAGCCCAGCGGGCGAAATCGCCCTGGTGACGCCGGACCGCGGCTTGGCCCGGCGGGTGAAATCAGCGCTGGCGCGCTGGAACATCAGCGTTGATGATTCAGCCGGCGAACCGCTCATTCATTTCGGCGCCGCTTCGCTGCTCGGATTGCTCATGGATGCGGCCAGGCAGGAATTTTCCGCGCCGGCGCTGGCGGCCCTGCTCGGCCATCCGCTTGCCCGATTTGGATTTGAGCGCGAAGCCTTTCGACGTTCCTCGCGGCACCTTGAGCTCACCCTGTTTCGCGCGTTGCCGATGCGTGGCGGCGTGGGCCAGCTCGTTGCGTTGTTCGACCAGTGCGCCCGTGACATCGCTGAAGATGCCCACCCCCATCCGGCGGTCAAACGGCTGGACGAGGCGGATTGGCGCGATGCGAGAATCTGCCTTCAGCGCATTGTGGACATTCTGCGGCCGTTGTCCCAATCCGTCCATGGCGCGTTTTCCCGGCATCTGGATAATCTTGTCGCGGTCGCTGAAAATATCGCAGGGGCCGAATTCTGGCTGGGACCTGAGGCGGAAACCCTTGGCCTGCTGGTTGGGACGCTGCGGCAGGAAGCCCACCGCTTTCCCGCCTGCGATTTCAACCGGGCGGCCATCGCCATCCGCCACCACCTGCAGTCGGCGCCTCTGCGAAATGCCAATGCCCAAAACGCGCGGCTTTCCATCCTCGGGCTTCTGGAAGCCCGGCTGGTGGCGCCGCAGACGGTCATTCTCGGCGGTCTCAACGAGGGAACCTGGCCCCGCCAGCCGCAGCCCGGCCCCTGGCTCAACCGGCCGATGCGCGATATTTTCGGCATGCACCAGCCGGAGCGGCAGATCGGCCAGTCGGCTCATGATTTCATCCAGGCCTTTGGCGCGCAGAAAGTCTTTCTCACCTGGTCGCGGCGCGACGGCATGGAACCCGCCATTCCGTCCCGCTGGATACTGCGCCTCCAGACAATCGCCAAGGCGGCGGGAGCGGAATTCACGCCTGAGCCGTGGCAAGCATGGGCGGAAAGGCTTGATCAGCCACCCGCCATATCACCTCTGGCCAAGCCGCTGCCCCGCCCGCCGGTGAACGCCCGGCCGCAGCGCCTCAGTGTCACCCGCATTGAAACGCTGGTCCGCGACCCCTATGCCATCTATGCGCGCTCCGTGCTGGACCTGGAACCTCTGGAGGAAATTGCGGCGCGGCCCGATGCGGCGCTCAGGGGAACGCTGTTCCACAAGGTGATCGGGGAATTCTTCGGCAAGTATCCCGAGGCGCCGCCGGCCGCCGCCCTGGAAGAGCTCATTGATCTCGGACGGCTGCATTTCCTGCCGTTCAGGGACAATCCGGAAATCATGGGCTTCTGGTGCAACCGGTTCGCGCGGCTTGCCTCCTGGATCATCGAGAACGACCTTGCGCTGCGCCAGGGCGTCCAACGGGTTGTGGCCGAGGTCCGGGGCAGCCTGGAGCTGCGGCCCGGGCCTTCGAAATTCACCCTGAGCGCCAGGGCTGACCGGATTGACTGTGCTCGCGGATGGAACAGCCAGGATCATTGATTTCAAAACCGGAGAGCCGCCCAGCGTCAAAAAAGTCGAGGCGGGATTTTCGCCGCAACTGACCCTGCAGGCGGCGATGCTTTCGCATGGCGCGTTTGAAGGGCTGGGTCCCCATGATGCCCGTGAACTTCTCTACATCAAGATTACGGGCGGCGTGCCTCCCGGCCTGTTGAAACCCGTTGACATCAATGTGGCGGAGGTCGCAAAGCGCCACCTCGAAAACCTCACTGGCCTTCTGGAAAAATACCAGGACGCGGACCAGGCTTATATTCCGCGCTTCGCCATTCAGAATGAAGATGAGGTCGCGCCCTACGACCACCTGTCGCGCTACCGGGAATGGGTTCTCTCGGGAGAGAGCGCATGAGCGCCACGCCCGAACAGAAAAAGGCGTCCAATCCCGAAGCTTCCGCCTGGGTCAGCGCCAATGCGGGGTCGGGCAAGACCCATGTTCTGGTCGACCGGGTCATCCGGCTCATGCTGCAAGGCGTCGACCCCTCGACCATCCTGTGCCTCACCTATACCAAGGCCGCGGCCACCGAAATGGCCAACCGGCTGCATGAACGCCTGAGCGAATGGATCGGCATTGATGACCCTGCCCTGACCTCGCAGCTTGCCAGCATCGGCTGCGAAAGGATCGATGACAGGCTTCGCCGCCGGGCGCGCCGCCTGTTCACCGCAGCTCTTGAAACTCCCGGCGGCTTCAAGATCCAAACCATCCACGCATTCTGCGAGCGCATCCTGCAGCTTTTTCCCATTGAAGCCGGCGTGGCGCCCGGATTTGAAGTGCTTGAAGCAAGCCAGGCGGCGGAACTCCTGAGCAATTCCCGCGACATGGTTTTGCTGGAAGCCCAAAGGGACGAAACCAGCCCGCTGGCCAAGGCTTTCGCAACCGTCGCGCGGCATGCGCAAACCGATGCCTTCGATGACCTGATTGACAATCTCATCGCCAAGCGCCGTGACCTGCGGGATATGCTGGCCAATTATAAGACGCTGGAAAATATCGAGACCGAGATGCGAAGACTGCTTGGCGTGGGACCTGGCGAAACGGCGGAAAATATCCGCGAACAGTTCCCGCAATTCGACCGCGCCATGGCCAAGCGCGTCGCGGCTGAGCTTTTGGCTTCAGGAAAGCGTGACCGGGATACCGGCGCCCGGTTGCTCGATCTTTCGAATGCGCCAGACGCCGGAGCCGCGGCGCGGATTTACCGCGCGATTTTTTACAAGGCCGATTTGAAAGAGCCCAAGGCCCTGGACTATATTGTCACAAAAGGCTTGCGGGAAAACAACCCGTGGCTGCTGGATTGGATTCAATCAGAATATGACCGCGCCGTTCCGCTCATTCAAGCAGAAGACAATCTCATCCGCATTGACGCGACGCTTGCGCTACTCACCCTTGCAAATGAAATCACCAAGCATTTCGAGGCCGCCAAGCAGCGGCGCGGCGCCCATGATTTTGAGGATCTCATTCTCAGGACACGCGATCTCCTGACCGACAGGCGCGCGGCGCAATGGGTGCTCTACAAGCTCGACCGGGGGTTTCACCATGTATTGGTGGACGAGGCCCAGGACACCAGCCTGGCGCAATGGCAGATTGTCAACGCGCTGACGGAGGAATTCTTCTCCGGCGAAGGCGCCCAGGAAAATTCCGGCCGCACGTTTTTTGTGGTGGGAGACCACAAGCAGTCCATCTACAGTTTTCAAGGCGCTGATCCCGCCGCCTTCGAACTCTCGCGGGTGAAATTCCGCGCGCAGATCCTGGCGGCGGCCCAGCTCTTCCACGACGTCGACCTGACGATTTCCTACCGCTCGACGGCGGAAGTGCTGGCCATCGTTGACAGGGTTTTCGCCGAGGGCAGCCGGGCGCGCATTGGCCTTGACGGAGTGATCCCGCGCGCCCTGCATCATGAGTCCAATCGAAAAAGCGCGCCGGGGCTTTTTGAGCTATGGCCCTTGATCCGCCCCGAGGGCGAGGCCGAGCCTGAGCCCTGGCAGGCTCCGGTTGACCGGGAGCCCGCGAAATCGCCGAAGCGGCTGCTGGCCCGGCAAATCGCGCTCACCATCAAATCCTGGCTGGGCAGGCGAAATATCGCGGCCCTGGGAAGAGCCGTGGAGCCCGGCGACATTCTCATCCTGTTCCGGACCCGCAGCATATTGTTTGACGCCCTCATTAGCGAGCTGCGCAAACTGGGCGTGCCGGTGGCGGGCGCTGACCGCCTCAAGCTTTCAAAGAATATCGCCGTCCTCGACATGATGGCGCTGGTCCGCTTTGTCCTGCTGCCGGAAGATGACTATTCACTGGCCTGCATTCTCAAAAGCCCCCTGGCGCCAAATCCTCTTTCAGAGGACATGCTGTTTGAACTGGCCCATGGCAGAGGGCGCGCGACGCTTTGGGCCAGGCTCTCCGCGTCTAAGGACGCCCGCTGCATGGAGGCATTCCGTACACTGAGGGATTGGCTGCGGCTTTCCGAACATGCCCGACCCTTTGAATTTCTCTCGGCCGTGCTCATCAAGACCCGGAAGGCGATCCTGGCCAGGCTGGGAAGCGAAGCTGGCGACGCGCTTGACGCGCTGCTCGAGGCTTCACTGACCTATGAGGAGAATTATTCGTCCTCCCTCGCGGGGTTCGCCGACTGGTTTCATTCGGAAGACGCCGAGATCAAGCGCAATATGGAGAGCGGCCGGGGCGAGGTCAGGCTCATGACCATCCACGGGGCCAAGGGGCTTGAGTCAAATATTGTGATCCTGCCAGACACCACCACGCCGCCAGATGACAGGAAGAACTCCAGCCTCATGTTTGTCGACGCCGGACCGGACAGGCCCGGCCTGCCGCTGTGGCGGCTTTCGCGGCTTTCCCAGTCACCCGTCATCGAGACATGGAAAGGCGCGGTCAAGGACACGGCCCTGGAGGAATACCGGCGCCTGCTCTATGTGGCCATGACGCGGGCGCGCGACGAGCTTTATGTCTGCGGGTGCCAAAACCGGAACAAGCTCAGCGAGGACAGCTGGTACGCCATGGTGCTGGAGGCGTTGAACCTGCCAGAGGACGAGGCTGGCATTTGGCGCGCCGGGCCGGAGCCGGCCAATCGCGCGTTTCTTCCAGTGAAAACGGCTGCGGCCCAGGATACGCCGGCGTGGCTGGGGAGCGCTCCGGCATTTCCTGACACGGTTCAGAAGACCTTCGCGCCGACGCGCATGGCTTCGCCGCATCCGGTGGGTTCCACCGCAGCGCTTGGCCGCGGCCGGGTCATTCACAAGATCTTGCAGGAGCTGCCGCGCCTTGGGCCGCAAAAACAGCTGGAACTCGCGCAGCGGATTCTGGCGCGCAACAATCTGGATTTGGGGTTGGCGGACAAAATCGCAGGCCTGATTGGCCATCCGGACCACCGGGATTTTTTTGGCCCCGAAAGCCAGGCGGAAGTCGCCATCGGCGCGCTGCTGCCTGATGGCCGGCGCCTGACGGGGAAAATCGACCGGCTGGCCGTTCGCGAAAATGAAATCCTGGTGCTGGATTACAAGACCGATTGGGACCCGCCCGTCGAGCTCCCGCCCGATCACCCCTATGTGGCGCAGATGGCGTCCTATGTGATGGCGTTGAAACTCGCCTATGAAAACAGGCCGGTGCGCGCGGCTTTGCTGTGGACATCCGCGCCACGGCTGACCTGGATCGCCGACGACATGATCCGCCAGGCCATTTCGCGCATGGCAGCCATCACATGAGCGTGTTGGTCCCTTGACCGCAGGGTCCGGGATACCTACCTTGCGTGCAACTCACCGCAGTCAAGGAGAATCACAGTGTCCACCCATAAAGTATCCGACGCGTCGTTTGACCTCGACGTGCTGAAATCCGATGCGCCTGTTGTGGTTGATTTCTGGGCGGAGTGGTGCGGCCCCTGCAAGATGATCGGCCCGGCGCTGGAAGAAATCGCCGCCGCCATGGGATCAAAGGTCAAGATCGTCAAGATCAACATCGATGAGAACCCGCAAACCCCTTCCAAATATGGGGTCCGGGGCATTCCAACGCTCATGATGTTCAAGGGCGGGGCCGTCGCCGCCACCAAGGTGGGCGCTGCTCCCAAGGGCCAGCTGCAGTCGTGGATTGAGCAGTCGCTCTAGCGCCGGGCCGCGCCTGAGACGCCCGACATCGGGCTGTTTTCATGGATGCTGAGGACGTGGCCCGCGAGATATAGCGAGCCGCAAACCAGTATCCGGGGGGCAGGCCTGATGAGCGATGCCTGTTCCAGGGCCTTGGTCAGTGAAGCAGCGGTTTCAGCCGGAAGATTGTGGGCGCGCGCGGCTTCGGCGAGCTGGTCAGCCGGGACGGCATTGGGTTCGCCCGGAATTGCCAAGGCCACAACCCGCTGGGCCAATCCGGCGAAGGCTTCAATGAAACGTCCGGCGTCCTTGCTGTTCAGCATCCCCCAGATCAGCACCAGCGGCCGCGAATGGCGGTCATTGATCTCGGAAAACGCCCTGGCGATGACGCGGCCCGCCGATGGATTGTGGCCGCCATCAAGCCAAAGCTCCGCGTCTTTGGGGATGTAGTTCGAGAGAACGCCGGGCCCCAGCCGCTGCATGCGGGCTGGCCACGCCGCGGATTTCAGGCCCTGCTCCATATGGGCTTCTGTCACCCTGCCGTCGCCAAGCAATCTGACCGCCGCGATGGCGTTGCCGGCATTGTCAATCTGGTGGCGGCCCCTGAGCTGGGGCAGGCTCAAATCAAGCAGCCCGCCCTCATCCTGAAAGACCAGCCGCCCATGCTGCTCGTAGGCCTGCCAGTCCTGATTGGCGATGGCGAGCGGGCGAGCCTTTGGCTTCGGCCACCCGCTCGATCTCGGCGCGCGCTTCATCGGGTTGCGCGCCAATGACGGCGGGAACGCCGGGCTTCAGGATGCCCGCCTTTTCATGGGCGATGGCGGTCAATGTATCGCCCAGATATTGCTGATGGTCATAGTCGATTGTGGTGATCACCGAGAGGGCTGGCCTGTCAATCACATTGGTTGCGTCGAGCCTGCCGCCCAGGCCCACTTCGAGAATGAGATAGTCAGCCGGCGTTCGCGAAAACGCCAGGAAAGCGGCGGCGGTTGTGATTTCAAAAAAGGTGATCGGCGCCTTGCCATTGGCTTTCTCGCATTCCTCGAGGAGTTCGGAAAGCCAGTCTTCTGAAATGTGCTGGCCCGCCACATAAATCCGCTCATGGAATTTGACGAGATGGGGCGAGGTGTAGCAGTGAACCTTGAGGCCCGCGGCTTCAAGGATTGAGCGGATGAAGGCGACAGTTGAGCCCTTGCCATTGGTGCCCGCCACATGAATGACCGGCGGCAACTTCTGCTGGGGCTGGCCAAGACGCCCGAGAACATGGTTCATGCGGTCCAGGCTCAGATCAATGATCTTGGGGTGGAGCCGCAACAGGCGGATCAGAATGGCGTCGCTTTGGGCCAATATTTTATTCGGCGCTGATTGGCACCAGGGCGCCGCTGTTCGACATGGGCGCGGGCGCCGCCTGCGACTTCATCAATATGCGCGCAATCCGGCTCACGGTCTCGCGCATCTGGTGGCGGTGGACGACGAGGTCAACCATGCCATGGTCCTGCAGATATTCGGCGCGCTGGAAACCTTCGGGAAGTTTTTCGCGGATGGTCTGCTCGATGACGCGCGCTCCGGCGAAACCGATTTGCGCCTTGGGCTCGGCGATGTGGAAATCGCCCAGCATGGCGTAGGAAGCGGTGACGCCGCCGGTGGTGGGGTTGGTGAGCACCACAATGTAGGGAATCCGGCGCTCGCGCATTTCCTGGACCATGGCGGTGGTTCTGGGCATCTGCATGAGGGAGAGAATTCCTTCCTGCATGCGCGCTCCGCCAGAGGCCACGAAAAAAACAAAGGGGCATTCCTTTGACACGGCCAGGCGCATGGCGGTGATGATCGCCTCGCCTGCGGCGGTTCCGAGCGAGCCTGCGATAAAGCCCATGTCCTGGACGGCGATCACCACAGGCAGACTGTCCAATGTTCCGAAGCCCGCGTGAATGGCATCATCGCTGCCGGATTTCTGCTTGGCTTCCTTCAGCCTGTCCACATATCTCCGCTCATCGCGGAATTTCAACGGGTCCAGCGGGACCGCCGGGAATTCCACGGGTTCGTATTCGCCGTTGTCGAACATGGATTTCAGCCGCAAATCCGGGGCGAGGCGGTGGTGATGGCCGGAGCCGGGAAACACAAACTGGTTGGCCTCCAGATCGCGGTAAAAAACCATCTGGCCGGATTCGGGATCCTTGATCCACATGTTCTCGGGCACGTCGCGCTTCACACCGAGGATGGAGCGGATTTTGGGCCGGACGAAATTCTTGATCCAGTTCACTTGGCTTCAGCTCCTCACGCCGCTGGCGATTTCGCTCACGAGGGAATGAACCGCCTTCACGGTCTTTGACGTGGGCTTTCCGGCCTTTGTAAGGCTGCGGCCGATGGCGCTCACCAGGGCGGAGCCCACCACAACGCCATCGGCGCTTCTGGTGATGGCGCGGGCCTGCCCGGCGGACTTCACGCCAAAGCCCACGGCGATGGGCAGCTTCGTGTGCTTGCGCAAGCGATTGACATTTTTCTGCACGCTTTTCAGGTCCGGCGCCTTGGTGCCGGTGATGCCGAGCACCGAGACATAGTAGACAAAGCCGCTGGTGTTCTTGAAAACCACAGGCGCGCGGTTGTCGTCGGTGGTTGGCGTGGCGAGCCGGATAAAATTGATGTCCATCTTCATCGCGGGCAGGCACAGCTCATCGTCTTCCTCGGGCGGCAGATCGACAACGATCAAGCCATCGACGCCCGCCGCCTTGGCATCGGCCAGAAACTTTTCCACGCCGTAGACATAGATGGGATTGTAATAGCCCATCAGCACGACGGGAGTTTCCGTGTCGCCAGCGCGGAAGGCCTTCACCAGCTTCAGGGTCTTCTTCATGGTTTGGCCCGCATGCAGGGCCCGGAGGCCCGCAGCCTGGATGGCGGGCCCATCGGCCATGGGATCGGTGAAGGGCATGCCGAATTCAATAATGTCAGCGCCCGCCTTGGGCAGGCCTTGAATGATCTTGAGCGAGGTTTCGTAGTCGGGATCGCCAGCCGTCACGAAGGTGACGAGCGCCGCCCTGCCCTGCCGCTTGAGGTCGGCGAAGCGCTGTTCGATGCGGCCCGTCACAGCGTTACTCCCAGAATATCGGCCACGGTGAAAATATCCTTGTCGCCGCGGCCGCACATGTTCATCACCATCAAATGGTCCTTGGATTTCTTCGGCGCGATCTTCATGACATGGGCCAATGCGTGGGATGGCTCGAGGGCAGGGATGATGCCTTCAAGCCTGCAGCAGAGCTGGAAGGCCTCCAAGGCCTCCTTGTCGGTGGCGGACACATATTCCACCCGCTTCATGTCATGGAGCCAGGAATGCTCCGGGCCGATGCCGGGGTAATCAAGGCCCGCAGAAATC
>CAWFJW010000003.1:0-41312 GCA_963816305.1 uncultured Alphaproteobacteria bacterium
CCGCCGTGGTGCTGTTCATCCTGTGCGTGGTGACGTTCTTCGCCATCTTCCTCGGCTATGGCGCGCAGCTCACGGCCATGGTGATTTTCTACATCATCATGTCGCTGTGGTTCCACTTCTATCGTTATCAGTATGTCAGGCGCGGTGATCAGTTCACCATGCCCTGGCCGAAGCCAAAAGGTTACTGACAAAGCAACAAGCGAGCGGGGCCCGTCTGCATCGATCAGGCGGGCCTTGTCTATTGGAGATGGCGCGGTGTTTTGGAGCTTCATAGGCGCATTGATTGCAATAGCCCTGGCCGCGCGACTGGTTGCCGTCTTCAATCGGAAGCGCCAGGCCAGGGCCAGACATCTGCGGCAGATATTCAACGCCGTTCAGCACCTGATTGAAAACCCTGTGTTCGAACCACAGGGGCCGAACCAGTATCCAAAGCTCAAAGGGGTCTACAGGACCCTGCCCATCCAGATACTGCCATTGGTGGACACGCTCGCCACCCGCCGCTTGCCTGCCCTTTGGCTGCTTGCGACAGTTCAGGACAACCTGCCGGTGACCGCAAAATTCGACTTGATGATGCGGCCGGCCGGCCCCACCACATTCTCCAATTTCGACCTGTTGGGACATACGCTGGAGAACCTCCCGGGCTTTCCAGAAGAGGGCGTTGTCCGCACTGACGATCCAGCATCCGTTTTGCCCGCAGAATTGGTGCGCCCGCACTTGGCGCTGTTTTCGGGCACCCGTGCCAAGGAGCTGCTGATCGCGCCCACTGGCCTGCGCATGGTGTGGCTGTTGTCAGAAGCTGACCGCGCCCGCTATGGCGTACTGCGTGAGGCAGATTTTGGCGATGTGGAAATCGACGCCAGCACCCTGACCGGCATTCTCGACGGTTTGCTGGCTTTGCGCCTGGACATCCTGAAGTGGAGCAAACGCAAGACATGAGCGACCAGCTCCGCCATCCCACCCAGATACTGTTGGCAGCAATATTTCCAGGCGGTGGCCACCTCTTGCAGGGTCGCACCCAACGTGGGCTGGTGTTCCTGTTTTTCATGATCATCCTGGGCTGGGTCAGCACAAAGGTAACGCCGGAAACATTTTCATTTTTTGGCCGCCACATCGGCGGTATTTTCATCTACGGCTTGTCCATCATCGACGCCTACAAATGGTCGAAGGTGAAGTGGGAGATGTGGAAGCATGAGAAGTCGGAGCCGCCACAGCTCTGAACTGGCCCTTGAATATGGCTCTATCATTGGCTTGGCGGCTCGGCTAAATCTCCCGGACATCCGCACTAACCACAGGAGTTCCGATGAATGAATAAATGGCCCGTGCACGCAAGCTGGAACGGCCCCATCGTGATGATTGGTTTCGGCTCAATTGGAAGGGGAACGCTTCCACTGATCCTTCGCCACATAGAGTGTGACAAGTCCCAAATCATCGTTATCGACCCTTCCGCGATTTGGCGCCACTTGCTTGAGAAACAGGGCATAAAATTCGTTCAGCAGGAAATCACCAAAAAGAACTACAAGGCCCTGTTGAAGCCGCTCCTCACCGCGGAGCCAGGCCAGGCGATGATTGTCAACCTCACCGTTGACGTGAGCTCCATCGACATTATCCGCTTCGCCCACGAAACCAATTCACTTTATCTTGACACGGTCAATGAACCTTGGCCCGGTTTCTACTACAACACCAAACTGGACAATGCTGACCGCACCAACTACGCGGTGCGAGAGAAGCTGCGCGCCCTGCGGAAGGAATTACGCTCGGGCCCAACGGCGGTCTCCTGCTGCGGCGCGAACCCCGGCATGGTTTCCTGGCTCGTCAAGCAGGCGCTGCTCGACATGGCGCAAGACATGAAAATTGAGGTCAAGGAACCGGCGACGCGCGAGGGATGGGCGAAGCTCATGAAGCGCCTGGGCATCAAGGGCATCCACATCGCCGAGCGCGACACGCAGCGCGCCAAAAATCCCAAGCCGCTGGATGTGTTTGTCAACACCTGGTCGGTGGAAGGCTTCATTTCCGAGGGATTGCAGCCGGCCGAACTGGGCTGGGGCACCCACGAAAAGAAGCTGCCCTTCGATGGCAAGCGCCACAAGACCGGCTGCGGCGCGGCGATCTACTTGAACCGCGCTGGCGCCGATACGCGGGTTCGAACCTGGGTGCCGACGGCCGGCGCGCAATTTGGCCTGCTGGTGACCCACAACGAAGCCATCTCAATTTCGGATTACTTCACCGTGCGGCAGGGAAACCGCGTCACCTATCGGCCAACCTGCCACTACGCCTATCACCCCTCCAACGACGCTGTGCTTTCGGTGCTGGAAATGTTCGGCAAGGGCGGCAAGCGCCAGACGACGTCGCACATACTCGAGGAGCATGAGATTGTGGATGGCGGCGATGAGCTCGGCGTGTTCCTTTATGGCCACAGGAAGAATGCCTACTGGTATGGCTCGCACCTCACCATAGACGAGGCCCGCAGGCTTGCTCCCTATCAGAATGCGACCGGCATGCAGGTGACCTCCGCGGTTCTGGCGGGACTCATCTGGGCCATTGAAAACCCGCGCGCCGGGATCGTGGAAACCGAGGAAATGGATTTCCACCGCTGCATGGAAATTCAAACCCCCTATCTTGGCATCCTGAACGGCGTCTACACGGATTGGACCCCGCTGCAAGGGCGTGGCGAGTTGTTCAAGGAAAATCTCGACCGGAAGGATCCCTGGCAATTTTCTAACATCATCGTGCGGTAGAGGAGTCCTCATGAAAACCGCTGCCCTGCTCGCTGCCCTTGCAATGGCCCTCGCGACCCCAGCCTTCGCCGCGCCCAAGCACGGCATGGCGATGCACGGCGAACCCGCCCTTCCGCCGGACTTCAAGCATTTGCCCTACGCCAACCCGGATGCGCCGCAAGGGGGAACACTGAAACAGGCCGTTACCGGAACCTTCGACAGCCTGTCACCCTTCATCGTCAAAGGCACGGCAGCGACCGGCATCCGCACCTATGTGTTTGAAAGCCTGCTTGGCCGCAACTGGGATGAGGCCTTCTCGCTCTATGGCCTGCTGGCTGAATCCATTGATGTCTCCGATGACCGCCAGACATTTACCTTCAAGCTCAGGCCGGAAGCCAAATTCTCAGACGGCAAACCGGTGACGGCAGCCGATGTGGTGTTCTCCATGGAAACCCTGCGTGACAAGGGGCGGCCCAACTATAAGAACTCCTATTCAAAAATCACCAAAGTCGAAACGCCCAATGACCGCACTGTGATATTCCATCAGGAAGTTGGCGATCGTGAATTGCCGCTCATTGTGGGCCTGATGCCCATTCTTCCCAAACATGCCTGGGAGGGAAAAGCTTTTGATGAATCCTCCATGGACCCTATCATCGGCTCCGGACCCTATGTAATCGCCGACGCGAAGCCTGGCGAAAGCATCACCTACAAAAAGAATTCGGACTACTGGGGGAAGTCCCTGCCGCTGGCCAAAGGACTTTGGAACTTTAACACTGTCCGCTACGATTACTACCGCGATGCCAACGCAGCCTTTGAAGCTTTCAAAAAAGGCGATGCGGATATCCGGACCGAGGCCGATACCGTGCGTTTTGCAACCGGTTATGATTTTCCCGCTGCAAAGGATGGCAAGGTCACGCTCGAAAAAGTCGCGCAGCGCTCGCCCGCCCCCGCCAGCGGCTTGGCGTTCAACACGCGGCGCAAGATATTCGAAGATGCCCGTGTGCGTGAGGCATTGGTCCATGCGTTCGATTTCGAATGGGCCAACTCCAACTTGTTTTCCAACGCCTATCAACGCACCTATGGCTATTACTCAGGTTCTGAGCTTTCCTCGAAGGACAAGCCAGCGGACGCGGCGGAATTGAAGATTTTGGGTTCAGCGAAATTGCGCGCTGATTTTCTTGATGGCAGCTACAGGCTGCCCGTCAGCGATGGCTCCGGCCGCGACCGCAAGCAGCTTCGCAAAGCCATTGACCTGTTGGGTGAGGCCGGATGGACGGTGAAAGATACCGGCCTCATAAATGCAGCCGGTGAGACTTTCGCTTTCACCATTTCGATCCAAAACAAGGATCAGGAAAAGATAGCACTCCATTTCCAGCGCACATTACAGCAGATTGGCATCAGGGCAGAGGTTCGCATTGTCGATTCAGCCCAGTTTGCATCACTGCAAAAAACCTATGACTACGACATGATCCCCGCCACCTGGTTCAATTCACTGTCGCCCGGCAACGAACAAAAATTCTATTTCGGCTCCGAGGGCAGGACCACGGAAGGCACCCGCAATTATCCGGGAATTGCCGATCCAGCCGTTGATGCCGCCATCGCCGCGCTGCTCACCGCCAAGGGCCGCGAGGAATTCGCCTCCGCCGTGTGCGCCCTCGACCGCCTGCTGGTGTCCGGCTTCTACATCATTCCGTTTTATGACGCAGGTGGCCAATGGGTGGCGCGGTGGAATCACATCGGCAGGCCCGATACCCAGCCGCTGCCCGGATTTGAAGCCACAACCCTGTGGCGCAATCCATGAAAACGCTTGAAATAGATGTTGTCTCTGATGTCATCTGCCCCTGGTGTTTTCTCGGAAAACGCCGCATGGACAAGGCCATAGCTTCAATTGATGACATCAAGGTTGAGGTGAATTGGCGGCCATTCCTGCTCGACCCCACCATTCCAAAAGAGGGAATGAGCAGGCGCGAATACATGGAAAACAAATTCGGGCCGGAACGCCTGAAGACAATCCATGATCCACTGATTGCAGCAGGCAACGAAGACGGCGTGCCGTTTCAATTTGAGAAGATCACCCGCACCCCAAACACCATCGATGCACACCGGCTCATCCGCTGGAGCCACCCCACAGGCAAGCAGCATGACGTCGCCGAGCGCCTGTTTATGGCTTACTGGAATGGGGGCAAAGATGTGGGCGACCGCAAAGTGCTTCTCGCAATCGCGGCCGAAGCGGGCCTGGACGAGGCAGAAATTTCTGCCAAATTCGAGCAAGACACCGATTTGGAGGCCGTGAGAGCCGAGGTTGAACAAGCCTCGCGCATGGGCGTGACAGGCGTCCCCTGCTTCATCCTGGGCCGCAAGCAGGGCATCATGGGCGCGCAACCGGCGCAGGTTCTGGCTGAAGCGATCAGGCAGCTAGCTTCACCAAATTCTGCATGATCTGCCGCGTACCCTTAAGGCGCTCCTCCGGTGTTCTCCAGGTGCGCAGGATCACCAGTTTCATATCGGGCCGCAGCTTGGCCAAAGCGCCCTGCCCGCCAATCCATTGCACCAGCGCGGCGGGATTGGGGAAGGTGTCCTTCCTGAAAGCCAGCACCACGCCTTTGGGGCCTGCATCGACATTGGCCACATTGGCCGCGTGGCACAGCAGCTTGATGCCAACAACTTCAATCAGGTGCTCAACTTCTTCCGGAAGCCTTCCGAAACGGTCATGCAGCTCCGCCCCAAAGGCTTCCAAATCCGATTGCTCATGCAAGTCCGCCAGGCGGCGGTAAAGCCCAAGCCTCACTTGCAGATCCGAAACATACCTGTCTGGGATCAAAACCGAAGTTCCCACATTGATCTGCGGCGACCAGGCGCCCTCGGCCTCTTCCAGCGCGCCGCCCGTCCGCATTTTGACCACCGCTTCCTCAAGCATCGCCTGATACAACTCGTAACCAACTTCCTTGATGTTGCCGGATTGCTCCTCGCCCAGCAAATTGCCGCCGCCCCGCAGATCGAGATCGTGGCTGGCAAGCGTGAAGCCTGCCCCCAGTGAATCGAGCGATTGCAGGACTTTCAGGCGCCGTTCGGCGGTTTCGGTCAGCGCACGGTTCGGCGGCGTTGTGAACAGCGCATAGGCCCGCTGCTTTGACCGGCCAACCCGGCCGCGCAACTGATAGAGCTGCGCCAGTCCAAACATATCCGCCCGATGAACAATCAGGGTGTTGGCGGTGGGAATATCCAGTCCCAATTCAACGATTGTTGTTGACAGCAGCACATCAAACTTCCGGTCATAAAAACCTGACATGATATCTTCAAGTTCCGTGGGAGCCATCCGGCCATGCGCCGCCCTGAATTTGATTTCGGGAATACTCTCGCGCAGGAATTCGCCAATCTCGGTGAGGTCGGTTATGCGCGGCACAACATAAAAGCTCTGCCCGCCCCTATAATGTTCGCGCAACAGGGACTCGCGAATGATGACGGGATCAAAGGGCGAGATGTAAGTTCGAACCGCCAGGCGATCCAGCGGCGGGGTGGTGATGAGCGACAGCTCCCGCACGCCCGACAGCGCCAATTGCAGCGTGCGGGGTATAGGCGTGGCGGTGAGTGTCAGCACATGCACATTGGCGCGCATTTCCTTCAGGCGCTCCTTGTGCTTCACGCCAAAGTGCTGCTCCTCATCTATGATGAGCAGTCCCAGGTCACGGAACTTGATGGAGGATGTCAAAAGCGCGTGCGTGCCAACGACGATATCAACATCGCCAGTTTCAAGCCCGTGCTTCACCGCATCAACTTCCTTGCGGCCCACGAGCCGCGAAGCCTGCGCGATACGCAACGGCAGACCCTTGAAACGCTCGGTGAAAGTCGCAAAATGCTGCCGCGCCAACAGCGTTGTTGGCACGACAACAGCAACCTGCTTGCCGTTCAACGCGGCCACAAAGGCAGAGCGGAGCGCAACTTCGGTTTTGCCAAAGCCCACATCGCCGCAGATGAGCCGGTCCATGGGGCGGCCCTTTTGCAGATCGCCCATGACAGCCTCAATGGCCGTGAGCTGATCTTCGGTTTCCTCGTAAGGGAAGCGCGCGCAGAATTCGTCGTAGGCGCCGTCAGGCGGCTGCAGAATATCACCCGGCTTTAGCTCGCGGGCAGCCGCCGTTTTGATCAGGTCCTCGGCGATCTCCCGAATGCGTTCCTTGAGCCTGGCTTTCTTGGCCTGCCACGCCCCGCCGCCAAGCCGGTCGAGCTGCGATCCCGTGTCCTCCGCTCCGTAGCGCGTCAGCAGTTCAATGTTTTCAACTGGCAGAAACAGCCGGTCATTGCCTGCGTAAATCAACAGCAGGCAATCATGCGGGGCACCCTGCACTTCAATGGTCTTGAGGCCTTCAAAGCGCCCGATGCCATGATCCACATGCACCACTAGATCGCCAGGCGACAGGGCCGAAAGCTCCGACAGAAAATCGGCGGCCTTTTTGTTCTTGCGGGCCCGGCGCACCAGCCGGTCGCCCAGAATATCCTGTTCGGCGATAACGATCAGATCGCTGGTCTCAAAGCCTTCCTCGAGCTCGAGTACAATCAAACTCACAATTGCCCCATCACGCGCGCTGGCATCGGCCCATGTCGCAGCGGTCGCCAAGGGGGCCAGCCCGTGATCCTTTAGAATGCCGTGGAGGCGTTCCTGCGAACCCTCGGTCCAGCTCGCTATCAAAACCCGCTTTCCGGCCTTGCGCAGGTCTTCCGTATGCGACTTCACGGCGTCATAGACGCTCGTTCCCGCGACCGCCCGCTCGGCGGCGAAACTCCGCCCGCGCCTGCCACCAAAAGAGAGGCCCGAAGAATCCGGACTTTCAAAAGCCGAGAGCGCCAGCGTCGCGCGGTCCGCCAGCAACTGCTTCCATTCTTCATCGCCAACATAAAGCCGCTCTGCTTTCAGCGGTTTGTAAGGCGCCGCGCCAAACGAGCCCTTCTCGCGAGCTTCGCGGCGGGCATCATAAAATTCCGACACCTGTTCAAGACGCGCAGGAATTGACTCGTCTGTTCCCTGATCCAGCGATACCGGCGAGCCTGGCAAATGATCCAGCAAAGTCTCAAGCCGCTCATGGAACAGCGGCATCCAGTGTTCCATGCCCTGATAGCGCCGGCCACTGGTGATCAATTCATACAGCGGATCATTGAGGTCCAGCCCGCCAAATGCCGCCGCATAGCCGGTGCGGAACCTGCCAATCGTCTCCGGCGTGATCAGGACTTCATTGGCGGGCATCAGCAAGAGTTTCTTGAGCGTGACCGTCGAGCGCTGGGTTTGCGGGTCAAACTCGCGGATGGATTCCAGCGTGTCACCAAAGAAATCCAGCCGCACCGGGTTCTCGGCTCCGGGCGGAAAAATATCAGTGATGCCGCCCCGCACCGCAAAGTCGCCCGGATCGACCACCGTGCTCGATCGCGAAAACCCATTGCCCGCCAGAAACAGCTGCAGCGCGTCGCTGTTCACCCGCTGGCTGGGCGCGGCCGTGAAGGAGGTTTTGCCGATGGTGTCGCGCGCCGCAACACGCTGCAGCGCCGCATTCACCGTCGTCAGAACCAGCCGGGGCTTGGCGGATTTGATGCTGAGTTGAGCCAGCGTTGCAAGCCTGCGCGCCAGGACATCGGCGGATGGCGAAACCCGGTCGTAGGGCAAGCAATCCCACGCCGGAAACCGCAACACCTCCAGGCCGGGGGCGAAAAAACTGACTTGCTCGGCCAGCGTTGAAAGGCGCTGGTCATCGATGCAGATGTGAAGAAGGGGCACAGCGCCCAAATGCTCAGCAATGCGCGGCAACAGCATCGCGTCCAGGCCCTGTGGCACGCCAGAAAGCTGGATGCGACCCGAAACAGCCAGTCGGGGAATTAGCTTTGAAATATCTGTCATGGCCGGAATTGCAGCAACTCTCTCAACAGGGCGCTGTCACACTTCGCTGGCACCGGCATTTCGCCCTTGATCCACGTGAACATTTCCTGATCGGGCAGCCCAATTATCGCCTCAAACTCATCCAGCTCCGCGCCGCTCATTCCGGCCAGGCGGCTTTGGGCAAAACCACCCATCAGCAAATCCATTTCCTTGATGCCGCGGTGGCAGGCCCGCCATAGCAATCGCCTCCGGCGCAGTTCAAATGTGTCGGTTGAAATATTCATGAACCGCCTGAATAGCCCCTTCTCCACTTGCGCTGCAACAACTTCCCAAACAAAATGCGTCATGCGCCCAACCATTCTCAACCCCCTGTTTGCCAGCGCCTCGCGCATCAAGGGCATTGGCCAGAAACTTGAAAAAATCCTCGGCAAACTGCTGCGGGGAGACGCGGCCGCCGAAGCCCGCGTGATTGACTTGCTGTTTCATCTGCCAAGCGGATTGGTGGACAGACGCTTTCGCCCAACAATTGCCGACCTGCCGGAAAAGGGCACTGTGACGGTCGAAGTCACTGTTGGAAAACACAAGCCGCCGCCAAACTTCAACAAGAAGCTGCCCTACCGTGTCGAGGTGTTCGACAGCACCGGTTCCCTAACCCTGGTGTTTTTCCGCAGCCATGATGACCATCTCAAACGCAGTCTGCCCGAAGGTGAAATCCGCTTCATATCCGGTGAAATCAGCTGGTACGGCGCCGAACCGCAGATCGCCCACCCGGACCATATCCTGACAGCCGATGACTTCGCCCAAATGCCTTTGATCGAGCCTGTCTATCCACTGACGGCTGGCATGTCGCCGAAAATACTGGCCAAGGCCGTGCGCGCTGCCCTCACCCAGCTACCCAATTTGAAAGAATGGCAGGATGAAGCCTGGAAACTGCGTCACCATTGGCTGGAATTCACCGACGCATTGAAAGCGCTCCACAACCCGCAACTGGCGGAAATTGCGACGCTCGCTTCGCCGCCCAGGATGCGATTGGCCTATGATGAGCTGCTGGCCAATCAGTTGGCGCTCAGCCTGGTGCGCGGCCACATGAAACGAGCCGCCGGACAGAGCTTCCCAGGAACCGGGGAATTGCGGGGCAAAATCATCGCGGCATTGCCCTATGAGTTGACCGCGGGGCAGCAAGCTGCCAGCGCTGAAATCGCCCGCGACATGGCTTCACAGAATCGCATGGTGCGCCTGCTGCAGGGCGATGTGGGGTCCGGCAAAACCATCGTGGCCCTGCTGGCGTTGGCCACAGCGGTTGAGTGCGGCGCGCAGGGCGCCTTTATGGCGCCAACCGAAATTCTGGCCCGCCAGCATTTTGCGTCCCTCTCTCCCCTGTGTGATGCCGCCGAAATTGCCGTTGCTGTTTTAACGGGCCGGGAGAAAGGCAAACAACGCGGTGAAATTCTTGAACGGCTCCAATCCCGCGAAATTGACATTCTCATCGGCACCCACGCCCTGTTTCAGGAGGGCGTGGACTTCAACAACCTGGGACTTGCCGTCATTGACGAGCAGCACCGCTTCGGGGTGCACCAACGCTTGGCCCTGCAGGCGAAGGCTGGCAAGGCGACCGACCTGCTGGTGATGACCGCCACACCCATTCCCCGCACATTGGCGCTCACTGTTTACGGCGACATGGATGTGTCCAAGCTCACTGAAAAGCCCGCTGGCCGCTTGCCAATCGATACCCGCGTGTTGCCGCTGGATCGCCTGGACGAGGTGATTGCGGGACTGGGACGCAGCATCGCCAGCAGCAACCGCGCCTATTGGGTGTGCCCATTGGTTGACGAGAGTGAGCTGATAGATCTCGCCGCCGCCGAAGACCGTTTCAATCAGATGGCCAAGCTCTTTCCCGGCCGCGTGGGCCTCATCCACGGCAAACTCAAAGGGTCCGCCAAGGATGCGGTGATGGCGGATTTCAAGTCAGGCGCGCTCGATATCATGGTTTCGACCACCGTTATCGAAGTGGGTGTCGACGTGCCGGAAGCCAGCGTCATGATCATCGAAAACGCCGAACGTTTTGGCCTGGCCCAACTGCACCAACTGCGCGGACGGGTGGGCCGTGGCGCGGCGAAATCCAGCTGCCTGCTGTTGTATCAGGAGCCGCTGGGAGAAACCGCCAAGGCCCGCCTCAAAATCATGCGCGAAACGGAAGATGGCTTTCGCATCGCGGAAGAGGATTTAAGGCTTCGCGGGGCTGGCGAAATGCTGGGAACCCAGCAGGCGGGCCTGCCATTGTTCCGGCTGGCCGATCTCGGTGTTCATAGCGATTTGCTGGCCGCCGCCCGCGATGACGCAGCCCTCATCCTCGCCCGCGATCCCGAACTGAAAACGCCGCGCGGCGAGGCGCTCCGCACCCTGCTCTATCTCTTTGAGCGCGACGAGGCCGTCAAGTTGCTTTCGTCCGGCTGACTTTCTTCGCCGGAAGCTTAACCGCGACCTTGCTTTCCAAACCCGGAGCAAGCGGTTTCTTCGGAAACACAAGGCCAAGTGAAATCACCAGCTTCAAGGCATCTTCAACCGTCGTGTCCAGAAGCCTGACTTCGTCCACATCGCAGAAGAAGACATATCCCGATGTGGGATTGGGCGTTGTTGAAACATAGATCGCATACATGGCCCGGCCCTGCTCAAGACCAATCATGCCGCCGTCGACCGCACGTGAAATAAACGCGATGGACCACGCGCCGCGGCGTGGCCACTCAACCAGGCAAACCTTCTGGAATGACGCCCCCTTCTGCAGGAACAGCGTTTCGAATATCTGCTTCGAACCCTTGTAGATGGAGCGCACAACGGGCGTGCGATTGAGCACATTGTCCCAAATCGCGATCAGCGTTTTTCCGACCAGATTGGCTGCCAGCGCCCCGATCAGGGTTATCGTGATCAGCGCGAACACCAGGCCGAGGCCGGGAACCTTGAAGGGCAGGTAGGTGTCCGGGTTATAGTAGCTGGGGATAAACGGCTTAACCCACGTATCAAAAAAGGTGATGAACCACAATGTCGCCCAAATGGTGACGGCAATTGGCGCTGTGATCGCCAGGCCGGTGAAAAAATATGCCCGCAGCCTTCCGAAAAAGGAAACACCCCCATGCGGCGGGGCAACAGGTTGCGGCGAATTGGAGCTTGTCATTGCAGGCTCTAAATCGCATGAACGACCAATGATTTGCAAGCATTACAAAAAACCGGGAATGGGCTGGGTTTGAAGAAACTGTTCTATCTGGGTGTCGGCTGGATCAGCGTTGGTTGTGCCATCGCTGGCGTCATATTGCCGATCCTGCCCACCACGCCGATGCTGCTGGTGGCCATCTGGGCCTTCAGCCGGTCATCCCCGGAACTTGCCGAAAGAATTCGCCTACACAGGATCGTTGGGCCACCCATTCGCAACTGGCAGGACAATGGGGCAATCTCGCCGCAGGCAAAAGCGCTGGCCCTGTCCATCATGGGGCTGATGGGCGGCTGGCTGTGGTATTTCGGCCATGCGCCGACCTGGCTGGCGATTTTGATAACCGCCGTGCTTGTTGGCGTGGCGGCCTTTGTCGGCACCAGGCCAAACGGGGTTACTTGACGCTCACTCGGCCAGTTTGTCGCTGGCCACCGGATATTGCTCGGCCCAAACCCGCGCCCTGGCCGCGGCTTCCAGCCGCGTATCCTCCGGCGCCGCCGCGTTCAATTCCTCATAGCGGTCAAATATCGCCGGAAACGCGCTTGGCTCCGTCGATTGCTTGGCCAGAATATACCACATCAGCGCCCGGGTGCGGTCCTGCCGCACCACTTTCCCATCCCAATACAAATCCCCGAGGTAGGCTTCCGCCTCGGCATGGCGCTTTCTTGCGGCCGCGATCAGCCACTTCAGCCCCTGCTGGGGATTTTTCTTGACCCCCTGTCCATTGATGTTCATCAGGCCCAGCGAATATTGGGCGCCGGGATGGCCATAGGTGGAAGCTATTTTGAGATAGCTGTTCGCCGCAATGATATGGTTGGCAGGAATCCCGGCGGACACAATGCCCACCCTGTAATAGTCAGCGACCCGCAACATTGAATCCACCATGATGCGCAGCCGTTTCTGATCCTTTTCATCCGGATCATAGGTGTCAGCCACCCGCGAATAATAGGAAAACGCCGTTGCATCATCGCGCGGAACGCCCCTGCCCGTTCGGTAGATATGGCCAAGATACCAGTCAGCCACGATGTTTCCATCTTCGGAGGCCTTGCGGAAATACTTGATGGCCCTGTCGAAGTTTCCGCCGTTGTAAGCCTTCTTGGCTTTCTTCAAATCATCGGTCCAGAAGGGAATGATATCGAGATCCGGCAAATTGATATCCGGTGCGGCAGGCAAATACGAAAAGAAGTCCGAGCTGCCTTCTTCCGCATAGCCAGCCGTGCTCGCGCCAAGCACCATCACCGCCAGAAACGCCATAGCCGCACTTCTGGCGCGGCGTGAAACCGCCTTCACGAAAACCCTAGATGTCAGCGTAGCAAACACCTTCGTGACTTCCTCCGGGATGGGTTACAGCCCCCGATACAGCGGGGCCAACCTGTTGGGCGTATTTCCACAAAGCGCCCGAGCCATAGCCGTGCTCGCGCGGCTTCCAGCTTTTCTTGCGGGCCGCAAACTCGGCGTCGCTCACATTGCATGTCAGCGTGCCCTCAATGGCATCAAGTGTGATCAAGTCGCCATCCTTCAACAGGGCGATGGGGCCGCCAAGCTGCGCTTCCGGCCCCACATGGCCAACACAGAAGCCGCGGGTGGCGCCTGAGAAGCGGCCATCGGTAATGAGGGCCATTTTCTCACCCATCCCTTGCCCGTAAAGGGCAGCGGTTGTGGACAGCATTTCGCGCATGCCGGGGCCGCCGCGCGGACCTTCGTAGCGGATGACCAGAACCTCGCCTTCCTTATACTGCTTCTTGGAAACAGCCTCGAAGCACAGCTCTTCGGAATCAAAGCAGCGCGCCGGACCGGTGAAGGTCAGGTTCTTCATGCCCGCGACCTTTACAATAGCGCCTTCAGGCGCCAGGTTGCCGCGCAGGCCCACAACGCCACCGGTCTTGGTGATCGGCTTGTTGGCGGGATAAACCACGTCCTGATCCGGGTTCCATTTCACCGAGGCCATATTCTCAGCCATGGTGCGGCCCGTAACCGTCAGGCAATCGCCATGCAGGAAACCGTGATCGAGCAAGGTTTTCATCAGCAGCGGAATGCCGCCAGCCTCAAACATGTCCTTGGCCACATATTTTCCGCCGGGCTTCAGGTCAGCGATATAGGGGGTGCGTTTGAATATTTCGGCGACGTCAAACAGGTCAAACTTGATGCCGCATTCATGGGCCATGGCTGGCAAATGCAGCGCCGCATTGGTGGAGCCGCCGGAAGCCGCCACAACCGTCGCCGCGTTCTCCAAAGCCTTCAGCGTGACGATATCGCGCGGCCGAATATTCCGGGCGATGAGCTCCATCACCTTTTCGCCCGAGGTGAAGCAGAACGTGTCGCGAATTTCATAAGGGGCCGGGGCGCCGCAGGAATAGGGCAGAGCCAAACCAATCGCCTCGGCAACTGTCGCCATGGTGTTGGCCGTGAACTGCGCGCCACAGGAGCCAGCTGATGGACAGGCGACCTGCTCAAGGGTGTGCAGGTCCTCGTCGGTCATGTCGCCAACGGAATGTTTGCCCACAGCCTCGAAAACGTCCTGCACGGTCACAGGACGGCCCTTGAACGTTCCGGGAAGAATTGATCCCCCATAGATGAACACCGAAGGCACGTTGAGCCGCAGCATAGCCATCATCATGCCGGGCAGCGACTTGTCACAGCCAGCGAGCCCCACCAGCGCGTCATAGCAGTGGCCGCGCATGGTGAGCTCAACGCTGTCGGCAATGCATTCGCGCGAAACCAGCGAAGCCTTCATGCCCTGATGGCCCATGGCAATGCCGTCAGTGACAGTGATCGTGCAGAACTCCCGTGGCGTGCCGTTGGCAGCGGCCACGCCACGCTTCACCGATTGCGCCTGCCGCATGAGTGAAATGTTGCAGGGCGCGGCCTCGTTCCAGCAGCTTGCCACGCCCACCAGGGGCTGCCCAATCTGCTGCTCGTTCAACCCCATGGCATAGAGGTAAGACCGGTGTGGCGCCCTTTGTGGCCCAACAGTAACGTGGCGGCTCGGAAGCCGTGTTTTGGAGATTGCTTTGACGTCCATGATATTTCCCTGTGTCTGCGTCGTTGTTTTTATCGTTGCGACCGCACAGCTCTTACGCCCTCTCTGGTATCGATTCCACAGGCCTCTGGTTTCCGTGAATTATGACGATAGGAGCCAATTTGGGCAGATGAATGGTTCATAATGGTGCGGAATTGCGGCGGACACACAAATTGTGGGCCTGTGCCATTTCAGCAACAGGTGTTGCGAATTTGTCAACCACATATGGAGATATTGTCTATTTCCCAAATCAAACCATCATGGCAAGTTGGCCGCCATGACAGATTCTCGCGTTGCTCCGGGGGAGACAATCCAAATTCAATATGTGCCGAGACCCGGGCTCGGCGCTCTTTCGATTGTCAATTTCCTGCTCTCCATCCTGACCCTTGGCATCTACAGGTTTTGGGCCAAAACCAACGTCCGAAAGCATATTTGGAGCTGTATTTACTTCAACGGCCAGCCGCTGGAGTACACCGGCCGCGGGTTGGAACTGTTCCTCGGGTTTCTCATCGTCCTCGGAATTTTCATTCTGCCGTTCATTCTGCTGGTATTCGTTATCAGCCTCGCCTATGGCCCGGAACATCCCGCCATAATCGCCCTGCAAATTCTCTTGTACCTCATCATAGCCGTGCTTTGGGGGGCAGCCGTGTACCGTGCCCGGCGCTATCAACTCTCCCGCACTCTGTGGCGCGGCATCCGGGGAACGCTGGTCGGCTCGTCCATGATTTACAGCCTCACGTATTTTGGCTCGCTGCTGGCCAGCGGCATGTCGCTTGGTTGGTCCAATCCGGTTTTGAATACTGTCCTGCAGGAACAGATTATTGGCGATATGCGGTTTGGCAATCTCGCCTTCAAGTTCAGGGGGCGCGCCGGGCCCCTATATCCGACCTATGCGTTATGCTGGTTTTTGACGCTTGTTGCGATCCTCGCAGGCGTTGGCATCATTGCCTATGAATTCGCGGTTTTGAGCGGCCCGGAGCTTTCAGCGGCGTTTGAAGCGGTGTTTAGCGACAATCCCCAGCCGACACCGGATCAGACCTGGACAGTCGGCACAGTGATAGCCGTGGTGGGTCTCACCTATCTTGCAATGTTTCTCGTCATCCCCATGCTCTGGGCCATCTACACGGCCAAGGAACTTGCCACTTTTGCCAGCTATACGACCGCTGGAAACGCGACTTTCAAGCTGAGCGCGACAGCTGGCAGCCTCATTGCGCTCGTAATCGTCAACCTGCTAATCCTCATTTTCACGCTGGGCATTGGCCGCCCCTTCATTCAGCAAAGGCTGGTGCGATACATGTGTGACAGGCTGCAAGTCATCGGCACCGTCGATGTCGACGGAATTATCCAGTCAAGCGCTGCGCTCAGCAAGACCGGCGAAGGACTGGCCGATGCATTTGATGTCAGTGTCATCTGATGTCGGCCAATGGGACTTATTTCGATGGACAGACCGCCCGGGACTGGCCCGTCAGCATAAATCTCGATAGCCATGGCCTCACTTTTTCAGGTTATGAGCTGACCCCTCAGGCTTGGCGGATGGCTGGTCTGTTTGCCGTCGATCCGCCCGTCAAAGGCCACACCCTGAGACTTGCCCATGACAGTCAACCCGGGGCCCGCCTTGTCGTTCATGATGAGGGTTTCATGGCCGAGCTGCTGGCGATTGCGCCCCATCTCAAGGGCGGTTTCAACCCCAAGCGGGCCATGAAATTCTCTCTTTGGATTGGCGCCAGCCTCGCCGCTTTCGCGGGCGTCATGTATTTGACGCTCAATTACGCTCCGCAAAAAATTGCGGTGTTGCTGCCCGAAGAATGGCGCGCGCGGGCCGGCGAGCAAATGGAAAAAGCCGTGGCGCAGGGTGCGAAGCACTGCACCACGCCTGCGGGCGATGCGGCCCTCTCCGCCATGGTGGCCAGCCTTGCCGAAGGCGACCCGGATATGCCTCCGATAAAAGTCCGGGTTTATGACATCGGGCTTATGAACGCCTTCACTTTGCCGGGCGGGCACATTGTGATCACCCGCGGCCTCATCAGCGAGACGTCCGGGCCGGACGAAGTCGCTGGCGTTCTGGCCCATGAAATCGGCCATGCCGCGCACCGGCACCCGGAAGCCCAACTGGTGCGGATCATGGGCGTTGAAATCCTGCTGAGCATCGCAACGGGAACATCCGGCGGCGGCAATACGGGCTCTCTCGCCAGCCTCGCCGCCGTTTTGCGATCAAGCCGCGACGCCGAGCGCCAGGCCGACACCTATGCGGTCGACATGATGACAGCAGCCAAAATCGATCCAACGGGGTTGAAGCGCTTCTTCGAAAAAGTCTTGAAGGAAGAAGGCAAGCCCCTGAGCAAGACGCTTTCCCAGCTGGGCAGCATATTTTCGACCCACCCCGGCACAGATGAACGTATCGACCTGATCAACCCTGCGCCGGCCAACATTGCGCTGAAACCGGCGATCAGCGACAGCCAATGGGCCGATCTGCGGAAAATCTGCGGCTAGCTCTTCGGTCCCGGCATTCGACGCATTGCGCTAATGTCTTCCTGCAGCAATCATGCTTAAAATCCCTTGTCCCCCCTCCGTCGAGCGATACTGAAGCATCTTCCCGCCGATCTGATTGCCGTTTATGAGCATGCAGCCTTAGAACCTGATCATTTTCACAACTCTTAAATCAAATAGAAATCGGCTTGGGTGATTGTTGCGGGATTGCCGATCCCAACAAGTCTTATGGTTTGGGCGGCATCACCGTCAATCGTCACCAACGTATCGGCTCCGAGATCCTTAAAGACAATTCGCGATCCAAAACTATCGCTGGTAATTCCGAGGTCTCGGACATCGAGCCGATCCTGGCCGCCTGCCGGGGTCGCGTCGAAATCCTCGATCCTGTCATTGCCAAATCCGAGCTTGAACACGAATGTGTCATTGCCAGACCCGCCGATCATGACGTCATTCCCGAGCCCGCCAGCGAGAGTATCGCTGCCGCCGCCTCCTTGCAGCCGATCATTGCCGCCGCCGCCATCCATGAGGTTCGCGACGCTGTTTCCCTCGATGCGATCATTACCGCCGCCGCCGATCACGTTTTCGATTGAGTTCAGAAGATCCGTTCCGGTCTGGGTGCTCCGGGCTGTCCCGCTCAGTTCGATGCGCAACGCCGCACTCACGCCCGAGAAACTGATCGTGTCATTTCCGCTGCCGCCAAAATAGAAATCGCTTCCGTCGCCTATCGTGGCGATGATTGTGTCGTCCCCGGCACCGGCGTCGACAACATCCAAACCTGAGCCCCCCGTGATGCGATCATTGCCCGCGCCAGCGAGAACCAGATCGCCGCCGCCCGCGGCGTCGATGATGTCGGCCCCCGCCGTACCGTTCAATATCCCTCCGGCGTTGCCGTTGGTGATAGCCTCAACGACATCACTCACACCAATCGTAAACGTCCGGCTTGACGATGAGTTGTCGGCGGAGGTCGCAAGTACGGTGATTTGATGGGATGAGGCAGTTTCGAAATCGAGCAACGCTCCATTGGCAACGGTCACTACTCCCGTCGAGGCGTTGATGGCGAAGCGTCCGCCGGCGTCGTTCGTGAGGCTGTATGTAACCAGATTGCCGGTCGCGTCGGCGTCAAATGCCGATGCAGCAATTCCCACGACCGCGCCCGCAGCGGCGTTTTCCGCAACCGCATCGGCGGCATCGTCTGTGTCGTTGATGGCGGATACGTCAAATTCATCGAGATCGTTGATGGCGATGGTGAAGGTCTGGCTCGACGTCGAGCCATCGGCCGAGGTCGCCTGCACTATGATGGTCCGGCTCGCACCGAGGGTCTCGCGATCGATCGCCGCCGCTGTCCTGACAATACCGCTAGCGGGGTCGATGGTGAAAAGCGCTGCGCCGGTTCCGCCGGTGATTGCATAAACTACAGCATTTGTCGTCGCATCGGCGTCCGAGGCGAACGCCGCCACGCCGACAAGCGTTTCAACGGCCGCATTCTCGTCGACCGCGTCCATCGCCGCGTCGGTGTCAACCGGTGTCAAGACATCAAACTCATCAAGATCGTTGATGGCCACGGTGAAGGTTTCCACCGCCGATGAACCATCAGCCGAAGTTGCCTTGACGAACAATGTCTGCGTCGGGCCGGTCGTTTCGCGGTTGAGAGCCGTGTTGACCGAGACGGCGCTCGTCGAACCATCGATCGCGAACGGGCCTGTGTATGGAATTACGCCCGCAAGATCGCTCACCAGTGCATAAGTGATCGCATTCGTTGTCGCATCCGCATCGGCAGCGGAGGCGGTGAGACCAACCGCCCCGACCGCGTTCTCGTCGACTGCGTTCGCGGCTCCATCACCATCCACCGGCGCCGATACATTGAACTCGTCAACATCATCGACTGCAATTGTAATGGTCTGAATATCGAACCCGCCCTTGCCGTCAGTGGCCTGGACCATCACCTGATAGTCCGGCGTATTGCCGGCGGCTGGCAGGCTCTCCCGGTCCGGAGCATTCCTGAAATGCAATTCGTTGCCGTTGCGGATCTCGAATAGATCCGAATCTTCCGCGCCGCCGCCGGATTGGGGCACGATCGAGTAGGTCAGCGTCTGCCCGGCATCCGCATCGGTCGCGGCCAGCGCCATCACAAGCGTGGTGTTTTCCGGTGTCGCGGCGGCAGCAGTTTCACCGCCGCTGCCCGAAATGATTGTGGGTGCATCGTTGAAATCGACCAGCAACTCGACAAAGCTGAATTGATTGCCCTCAGCGGTCGCGTCCACGTCTGTGGCGCGACCGTTATTGCCGTTCGCCGATACGTTGAGAAACACGCTGTCGCCGGTGAATGTGATGCTATTGGCCGTTAGCGGTACCGTGAATTCAGCCTGACCAATCAATGACACCCCAAGAATGTCAGGCACCTGTCCATTCGCATCCGTCAGCTTGACGCCGTTGAAGGGATGGGTGGATTGCGCTGCGAAATTCAGGATTGGAACGTTGAATCCCTGGTCAACGGGGAATTCAATGCGAATGCTGGCCGAGCCGACGTCAACCCGGGCAAGTCCGAAAGGCCCATTTCCGATGCTGGGGCCGGCGTCCGGGAGGTTAACGAATTCCATACCAGCGGTGACGGTCGCGGTTTGGGTTGCACCCGCGCCAGCGAAGATAGAGTTATCAGTCGTTCCGAAGATGTAGTCGGCGGTCACGAGTTGGCCGTCGAAACTATTGGCCGTAGGGGCGGCCTCGGCCACATTGGTCACCGTGACGGCGATCGCCTGGGTGTCGGAAAGCACACCATCGGAGGCACGCACGATGACATCATAGACATTGTTCGCGCCGACATCGTTGGGCGCCTCGAAATTCGGGGCACTCTTGAATGTAAGGTTGCCAGTTGCCGGATCGATGTTGAACTTCGATTGATCTGCGCCGCCAACGAGCGAATAGATAAGGGCAGTCGCGTCGGTTGCGTCCACGTCGGCGACTTGCGCTGTGTTCTCCGCAAGGAAAATCGCGGCCGTGTCGCCGCCGCCATTGGAGGTGATGATCGGTGCTTCGTTGGGGCCTCTGATCGGATCGAAGGTCACATCGACCCAATAGTTTGCAGCAGAGAACGTGTTGGTCGGCAGCAGGATCGCAGCGCCGTAGGCGTAAACGCCGTTGCCACCTATGCCCGCGCCACTCACAACCAAACTCTGCGGCGCGCTTACAACGCCAAAGGGATCGGTGAAGGCATCATTGTCGATGCCGTCAAACGTGACTTCGTTAGCCGGCGTGAAATAACTCCCCGTGGCGACATAGTTGTTGCTGGTGCGATATGAAACGACGTATTCGGTATTTGGCGCGACCGCCACCGGGCTGGAGAGGTTGACGAATTGCCAACCGGATTGGTTGGGGTCGGAAGTGAAAGTGACCGTCGCCAGCACGTTTCCATCCGAACTCCACAGGCGGCCTTCACGAATATCGGTATCTCCCGCATCGGCAGCGCCGCGATAATATCGCAGTTGCGTAATCTCGCCTGCCTGGCTGACAGTGAATTTCATGCCAAGCTCGATGGGTTGGCCGTCGTTGAATACGCCGGCCGTTATTGGAACAAGCGGATCAAAGAGGCTGAATGTATCTGGCGGGATCGGTGAGGTAACCGCCACAACGTCCTGCGCAATCGTCAACGCCGTCACGTTCAGACTGTCATCGATCGCCCGCGCGTTGATTGTGTAGGTGCCTTCAATCGTCGGTCTCCAGGCGTAAGTCCAGTTGCTTGTGCCTTGCGCAACTCGCCAGGTCGCGCCACCATCAACCGAGACTTCGACAACGGCAACTTGTCCATCTACCGTCGCGGCATTGTTGTCATCGTCCGTCGCAGTGCCGAAAATGATGACCAACTGCTGGGCGGCAACACTGGCAGGAAGGTCGGTCATGGTTGTCACGGCGCCTACTGCATCCGCGGATGCGCTCGCGCGAACGAGCCCGGTGGACGCCAGAAATGCGTCGGATACGCCGGGCTGGATGCCCATGTCGGCGAACAGGTTCACGGTGAACTGCTGGATCGCCGCGTTCTCGATATTGGCGCCGTAAGGCGACTGGAGTCGTGCTCGTCGCTCAGCCCCCAGCTCCAGAACACCGTGCCCGCGCCAAACACCAGCGCGCCGCTTTCGGCGTCGCGGTAGAGCGATAGATTGTGCGTGGCGGTGCCGGGCGCTACCCGGTTGCCCTGGTCGATGAGGATGGCACTCCAGTGCAGGGTCGTCTCGGAGAGCTTGATCAGGCCGGCAGGGCGGTATTGGTCTCCGGCACGACGTTCCATTCGTAGCCGAGGATGCCCGGCGCAATGTCGAGCGTACCGGTTCGCGCCACCCCAGTGTCGCGCCACAGACGCAGGCCCGCGAAGGCGCGCGGGAACATCGAGCGCGCCACCGAACTCGCCAGTGCCGTCGGGCCCGAACAGCTGGCCGGTCAGGCGAATTTTCCGGCTCCTGTGCCGACCGCGTCCCTGGCATCTACCGCCGACGAAGCGCAAGTCGCGCCAGGTGCCGGTCCATTCGTTCGACGGGTCGATATTGGCGTAGTCCGCCGGACCGGCGTTCAGAGTTGCCGTTCGCCCAGGTCTCCTTGTAGCAGACGAGCGTGCGGTAGGCGGTATCTGTGCCGTCAATGCTGGCCTCGTAGCGCGTCTTCCAGTAGACCTCGTTGCCGCTCCAGAACAGCAGATTGACGCCCGCATCGCGCGCCGCCTCGACGTTGGCGCGCTGCTCGCCGGACCAGTATTCGTCGTGGCCGACCGAGATATAGGCCTTGTGGCCGATCAGCGCAGTCGGCGCCGAGCCGGTCAGTATCGACGCCGGAGATATAAGAGACGTCGTAGCCGTTCTTCTCCAGCCAGATAGATCGCCGCATAGTCGGCGCCGAACAGATAGTCTTGCGCTCCCGAGGCCGCGCTCGCCGCCGTCGCGCGTGATGAACGGGCCGATTGTAGCTGACCGCATAGGCGCGGTCCTGCGCGCCAAGGCCCGGATCGCGCACATCGGGATGATTGATCGTGCCGCTCGGATCGCCGTAGAAATTCGCCGCCGACCTGGCCGTTGTTACCGCCCCAGCCGTTATAGGCCTGCCAGGTCGTGTCGGAGGTCTGCAGGACGATGTCGCTCTTGGTGCCGTCAGCCGGCGTGTCGTCGCGGACGATGAAGGGGATCTGGTTGGTGGCCCCCGCGATCGGATTGCCGTCGCCATCCAGCCGCTGCAGTTTCGCTAGATAAACGCCGGAGACTGCGTCTTCCGGAATGCTCCAGCTGTTCGGTCACGCTCCAATTGCCGGCGTCGACCAAGCCACGAGAATCGCGTGACTGGATCCGGCTGAACCGTCCCGTCAGCATTGGTAAAGCTTGTGACGAGCGTAGCTCCGTCACCGCCGTAATAGCCGAGGCGATAAATCTCGACGCGGTAACGCACTGTCGGGCGTCGCGGTGTTTATGTTGATCTTGAAGTCGACAGTCTGACCGATATCGTAACTGATATCGGCGGCAAACCCTTCAATCTGGTTGCTGCCTGGTGCATCCCAAACCGATTGGGGAGTGCCTTGCTTCTGGTTCTCAATAACGATTTGGTTGTCGACCATGCTGAAATTCCACTTGCAAACAAACGGTTACCCCCCTCCTAGTCAAGATGCATGAGTTCTGCCGTGAGTCAATTGATCTCGCTCAATGTATTTGTTTGCTGACTTAAGTCCTGGACCAAAGTCTATGCCGATGCGCTGAAGTACCAATATCTCGAGCGCCGGGACTGAACATCTGGCAGTCATTTTGCCGACTTTGGCTTTTTCCTGGCTTCCGGCACAACAACCCACGGCCGGTTTCCGCTCATCGCCTTCGCGGTTGATACTTTCGCTCCCGCGTCACCCACGACAATTGCGTGCGCGCCATGGCGCCATACGTCGAAACGGTCGATGCGGGTCTTGACCTGCTTGCAAGCCCCGCGAAGCGGATAGGAAGCAACAACGATATCCAAGCCATCGCACAATGGCTCCGGCCCGCCGCTCGCAAGGAAATAGGCAATTTTTTTGCCCTTGATTTCGGCAACACAGGAGCGCCCTTCGCAAACCCAGCCGGGACGGGCAACCGCCTGCTTGAAAGACGCCTCCTCCCCATTGGCCTGCAACCATTTCTCCGCGGCGAAACGGCCGGTGCGGGCGTTGGCGAAAACCAGCTCATGACCGGCATTCAAATACGCAACATTGGCGGCTGTCCGTTCGATCAATATGTCGGGCAAAGCGCTGAACTGCGCGAAGGCAATCGCTGCCACACCAAACAAAACGCCAGTGAATCGGGCATTGCCACGAGCCAGACAAAGCATTGCAGCGCCGGTCGCCAGGGCGATGGCGCTGCCAATTGGCAATTGCGGAACAACCCGTTGCGCTCCCGGCAAGCCAGCGACATAGTCCGAGATCGCCAGAACCAACTCCAGGCCCTGCCCCAAGCCAGCCAGCGGCCACGCCTCCAGCCCAAATGGCATCAGAACAACGCTCAGCAACGCGAAGGGCATGACCACCAAACTCATGACCGGAATTGCCAACCCATTGGCGAGCACACCGTATGGCGCAAGCCTGCCGAAATGATAGGCCGCTGGAATGGAGGAAAAAGCCCCAGCCACAACAGTAGTCAGTATCGATGCAAATATGACCTTGAAGGCCCGCCGTCCAAAAAACATCCAACGGCTTTCGATCTTGAACTCTCGTTCCTGCCGGGGCCGGTTCCAATACTCGAAAAAGGCAGCAAGCCCCATCACAGCCATGAAAGACATTTGGAAGCTGGCTTGAATGGCGGACTCAGGCTCCAGCAACAATATCAGAATTGCCGCCAGCGCCAGATTGCGGAGTGAAATGGCGGGCCTATCCACAATGATAGCCACAAACACAACCGCCAACATGATATAAGATCTTTGCGTTGCCGCGCCGGACCCCGCCAGCAGCATGTAAACAAACCCGAAGATGAGCGCCGCACCCGCGGCCCATTTCTTGATGGGCCAGCGGAGCGCGATGGAGGGAAACAGAGCCAGCCAGGCCCTGACAACCCAGAACACACCACCGGCGGCCAGCGACATATGAAGTCCCGAAATGGAGAGAATATGCGCCAGCCCCGAGATTTGCAGGCTGGTGTTGATATCCTTGGGGATGGCTGCGCGCTCACCCGTGATCATGGCCTCTGCCAACGCCGCAATGGTTCCCTGCAAGTGC
The DNA here is from genome assembly GCA_963816305.1 of uncultured Alphaproteobacteria bacterium. Taxonomy (GTDB): domain Bacteria; phylum Pseudomonadota; class Alphaproteobacteria; order Rhizobiales; family Aestuariivirgaceae; genus Aestuariivirga. The sequence continues at coordinate 24,487 of CAWFJW010000003.1, forward strand.
AGCCGGATGCGGTAGCCTATGCTCTGTCGCAGCTCATGCAGGCCTCTTGCCAGCCACAATGCCGCAGAGCTTGTTTGCTCCAGCACATCAATCTGCGAAGTAATCCGGCCGCTGCCCCCGATGCTTTCAAAATACTGCAACCTGCCATAGTCAAATCCACCCGGCATGGTCGGCGATGAAATGGGAGCAAGTCTCGCCTTAAAAGCCACACGCGCACCGATCGCGGGATTGCCATTGCGGGTGAAATTTGTGAGCCGCAGGCGGCGCGGCAGCTGGGCTACCAGCATTCCCTCAATTTCCGTTGGCTCCAAAATAATTGTGCCGCGTTTTGCCGAAGCGTTATCAACATCGCGCACGATTCCCACAACCGCGATTTCGGCGGTCGTGGCTTTGAGGAGCGGCGTCGCGACAAGTTCCGCACGAGCCTTGGCCAATGCAAATCCGAAGAGAAAAATTGCCAGCAAAGTAAATACCAGGCGTCCCCGGGCCACCCAGGACAGGGAAGCGGCAACCACCAGCATCAGGACCGCAACGGCAATCGAGGGCTCCTGCGGCAAGGAAAAATAAGTCCATATTCCGAAGGCCAGAGCCACGGGCGCCCAAAGCACGCCATTGCCCGCCTGCGCCCGCCACACGTCGTGTAGCCTCTCCACGATCACGCCCTTGCCCTCTTACGTGTCCCAAAAGCCTGTGCTAGTTCCTGTGGCGAACCTTTCCCCGCTGCCAGCCTACAAGGAAAACGGAGCTTATGTCAGTACCCGTCGTCACGCGCTTTGCGCCCTCGCCCACTGGCTTCCTGCATATTGGCGGCGCCCGCACGGCCCTGTTCAACTGGGCCTTCGCCAAGCACAACGCTGGAAAAATGCTGCTCCGCATTGAAGACACGGATCGCGAACGCTCAACCGATGCGGCCATTGCCGCCATATTGGATGGCATGACGTGGCTTGGCCTCACGTGGGATGGCGAAGCTGTCTCACAGTACAGCAGGGCCGCGCGCCACCGCGAAGTGGCCGGACAACTGCTTGCATCCGGTCACGCCTATCACTGCTATTGCAGCCCGCAGGAACTCGACGCCATGCGGGCCAAGGCCGAAGCCGAAAAACGCCCGATCAGATATGATGGCGCCTGGCGCGACCGCCCGCCAGGCGACGCGCCCGCCGGCGTGAAACCCGTCATCCGCTTCAAGTCTCCGCAAGTGGGCGAAACCATCATCAATGACAACGCCCAAGGCCGCGTGGTTTTCGCCAACAAGGATTTGGATGATCTCATCATCCTGCGCTCCGACGGGAACCCAACTTATAATCTGTCCGTAGTCGTGGATGACCACGACATGGGGGTCACCCACATTGTACGCGGCGTTGACCACCTCACAAATGCCGCGCGCCAAACCCAGATTTACAACGCTATGAACTGGTCCGTGCCAGACATGACCCATGTCCCGCTCATCCACGGGCCCGATGGCGCCAAGCTCTCAAAGCGCCATGGGGCGCTCGGTGTCGAGGCTTATCGCGCCATGGGATATTTGCCGGCGGCGCTGCGCAATTATCTGGCGCGCCTGGGCTGGAGTCACGGCGACGATGAGATATTCTCCACCGAGCAACTGGTGGAATGGTTTGAACTTGGCGGCATCGGAAAATCGCCGGCGCGCTTTGACTTCGCCAAACTAGAGAATCTGAATGGCCACTACATTCGCCACATGGGCGATGACGACCTGCTCCACGAGCTGATGTCTTTTCTGCCCCATGCCGAAGGCGGGCCCGCGCTGCTGGCCAGACTGGACGGCGCAAAGCAGGGACAGTTGAAAATGGCCATGGCAGGCCTCAAGGATCGGGCCAAAACCTTGGTGGAACTCAAGAACGGGGCGGCGTTCCTCTTTGCGGCGCGGCCGCTGGCGATGGATGACAAGGCAAGGCAAATCATCGCCGATGGCGGCAGGGCGGCGCTGGCGGAACTCGTTCCTGTTTTGGCGGCATGCGCCGATTGGAGCGCGCCCAGCCTGGAAGCGGCGATCAAGGCCTATGCCGAGGCCAAGGCGATTAAATTGGGCAAGTTGGCGCAACCTTTGCGCGCTAGCCTGACAGGCAGTTCCACGTCTCCACCAATTTTTGACGTATTGGCCGTGTTGGGTCGGGAAGAATTTATGGCGCGCATAAGCGATCTGGCCGTTTGACCTATTTGCTGCGCCGCAATATAGTCGAAAAACACGCAGAAAGGGTCTTCGATGACTGTTCAAGATAATCCGGCCAAACTCACCTACAACGGAAAAACCTATGATTTGCCGGTCATCAAGGGCACGCTTGGACCCGACGTGCTGGACATTTCCCATCTCTATGGGCAAGGCAAGGTTTTCACCTTCGATCCCGGATTTACATCCACGGCAGCCTGTGAATCAAAAATAACCTATATCGACGGTGATGACGGCGTGCTGCTGCACCGCGGTTATCCCATCGACCAGCTGGCCGAGAACGGCGACTTTATCGAAACCTGCTACCTGCTCTACTACGGAGAGTTGCCAAACCACGCCCAGCGCAAATCCTTTGAGTTCGCCATTACCCATCACACGATGATCCACGAGCAAATGTCGCGCTTCTTCCAGGGCTTTCGCCGGGACGCGCACCCCATGGCGGTTATGGTGGCCGTTGTGGGCGCCATGTCGGCGTTTTACCATGACTCAACCGATGTGAATGATCCGCGCCAGCGCGAAATCGCCTCCCACCGGATGATCGCCAAACTGCCGACGATTGCGGCCATGGCCTACAAGTACCACATCGGGCAGCCCTTTGTTTATCCGCGCAACGATCTCTCCTATGCCGCCAATTTCCTGCATATGTGCTTTGCGGTGCCATGCGAGGAATACAAGGTGAACCCAATTCTCGCCCGCGCCATGGATCGCATTTTCATTCTCCACGCGGACCATGAGCAGAACGCTTCCACCTCCACCGTCAGGCTCGCGGGTTCCTCAGGGGCCAACCCGTTCGCCTGCATCGCCGCTGGCATCGCCTGCCTCTGGGGGCCGGCCCACGGCGGCGCCAATGAAGCGGCGCTGCAAATGCTGGGCGAGATTGGCAGCGTGGCCAATATTCCGGCTTACATCGAGAAGGTAAAAGACAAGAACTCCCATGTGAGGCTGATGGGCTTTGGCCACCGGGTTTACAAGAATTACGACCCGCGCGCCAAGATCATGCAGCAAACCGCCCACGAGGTTCTGACCGAACTCGGCATCAAGGACGACCCGCTGTTGGATGTGGCCCGCGAGCTGGAGCGCGTCGCCCTCAACGACAAGTATTTCATTGAGCGCAAACTCTATCCGAATGTGGATTTCTATTCTGGCATCATCCTGCGGGCCCTGGGTTTCCCCACCTCGATGTTCACTGTTCTGTTCGCCCTGGCGCGCACCGTGGGCTGGATATCCCAGTGGAAAGAAATGATTGAAGATCCAAGCCAGCGCATAGGCAGGCCAAGGCAACTCTACAATGGCCCAGTCAAGCGCGACTATGTGCCGATCAGCAAGCGCCAGAAGTAGGTTCTACCGCCCGCTCATCAGCATGGCGCCGATTTCCGCCTCAGCCACTTTCTTGCCATCCACATGCGCTTCAGCCCAGTATTTCCACACAGGTGCGCGCTTGTTGGCGAGCTTCACATGGAAATGCACCTGATCGCCAGGCAGCACCGGCTTCCGAAACCGCGCCTTGTCGATTGACATGAAAAACACCAGTTGGCCCGCATGCGCGTCCCCCAGGTGATTCAACACCAATGCCCCTGCAGCCTGCGCCATGGCTTCAATGAGCAGCACGCCCGGCATCACGGGCTTGCCCGGAAAATGCCCCTGAAAAAATGGCTCGTTGATCGTCACATTCTTGATCGCCGTGCCCGATTGCTCGCCATCCATGTCAATCATCTTGTCGATGAGCAGGAACGGGTAGCGATGCGGCAGCAGCTGCATGATGCGCGCGATATCGGCGCTTGCCAGTTGTTTCGCCGGATTGCCTTCAGTCATGCGCCACCCCAATAAAATTCGGACGGCCCAGGGAGCCGTCCGACAACTTTAACACCAGATTTCAAAAGGTCTAGAAGCGTGTTCCCACCGAGAATCGGAACCACTCAGTTTCGTCAAACCTGGCCTTCTTGAGCGGGTAAGCCAGTTCAAAGCGCAACGGACCAAATGGCGACTGCCAGATCAGGCCAGCACCGACCGACGCGCGGAGTGCGGTTGTATCGAAAACTGTGCAAGTGTCTAACAAGTCTGCGTCGCCATTATTACAGGGACCGCCCACCGCCTCGCCCAGCGAGTTCTCAGATGTTCCAAACACCGTACCAACATCCGTGAATGCGGCACCTTCGATGCCCCAGGCATCAGGCAATCCAACCGGGAACGTTACTTCAGCGGTTGCAATCGCATAGCTCTCAGCGCCGATGGCATCATTGCCGCCTGCATTGTTCGTCTGGCGCGGCCCCACGCCCGATTGCGCAAAGCCGCGGAATGTATCAGAGCCCATAAAGAAACGATCCTGCAATGGAACATCCCTGCCATTGAAGCCTTGAATGTGACCGGCATTGGCCTCCAGCTTCAAAACAATCGACTCTTCGTACAGCGGCATGAAGTACCAGCCATGGGCTTCCAGGCGACCGTAATAGGTATCCCCACCCAAACCAGCGACTTCGGATTCCAGTTGGCCCCTAAAGCCCTGTATCGGCCGGTTTGGATCGTCGAGGTCGTCCCAAGTATAGGTGGCGCCCACAGCGGACTTCACCGTATTGCCTTCTTGCGCGATAATCGCAGGAGAAGCTTGGGCAACATTAATTCCGTCCACCTCGCGGTAAGCGAGCGAATATTTAAAATTCATGCTCGAGAATTCGTCCAGCTTGAAGCCCGTGCGAAGCGCACCGCCGACTTGCTTGCTTTCGAACGATGACTCATCTTTATTGTCGGTTTTCTTGGCAAACAGGTCGATGCCCGCTGAAAGCGGCATGCCCATGAAATAGGGTTCGGTGAAACTGAAATCGACCGACTGTTTTTTGAAGCTCAATGACGTGTTCAGCCGCAGGAATTGGCCTTTGCCCATCAGGTTGCGCTCTGTCAGCTCAACCGAACCAATAATCTTTTCAGTCGATGAATACCCTGCCGAGAAAGCAATCTTGCCCGTGGACTTTTCCTGAACCACGACAAAGATGACCACTTTGTCAGCAGCTGAGCCCTGCTCTTCCTGGAAGTCTATCTTGTCAAAGAAATCCAAAGCGGTAAGCCTGCGGCGCGCGCGCTCAATCAGCGTGCGGTTAAACGCGTCGCCTTCGAAAATCAGCAGTTCACGGCGAATCACCTCGTCAAGAGTCCGGTTGTTGCCTTCAATTTCGATGCGCTCCACATAGGCCCGCTGCCCCTCGGCGATCGTATAATTGATATTGAGGGATCCACTGGCCGGATCGCGGTCAATTTTCGGCTCAACCTTGGCAAACACAAAGCCCTGCCTGCTGGCTTCAAGTGTCAGGTTCTCAACGGTCCGATCCACGCGCGTTGCGTCATAACTGTCGCCAACACCGGTTTTGATCACCTTTGTCAGCCTTTCAGGATCAAGGTTCGTATTTCCAATATTAACCGCGACATCAGAGACTGTGTAGTGAATACCCTCTTCAACGACAATATTGATCTCAAAGTAATCACCATCTGGCGAAAGCTGGGCTTCTGCGGAAACCAACTGAAAATCGGCAAATCCGTGCTTCAGGTAATAGCGGCGCAAAAGCTCCTTGTCATATTCCAGACGATCAGGGTCATAAGTGTCGTTTCGCTGGAAGAAATTCCACCAGCTGTGCTCAGCGGTATTCATCACGGAACGCAATGAAGAGGACGAAAACGCTTTATTGCCGGTGAAGTTGATGGACTTGATTGTGGTCTCGGAACCCTCAGTGACTTCGAACACCAGGTTGATCCGGTTCTCCGGCAAGCGGATCAGCTTTGGCGCAACCCGCACATTGTAGTAGCCCGCCTTCTGGTACAGCGCCAAAACCCGCTGCGTATCGCTTTGAACTTGCGCACGGGTGAAAATCATCCGCTCGCGGGCTTCAATTTCCTTTTGGAGGGCCTTGTCGTCGATCTTGCTGTTGCCCTCAAAATTCACCTGATTGATCAGGGGATTTTCGACAACTTTGATGACCAGCGTGCTGCCGCGCTGGAACATCTGCACATCGGAAAACAAACCCGTCTGGAACAAAACCTTGATGGACGCATCAATTTTTTCAGCATCAAACGCATCGCCTTGGGAGAACTGCAGATAGGAGAACAGCGTGTCATTCTCGACCCGTTGGTTGCCTTCAATGACTATTTTCGAGATTGTCTGGGCCTGCGCTTCCGAAGCCCAATTGCCCCCCGGCACGGCCGGAGCAAACAACGTCAACAATAGGGTCAAAAGTCCAACAAAGAAAATTCTGCTATGCATCCACCCGGCCAATCTTCATATTGCTAACCGCCCCAAATCAGTAATCCCGCCCAACGGTCTTTTTAATGACTTTGCCTCACATTGCAAACAAAAGTTCAATTACTTGTTAACCACCTGTTATTATTGAAAAAACTCGCGTCAAATCATTGCCAAAACCGAACGCCATGAGCATCACAACCAGCGATAAACCGACTCGAAATCCCCATTCCTGGGCCTGCTGTCCAACCGGTTTTCCGCGGACAGCTTCAATGGCATAATAGACGAGGTGGCCACCATCCAGCATGGGGACCGGAAACAGGTTGATGATGCCAATGCTAACGGAGAAAAACGCGATCAATCCGATAAATCCATAGGCCCCACTGGATGCGGCGTCACCTGCCGCTTTCCCCATCGAGATCATTCCGCCGATTTGCTTGGCGCTTTCCTCTCCCTTGAATATCTTGCCCAGGGACACAAAGGTGAGCGAAACAATCCGCCAGGTCTGCTCTGTTCCTTTCGCCACAGCTTCAGTGAATGGCAGCCGGCGCATCGGCGTAACGCCATTTTTGTTTTCGATTTTGATTCCCAACCGGCCAACTCTGATTGTGCCGCCAAAACCGTCCGATTCTTCCTTGACCTCCGGCACAATCTTCAAGGTGACTGGTGTTCCCGAACGGTCAATCTGCAAGTTGAGCGTCTCCCCGCCGCGGAACTGCACCGCCGCGACAAGGTCATTGAAAGTTTCAATCGGCCTGCCATCCACGGCTTTGATGAGATCGCCGGGCAATATGCCGACTTTCTCGGCGGCGCTTCCAGCCATCACGCTTTGCGCGCGGGGCTCTGTAGATGGCATCCCTGCAAACGCAAACAGCCCTGTAAACAAGGCAATTGCCAGGATGAAATTGGCAATTGGCCCCGCAGCAACAACGGCCGCCCGCTGCCAAACCGGCTTGCCGTGAAAGTTGCCTGCATCAGCTGGCTCGGAAGTCGCCTCCGGCAGGCTTGTGGCGTTTGCATCGCCCTTGAACTTCACATAGCCGCCGAGCGGGATCCAGCACACCTTCCAGCGGGTGCCATGACGGTCGTGCCATCCGAACATTTCGCGTCCAAATCCAACGGAAAACACTTCAATCGTCACTCCGAACCAGCGGGCCACAAGGTAGTGGCCGAGCTCATGGATGAAAACGATGACAGTCAGGGCCACAATGAACGGCAGCAAATAATCGGTCGGCGCCGACAACACGTCCATGATGCTCATTTTAAATTCATCCCGCATATCATAGAAGAACCGCGCCCTTTTCCACCGGACACCATGATTCAACCGCCATTAACCACATAAGTTAGAATGTACGTCAACAATTTGGCGAAATATAGTTACCAAATCAGCAGGCCTTGGGCCGCATATTCCCCGTTCTGCCGGAAAAACCCAATTAATACGGCGGCAACCGATACGGCTATCAATCCATCGACCCGATCAATAACGCCGCCATGGCCGGGAATGAGCTGGCCAGAGTCTTTGACATCAAAGGACCGCTTCAGCGCCGATTCAAAGAGGTCGCCCCCCTGCTCCACTATGGCCAGCCCCCCGGCCAGCAATGTCAATATGACAACACCTTCAAGTTGAGCAAAATAGGCAAAAGCCGCCGAAGCGATCGCGCTGCCCGCAACAGCGCCTCCCAGCCCGGCCCAGGTTTTCTTTGGGGAAATAGCGGGCGCAAGTTTTGGCCCGCCAATCGTTCGGCCAGCAAAATAGGCCATTATGTCTGCCGCCCAGACTATCACAAAAACCCACAAAACCGCCAAGGTGCCATAGAGGCTGTCGCTGCGCAGAACAATCAACGCGATGACTGGAAACCCCGCATAGCAAACGCCAATGTAGCTCCAATTGCTGGCGGGCCTGTCCCCGAAGCGAGCCACCAGGCTTGATGCCAAAGCCAAGGCCACAACTGCCAAAACCGCATGCCAAAAGCCAAAAGTTTCCGGCAGGGAAATTCCTGCGAATGCGGCGCCCACATGAAGCGCCAACTGCAGTTGACTTCTTGCGTGAACAATCTTCGTCCATTCATAAGCAATCATGCTGCCGAGCAGGAACGCGAACAGGTGAAACCAAAACCCGCCGGCCCAATCGCAAAATAGAACGAGCGGGATTAGAAGCGCCGCCGATCCGACACGGATGCCGAGATCATCCCACTTGGGCGAAGGAGAAGCGTTCATGCCGTTTGCGCTTCGATGCCGCCAAAGCGACGATCTCTTTGACGGTACTCTTCGAGCGCGCGGGCAAATATCTCGGCCGTGAAGTCCGGCCAAAACTCCTTCACAAAAACAAATTCCGTATAGGCCGACTGCCACAAGAGAAAATTTGAAATCCGCTGTTCCGCCCCGGTGCGGATGAGCAGGTCCGGATCGGGAAGTCCGGCGGTGTCCAGATGTTGCGAGATCAGGTCAGGCGAGATTTCCTCAGCCATTATTTCACCGGCCCGCGCCTTCGCCACGATTGCGGACACTGCCCTGCTGATTTCCTGGCGGCTTCCGTAATTGAAAGCCACCACCAGATTGAGTTTGGAATTTTCACGGGTCAGCCGCTCCGCATCGTCGAGCAGCGCGATCATCGCCGGCTCAAGGTTTTCACGCGATCCGATAATTTTTATCTTCACGCCGGCCCGATGCAGCTCCGCCACGTCCTGCCTGACAAAACGGCGCAGCAAATCCAGCAGGAATGAAATTTCGGCCTCGGGCCGCGACCAGTTTTCGGAACTGAACGAATAGATTGTGAGAAACTCTATTCCGAAATCCGCGGCGGCCTTGACGGCGCGGCGAAGCGCGTCAACCCCCGCTTTATGGCCCGCCGACCGGGGCAGCCCGCGAAGACGCGCCCAACGCCCGTTGCCGTCCATGATAATGGCGACATGGCGGGGACAGCGCTCAAATGACATAGAGGGGATCAAGCAGCCTCCCTCAAACCTGCATGATTTCTGCTTCTTTGGATTTCAAAGCCGCGTCGATTTCCTTGATGGTGTCATCTGTCATCTTCTGCGTTTCTTCAGACTTCTTCTTGTGTTCATCCTCGCTCATCAGATGCTCTTTCTCCAATGCCTTGAGCTGGTCCATGCCATCGCGGCGCACATTGCGAACCGCGATGCGGGCCTTCTCAGCATATTGGTGCGCCACCTTGACCAGCTCCTTGCGGCGATCCTGCGTCAAGTCCGGCATGCGCAGGCGAATGACTTGCCCCTCAGTCTGTGGGTTAAGGCCGAGGTTGGAAGCGTGAATCGCCTTCTCAACCGCGACCACAAGACCCTTGTCCCAAACGCTGATCTGCAGCAGACGGGCCTCTGGAACCGCAATCGAGGCGACCTGATTGAGCGGCATCATGGCGCCATAGGCGTCCACATGGATCGGTTCCAGCAAAGCTGCGGAAGCGCGGCCCGTGCGCAAACCGCCAAAGTCATGTCGCAGCGATTCCGTGGCGCCATGCATGCGCCGCTTGATTTCGGCCGGGTTGAATGGGGCGGGCTGTGCCATGGGCTAATCCTTCGTCACAATGGTAAATCGGCCAGCGCCTTTCAAGACTTGCAAGCACGGCGCCGGGCTCGCGAATGGAGAATACAATTACCGGAATCCCGTTGTCCCGCGCAAGGGCGATTGCGGCGGGATCCATGATCCGCAGATCCTTGGCCAATATCTCACTGAACGTGATCTTGTCGAAGCGCTTCGAATTTGGGTGCTTCTTGGGGTCTTCAGCATAGACGCCGTCGACACTGGTTCCCTTGAACAGCGCATCGCACTGCAGTTCAGCGGCGCGCAAAGCCGCGCCGGTATCGGTGGTGAAGAACGGCAGACCCGTGCCCGCCGCGCAGATCACAACCCGCCCGCTTTGCAAATGGTGGATGCCCTGGGCGGGTGAATAGGTCTCGCAGACGGTAGGCATGGCGATGGCCGACAGCACACGGGCATCAATTCCCTTGGATTTCAGGACACCCTGCATGGCAAGCGCGTTCATGATGGTGGCCATGATCCCCATGTGATCCGCGCTCACCCGGTCCATGCCCTTGGCAGCGCCCGCCAGCCCCCGGAAAATATTGCCGCCACCGATGACAAGGGCTACCTGGGCCCCCGATTTCACACAGGCGATAACCTCATCAGCAATCCGCGCCACCGTGTCCAGATCAATGCCAAAGGGCTGGCCCCCCATCAGCACTTCGCCGGAAACTTTGAGAAGAATGCGTTTGTAACTTATCATGGTTCCAGCCCCTGTCGGCCTGCTTTTAATGATCTGCCAGCCGATTCGTCTTAGGAGATTTTTCACCACGAGCAAACCTTTTTTCAACCATTAACGGGCTTGCAGCCGAAACCTGGCTAGCCTCCGGAAAAAAGGGAAGCTGTCATGCTTGAATTTCTGTTCAGCCCGTTTGGACGTCTGGGACGGGGCGGCTGGTGGCTAGGCCAGCTTGTTGTCATAGTGACGCTTATCACAGCCGTGGTCATTTTGGTTTCACAAGGGGAAGCTCCCTCGGCATTGCCAGTCATCATAGCGATTCTGCTGTTTCTCGCAGTGGTTTGGTTCAACATCTGCGTCACAATCAAACGGTATCATGACCGTGACAAGTCCGGCTGGTGGTTCTTCTTTCAATTCATTCCGATTATTGGACCTATCTGGGCATTCATAGAACTCGGTTTCTGCTCCGGAACCTATGGCGACAATGACTATGGCCCAGGCCCAGGCTTGAACATCAAGGACGACCTCGCTGTTATGCTGAAGGACAGCGAATACGCGGAAAGCTATTCCACCGCCCAGCGCATGAAGCATTCCACGCCATCCAGCTATCAGCCACCCAAGTCGACTTTCAGCGGCGGTACTACTTTCGGCAAACGCGGCTAAAAGAAATGGGCCCCGTCACCGGATCCCATCACCACATATGAATTTCGATCAAGCCTGACCGGCGGCCTTGGCCACTTCGGCGGCGAAGTCGTCAACGGTCTTCTCAATGCCTTCGCCAAGCTGCATGCGCACGTAACCCAGAAGCTTGATGGGCGCGCCCGCCTTGGCGCCAGCTTCGCCCAGAACCTGTGTCACCGACTTGGCGCCATCGTGAACATAGGCTTGCTCCAGCAAGCAGTTTTCCTTGCCATAGGTCTTGAGGCCGGAAGCCACAATCTTTTCCATGACAGCGGCGGGCTTGCCGGCATTCTTTTCCTCAAGAATGGCTTTCTCGCGCGCCAGCGTATCAGCCGGGACACCCGCCAAATCCAGGGCGACAGGATTGGTGGCCGCCACATGCATGGACAGCAAGCGGCCAAGCGCTGCGAGCTCTTCCTTGTTGCCGGTTGATTCAAGCGCCACCAGAACGCCGATCTTGCCCATGCCAGGCGCTGCCTGGTTGTGGACATAGGATCCAATCACACCGTCGCTAACTTTGAGCGCCGCAGTCCGGCGAACCGTCATGTTCTCGCCAATGGTCGCCACCATCTCGGCCACATATTCAGCCACCGCGTGCTGCGAGCCGGGATACTTGGCGGTTTTCAATTTCTCGGTGTTGCCGTCAGCGACAAGCGCCAGCTTGGCGATCTCGGCGACCATGGTCTGGAATTTTTCATTCCGTGCCACAAAGTCGGTTTCCGAATTCACTTCAACAACGGCGCCCGTCGTGCCGGCAATCGCCAAGCCGACGAGGCCCTCCGCCGCCACGCGGGTGGATTTCTTGGCGGCTTTCGCCAGGCCCTTGGCGCGCAGCCAATCGGTTGCGGCATCCATGTCGCCATTTGTGGCGGCCAATGCAGCCTTGCAATCCATCATGCCAACGCCCGTTGATTCACGCAGGCTCTTGACCATTCCAGCTGTGATTTCAGCCATGACAATCCTCTTCAAATAATCGAGCTAAATATTATTCTGCGGAAACGGCTTCAGCCATCGGGTTTTCTTCAGCACCGATATCACGGCCTGACGACCCTTGCGCCTGGGCAATGCCCTCAATAGCGGCGCGCGCGATGAGATCGCAATAGAGCGCCACGGCACGGCCTGCATCATCATTGCCAGGAATTGGAAAATTCACGCCGGCAGGATCAGAATTGGTATCGATGATCGCCACAACCGGAATGCCCAAACGGTTGGCTTCCTTGATCGCCAGCGCCTCCTTGTTGGTGTCGATCACAAACAGGATGTCAGGCGTGCCGCCCATGTCCTTGATGCCGCCCAAGGCTTTGTCAAGCTTGGTTTTCTCCCGCGAGATCGACAGCATTTCGCGCTTGGTGAGGCCCATGCCCTCCTTGGCGAGCTGCTCATCGAGGTTGCGCAAGTGCTTGATTGAATTTGAGATGGTCTTCCAGTTGGTGAGCATGCCGCCCAGCCAGCGCGAGTTCACATAGTATTGCGCCGAACGCTTGGCGCTTTCGGCAATCTGCTCCTGCGCCGTGCGCTTGGTGCCCACGAACAATACGCGGCCACCCTTGGCGACGGCGGCTGAAACAGCCAGCAAAGCCTGATGCAGCAGCGGCACAGTTTGCGCCAGGTCGATGATATGGATGCCATTGCGCGAGCCATAAATATACGACTGCATCTTGGGGTTCCAGCGATGGGTTTGATGTCCGAAATGAACGCCTGCTTCAAGCAATTGGCGCATGGTAAATTCTGGCGCAGCCATTGGTCCTATCCTTCTCCGGTTGATCCGCCGCGGATGACTGTGGCCGGATTATTCCGGCACCGGAAGGACTTGCGCCTATGAGGGGAACTCGCATTCCCGTGGCAAAAGTCCAACACCCGCGTGAGTATTTAACGAGGCCGCCTATACAGGGGGGAAAGCGGATTGGCAAGTGAAACTCTTCCAACTTGAAATTCGTTAAGCCCACTACCAGCTAATAAAAAACGCCTCGGACCGGTTGGGCAAAAGTTGGAGGGAAAAATGTTTGTCAGTTCGCGATTTACACGGAAACTTATTGCGGTTGCGGCCTTGGCAGCGGCCCTGCCCGTTACCTTTAACCAATTGAATGCACAAGATAATCACAAATCTACCGCGCCCGTCAACGAGGTGGACCTGTGGCCCGGTTTTTCCATGGGAACGGGAATCGCGGCTGAAAGCGCGTCTAAATGCCAGACGTTCAAGCCGAAAAGCGATTCACAAGCCACCTACTTCCTGCGCTGCCAGGCGACGGACACCCGCGCTGGTGAGGCCGAAAAGAAAAACCATTATCGCAGCCGCCAATTTAATGAATCGCGGGATTCCAGGTAAGAACCGCATCAGCTGGTTCAATTCGGTTGCTGCCTGACGATTTTCCAGGCTCTGATGATCGCTTCAGCCGCAACCATGCCCTCTGCCACAGTGGTCTCCCAGCCAATGACCGAGAGCCGCATGACTTGCCGGCCTCGCCAAATTGCGCCACCTGCGAAACATTCGCCATCGGCCTGAACGCGGGCGATTGTCTTGCGTGTCAATTCATCAGCGCGCTCAGGTGTTTCACCCGAACCGAACCGCGCGATTATCTGATTGAGAACGACAGTGTTGAGGATTTCGATGCCGGGCTCGGCAGCCAGCTTTGCAGCCATCACGCGCGCGACTTCGCAATGGCGGTCGACCATGGCTGAAATCCCGCTGAGGCCCAAATGCTTGATGATGGCCCAGGTGGGAAATCCCCGGGCGCGGCGCGAAAGTTCCGGCACATAATGCGACGGGTCACGCTCGCCTTCCGCTGCCATCGGCAAATAGCTCGCGGCGATGGTCATGGCGCGGCGATGGGCCATCTCGTGCCGCACAATGGCGTAACCACTATCATAAGGCGTCTGGAGCCATTTATGGCCATCTGTTGCCCAGGAATCGGCGCCATCAACGCCCGCCGCAAGGTGGCTGAGCTTCGAGCTTGTCCGCGCCCATAATCCAAAAGCGCCGTCGACATGCAGCCAAGCCCCCGCCCGCCTGACCAGTGGCACGATGTCAGAAAAATTGTCAAACCCGCCCGTGTTGAGTTGCCCCGCCTGAGCGATAACAATTGTTGGACCACGGACTTTGGCGATTGCGTCAGCGAATGCAGGCACCAGCATGCAGCCCTGGCCATCGGTTTTCACCCGGGTCAAACGGTCATGGCCCAGCCCCAGAAACTGCAGCGCTGAAAAAACCGTCGTATGCGCGTCATCGCCAATGATCACATTTATGGCTGGCGCGCCAAACAATCCGTCAGCGTCAGCATTCCATCCCGCTTTCCGCAAGACTTCGTCGCGGGCCGATGCAAGGCATACAAAATTTGCGACCGTCGCGCCGGTTACAAAGCCCACTGAGCTCTCCCGTGGCAGATCAAGCAACTCAAGCAGCCAGCCTGCGGCAACGGCCTCGGCCGCCGAAGCCGCCGGGCTTGCTTGATGGTTTCCGACATTCTGTCCCCACGCTGATGTGAGCCAGTCAGCCGCAACGCCAACCACGTGCGAGCCGCCAATCACCCAGCCGAAAAACCGCGGGCCTGTAGGCATCATCAAACCTATGTCCGCTTTCGCCGCCAGTTCCTTGATAACATCTTCGCCATCCGCCGGATGTGCTGGCAACGGGCCGGCAAACATCTCCACCATCTCGGCGTATTTCTTAACCGGACGGTGCGATCGCTCAGCGATGCCGTTCCGGAATTTCAGGGCTTCCGTAGCGGCGCGGTCGAGAATTCGTCGGTTTGCCTTGCGATCCATGGTCGCCTCATTTTTTCCGCGCCATCGACAACCCGTCGCAGATCGGCACCATGCAGATCTCGACGCGGGAGTCGGCCACGATCTTGGCGTTCAGGGCGCGCAACGCCGAGGTATCATCGTCGATGGCGGTCATATCCGCTACCTTGCCATCCCACAGCACGTTGTCGATCAACATCAGGCCGCCGGATCGCAGGAGCTTCAACCCACCTTCATAGTAGGTGTCATAGGACGGCTTGTCGGCGTCAATGAACATCAAGTCGAAATGGCCCGGTTTGTCCTTCGACAACGCGGCGATAGTTTCAGCGCCCGGCGCGAGGCGCAGATCAATCCGCGCAGCGACGCCCGCCTTGCTCCAAAACCGCCGCGCCACATCAGTCCATTCCTTGCTCACATCGGACGCAATGATTTGAACATCGCCCGCCAGCGCCATGGCAAGCGCCGAATAGCCGGTGAATGTGCCAATTTCCAGAATGTGCCTGGCGCCCATGAGTTTCACCAACATGGCCATGAACGCCCCCTGCTCCGGCCCGATCTGCATGGCCGAAGGCCCGCCCAGCTTGGCGGTTTCAGCGCGAAGCTCTTTCAGGACATCGGCCTCTCGAAAAGCGACGGAGCAATAATAATCGTAGAGCGCGCCTTCAAGGCCAATCGACTTATTTGACACCAACAAACTCCTGGAGTTTGGGCTGAACAAAACGGGTGTAGAGCCAGCCCATGCCGACAAGGCAAATGCCTAGGCCAATGAATGAGAGGATGCGATACATTCCTTCAAAGTCCGCCATGTCCGACACGAATACTTTCACCACGACGAGGGCCATGACGCCAAGTCCCGCATAGCGAATATACTGCCGCGCCAATTTTATGCCGGCAACAAAAAGAGCGAAGGCGGACAGCAACCACACGGCAGAGTAGGCATAGGCTTCTGCCGCCGTCAGCGGCCATGCAACCATGGTTGGCCCCTGAAACAGCCGCTTGGTTTCCAATGTCACATATGTGAGCGCCAAAACGAGCGCCAAAGGGCCCAGCGCTGGCCTGAACCGCTGCCAGTTGAGAGCCTCAATCTTGCGCGCAATCAAGCCCAGCAATAGGACTGGCCCGACATAGGCGAGCAGCAAGGCGTTGAACAAGGCGTTGCCCGGCACGGCATCTTCAGTCACAACCGGGTTCAACGCGCCGAGGCTGAAGACTATGATGGCAGCGCATGAAACGGCCAGCAAAACCCGGGCCCCCCACAAAGAAATGAAGGAGGAGAAAATCTGCTGGCGGTAGATCAATCCATAGGCAGCGCCGAGCCAGGTCAGGATATGGGCCGACATTTCCAGCAACTGCGGTTCATCTGACGCTATTCCGCCGCCAATGAGCACGCGAAGCTCGAGTGACACGAGTGAAATGGCAAGGCCAAGGCTGATGCCCTCAAGCGCTGTGGCCGATTTGAAATGGCCCGTCGATTTGAGCCAGTTCGCGCCCACATAAAACAGGACAACGGGAACGCCATAGCCATAGAGCGGCCAGTGCTGGCCAAGCGGCAGCGTGAGGTCGTCGTTCCACAATTCGCGCGAAACGAAAAGGCGAACTGCCGTGAGCGAGGCAAGCGTCGCGGAAATTGGCCCCAGCAGCTTCACCGGCAGCAGCCGCGTTGAATTGGCATAGAGGCCTGCGAGCAGGGCCACGCCAATGGTGAACCACACACCCTCCAGCATGCGATCTTCCGCAAACAGGAGCAGCACGGCAGCGCCAATTGCGAGCAAGCCATTGGC
>CAWFJW010000004.1:0-151113 GCA_963816305.1 uncultured Alphaproteobacteria bacterium
GGGATGTGCATTCCAAAATCATGTGGCGCGGCCTCAATTTGCCGGCGGAAAGACGCCCCTTAAGAGCTCTTTGGTTTTTTCCGGGAGCGGACGGGGCCAGCTTTGACCGGCACCGACGTGTTCAGCGCCACGGCGGCGCGAATGAGCGCCTTGAACGCCTTTTCATCAATCTTGCCGCCCTCGTGGAAATCGATGGCGCGCCTGGTGTTGCCTTCGAGGCTGGAGTTGAAGAGCTTTGAAGGGTCCTCCAGCGCGGCGCCCTTGGCGAAGGTCGTCTTCACGGCAGCCTTGTAGGTCTCACCGGTGCAAATAATCCCAGCGTGCGACCATACCGGAATTCCCCACTTCCACTCCTCGACCACCTCCGGGTCGGCCTGCCTGATGAGCGCCCGTATCCGGGCGAGCGTCTCGCCCCGCCAACCACCCAGCTCCTTGATTCTCGCATCGATCAGGGGGAGGGGGAGGCTTCTGCTTTTCCGTCCTTCGGGGCCGCTCTTCTTCATGGTGGTTGAGGCGGCCGACTTAAGCGTGCGGCGGACAACCCCGGGGTCTTTGCTCAGCAGTGTGAGCAACACGCGCGCCGGACCGTCCGGGTTGCGGCGGCCTTGCTCCCAGTTCCGCAGCGTCGCGACTGAGACGCCGATCTCGCGGGCGAACGCGGCCTGGCTCAGGCCCGCTTTCGCGCGGATGGCAGCCGCATCGATGGCGCGGGGAATGTGGATGCGCCCGCCTTTCAGCTTTCCTGCGCGGACGAAGCCGCTGGCTTCCTTGAGACCCTTGATCAGGCCGTCAAAATCGGATTTTTTCATTTCACGCTCCTGAACTGCCTCGTGAATACTTCAGAGGCGCTAACCAATTGCTTTTTCTGGCCGGGCGACAAATCATCGGCTTCATTCTTCGCAAAAACCCACAATAGAATGGCCGGGTAGCCCTCATTGTAGTACCAATAAACCACTCTGCCGCCGCCGCGCTTGCCCCGTCCTTGCAGGGGAATGCGCAATTTCCGCAATCCGCTTGTCCCCTGAATGACGTCGCCCGCCATGGGACTCTCTGAAATTATCAAAACGACCGTTTCCATTTCCGCTTCAGACATGACCTTCCGCGCCTTGGACAGGTAGGAGTCCGTTTCGACGACAGAAACTAGCATTTATGCCATATACGCCATTGGCAGATATACGTCAATGGCGTATATTAAGCTTCAGCATCGACGCAGCGTGGGGCCAGGTGGAACCGCGGGCAACAAAGGCCGCCACCATTCCAGGCGAGGCCTGGCGTTTCGCCTCCGGCAAATGCCGGGATTGAACACCCTTGGCTGGGCAAGGGCGCTAAAGCTGGGCCTCGATTGCCGACTTGTCGATCACCGACCAAACCTCGGCAATCTTTTCGCGGCGGAATTCATAGATCACGTTCTCGGCGAAGGAGACCCTCTTGCCGTTGACGGCGAGGCCCAGGAATTTGCCTTTTGGAGCGCAGTCAAAGCCCAGCCTGCTTGCGACATAGGGCGGATCGGACACCAGCAGCTGGATGTTGAAATGAAGGTCCGGAATTTCATCAAAATCTCTCTCCAGCATTTGGCGATAGCCTGACAGCCCTAGCCGTTTGCCGTTGTGGATCGCGTCATCATGGACGAACTGTCCAAGCTTCGGCCAGTCCTGTTGGTTCAGGCACGCGATATAGTCCCGGTAGATGCCGGAGAGGCTGGGTTTCATCACGGTGAGCGCGCCAGTTCAATGCAGTTGAGCAATGGCCTGACCGATATTTTGCGCCAGACTGCGTGAGAGATTATTGCACATGCAGTCTCTCGTCGAGAGGGGTTGAGCTTGCTGCGATTGCGACGGGCGCAGGTGGCCGGCAACCAAGCGCCGAGTGTGGACGTCGTGTGTTGGCGCCTACTCAGATAATTTGGTGTTGGCGGGCCGCTCAAGGAGCGGCCCTTGCCATTTCAGCAGATCGCTTCCGGCTCGCTGGATTGCTACCTGAAGCTTGCATCATGCCGGCGCTTGAAGGCGCGCTCTTCCAAGGCGAGCGCTGCGTTCACTGTCAGTGGCTGGCCTTGGGCCCATTGCACGTCGTCGCGGGTGACGCCAATGTCCGCCAACATGTGGTCATCGAAGTTCTGCAAGTTGGCAACTCGACGCCTCGCCTTCCAATTGCGGAGCAGGCGGTGAAATATTGACGGCGCATTGGCTTCGTCGTGGAATACAGCGCGGGTAATGGCATAGTCTCTCATGGCAATTCTCCTGGCTTGCAGAAACCCATGTTTTCTGCATTAACTCGTTGATATATGATCTAAAAATCACGTTTGTGATGATGCATATTTGAATATTTCTATTGATTTGTCCAACGAATGTATTTTATAGTATCTATAACTATTCATGATGGAACGAGGTGAGCCATGATTGCCAATCTTGATGTCGACTTGTTGAAGACGTTTCTCGCCATCGCCGATTTCGGCAGTTTCACGCGCGCCGCCGAGGAAGTTAATAAAACCCAGTCGGCGGTTTCCATGCAAATGAAGCGGCTGGAGGAATTGGTGGCCTGCGCCCTTTTTGCCAAGGATGGCAGGAACAGCCGTTTCACGCCCGATGGCGAAAGGCTGGTGGACTACGCCAGGCGCATGGTGGCGATGAATGATGAGGCGGTTTCAGCTTTCACCAAGCCGGAGCTGACGGGAGCCATCCGCTTTGGCACCCCCGATGATTATGCCGACAGGTTCCTGCCGGAAATCCTGGCGCGCTTTGCCCGCACCCACCCATTGGTGACGGTGGATGTGGATTGCCAGAACAGCAGCGTGCTGTTTGAGCGGGTCAAACGCAGCGAAATGGATCTGGCGGTGGTGACATTCGGCTGCGACATCATCACTGACGAGCCGGTGCGGCGGGAAAAGCTGGCGTGGGTCACGTCGGCGCGCCACAGCGTTCATATGATTGATGTGCTGCCGCTGGCGGTTTCCCATGCGGGCTGCGATTGGCGCAACAA
Source organism: uncultured Alphaproteobacteria bacterium (assembly GCA_963816305.1). Taxonomy (GTDB): domain Bacteria; phylum Pseudomonadota; class Alphaproteobacteria; order Rhizobiales; family Aestuariivirgaceae; genus Aestuariivirga. The sequence continues at coordinate 2,980 of CAWFJW010000004.1, forward strand.
AGTCCTGAAGTCCCTGGACAGAGCGGGACGCAAATTCCGGGTAGCCTATTCATCGCCCAATTCAAATGCGGTGAACGCCGCCGTGATGCAGGGGCTGGCGGTTGGCGCCATGCCGGAACTCTGCGTGCGGCCCGGCATGCGGGTGCTGACGGAGAAGGATGGCTTTCCAGCGCTTGGCACCTTCGACATCGGGCTGGTGCGCAAGCCAGGCAAATCCAACTCGGCGATTGAAGCGCTGGCGCGGCATGTGACGGAGAGCCTGTCGAACCTGAAGGTGCAGATGATCGCGGCGGAGTAGCCTTAACCCTGACGGCGCGAGAGCACGAAGTTCCACTCAACTTCCCAGCCGCCGCTGGATTTGCGGAAATCGGCGATGAGGCTTTCCTTGACCCCGAACACGGCATCCTTCCTCAACCATGGGCAATCGGGGGTGAAGATATGGGTGGTGACGGGGCGGAAACCGGGAGCGCTGACGATGAAATGAATGTGGGCGGGCCGGTTGGGCTCGCGGTCCAGGGCTTTCAGCATGGCGCCCACGGTGCCGTCATCGGGGATGGGATAGTAGCGGGGATAGACGGATTGGAAGTGGAATTTACCCTCGGCGTCCGACGTGAAGACACCGCGCAAATTATTGTCGGGCTGGACGCCTTTTTGCTGGACGTCATAGAAACCATCGGCGTTGGCTTGCCAAACATCCAGCGTGGCGCCGGCGATTGGATTGCCCCTGGCGTCCCGCACGGAGCCGGAAACGAACAACGGCTCGCCCTTGCCATCAAGGCAGATGCTGGCGCCATCGGGATAGCGCGGCGCGTTCGACACATGAAATGGCCCCAGCACGGTTGATTCCGTTTCGCCGGCGTTGTTGCGGTTGTTGATGGTTTCAACCAGCATGGAAATCCCCAGCGTGTCAGACAGCAGGATGAATTCCTGCCGCCACTCGGTTGACAGGTGGCCCGTCTTGGTCAGAAACTCGATGCCCTGCATCCACTCATCGAGAGTGGGTTCGGTTTCCTTGATGGCCGCATGGAGATGGCGCACCAGGGCATCCACAATCTGCTTGATGCGCGGATTGGCCCCGGGGCCGGAGCGGGCGATGACCACGTCTTCCGAATGCTCTTCGGTGAAATAGGCCTTGTCTTCCATGATCACGGGTTTCCTGAAATTTGCGCGACTGCGGCCTTCAGATCCTGCGCGGCGGATTTCGGCAACATGTGGGCGCGTGGCATATCCAACAGCCTGCGGTGTTTGATGATCAGCGTGTTTTCAATGCCATAGGCTGACAGCAGCGCGGTCGTTGATGAGCCGGCAGGGCCAGACCCAGCCACAAGCACATCCGTTTCAATCATTTTGCGCCTCCCTGAAAATCCTGTCATTCAAGCATGGGGACGGCGGCCATGAAAAGCGTCGTCCAGAAGTTTTCGAAGCCCCTCCAGCGTTATGGCCTGGGGGTTCCAATAGGGATTGGCCGCCGCAATCTCGGCGGCGCGGGCGAGGTCGGTTTCCTTGAGGCCCAGCGCCTTGAGGGACATTGGCGCATTCAAGGATTTTGCAAGGTCATACAGGCCCTGTGGGGCAGATCTGGCGTTGAGGGCGCGCGCGATGCGGGCCATCGCATCCGGGGCCGCCGCCGCATTGTAGGCCGTGGCGTGGGGCAGGACCACGGCGTGGGTTTCAGAATGGGGCAGATTGAACGAACCTCCCAGCACGTGGCACAGCTTGTGGTGCAGCGCCATGCTGGCCACGCCCAAAACCGAGCCACAAAGCCAGGCGCCGTAGAGAGATTTCTCGGGGTCCGCGCCAACCATGGCCAAGGCCCTGATGCCCTCTTCCGCCATCAGCGAGATCACCGGATTTCCATCCTTCGCATAGAGCGCCTCAACCGCATGGGCGATGGCATTCATGGCGGAGCTCGCGGCCAAGGCCTTGGGCAATGACATTGTGAGATCGGGATCATAGATCACGGTTTCGGGCTGGATTTTCGCGTCGCGCCTGGTGATTTTGACACCCGCTTCGGTTTCTCCCAGAATATTTGTCATTTCTGAACCGGCATAGGTTGTGGGCACGGCGATCTGCGGCAGACCCGTGCGCCAGGCGATGGCTTTTCCAAGCCCAATGGCTGAGCCGCCGCCAATCGCTATTGTGCCGTCAATTTTCTGGTCCCCGACAATTGCCATCGCGGTTTCAGTGATGTTCACGGGCGTATGCATGGCCGCGCCGTCGAAGGCCGTGGCCGCAAGTTTCGCGGCAATGTCGCGGCCAAGTTTTGACTGCTGTTGGCCAGTTATGACCAACGGGCGTTTCATGCCAAGCCTTTCGGACTCGGCTGAAACCTCGGCAAGCGTGCCCGCGCCGAAGATGACGCGTGTGGGCAGGCCGGCAAAGGCGAACGACAGTTTTGTCATTGCTCAGAAACCAATTTTGTCGGCGCCTTTGAGTGCCAGCATGGCGCGGGCTTCATCTGGAGTTGCGATTTCGAAGCCCAGTTCCTCGATGATATGGCGAATCTTCACCACCTGCTCCGCGTTCGATTTGGCCAGTTTTCCCTTTCCGATAAAAAGACTGTCTTCGAGACCCACGCGCACATTGCCACCCATCATCACGGCCTGGGTGGCAAAGGGCATCTGATTCCTGCCTGCGGCAAGCACCGACCATTGGTAGTTTTCCCCAAACAGCTTGTCGGCGGTTTCTTTCATGAACACGAGATTGCGGATTTCGGCGCCAATTCCGCCGAGAATTCCGAATATCATCTGCACGAAGAATGGGCCTTTCACCAATCCGCGGTCAACAAAATGCGCGAGATTGTAGAGATGGCCCACATCATAGCATTCATGCTCGAAGCGGGTGCCGCTGTCGCCCATAGTTTTCATGATGCGGTCAATATCGCGGAACGTGTTGCGGAAAATCATGTCCTCGGAAGCGCGCAGATAGGGCTCTTCCCAGTCATGCTTCCAGGCCCTGTAGCGGTCAGCCAGGGGATGCAGCGCGAAGTTCATGGATCCCATGTTGAGGGAACACATTTCGGGCTTCAACGCGTTGGGACCTTCCAGGCGCTGGTCGACGGTCATGATCATGCTGCCGCCAGTTGTGATGTTGATGACCGCATCGCACCCCTGCTTGATGCGTGGCAGAAACTCCATGAACACGGCGGGATCGGGCGTCGGCTTTCCGGTTTCGGGGTTGCGCGCATGAAGATGCAGGATGGCGGCGCCCGCCTTGGCCGCTTCAATGGCCTGCTCGGCGATTTGGGTTGGCGTTATGGGCAGGGCGTCAGACATGGTGGGCGTATGGATGCTGCCCGTTATCGCGCAGGATATGATGATTTTTCTCGTCGGAGCCTTTGCCATGCCTAGTCCTTCCAATGAACGCGGTAACCAGTGGGGAAGAGTGAGATATTGTGACGCTGGGCAATGTAGCCTCAAATGCCCTTCGGCGCAGCCAGCATGATGATGATGGCGAGCGCGCCTGCGGTCTGCTTCAAACGGGGCCGTGTCATGGCTCCCAGCGGAGACTTTGGTTTCCTCCCTAGGTGTCAAGCAGCCTGTTGATTGCTTTCAAATGCTCCAGGACAGAAATCCGCAACGAGTTTTTCTGTTCTTCTGTCCAGGACTTGAAGCCCTGATTTGAATTGAAGCCGAGTTTTCCTGATTGCACAAGGGCACTCAGGTGGGGGTTGGGGGTTTTGGATGCGTTGAGGTGGGGCAGCAAATAATTCTGGATGGCCAGCGTCAATTCCAGCCCAACCTGATCGGCGTTTTCCAAAGGACCAAGCACGGCCAGCCTGCGGCCAAAGCTGCTTTTCACCACGAGATCGACGGTTTCCGCGTCGCATACGCCTTCTTCCACCAGGGCTATGGCTTCGCGCCACATGGCATGCTGGAGACGGTTGCCGACAAAGCCCGGCACATCCTTTTTCACGTGGACGGGAACCTTGCCAAGAGTTTTCAGCAAAGCCATCATGCGCTGTATGGCGGCGGGCGCGGTGCCTGCTGTTTCGATCACTTCGACAAGCGGCACGAGATAGGGCGGGTTCCACCAATGGGTTCCCAGCACGCGGTGCTTCGATTTCACCCGGGAGGCGATCTGGCCAATAGGGATAACAGAGGTGTTTGACGCCAGCAGCGCATCGGGCTTCGCATGGGCTTCGAGATCGACAAAGATATTCTGCTTGAGTTCAAGATTTTCGGGCGCCGCCTCAATCACAATGTCCGCTTCGCGCACAGCTTCTTGCAGGGTTGCGCAACACCGCACATTGTTTGCGGCGCTTTCGTCGCGCTCTAAGGATTTGAGGGCATTGGCGATGCGTTCCTTCACGGCGGCCAGCGCATTGGGCTGGGGATCGGTGATCTTGACCTTATGGCCACCGCTGGCAAACACCAGCGCCAGACCGTGGCCCATCAATCCAGCACCAATAATGGCAATCTGATCCATCATCCCCCGTGTAGCCGCCGCCAGCTTAAAGCACGCGGCCAGTATAGAATTCCGGGGCGCGCGAGGCAAGGCAGAGAAGAGGACCCGCAAGATCGGCGGATTCACCAAGCCTGCATTTGTGAACGCGAGCCAAAGAGCCGTTCCGCACCGCGCTGCGGCAAACAGTGGAAAAATTTCGGATCGAGATGGGGTTGCGACTATCGGACACGCGGCAGTAGAACGGTGAGCTAAACACTGCCACGGCCTCACTTTGCGTCAGCAGTTTTTACCGATGGCACGGGACGAACTTGACAGCCTTTCGATCACCCCAGCAAGTTCCACGATTTTCTCGTCGACGAGACTTGCATTCATGCGGGACTCTATGTTGAGCCGAAGCAGTGGTTCGGTATTTGAGGTCCGGAGATTAAAGCGCCAGTTTTCGAAGACGATGCCCAGTCCGTCGATGTTTTCAATCTTGAGCGCGTCGGCCTGGTATGCCTCGCAGACACCCGCCATGACGCGGGCGGCATCGCTCACAACGAAATTGATCTCGTCGCCGCTGGCAAACCTGGCGGCGCGGCCGGCCACAAGCTCGCTCATCCGTTTTCCTGTGGCGCTCATATGCTCGACGACAAGCAGCCACGGGATCATGCCGCTGTCACAATACGCAAAATCACGGAAGTAATGGTGGGCGCTGACTTCGCCGCCATATATGGCGCCGTGCTTTCGCATCTGTTCCTTGAAGAACACGTGACCGGTGCGGCTCATGATGGCATGCCCATTGGCCGCCTCGATGATATCCAGCGTGTTCCAGTAAAGCTTTGAATCACAAATAATCCTCGCGGCCGGATCCTTGTCCAGGAAAATGGCAGAAAGAATTCCCGCGATATAGTAACCAGATATGAATGCTCCGGTTTCGTCAAAGAAAAAACAGCGGTCAAAATCGCCGTCCCAGGCGATCCCCAAGTCGGCGCCGTGATCGCGAACGGCTTTGACCGTGGCGGCGCGCCGGTCAGGCAGCAATGGATTAGGGACTCCATTGGGGAAATTCCCATCGGGCTCATGATTGATCTTCACGAATTCCACGGGCACGGCAAGCGCTTTAAAGCGCGCTTCAATCGTATCAATCACATGGCCAGCAGCACCATTGCCGCTATCAGCCACAATCCGCAGGGGTTGGAATTTGCTTAGATCAACAAGGCTCAACAAGTGCCCGATATAGGCGTTGAGGGTTGATGACCCTGATAAAGTTCCCCGAGGTCCCGACGCTTTGAAATCGGCGGCGGAGGCGATCTGCCTGATGGCGGCAAATTCGCCATCCATGCCAAGCGGCCTGCCTCCCGGACCCACAAACTTGAAGCCGTTGTGGTCAATCGGATTGTGGCTCGCCGTCACCTCGATGCCGCCGTCCAGACCCAGATGGGATGTCGCAAAATAGATCTCTTCAGCGCCGCTCAAGCCGATGTCAATGACATCCGCGCCGCCATCCATGAGGCCATTGGCAAGCGCCTGCTTGAGGGCCTCTCCCGAGAGCCTGGCATCCGAGCCCACCGCAACCTTGCGGGCACCGAGGTGCTCGGCAAAGGCCCTGCCGACGCGATAGGCTATATCCTCGTTTATCTCGGTTCCGACAATGCCGCGCACGTCATAGGCCTTGAAGCAAGGCAGGGGTTTCATCGCGGCGCACCAATGGAATTCGCGATGTGCCTGACATCTTCGGACCTGTCCCGATGGGAGATCAGCAATCCGTCCGGAGTGTCGACGACAATGATATTTTCCAACCCGACCACAGCCACTGTCCGGCTATTGCCATGCACAAAACAGTTGGATGAATCATAGAACAGGGCATTGTCGCCTCCCGCATTGCCATCACCGCGCCTTTGGGCGACGTCTGCCACCGCTGCCCATGAACCAATGTCGCTCCAGCCAAACCGGCCCGGCACAACAGCGATGTTATCGCACTTTTCCATCAGAGCGACATCAAAGGAGCTATTTGGAACTTTCGAAAAACTGTCGTGATCGAGTTCCACGCAAAGCGAGGCGGCGCGTTCGAGCGAATGAGAATTCTCCATGCAAAATGCGGCGGCATCAACAATCTCGGGGCAATGCTCCTTCATTTCCCGCAGCACTGCACCTGACTTGAAGCAGAACATGCCCGAATTCCACAGATGATGACCAGAACGCAGGAACTCTTCGGCTTTTTGGAGTTTAGGCTTTTCAACGAAGCGGACAGGGTCCGCGCCCACATCGATGTAACCGAAGCCCGTGCGCGCCGAGGTTGGCAAAATGCCAAAAACAACCAGCTTGCCCTGCTGCGCTTGCAATACCGCCAATCCGACCGCTTCTGCAAAAGCTTGCTGATTGTCAATCAAATGATCGGCCGGCAGCACCAGCATGACCGCGTGTTCACCACAGGCGCGCGCGCAGTGCAGCGCCGCCACAGTCACCGCGGCCGCCGTATTCCGTCCAGTCGGCTCGAGAATGAACGATGTTGCAAGTTCTTTGGCATCTGCTTTGCCATATTCCATCAGGGTGCGCGCGTGTAATTCCAGGCCAGTCACAGTCAGGATTTCAGACACGCCCGGCAAAGCCGCCGCCCGCACGAAAGTCTGTTGCAGCAAGCTTCCACCATTTCCCATTGTCATGAAAGGCTTGGGTTCGCCTGCCTTCGAAACCGGCCAAAGCCTGGATCCGGCTCCACCGCAAATTATTGTAGGGACCAGCTGCATCGGTTTCCGCCGGACGGAATACTCCCGCTATTTGATGCCCATAACTTGAATGATAGCAGGCCCAAGAATGACAACAAAAACAATTGGAAGGAAAAACAGAATCATTGGCACGGTCAGTTTTGGCGGGAGAGCCGCCGCCTTTCTCTCCGCTTCAGACATGCGCGCATCACGGTTTTCCTGGGCCAGAACACGAAGGGCCGTTCCAAGCGGTGTGCCGTATCGCTCAGACTGAATAAGGCTCGTGACAACAGATTTCACTGTTGGCATGCCGGTGCGCTTGGCCAAATTTTCGAAAGCCTTGCGGCGATCCTGCAGATATGACAATTCAGCTATCGTCAAGGTCAGCTCTTCGGCCAAGGGAACAGATCCGCTGCCGATTTCGCGCGCCACACGATGCATCGCCGGTTCGATCGACATGCCGGACTCCACACAAATCAGCAGCAGATCAAGCGCATCCGACCAAGACCTTCGAATTGATTCCTGCCGCCTGCTTCTGAGATTCTGGACGACAATGCTTGGCAGGTAGAAACCTACAATGAGGCCTATTAATCCAACCAGTGGCCGCATGTTTGATGGAACTTTTTCAGCAAAAACAGTGGAAGAATAGACAAACGCGACAATTGCAACAACGATTGGGGTTACGAACCTCAAACCGAGAAACATCACAAGCTGCCGCTCTGTTCTCATGCCGGCCTGGCGCAACAGGTCTCGCGCGCTATCAGCGGCAAAGTAACGCCGCAAATTCAGAGCCTCAACCACTTGCGTGACAATACTCGTCTTGGGCTTATCGCGCAGTCTTGCATCGCCGCCTGCCATCTGGGCTTTCTGTTGCGCCCGCAGCTTGTCACGCTCAATGGACACGGCTTTGATACGGGAACCCAGCCTGTCACTGGCGAAGTAGGGCGCGGCGATGGTCAGTATTGTTCCAAATGCCGCAAATCCAATAAACATGGAAATCAAGACTTCGACTTGGATCAGGTTCGAAACTACATTCATCATTTTGGGCTGGCCTTGCCTTAGATATCAATATTGATCATTTTCTTCATCACGAGCACGCCCAAGGTCATCCACACAGCGCTTCCTATCACCATTAAATTGCCCAGACTTGTGTTGAACATTGGATCAAGGTAGCGGGGATTTAGGAACATCATGCCGACCATGATGAGAAATGGCAGCGACCCGATAATGGCGGCCGAAGACTTGGCTTCTTGGCTTACCGCCTTTATTTTGGACTTCATTTTTTTCCGGTCACGCAGCACTTTGGAGAGGTTGCCCAGGGCCTCCGAAAGATTGCCGCCTGTCTTTGACTGAATGGACATCACGATCGCGAGAAAGTTGACTTCAGGCAAAGGCATCCTTTCGACCATTCTTTCAACGCCTTGGTCGATGGAAATCCCCACTCTCTGCCCCTCGACAATTTCCATGAATTCGGGACCCACCGGCGGCCCGGACTCGGCTGCGATAACACGCATTGCGTCGGTGACCGGAAGGCCGGATTTCAGACCCCGCACCATGACGTCAATGGCGTCAGCGAAGTCATTGAGGAAAATATTCTGCCGGCGCGCGCGCAAGAATTTAATAACCCATCTTGGCAAGCCGAGAAATCCAACAACCGCCGCCGCTCCCGTGACATAGATCGGAGCTCCGAAGAAAAATGACGCGGCGGCGAACGCCACTCCAATGCAGAATGACCCCAGCCAAAAAGTCCGGACGGTGAAATCAAGGCCAGTTTGCGCAATTTGTGTCCGCAAAGTGATGCGCTGTTTGCGTTGCTTCTCCCGCTCCGCGACCTGATTGAGCGATTCCTGAATTTGTTTTCGCCGCGAATCCTTTGGATCCTCCATCAGCCTTGAACGCAATGACTGCCTGGCCACCATCTTGGTTCCAGAGGTCGTCGCTTGAATCCGCTTTGACGCGGGAGACCCGCCAAACATGGGAAACAGCAATGCGACAGCGAGGCCGCCCACAGAAACGGCAACCATGAAAATGAAAGCAATCTGCGTAACATCCTGGCCATAAAACATAATTGCTTCGATCCTTGTTGTGTCAGGCGTGGCCTGGGGACACGCATACTTCCTTGGAATTAATCCTTTTCGTTGCGCGCTTCCGCGCTTTCAAGCGCCTCGGCCAATCGCCTTTCCTCATTGTAGTAGCGGGCGCGGTCCCAGAAATGCGGCTTGGCTATTCCGGTTGACCGGTGGCGGCCAATGATCTTGCCATTGGCGTCCTCGCCAACCATTTCATAGAGGAACAAGTCCTGAGTAATGACGACCTCCCCTTCCATGCCCACAACCTCCGTTATGTGCGTTATGCGGCGGGAGCCGTCACGCAGGCGCGCGGCCTGAATCACCACATCAATCGAACCGCAAATCATTTCGCGGATGGTCTTTGACGGCAGCGCATAGCCGCCCATGGTGATCATTGACTCAAGCCGCGAGAGCGCTTCGCGCGGCGTGTTGGCGTGGAGCGTGCCCATCGAACCGTCGTGGCCGGTGTTCATGGCCTGCAGAAGATCGAATGCCTCAGGGCCGCGGACCTCGCCAACGATGATTCTTTCGGGTCGCATACGCAGGCAGTTCTTGACGAGATCGCGCATGCTGATCGAGCCTTCGCCCTCCAGATTGGGCGGGCGGGTCTCGAGCCTCACGACATGCGGCTGCTGCAGCTGAAGTTCCGCAGCGTCTTCGCAGGTGATGACGCGTTCGTCATGATCAATGTGACCGGTCATGCAGTTCAACAGCGTGGTTTTGCCGGAACCTGTACCGCCGGAAATCAGCACATTGCAGCGTACACGGCCGATAATTTCAAGGATGGTTGCGCCCTCAGGCGTAATGGAACCGAACTTAACCAGATCATTCAGCTTGAGACGGTCTTTCTTGAACTTACGAATCGTGAGGCACGGGCCATCGATCGCGAGCGGGCCAACAATGACGTTGACACGCGAACCGTCTGGCAGACGCGCGTCGCATATGGGGCTGGCTTCGTCGACACGCCTGCCGACCTGGCTCACGATTCGCTGGCAGATGTTCAGAAGCTGCCCATTGTCGCGGAAGCGCACGCCAGTCTGCTGCATCTTGCCGGCGACTTCGATGAAGGTGAGGTTCGCGCCGTTGACCATGATGTCGGATATATCGTCGCGGGCCAGAAGCGGCTCAAGGGGGCCGTAGCCCAGCACGTCGTTGCAAATGTCTTCAAGCAGCTCTTCCTGCTCGGCGATAGACATCACCACGTCTTTTAGCGTGATGATTTCATTGACGATATCGCGAATTTCATCGCGCGCCGCATCGCGGTCAAGCTGGCCGAGCTGGGTGAGATCAATGGCGTCGATCAGGGCGTTGAATATCGCGCTCTTGATATCATAGTAGGATTCAGACTTGCGCACCGCTTGAGCCGGTTCCGGCGCCCTCGCCCTCGGCGGCGCGGCAGGCGCCGCTGCGCGAGGCGCAGGTTTGGCGCCAGCAGAATTGAGTTCTGGAATATGGCCAGCCGCAGCCGCAGCCGCGCCCAGGCCAAATTGATCTCCACTCGTGGCGAGAGGATGGGAGGCGGGAGCGAATGGCTTTTGCTCTTGTCCGGCGCCGTCTCGTTTGCCAAACATTATTTCTTCCTCAACGCCGGGAATTTCTGGAACAGGGACGAAAGCCCGGACTTGGCCACTTTTCCGCCCTTGTCAGTGCCGAGCAGAACCTGCGTGAACGCCGCGAGCAGCTCCGCTGATTTGGATTTGGGGGCGACTTCGAACAGCATCTGGCCATTGCTCTGCGCCGCGCCAAACGACTGCGGGTCATGGGGGATCACGAGCGAAGGGGCAATGCCAACCGCCTTGGCGAACTCCGTCGCCGGAATCTCCGGGCGCTTCGGCATGCCGACCTGGTTGAGAATCAATCTTGGCGCCTCATCATTGGTCCTTGAGACTTTGAGAAGATCGATGATGTTCTTTGTATTTCTCAAGCTCGCCAATTCCGGCGTCGAGGTGATCACAACCTCGTCGGCGTTCAGCAATGTGTGCTTGATCCACGGCGCCCACATATTCGGCACATCGACAATAACGCTTGGAACGCTATTCCTGATGACGCTCAGGATTGTTTCGATCGCTGAGGCATCAATGGAAACATCGCGGTCAACGCCGCCCGGCCCGTTCAAAAGGCTGAGCTTGTCGCCCAGCTTTGTCAACATGCGGTCAAGCAGTGTTGCGTCAACACGATCAGGCTGGCCCAAGGCATCAAGCATGCCGCCGGAGGCATCCTGGTTGAAATTCAAGCCCGCTGTGCCGAAGGCAAGATCGAGATCCGTAATGACGGTTTCAAGCCCGAAGTTGTTTGACATCGCCCAGGCGATATGATGGGCGATCGTGCTCGATCCAACGCCACCCTTCGCGCCAACGAACGCGACAATGCGGCCCAGCGGCTTGGCCTTTGGATCCTGGAAAAGGCTGGCTATTGTTTCGATCAATTGCATTTGGCCGATGGGCGCCACCAAATACTCGCTGACGCCTTGACGGATCAATTCGCGGTAAAGAATGACATCATTGAGATGCCCGATGACGATGACCTTGGTCGTTGGCTGGCAGACTTGGGCGAGCTGGCCCAGCTCCAGCAAAATGCCTTCTCTTGAGCTATGGGACTCAACCACAAGAACATTCGGCGTGGGCTGTGTTTGATAGACTTGGACCGCCGCCAGTATGCCGCCGAGCTGGATTGTGACATGGGCCCGCGCCATCCGCCGATCCATGGCCGCCGACTGCAAGGTCTCTGCCGTCTGCTGATTGTCGCAGAAGGTGTGAATATTCACGCGCGGCACCTGTGCCACGGGGAATTCTGTGGGTTCTGGCATTGCGTTGGTTGCCGTTGCTGCGTTGATCATTTTTTGACCTGTTCCAAATTCTATAAGTGTCACTTGTCGGCGTATCGGTCGGTTAATTTACTAGGGTGCAAGAGCTCTCACTGCCGGTGTTCGCGTGGCGGCAGATGTCGGCGTTGTTGCGGCCGGCACTTCGAAATCCTGCGGATTTACAACCATGGCGGCGATGTTGTTTTGTATGGAGCATCCAAAATTCGATGGTGTTTCATTGGCCTTGGTGTCTGCCCAATCAGATGACCAATCGCCGCACTCCTTGGTCACCGCTACGCTTCGCGTATAGACAATCTGAACCGGCGCCTTGGCCGATGCAGGATAGGTTCCCTGGACAATCATGCGTGGTGAGATTCCGTTCTGCACCAGAATCTGATAGATTTCCTTGGCTACACGACTTGAAGCGCCGCCTCCTGATGGTCGTTTTAGAGTAAACTTCGATGTGCTGGAATATTGCGCTGACCGCGCGAATTCTGCGATTGCATTTATCTGGGAAGACTGCAGCGTTCCCCGCTTTGACGAAATCTCCAACTTGACGGGCGCGCTGGTGACCGCAATCGGATACATTTCATAATGCGAGGATGGCGTATATTCATCATCCAGGGCGAGTTCCTCTTGCGAACAGCCTGCGAGGACTGATGACACCGCAATGAGCATTGCCAACTTCGCAGCGGCAGACTTAACAATATTCTTACACATGAAACTCTCCGCTGACATTTATTCTACGATGAACCCGACGTTGCCGTGATACACGCCATCTGGATGGTTCCCTGGCGTGCCATATACTTTATTGAGTCTTCCCAAGAGAATGGTCTGCCGATCCGTTGGAAGATTCAAGTTATCAACTGGCGAGGATAGTTGCCGCTCCGCGACCGAACCGACGAGATAGGGTGTTACGATCACCACCAACTCAGTCTGATTGCTGATGAAGTCGCGACTGCGGAACAGCGCACCAAGAATAGGAAGCTTGTTCAGTCCAGGCGTTCCGTCAATGGCCTGGCGCGTTGTATCCTTGATCAACCCCGCCAGCATCATCGACCCACCGCTCGGCAGCTCAACAACAGTATCAGTCTTCCGCGTTAGAAAACTGATGCTTCCGTCTACGGGCGGCCCGAGCTCGCTCACTTCGCTGTTGATTTTGAGATTAATTCGCCCTTCTGACAAAACCACCGGCGTGAAACCCAGTGTTACGCCGAAAGGCTTATACTCAATTTCGCAATTAAATGTAGACGCCGCTGCGGGAGCGGCTGGATCAGCAGCTGGTGTATCACAATTGCGAAGTGGCACTTCGCCACCCGCATGAAACATCGCCGGCTGGCCCGAAACCGCGGTCAGATTTGGCTCAGCCAAAGTCTTCAACAATCCGTCTAACTCGAGCGCTCTCAACACACCGGTTACTGAAGTTCCCCCACTTGCAAATCCGGCCGCGTAACCAGAATTAAGAGTGATTGGCACGATCTCCTGCCCAAGCTGGGTAATGCTCTGCACATTGAGTGCAAAACTTCCAACATCGATTAGCGCCTGGAGGTTTACGCCAAACTGCTTTAACACGTCGCGCTGCACTTCCACGACGCGCACTTTCAACATGACCTGGTCCGCGCCCAGAATCTTGATTGTGTTGATAACACCAGACTCAAATGGCTGGTCTGTTGCCCTCACGCCTTCGGTAATGCGCGTTATGAATTTTTCGGCGATCTCGACTGCGAGGCTCGCTTCCGCCGCATTGGGAGCCGTGCCGCTCGAGAACAACACTGTTGTTAAGTGTATCCGCTTTTATTTTGGTGCCCGGTATTGTTCTCTTCAGCATATTCTGCAGCGCAAGCGCGTCAATTGCAACTTCAAGGTCGATGTTCAGAATCTGCTTTCCAGACGCATCAAAGAAGAAAATATTGGTTTGACCAACGCTTCTCGCAAACAGATAGGCTGTGTTCTTTGTGCGAACTATCGCATCCACCACGCTGGAGTTGCCGACAATCACATCCTGCGCCTCTGCTGGCAGGCGGATGACCATGGATTTGTTCCACGCCATGCGAATCAAGGTGCTGCCATTTTCCACTGCCATCGTGTCTTCGATATCCAGGTCGCTTGCGACAGCCGGAAGGGTGGCCCATGAGCCCGCGAGCGGCGCAAATGCGGTGAGACAACAGAATACTGTTGTCCATTTCAGGCTCCTGATCCCGAAACCTTGCGTTGATGACGTTAGACGCTTGAAAATCATGACTGTGTGCCTCAACGATTGGATGTGTAAACTTCGACGCCATAACGAACATAGAGCGTGTCGGTGGAACCGGCTTTCTTGCCGGAGTATCTTTCTGACAAAGTAGGGCCCAACTGGGCAGCATTTTTGCCTTCATTCTCGGCCATGGAACGCAACGCAAGCGAAAGCTCCCCAGATGACTCAATCAATGCGATAATCTCTGTCTGGCGCGGATCGAGCTCAAGGGTCGCGGTTTTTCCCTCGGCGATTGTCGGGGAATCACCCTCTTTTTCCTGCCGGTAGGTTTGATTGATCGCCAAAACCCTGACATTCGAGAGAACTGTCTCGGCGGTTGTCAGGTCATTGACCTTCCTGGTCAAAATGACATCAACCCTGTCGTTGGGAAGGATGAACCCGCCGGCGCTGGATTGCGCGGAAATGGCGACCGAGATTGCGCGCATCCCCTTTGGCAGTATGGCGCTCATGAAACCGGTTTCGCCGGCCATGACCAGCTTTTTGTCAATAATGGTTTCACCGGCAAAAAACATGGTCTTGGCGCGGGCAGTGGCGAGGGACTCCCTGGCATCCGGCATTTCATCCCTGGTGATCATGGCGCTTGACACATTGTCAACAGGCCAGGCTTTCCACTCGGCGGCTCCATCACCAAGCCGGTCGCCCAGCAATATGTCTTTTGACGCGATCAGCACATCGACGGTTTTTGTCGTGTTGATTTCAACTTTTTCGACTTCGGGCTTGGCGCCGATAAACCCCTTGGCCAAAAGGCCCGCCATCACCGCTGAACCCGCGGCCAACCCCAAAATTGCAATGCGCATCTTACTCATTTTTTTACCTTTACCCCGCGCACCTGGCGCTCGTTGCTGAAGTCACTTTCGTATGGAAACGTCAAGTTATGGTTAATGCCCGGTAGTTTTATTTTGATAATTTAAACTGTCACCGCCATCCACCAGGTGGATGGGAATGTCAGGATCGCACCGATGGCAAAAGCGTAGCCGTATGGAACCCTGGGGCGCAAATTGGCCAATGCGTTTGGAACCGGCCCTTTATGAACTTCCCAGCTCATGGATAGCCTTGCCCAGATAAACACAATAAGCGCCAGGACACCCCCTGCGATTGCTGTTTGGGCAAGGAACGGCCCGACTTGCCATGGCCCAAACCAAACACCCGCGGCAGCAAGCAACTTCGCGTCGCCGCCACCAAAAATGCTTGCCGAAAACAACAAGAAGCCGATGGCCAGCAGGACAACGCCGGTGAGAAAATGAAACGCAAAAATATCGAGCGGCATTCCCGTTGCCCAGGCAAGCGGAAAGAAGGCGACAAAAATAAATTGATTCAGCCAGTTTGGAATGCGCAGCGATAGCGCATCACCAATGCCCGCGACAATCATCATGACAGGAAACAAAGATAACGACAGTTGCTGGACCATGTTGCCCCAAATTTTTTCGCGCAGGGAAAGAGCCCGCAATCATCCTCAGGTTCACATGCCACTCGTAAACACTGGGTTAACCCTATTGATCAACTGCCCAAAAAAAACCACCGGAGCTGGTCCGGTGGTTCCTGTTTTGAAAGCCTTCGCGGCGGGCCGCTGCTTAGCGGCACGCCTGCATGAATTATGGCGCAACCAAACCATCAGAGATCTGGCCGAAAATGTCGTCAACTGCGCCGCCAACGAGCGGAGCGGCAGTTACAAGCACCAGGCCAATGCCGGCGGCGATCAGGCCGTACTCAATTGCCGTTGCGCCCGACTCATCATTCATAAAACGTACAAACTTTGTCATTTAATTCTCCAAGTTAACTCTTCAGCACCTGGCTCCTCTGCAACGACGCGTCATGCGCCGTCTCTGTGAACCATGGCCAAAAGTAACCGTTATTTCTTAACACCAAGTAAATCCCTGTTTGAACATTCCCCGGTTCAATATTCAATCCATATTCAAGTTACTAAATTCACACATTATTGCATAAAATTTTAATTTTTATGTACACATGGATTTAAAACTATGATTATACTTTCTATTTTACGTATCAATCAAAGTATTATTATAATATTCAATACAATACCATATTTTATGATACTTAAATCTTGGTTCTATTACTGAGTGTGAGATGATGTTGATCATCGGTGGATTCTGCGCGGATTGGAATTCGTAACAGAAGATTCACCATTACAGTGCAGACTGGCAGGACAAAGAAACCCAATATTTTACCTAATTACCACGAAGGAGCACTTTGCATGTCTAAATCAATATTTCTCACAGCGGGCACTCTTTCGCTTATTCTATTGTCAGCGCCACTTGCCCAAGCTGGTGAGGTGATCTCCGTTCAAACGGATCATACCACATTGATCGAGATACCGGGCAACCCAGGAACTGTTGTAGTGGGAAATCCCAGCATCGCAGACGCCACCGTGCACGGGAACAAATTGTTTGTTCACGGCCGCGCCTTTGGCTCAACGAACATCATTGTTCTTGATCAAAGCGGCGCGCAGGTGGCGAATCTTCGAAATCACCACAAAAGTGGGCGGCTCTGACAATGTAGCGGTCTTCCGGTGGGGGCAACGGGCGTCTTATGTTTGCGCTCCGCTGTGCGAACTGGCCATGCAAGTAGGCGACGAGCCAATGACTATCACAGATGACGTGATTAAACTCAATGGCAAAAAAGCAGCGCTTGCAAAAGGTGAAGCCGCCGCGCCGGCTGCAGCTCCTCCGCCACCGCAATAATACCCTCTTCCCGCTTGCTGTTTCTTCCCAGGGCGCCGCTTCTTGGCGCCCTTTTTGTTGCTCGCAGCCTCGAAACTTTTTGATACAATTCTATAGAATTCCTTCAGACAATCGAAATTTTCAAATGATAGTAATTGGCATTGGCAGTTCCCATTGGGTTTGCAAGTTGAATTATTCGTGGAGATGGTTGTGCAGGGTCTATTGAAGAGAATTTGCCCAAACCTCTGCAGCAGATTGTCAAAATCTGACTCGGGAAGCGCGGCCATTGAGTTCGCGATGGTAGGCGCGCCGTTTATCTTCCTGCTGGGTTGCATCGTTGAAATCGGCATCATGCTGTTCGCGGAATACTCGATTCAGGCGGCTGTTCAGAAGGCGGCCCGCGACTTGAGAACGGGCCAGTCCCAGAATGCGGGCGTCAATGAGGCTCAATTCAAGTCCAGGGTTTGCCAGCTTGCGGGCCTCATTGTGGATTGTGGAAGAGTGACAGTCTACGTTGATTCTGCCGCTGACGGCCGTTTTGCCACGCTCCGCGCAAACCTGCCAAGTTTTGTTAATGTTGGCCCACAGCCAGATGGAACGCCGAGCGCTGGTTCATTCAGCTGCGGCGGCCCATCGGTCCCGGTTGGCATTATCGCCAGTTATGACTGGAAATTTGCGTTCCCCTTTTTGGCGCCTCTGGCGAATGTGAGCTCTGCCGCCGGATCCACGCGCCGGCTCTATGGCATGGCCATACTCCGCAGTGAGCCCTATCAGAACACCGGCACATGCACATGATCAAAGAACACGCAAAAGAATGTTTGGCTGAAACCATGGAAAATCAATTCAAGAACTTCAGGACCGATTGCCGCGGCATGGCGGGAATTGAAGCGGCGTTCATATTTCCCATACTGATTGTGATCCTGCTGGGGCTCTATGAATTCACCTCGGCCTTCACAGTGAACAGAAAAGTCACCAATTCGGCCGCCATTATCGCGGACCTCGTCACCAGGCATAACAGATTTATCCTGAGGGCGGATATCACTGATTATTACAACGCAGTGGACATGATCATGGCGCCAATTCCGCCAGCAGATGTCCGTGTTGAACTGTTCGGGTATCGCAATGCTGGAGGGACAATGTCCCTATTGTGGTCAGAAGACAATGGCCAAGGCGGCAGCTGCGGCGGGGTGCCCGCCACCGCAAACATGGGACCGCTCTCGGTGGCGGGAAATGATCTCGTCGTCGCGCGGGTTTGCACAACCTACACACCAGTCATGGCAAACTTCTGGGGAACAACCTTCATCCCCACCCCAACTTTGGCGGTTTCCGAGACGATCACAGATCGCCCGCGGGTTTCTGCGGCACTGACCTGCTATGCCAGCGTAGATGGCGGCGCGGTTTGCTGATGGGCTAAGCGCTCGGCAGGCCAGGCGCTTTCCTTGGTTCCCGACAGCGGACAATCTCTGGTCAGACACCGGCAGCTGCGCTAAGAGGTCCGCCTCACGGGGGCCCTTCACTTGGAAGTAACCGTCTTTCTCGCAGTCCTCGCCGCCGCCTTCATGCATGCGAGCTGGAACCTGCTGGTGAAGCTGAAGCTTGACCGGTTTCTTTCCATATTCCTGTTGCAGACGCTGATGGGCGTGATGGGCGCCGGCATGCTGCTGGTGTTTGCCTGGCCGTCGCCCGCGAGCCTGCCCTATGCCCTGCTGTCAGGCGTGCTGCACACCGGGTACAACATTTTTCTGGCGCGCAGCTACAAGCATGGCGACCTGAGCCAAGTCTATCCCATTGCGCGGGGCACGGCTCCGCTTCTCACGCTGCTCATCACCTGGTTTGCGGCGCATGAGCAAATCGGGCTTGTCACCGCCCTGGGCATTGGCGTTCTGGTGTCGGGCATCTGGCTCATTGCCTTTGGCAAATCGGATGCCCTGCGGCTTGACGGCAAGTCGCTGCTCTTCGCCCTGGGAACCTCGTGTTTCATCGCGGCCTATACGGTCGTGGATGGCCTGGGCGGGCGGATTTCCGGCGCGCCATCAGGCTATACCGGCGCTGTCTTCATTCTCGATGCCGTGTTTCTTCTGGCTTACGGCATCTATGCGCGGGGGCCCGGCATATTGAAAGCGGTGGCGCCATTCTGGAAAAGCGGCATTGCCGGCGCGCTGCTCTCCGCGTCATCCTACTGGATCGTGATCTGGGCGATGACAGAGGCGCCCATCGCGGCGGTTGCGGCCCTGCGCGAAACCAGCATCCTGTTTGTCATCCTGATGTCAGCCCGCTACCTGAAGGAAACCATGACGGCGGCCAGAATAGGCGGCGGCATTCTTGTTGTGCTGGGAGCGGTGGCGCTTCGCCTGTCATGACTTGAGAAGATGGCTGACGTTCTGTTCAACGAGGCCGCTCGAGACCGCCTTGGAAAACACCTGCTCCACAGCCGCGGTGAGCTGGCTTGTGGCGCCAAATTCCCCGGCAAACTCCTTAAAGTAGCCGATATCCTTGAGCGCATTGGCGGTTGCGAATCTGTAACCCTCAAAATCGCCTTGCAGCGCCGGGGCCACCATTTTGCGGAGCACGCCGGAGTTGCCGGAGCCATTGAGCATCACGTCATAAAGATCGCGCCAGTCAATATCAGCCTTGCTGGCGGTGGCGAAAGCCTCGGCTACGAGGGCGATCATTCCGGTCACGAGATAGTTTGAAATCAGCTTTGCGGCGTGGCCGGAACCCACAGGCCCCATATGGCGGACAGTGCTGGCGAAGCATGAGAGCAGCGGCTTTGTTGCTTCGAAGGTTTGCGGCTCCGCGCCGCAGAGAACGCCAAGTTCGGCCAAGGCCGCCTGCTCCGGCCCACCCGTCACCGGCGCATCGGCATAGGCCACTCCCAACGCCGCGAGTTCGCCGGCTAGCTCGCGTGTTGACTGAGGTTTGGAAGTGCCCGAGTCGATGATGATCTGGCCCTGCCTCAAGCTGGGCCTGATCGCGGCGATGGTTTCAGCGACGATTTGCGATGACGGGAGGCACAGGAACACAACCTCGCTGGCCAGCGCCAATTCTTGCAAGGTCCCAACTTCGATGGCCCCCTTCGAAACCAGGTCATCGATCGGCGCGCGATTGCGATGGGCAATCACCGAGACCTGGTGGCGGTGCTTGAGCAGATTGCCCGCCATGCCATGGCCCATCAGCCCGGTGCCTATGAAACCAATCCTCATGCTTGCCTCCCGCCTGAGCTGTGCTAGACCCTGCTCCAAGAATTTGGAGCGCTGGCATCATGGCCTTACATAAAAATTTCATCAATGGCGAATGGGTTGAGGGCGTTGACGCCAAGGCCAATATCAACCCGTCCGATGTCAGCGATGTGGTGGGTGAATTTTCACATGCCGACAGGAAGCAGACTGAGTCCGCCATCGCCGCTGCCCAAGCCGCGTTTTCCGGCTGGTCGGCCACGACGCCGCAACAGCGGGCCGATATTCTGGAAGCAGCGGGAGCGGAACTGCTGGCGCGACGGGATGAGATCGGGCGGTTGCTGTCACGGGAAGAGGGCAAGCCCCTGGCCAATGGCATCGCCGAAACCATGCGCGCCGCCCAGATCTTCAAGTTCTACGCCCAGGAAGCTCTGCGCGTTGAGGGCCGTTCGCTCGCCTCTGTGCGCGCCGGCGTTGACGTCACCATCACCCGCGAGCCGCTGGGTGTGGTTGGAATCATCTGTCCATGGAATTTTCCGATCGCCATTCCGGCCTGGAAAGTCGCCCCCGCGCTGGCCTATGGAAACACTGTCGTGCTGAAGCCCGCCGACCTGGTTCCGGCGTCCTGCTGGGCGCTGGTTGAAATTCTGTCGCGCGCCGGCTTGCCCAAGGGCGTTCTCAACCTGGTCATGGGGCGGGGGTCAATCGTGGGGCAGACGCTGCTGGAGTCGCGCGGCGTGAATGCCATTTCGTTCACCGGCTCGGTTGAAACGGGCGCGAAAGTGGCGATGGCCTGTTCCGCGCGGGGCGCCAAGTATCAATTGGAGATGGGCGGCAAGAATCCCCTCATCGTTCTGGAAGACGCCAATGTCGACGCAGCCGTTGCCGCCTCGATTGACGGCGCTTTCTACCAGACCGGGCAGCGCTGCACGGCCTCCTCGCGGCTGATTGTTCACAGCAAGGTTCATGATTCCTATGTGGAGAAGATGGTCAATGCCATGAAGGCGCTGAAAGTTGATCATGCGTTGAAGGATGGAACGCAGATCGGCCCCGTCATCGACGAGGCGCAGATGGCGCAGGACGAGAAATATATTGGCATCGGCCGTGACGAGGGCGGCGCGCTGGCCTGGGGCGGCGAACGGCTGAACCGCGACACCAAGGGGCATTTCCTGTCGCCTGCCCTTATTGTGAACACGAAAAACGACATGCGCATCAACCGGGAAGAAGTGTTTGGGCCGGTTGCTTCGGTCATCAAGGTTGAAAGTTATGATGAGGCGCTGGCGGTCGCCAATGACACGGCGTTTGGCCTGTCTTCAGGCATTTTCACGGCGTCGCTGAAACACGCCACGGACTTCCGCAAGAAATCGGCGGCCGGCATGGTGATGGTCAATCTGCCGACGGCGGGCGTGGACTATCATGTGCCGTTTGGCGGGCGGAAGGGCTCGAGCTATGGGGCGCGGGAACAGGGAACCCACGCGGCGGAATTCTACACAACCATCAAGACGGCTTACACACTCGCAGGTTGATCCCGCCCACGCCTTCAATGCGGGCTGAAAGGGCGTCGCCAATCTGAACCGGGCCGACGCCTTGCGGCGTGCCCGTGAAGATAATGTCGCCGGCGTGAAGCTCGAAGAGTTTTGAAAGTTCGGAGATAATCTCGGGCACGCTCCAGATCATTTCGGAAATATTGGAGTTCTGCCGCTGAACGCCATTGACCGACAGGGAAATGCCTGCGCGCCGCAGAGTTCCGATTTCCGCAGCGGGCGTGATCTCACTGACCGGGGCGGAGTGATCGAAAGCCTTCGCCACGTCCCAAGGCCGCCCCGCCCTCTTGGCTTCGGCCTGAAGATCGCGGCGCGTCATGTCGATGCCAACGGCGTAACCATAGATGCGCTGGCTTGCCGCGCCTGGCGGAATGTCCTTGCCGCCGGACTGCAAAGCGACAACGAGTTCGACTTCGTGGTGGACGTTGGAACTTGCCGACGGATAGGGGAAATCGCCATCCAGCACCAGGGCATCGGCAGGTTTCTGGAAAAAGAATGGCGGCTCGCGGCCCGGCGTTCCCCCCATCTCGATGACGTGATCATTGTAGTTGCGGCCCACACAATAGATGCGGCGCACGGGAAAGCGGAGATTGGCGCCTTTGACAGGAATACTCGCCTGCCGGGGCGCGGCGATGACGTAACTCATATCAATTCAATGTCGCGGTAGCGGAACACCTTGCGGGTGGCTTCGGCTGAGCCGTTGAAATCAATGGCCTTGCAGGCGTTTTCGATGACCAGTGTTTCAAAGCCAAGGCTTTTTGCATCCTCGGCCGAATAGCGGACGCAGTAGTCAAAGGCCAGCCCGGCAAGATAGACTTTCTTGAAGCCGCGCTCTTTTAGATAACCAGCGAGTCCAGTTGGGGTCTTGTGGTCGTTCTCAAAGAACGCTGAATAGGAATCAATCTCCCGGCGAAAGCCTTTCCGGATGATAAGCTCCGTGTGCGGAATATTGAGGCCCTTGTGCAGGGCGGCGCCGGGCCTGTTTTGAACGCAATGGTCGGGCCACAAGGTTTGCGGGCCATAGGGCAAATCGATTTGCGAAAAGGCTTCCCTGCCCTTGTGGGACGAGGCGAAGGAGAGATGCCGTGGCGGATGCCAGTCCTGGGTCAGCACAACATGCCGGAAATCCTGGGCGATCTCGTTGATGAGCGGCACCACATCATCGCCTCCGGGCACCTCAAGGCTTCCGCCCGCGCAGAAATCATTCTGCACATCAATCACCAGCAGAACATCTGTATCTACATTATCCACGGCAACCTCATTCAAGCAACGATGCCGCGCAGCCCTTGAAGGCGGGATAGCGGTCAACAATAACATAAACCGGAATTGGCTTCATGACATCGGCGATCTTACCCTTGTCTTCAAAAACCTTTCGGAACGAGTTCGGCCTGCAGTTTTTCAATGATGGAAGGCGCAATGCCGCCAGCAAGGTAGATGCCGCCGCGCGCCTGCAGCAGCATGGCGGCGTCGCCCATGATGCGCGCCAGCCATGTGATGAAGTGATCGAGGGTTTTCGCGGCGTGGGCATCATGGCCGGAAAGCGCCGCCTGGATGACGGCTTCCGGCGATTTAAGAGCGCCATTGGGAAATAGCGTCCTGTACATCAGGTAGAGGCCGCCGCCGCTGATGGCGTCTTCAGTGGTGAAGGCCGCGCCCGGCCGCCGCATGGCCTCCCGCAGGTCAAACTCGCCCTGGGTTTCAGTTGGCAGGGTAATGTGGCCTGGCTCGCAAGGGAGCGCCATCCAGCCGCCTTTTGGCAGGGGCGCCAAGGCAGCCATGCCGAGGCCGGTTCCCGGGCCAATGACAATTTTCAGCTTGGGGCTGGCTGAAGCCTGGCCGCCAATTTGCACGAGGTCATCGCCTTGCAGGTGGGGCAGCGCCAACGCCAGAGCCTCGTAGTCGTTCAACAGGCGGATGCGTTTCGCCACCGCCGCAGCCCGCAGGCCCTCAGCCGAAAAAGTCCAGTCACGGTTGGTGAGCGTGATGCGCTCGCGGTCAACGGGGGCCGCGACCGCGATGGCCAGCGCCGACAGCGACGCGATGCCGCGATTGCGCAAATATCGCTGAATGGCCGCTTCCAAAGAGTTGAAACTGTCGTTTTTCAGGGACTCCATGTCCCTGACCGCCATGGAGCCCTGCTCCACCAGTCCAAAGCGGGAGTTTGTTCCGCCGATATCGCCCACCAGAGAAAAATCAGTCATCGCTTGCCTTTGCTCTCAACTGCCATGGCCGGACTTTTTGGGCAAGGGTTCTGTGGAACTGGCGGTTCGGGCGAACTTGGTCTAGGAAGCCTGCCAACACCAACCAGTTGAGATTTCAGTGACTGACCACATAGCCTCGGAAGTCGCGCGCAGGCGCACCTTCGCCATCATTTCCCATCCCGACGCCGGCAAGACCACGCTCACGGAAAAGCTGCTGCTGTTTGGCGGCGCCATTCAGCTGGCGGGCCAGGTGCGCGCCAAGGGCGACAGACGCCGCACGCGTTCGGACTGGATGTCAATCGAACGGGCGCGCGGCATTTCGGTGGTCACCTCGGTCATGACTTTTGAGTACAATGACTGTGTGTTCAATCTTCTGGATACGCCGGGCCACGAAGACTTTTCCGAAGACACCTATCGCACCCTCACAGCCGTTGACGCGGCCGTCATGGTGATCGACGGGGCCAAGGGCATTGAGGCGCGCACCCGCAAGCTATTCGAGATTTGCCGGTTGCGCGACATTCCCATCATCACCTTCATCAACAAGATGGACCGGGAAACCCGCGAGCCTCTGGATATTCTGGATGAGATTGAAAAGGGCCTGGCGCTCACCGTCGCTCCCATGGTGTGGCCCATCGGCTTGGGCCGGGCGTTCGCCGGAACCTATGATCTCAATACGCCACGGGTGCGGCGGCTGGATGAGGACCCGGCTGGGCAGCCCGTCACTGGCCCCGATGATCCGCTCATCGCAACATTGCTCACGCCGCCGCAGCTTGCGACATGGCGCGATGAAATGGAGCTGGTGCGCGATCTCTGCCACAGCTTTGACAAGACTGCCTTTCTTGAGGGGCATTTGTCGCCGGTACTATTTGGCTCCGCTCTACGGAATTTTGGCGTGCGGGATTTGCTGGATACGCTGATCGCCCACGCACCGCCGCCGCGCGACCAGCAGGCGCGCCAACGGGTGGTTCATGCCAGTGAAGAAAAGATGACCGGCATAGTTTTCAAGATCCAGGCCAACATGGACCCCAATCACCGGGACCGCATCGCGTTCATGCGCCTGGCATCCGGCAAGCTAACGCGCGGCATGCGGGTTAAAATTGTGCGCACCGGCAAAACCCTGGCGCTCAATGCGCCGCAGTTTTTCTTCGCGCAGGACCGCTCGCTCGCCGAGGAGGCCTTTGCCGGCGATGTGGTCGGCATTCCAAACCATGGCGTTCTGCGGATCGGCGACACGCTGACGGAAGGCGAGGACATTGTGTTCACCGGCGTTCCGAGCTTTGCGCCGGAAATCTTGCGCCGCGTGAAGCTGGGTGATCCCATGAAAGCCAAGAAGCTTCGCGGCGCGTTGGAGGAACTGGCCGAAGAGGGCGTGGTGCAGCTTTTCCTGCCGGTTGATGGCTCGGCCGCTGTCGTGGGTGTGGTGGGAGCTTTGCAGCTTGATGTGCTGGCGGACCGGCTGGCCAATGAATATGGCGTGCCGGTGGACTTTGAAACGACGCGGCATGAGGTGATGCGGTGGATTTCCTGCGCTGATGAAAAAAAGCTGGATGATTTTATCGCGGCCAACCGCTTTTCAATCGCCAATGACCTTGACGGGGCGCCGGTGCTGATGGCGCAATCGCCGTTCAGCCTGAACTATACGCTGGAGCGGGCGCCTGATATCAAGGCAACCGAAATCAAGGAAATGCACAAGGCCAACTGACATGCTGCCAACTGATCTTGATCCGCCGCGCGTCTTCGCCCTGGTGTTCCTTTTTGCGATGTGGGCGCTGTACGGGCCGATTTTGCGGGTTCTCGGGCGTGGCACGTTGAATGCGCAGTTGCATGTGGTGCGCCAGCGCTGGATGCGCATGCTGCTGCAGACGCCGCGCGAGCACCGCACATTTGACGCGGTCATGCTGGGGCATATTTCGAGCTCCATGTCGTTTTTTGGGTCGGCGACACTTCTGGTCCTGGCCGGGCTTTTGGGCACGCTGGCCAATATCAGCCGGGCCTATGCTGCGGTGATGGAAATCAAGTTTGTGCCGGTTGTCAGCCTGGAACTCTTCACGATCTATTTCGCGGCCCTCACCTTGATCATGGCCATCTGCTTCTTTTCCTTCACCTATGCGCTCCGAAAGCTGGCCTATACGCTTGCGATGATTGGCGGGCTGAACGAGGCGCCAGGAGGAAATGCCAGTTCGCAAATCATGATTTCCGAAACGGCGACAGTCATGACCGAGTCTGTGATGAGCCTGAACAGCGGCATTCGCGGCTATTATTTTGCGGTGGCGGCCCTGTTCTTGTTCATCGGACCCTACTACAGCATCGCGATGACATCTGTGATGAGTTCAGTTTTGCTCTACCGGCAGGGCTTTTCCACCACCGCATTGGCTATCGGGCGCTATGTGGACGCCTTGAAGGATGGTTCGAAGTAGCCATTCCCGAAAGGAATTGGATTATAAACCTACAATGGGCCTTTAAATCAATTAGGGGCCGATTCTGGCGGGTTTGTGGGGCGGGCAGCTAGGGGGTAGCGCGGCAGGCCAAATTCCCGTCCACGCGCCTCGCAACCACCTTAGGATTGATTTCTATTTATGGTTTTATATTCCTAGATTGCACGTGGGGCTTGCAGGCCCGCCGCTTCCCGCGCCAGGGCTTCGATGCCGGGCCAGTCAGCGGCTTCGATCAGTTTCTTCGGCACCATCCAGGAACCGCCGACAGTTATGACATTGGCGAGTTTCAAATACCGGGGCGCGGATTCTAGCGTGATGCCGCCAGTCGGGCAGAAGCTCACTTGCGGCAGAGGCGAGGCCAGCGACGCGAGATAGGCAGCGCCGCCCGCCGCCTCGGCCGGAAAAAATTTCTGGAAGCGGTAGCCGCGCTCCATCAGCGTCATGCATTCTGCTGCGGTGGCGCTGCCCGGCAGCAAGGGAATGATCATGTCCTCCGCCGCATCGAGCAGCGAACGGGTGAAACCCGGCGACACCGCGAAAGCGCAGCCGATGTGCTCGGTTTCCCTGAGTTTCTTGCCGTCGAGCACCGTGCCGACGCCGACGATGGCGCCTTCGACTTCGGCGATGATGGCCTTGATGCACTCGAGCGCCGCCTTGGTCCGCAGCGTGATTTCAAGGACCGGCAGGCCCCCCTTCACCAGGGCGCGGGCCAGCGGCACCGCTTCGGCGACGTTTTCGATGACCATCACCGGCACCACCGGCGCTGATTTCAGGATCGCCTCCAAGCCTGTCTGCACGTCGCGGGTCATGTCAAACCTCCTCGAAAATCGATGCGCCCTGGTCGGCGCGGCCGGCGAGATTGCGGAAAGCTGCGAACAATTCGCGGCCTGTGCCATGGCCATTCCTTGAAAGATTTGCGGTGGCGGGCTTGCGGGCGAAAAATTCCGTCTCATCCACCATGACTTCGAGGCGGCCCGCATTGGCGTCAATGCGGATGATGTCGCCATCCCTGATCTTGGCGATGGGGCCGCCATTGGCGGCCTCAGGCGTCACATGGATGGCGGCGGGCACTTTGCCGGAAGCGCCGGACATGCGGCCATCGGTGACGAGGCCCACACGGAAGCCCTTGTCCTGCAGCACGGCGAGCGGCGGCGTCATGCGGTGAAGCTCCGGCATGCCGTTGGCCTTCGGTCCCTGGAAGCGCACGACCACGACAACATCCCTGTGCAATTCGCCCAATTTGAAGGCAGCGTGAAGCTCTTCCTGGGAATGGAACACGCGGGCCGGCGCTTCGATAATGTGACGGTCATTGGGAATTGAGGATGTCTTGATAACCGCGTGCCCCAATGGGCCTTCGAGCACGTTGAGGCCGCCGGTTTCCTGGAAAGGACTTTCGCAGCCGCGAAGCACTGTGTCGTCCTGGGAAACGCTGGCTGCTTCGCGCCAATCCAGCCCGCCGCCTGGTTTCAGTTTTGGCTCGACCAGATAGCCGTCGAGGCCGGTTCCCATGATGGTTGTCACATCCTGGTGGACCAGGCCCTGCTTCAACAACTCGCGGATCAAGAGGCCCATGCCGCCAGCCGCGTTGAAGTGGTTCACGTCAGCCTTGCCGTTTGGATAAATGCGGGTCATCAGGGGCACGACCTTCGAGAGCTCGGCCAGATCCTTCCACGTCAGAAGCAATTCCCGCCGCCGCCGCCATGGCGATGAGATGCAGCGTGTGGTTGGTGGAGCCGCCCGTCGCCAGCAATCCCACAACGCCATTCACCACAGCCTTCTCGTCATAGATTTTTCCGATGGGCGTGTAGCTGTTTCCCAATGCGGTGATTGATAGCGCCTGAAGAGCCGATGCCTTGGTGATCTCGTCGCGAAGCTCCGTGCCCGGATTGACAAAGGTCGTTCCCGGCAAGTGCAGCCCCATGATTTCCATGAGCATCTGGTTGGAATTTGCGGTGCCATAGAATGTGCAGGTGCCCGGGCCATGATAGGATTGCGCTTCGGCTTCAAGCAGGGCGGCGCGGTCGACCTTGCCTTCGGCATAGAGCTGGCGGATTTTGCCCTTCTCTTCATTTGGCATTCCCGAAGTCATGGGGCCAGCGGGGATGAACACGGCGGGCAGGTGGCCGAATGAGAGCGCGCCAATGATGAGGCCGGGCACGATCTTGTCGCAGACGCCGAGATAGACCGCCGCATCGAACATCTGGTGTGAAAGGGCAATCGCAGTTGAAAGGGCTATGACGTCACGCGAGAACAGCGACAATTCCATGCCGGTTTCACCCTGGGTGACACCATCGCACATGGCGGGAACGCCGCCTGCGACTTGGGCTGTGCCGCCGGCCTCGCGCGCCGCCCGCCGGATGATGTCGGGATAATGTTCAAAGGGCTGATGGGCTGAGAGCATGTCATTGAATGAGGTGACGATGCCGAGGTTTGGCCCGGCGCCATTGCGCAACTGGTTCTTGTCATGGGGGCCGCAGGCGGCAAAGCCGTGGGCGATGTTGGCGCATCCCAGGGCCTTGCGCTTGGGTTGCTGGCTGACGGCCATTTCCATGCGGGCGAGATAGCGGGCGCGGGACGGCTTGCTGCGCGCGATGATTTTCTCGGTGACGGCGGAAACAATAGAATGAACAGACATTGGGCTTTGCTCCGTCAGGGACACCAGTAAAGTGTCAGAGGTTTTGGCGATCTCAGAAACGCGCGCACGGGCATGGCTTCAACCGGGCCAGCGCCAAGCGCTTTATCTAGCACGCCGCGCTTGTCTTGTCCTTCGATGTGAAGGCACAGAAGGCTTGCCTCAAGTAGCGCGGGCAGCGTGAAGGTCAATCGCGGCTCGCCAGCACCAGGGGCTGACATGGTTGTTATCCGCTGCTTTCCACCGGGATCGAGGGCCATGGCCAGATTGTCACCGCCGGGGAAAAATGAGGCTGTGTGGCCGTCTGCGCCCATGCCGAGGATGGCGACATCGATTCGGGTTTCAGCCGATATGGCCTTGAATTCAGCCTGAGCAGCGCGATCTTGAAGCAGGTTTTCGCGCACCAGCCTGGCGTTGGAGCGCGGGCTGGTTTCGGGAACTTGACGCTCGTCAACCAAAGTGACTGAGATTTTGTTCCACGGGATGTCAAACTGCGGAAAGAGCGCCAAAAAACAATTTTGGCGTTGCGCCGCCGGATACCGCAAGACAGGCGCTTTGCTTCGCCCTGACGCATTCCGCAAGGGCATTGGCCACGTCACCGGCAAGCGCGGATGCGAGGTCTTCCCGGCTGTCAAACAATCGCTCGTCTGCGATCATGCATCATCGCCTTCATGCCAGGTGCGGCCATCGCGTTCGATGAGAGCGACTGACGCCGACGGGCCCCAGGTGCCAGACGTATAGGGCTTGGGCAACTCCGAGGATTCCTTCCAATAGTCAAGAATGGGATCAATCCATTTCCACGCGGCGGTGACTTCATCGCGGCGCATGAAGAGCGTTTGATTGCCGCGCACGACATCCATGAGCAGCCGCTCATAGGCATCGGGATTTCGCACGCCGAAAGCGTCGGCAAAACTCATGTCCAATGGCACGGACCGCAGGCGCATGCCGCCGGGGCCGGGATCCTTGATCATCAGGGTGAGTTTCACGCCCTCATTTGGCTGCAGGCGGATGATCAGGCGGTTGGGCGAAATCTCGCCAGCGCTCGCATCGAAAACAGAATGGGGAACGGGCTTGAACTGGACAACGATTTCAGACATGCGCGACGCCAGGCGCTTGCCTGAGCGCATGTAGAAGGGAACGCCATTCCAGCGCCAGCTGCCGATTTCAGCTTTCAAGGCGACATAAGTCTCAGTCTTTGACGCATCGGAGCCCAGCTCTTCGAGATAGCCATTGACGGCCCCTCCGGCGGAGGCTCCCGCGCGGTATTGGCCGCGCACCGTGTGGCTTCCAATATTTTCCGCGGTGAATGGCCTTAGAGATTGCAGGATTTTCAGTTTTTCATCACGCACGGCATCGGCGCTGATCGATGTGGGCGGCTCCATGGCCACAAGGCACAAGAGCTGCAGCATATGGTTTTGCACCATGTCGCGCAAAGCGCCCGATGTATCGTAATAGCCGGCGCGGCCTTCGACACCCAAGGTTTCAGCCACGGTGATTTGCACGTGGTCAACGTGGGCGGCGTTCCAAACTGGTTCGAACAGGGCGTTGGCAAAGCGCAGGGCCATGAGATTTTGCACGGTCTCTTTGCCGAGATAATGGTCGATGCGGTAAATCGAAGGCTCCGGAAAAATGCGGCCGATCTGCTCGTTCAGCGCCTTGGCTGACGCGCCATTTTTGCCCAGTGGCTTTTCCACCACGACACGGGAGTTGGGCGTGACCAGATTGTGCTGGCCCAAACGCTCGCATATGGGGCCGAAGAGGTCTGGCCCCACGGCCAGATAGAAAACCCGGATGCGATCCTGTTCCGAGCGCAGGGACTTTTCCAGATCAGACCAGCCCTGCTCCTGACTGGGTTCAGCCGCGACATAGTCGAGACGTTCAATAAAGCGTTGGCAGAGGACTTGCTGACGGTGCTCCGGGGCGACATGGGCTTCGATGGCCGCCAAGGCAAAGGCCCGGAAGGCGTCGCGCGTCATGGCGCGGCGGGATGACCCGATTATGCGCGCGTCAACCGGGATTTGGCCTTGCACGTCGCGGTGAAACAGCGCTGGCAGCAATTTGCGCTTGGCCAAATCGCCAGTGGCGCCGAACACAACCAGGTCAAAAACATCAACGGGAATTGTCCTTGGCGTCATATCTTCTTGCGCATTCCAAAATTGAGGTACGTTCATCAAAGTGGCGATCTACACGCGGAGTGACTGTTTTGCAATAAGTCAATTCCATTGATTTATTGATTTTTGAGTGAGGTTCGGCGAAGAATAGCAGAAAATTGGAGGGGTAATATGATTGTTTGCTGCGGCGAGGCGCTGATCGACATGCTGCCGCGCAAAAGCGCCGATGGCGCTGCGGTTTACCAGCCTTTCAACGGCGGCTCGGTTTTCAACACGGCGATAGCGCTCGGCAGGATGGGCGTAAAGACCGGGTTTTTCAGCGGGCTTTCAACGGATTTTTTTGGCGACAGCCTGAAGGCTGGCCTGCAGGAAAGCCATGTGGACCTGAAATACGCCAAGATTTGGGACCGGCCTTCGACATTGGCGTTTGTGAAGTTCGACAATGGCAATGCGCGCTACTCGTTCTTTGACGACAATTCGGCTGGCCGCATGTTGACCAGGAAGGACTTGCCCAAACTCGCAGCCGATGTCGCGGCTTTGCATTTTGGCTCCATCAGCCTCATCGCGGAACCCGGCGCTTCAACGCTTGAAGCCCTGATGAAACGCGAAATGAAAAAACGGGTGATCTGCTTTGATCCCAATATCCGCCCCACCGTGATCAAGAACCGCAAGAAATATCTGGCGCGTGTCAGCCGGCTCATCGCGATGTGCGACATTCTCAAAATCTCCGATGAGGATGTGAAGTGGATCACCGGCGCGGATGATCTGGCAGGGGCCGCCAAGAAGTGGCTGCGGGCAGGCGCCAAGGTTGTGATTGTCACCAAGGGCGGCGAAGGCGTTGAGGCTTTCAGCAAGAAAATTTCCGTGAAACTGCCTTCGGTGAAAGTCGCGGTGGTGGATACGGTGGGGGCGGGCGATACATTCACGGCTGGAATCCTGGCCTCGCTTTCCAAAGCTGGCAAACTGAACAAGGCCGCGATGGCAAGCCTTGACGAAGCGGCGCTCAATGCCGCGCTGGGTTTCGCCGCGCGCGCCGCCGCCATCACGGTTTCACGCGAAGGCGCCAATCCGCCCTGGGCCCATGAACTTTCCAGTTGATGCTGTAATTCCAAAGCTGGCCGATGCTTTGGCGCAGAGGTCAACCGCGATACTGGTGGCGGAACCGGGTGCTGGCAAGACGACGCGGGTGCCTTTGGCGCTGCTCCCGAGCCCATGGCTGGATTCAAAAAAGATAGTGATGCTGGAGCCGCGCAGGCTCGCGGCGCGCGCTGCCGCCAAACGCATGGCGGAAACACTGGGGGAAGAGATTGGCGGGACAGTTGGCTACACTGTCCGATTGGAGCGCAAGGTTTCCGCCAGCACCCGCATTGAAGTCGTCACCGAAGGCATTCTCACGCGGCGCCTGCAGAACGATCCGGAACTGAAAGACACGGGCCTCATCATCTTTGACGAGTTTCACGAGCGCAGCCTTGATGGCGATCTGGGCCTGGCCCTCACTTTGGATATGCGGCACGGCTTGCGGGAGGATTTGCGGCTGCTGGTGATGTCGGCCACGCTGGATGCCGGGCGATTGTCGAGGCATCTGGGGGGCGCGGAAATCATTGAAACCGCCGGGCGCGTGTTTCCGGTGGAGACGCGCTATCTCGCCAAGGCGGCGCGCAACACCATTTCAGCCGATGCCTGCAAGGCGGTTCAACAGGCGTTGCGGGAAACCCGCGAGAGCATACTGGTGTTCCTGCCGGGCGAATCTGAAATTCGCCGGACTGCGGACATGTTGAGCGCGGCCAATTTGCCGGGCACTGTTCTGGTGCGGCCACTCTATGGGGCCATGGGATTTGCGGAACAGGATGCGGCGCTCCAGCCATCGCCTGCCGGGTTTCGCAAGATTGTGCTGGCCACCACAATTGCGGAAACCAGCCTGACCATTGAAGGCATTGGCGCGGTGATTGACACGGGTTTCAAGCGTAGCCCCCGATTTGATCCGGCCAGCGGGATGACGAGCCTGGAAACGGTTCGCGTGAGTCTGGCGTCGGCTGACCAGCGGCGGGGGCGCGCTGGCCGATTGGGACCAGGCGTTTGTTATCGCTTGTGGCCTGAGGCTGAAACGCGCGCGCTTAGCCCCCATGACCTGCCGGAAATTCTGGTGAGCGATCTGGCGCCGCTGGCCTTGGAGCTTGCGGCCTGGGGCGTGAATGATCCGGCTTCACTTGCATGGCTTGACGCGCCACCCTCCGCCGCCTTTGCCCAGGCGCAGGATTTGCTCAGGAAGCTGGAAGCTGTTGACGATGCCGGGCGCATCACGGCCATGGGGAAAGCCATGGTCAAGACGCCGCTGCATCCCCGGCTTGCGCATATGGTGGTCAAAGGGAACGCTTTGGGTGCTGGCGAGGCTGCGGCGGAACTGGCGGCCTTCCTTTCGGAGCGCGATGGCCTGGGCCGGGATGCGGGTTGCGATATCGCTTCGCGGCTTATGGCCACGCGGGGGAAGGCGCGCCAGCGCATCCAGGCTGCCGCGCGGCAGATCAAGCAGATCGTTGGTGCTACAGCAGACACGGCCTCGATTGGCGAAGGTGTGTTGACAGTACTTGCCTGGCCCGACCGCATTGGGCAGAGACGCGGTGGGGACCGGCGCTACCGGCTGTCGGGCGGCGGCGGCGCCATTCTGCCTGAGCATGATGGATTGGGGAAATCTGAATGGCTGGCCGTTGCGACGACCGACGGGGCGGCGGGGGACCAGAGAATATTCCTCGCCGCACCCCTGACGATGGGCGAGATTGAAAATCATTTCCCGCATCTCATTGAAGTGGATGAGAGCGTGGCATGGGATGGCCGCTCACAGGCTGTCCATGCAAAACGCGTGCGGAGACTTGGGGCGCTGATCCTCGAAGAGCGCGCGTTGACCGATGCTGATCCGGAAGCGATTGCTGATGCCATGGTGAAGGGTGTTGGCGAAATGGGGCTTGGGTGCCTGCCGTGGACCGATGGGGCCAGCAGTTTCCGCGCCCAGGCCGCTTTCATCAGGCGCCATTTTCCTGAAGAGGCATGGCCCGATCTCTCGGACGAAGCACTGCTTCGCGAGTTGGACCAATGGCTTAAGCCTTATCTCTCAGGCATTTCCCGCAAAAGCCATCTTAACCGCCTGGATATGCTGGCGATCATGCGCGATCTTGTGCCCCATAACCTGCAGCGGCAGATGGATGTTCTGGCGCCGCGCCGCATTGAAGTTCCATCCGGGTCCCATGTCGCTATCGATTATGATACGGAAGGCGATCCGGTGATCCGCGTGCGGCTGCAGGAAATGTTCGGGCTGGCCAAAACGCCAAGCGTTGCCAAGGGCCGCGCCCAGCTGCGCATTGAACTCCTGTCTCCCGCTGGCCGCCCGCTGGCTGTCACCAAGTCACTGGAGACCTTCTGGACCAATGGCTATCCGGACGTGCGCGCGGACATGCGGGGGCGTTACCCCAAGCATTCCTGGCCGGAGGACCCGATGACGGCGGCAGCAGTGAAACCACGCAAGATGCGGTGAAGTGTGACGGGAGTTTTATGACGGAGCGGTGGCTCTGGGTCCCGACTTTCGTCGGGATGACAAATATTTGGTGTTGAGCGCGATCGCGTGGGACTGCGGGATTCGACGCCCTTTCTCCGCCAATTATGCCGCCCTTGACCCGCTCTGCTCACAATGCCAAACACCGCGCAACATGACCGACACCTCGCATATCCGCAATTTCTCCATCATCGCCCATATCGACCACGGCAAATCCACACTGGCTGATCGGCTTATCCAGCTCTGTGGCGCGGTGAGCGACCGGGACATGGTGGACCAGATTTTGGACTCCATGGATCTGGAGCGCGAGCGCGGGATCACCATCAAGGCCAATACGGTGCGGCTGGATTACAAGGCCAGGAATGGCGAGAACTATGTGTTGAACCTGATCGACACGCCGGGGCATGTGGATTTTGCCTATGAGGTTTCGCGCTCGCTGGCGGCCTGCGAAGGATCGCTTCTGGTGGTGGATGCGAGCCAGGGCGTTGAAGCGCAGACGCTGGCCAATGTCTATCAGGCGATCAACAACAACCACGAGATTGTGCCGGTTCTCAACAAGGTGGATTTGCCCGCCGCCGAGCCTGAGCGCATCCGCCAGCAGATTGAAGATGTGATCGGCATTGATGCGTCTGAAGCTGTTTTGATTTCAGCCAAATCGGGCCTTGGCGTGCCCGATGTTCTGGAAGCCATTGTGCACCGCCTGCCTGCCCCCAAGGGCGACCGCAAAAAGCCTTTGAAGGCCTTGCTGGTTGACAGCTGGTATGATTCCTATCTCGGCGTTGTGGTGCTGCTCCGCATCATTGATGGCGAACTCAAGAAGGGCATGCGCGTCAAGATGATGGGAACCGGCGGCTCCTATCTCATCGACCGGGTTGGCGTTTCGCGCCCGAAAAAAGAAATGGTGGCGAGCCTTGGCCCCGGCGAAATCGGGTTCTTCACCGCCGCCATCAAGCAGGTTGCCGATACGCGGGTTGGCGATACGGTGACGGATGAAAAAAATCCGGCGGCGCAAGCCCTGCCGGACTTCAAGGAAGCGCAGTCCGTGGTGTTCGCGGGGTTCTTTCCGGTTGATGCGGCCAAGTTCGAGGACCTGCGCGAGGCCATGGGCCGCTTGCGGCTCAATGACGCGAGCTTCTCGTTTGACATGGAGACTTCCGCCGCCCTGGGCTTTGGTTTCCGCTGCGGGTTCCTGGGACTGCTGCATCTTGAAATCACCCGCGAGCGCATTGAGCGCGAGTTCAATGTGGACATCATCACCACGGCGCCGAGCGTTATCTACAAAATAAACCTGCGCTCGGGCGAGCAGATTTCGCTGCATAACCCGGTCGACATGCCTGATCCCATGCTGATCGAATCCATAGAAGAGCCATGGATCGAGGCCACCATCCTGGTGCCGGATGAATATCTGGGATCGATATTGAAGCTGTGCGAGGACCGGCGCGGGCGGCAAAAGCAGCTCACCTATGCGGGCAGCCGCGCCATGCTGATCTATGAAATACCGCTCAATGAGGTGGTGTTTGATTTTTATGACCGGCTGAAATCTGTCAGCCGCGGTTACGCCAGTTTCGATTACAAAATGATCGGCTATGAAAAGGGCGATCTGGTTCGCATGGGAATTCTGGTGAACGCGGAGCCGGTTGACGCGCTGGCCATGGTGGTGCACCGGGCGCGCGCCGAGCAGCGGGGCCGCGTGATGTGCGAAAAGCTGAAAGACCTGATCCCGCGCCACATGTTCCAAATCCCCATTCAGGCCACCATCGGCGGCAAGATCGTGGCGCGTGAAACGCTGTCGGCCAT
Organism: uncultured Alphaproteobacteria bacterium; assembly: GCA_963816305.1. GTDB lineage: Bacteria > Pseudomonadota > Alphaproteobacteria > Rhizobiales > Aestuariivirgaceae > Aestuariivirga. The sequence goes on from CAWFJW010000004.1 coordinate 39,318, forward strand.
GCGGAAAGACGTGACGGCCAAATGCTATGGCGGCGACATCAGCCGCAAGCGCAAGCTTCTCGACAAGCAGAAGGAAGGCAAGAAAAAGATGCGGCAATTCGGCAAGGTGGAAATTCCGCAGGAGGCCTTCATCGCGGCCCTCAAGATGGACGAGAACTGATCCAAAGCCGCTGGACCGCGTATTAGAACTATTCTAACGTCGCGCATCATGAAAAGCTTTTCCGATCTCACCGAACAGGAAATCATAGCGCTCGCCATTTCGAGCGAGGATGACGATGCGCGCACCTATTCGGGCTTCGCCAATGCGCTGATGGAAACCTATCCGGCGTCGGCCAAGGTGTTCATCGAAATGGCGGAAGAAGAACACGAGCACCGCCGCTGGCTGACCGACCTTTACCAGAAGAAATTCGGCGATTTCATTCCCCTGATCCGGCGCAGCGAAATCAATGGCTTTGTGAAGCACAAGCCGGCCTGGCTGATCAGCAAGCTCAACATCGACGCCATGCGCAAGCGGGCGGAAGTGATTGAGCTGGAAAATTACCGCTTCTACAAGCAGGCCGCCGAGCAAAGCCAGGATCAGAATGTGCAAAAACTCTTGATCAAACTGGCGGCGGCTGAAAAGGGCCATGAGTCATTGGCCGCGCGCCTCGGGGATCAGCATTTGACGGCTGACGCCAAGCTGGATGAAGCGGAAACCAAGCGGCGCCTGTTTCTTTTGCAGGTTATCCAGCCCGGCCTTGTGGGGCTTATGGATGGGTCAGTCTCAACGCTGGCGCCGCTGTTTGCGGCGGCTTTCGCAACGGGCGATACGTGGGACACATTTCTTGTGGGCCTTGCCGCTTCCGTGGGGGCTGGCATTTCCATGGGCCTGGCCGAGGGCCTGTCCGATGACGGCAAGCTCACCGGGCGCGGACATCCGATGATCCGGGGCCTGGCCGCCGGCATCATGACGGCGGTGGGCGGGCTGGGGCACACGCTGCCCTATCTCATTCCCGATTTCCAGACGGCGACATGGCTTGCGATCATCGTGGTGTTTATCGAGCTGTGGGCGATTTCCTGGGTGCGCTACAAATACATGGACACGCCATTCCTGAAAGCCGCCTTTCAAATCGCTGTCGGCGGCTTTCTGGTTTTCCTCACGGGCATGCTGATCGGAAGCGCCTGAGCGGGGCCGGCAAGCAGGCCGTCCTGCCGCAGATTCGCAAGAAGTTTTCCAAGATCAGCCGAGAGCTTTTGCCAGGCGATATCCGGATAGAGTTCACGCAGCATTGCCAACAATTCCTTGCGGGTCGCAGGCTCTTCGAGAAGCAGCCAGACAACGGCGCCTGTGGCGTTGAGATGCTTGATCGTGGTGCGGGTTATGACGAAGGCGTCGGCATCAACAATGCGGGTGTCCAGTCCTGGCCGCTGGACATAAGTCGCTGGCTTTTTGCTTCTCATGCGAATTGCTTCGCCAGGAATTGGGCGGCCTCCAATGCGTTGCTGTAGCGCAGGCGATATCGCTGGCAATCACGCGCGAGGCCATGGAGGCGGTCAAAAATTTCCGGCATGGGAATTTTCCGGATGATGTTTTCCGCAATCAGGTTCTTGAGCACCGCAGCCGTATTGACTTCCTCAAGGACCAGTTCACCCTCCTCGACGCGTTCCAGCATCATGATCGCCGTGATTTTGGAGGTTTCGCTGAAGCGGGCGATTTGCGGGCGATCAGGCTTCAAATAGAGCCAGCCATGGGAATTGGGCCCGAGGTGGGCCTTGATGTAACTGACAACCGATGGCGCCGCATTGGGCGGCAGGGGGGTGCGCAGCCGCGGCAGGAAGCCCAGGCTCATGCCACGGCTGCCCCTGGCTTCCAGCGCGAGGACATCGTCGGAAAAAACCTTGTGGCCGAGGGAGGCGAGATTGGCGATCAGGGTGGACTTGCCGCTGAAGCCCCGGGCGGGAAAACAGACGAGGCCCTTGCCGATCTTGACGGCACCGCCGTGCAGGCATAGCAAATGGGGGTTTTCATCGAGATACCAATAGATGGCCACATCATGAATATCCGTCATGACACGCATGGCTGATTTGGCGGGAACGCGATCCCAGTCCCGGGGTTTTGCCGCCCCAATTTCGCGCCAATGCCAGCCGTTCTTTTGGCGGGTTACTTTGGCGCGCGGTTTATGGCCAGGGAAATCCCTAGGGCCTCCGATGCTGATATCCCAACCCACAAATATATTGGGCAGTTCGGCTGCGATTTCCTCGCAGCCCGCGAAATCAATCGACCATCCGGTTTTGCCAAATACGGCGCGTTGGAGCATTGGTCAATTATGGCATGCGGAATTGAAAAAGGGACCAGAAATTCTGGTCCCTCTTTTTGAATGCTTACAGCCCCATCTTGCAGAGCAGTTTGCAACTGTCGACCCGCTGGTTGAAGAGCCACTGGTTGAAGAGCCGCTGGTTGAAGAGCCGCTGGTTGAAGAGCCGCTGGTAGACGAACCGCTGGTTGAAGAGCCGGAAGTTGACGAGCCACTCGTGGATGAGCCGCTGCCGCTGTTTCCTGAGCCACTGCCACTGTTGTCACCCTTGGCCTGGGCCTTGGTGATTGTCATCAATACTGGGGTTGCATAGGCAACCGCTGCCAATGCGCCCACACGAAGTAGAGCCTTACGACGAGAAATAATGTCAGACATATCTGCCTCTCCTTAAAAAAATTACCACCGATAAACTAGCGATTCGGGGTGTTTGTGACCGAACCATGACACCTGAATAGCGCAGCCTCGATGACGGGCCGCTGAAATGGAAGTTAACAACTGGATAATAGGCGACACTGGTTTCCGAATTCCTAATTTCCCCGTAACCATTTGAAATTAAATTGTTTATGAGGTTTTTGGGACTTTTCCGGATTCCTTCTGGAGTCCACCGATGATTTATTCGCGCCCAGAACGGCCAGTAAAAGGAGAATTGACGTCACAGGGGCGTGAAACTGTTCGGATTGGCCTTGGACCACGCCTCTCGGATATATGGGGACGTGATTTCCGCAAACAGTTCACCGGGTTTCATGACGGGATACAATTCGGCGAAACTCAAGGTCCGGTCGGCCGCGGCGCGCTGCATGAAATGCTGGGGTTGCAGCTCACTGGAGTGCGAGAGGCCGGCGGCGGCGATGATTTCAGTCAGGGCCTTGACGGTTTCCCGGTGAAAGCTCGCCACACGCTCAGCCTTGTCCGGCACCACAATCGCCCTCTGGCGCGCGGGGTCTTGCGTTGCGACACCAGTGGGGCATTTATCCGTGTGGCAATGCTGGGCCTGGATGCAGCCCACGGCGAACATGAAACCCCGCGCCGCGTTGCACCAGTCAGCGCCCAAAGCCATGACGCGGGCCATATCAAAGGCCGAGGTTATTTTTCCGGATACGCCGATCTTGACGCGGCTTCGCAGATTGGCTCCGATGAGGGTGGAATGCACAAAATTCAATCCATCACGGAGCGGCGTTCCAAGGTGGTCCATGAATTCAAGCGGCGCGGCGCCGGTGCCGCCTTCGGTGCCGTCCACAACGATAAAGTCCGCCGAAACGCCAGTTTCAAGCATGGCTTTGACGATGGCGAGAAATTCCCAGCGATGGCCAACACAAAGTTTCAGGCCTATCGGCTTGCCGCCGGAGAGCTCACGCAATTTTGAAACAAACGCGACAAGCTCAAGGGGTGTTGAGAAGGCGCTGTGATTGGCCGGGGAAATGCAATCCTTGCCCGCTTCGACACCCCGGATGGCTGCGATTTCGGCTGTGACTTTCGCCGCCGGCAAGACTCCGCCGTGGCCGGGCTTGGCCCCTTGCGACAGTTTGATCTCGATCATCTTGACCTGGTCAAGCTTCGCGGTTTCAGTGAAGTTTTTCTCGGAGAAGCCGCCGCCAGGATTGCGGCAGCCAAAATAACCCGAGCCAATCTCCCATATGATGTCGCCGCCAAATTCGCGATGATAGGGACTGATGCTGCCTTCGCCCGTGTCGTGGGCGAAGCCGCCGATTTTCGCGCCGCGATTGAGGGCGCGAATCGCATTGGCGGAGAGCGAGCCATAGCTCATCGCCGATATGTTGAAGACCGATGCGGAGTAGGGCTGCCGGCAATCGGGGCCACCCACCATGATCCGGAAGGGTTCGGCGTTGGGCGCCTTGGGGGCGATTGAATGGTGCAACCATTCGAAACGATTGTCATAGACATCATGCTGGGTTCCGAAAGGACGCTTGTCCAAGGCCCTTTTGGCGCGCTGGTAAACGATGGCCCGCTTGTCTCTCGGAAAGGGCATGCCATCCTTTTCGCCCTCGAAGAAATACTGCCGGAGTTCCGGGCGGACATTTTCCAAAAGGAAGCGCAAATGGCCGGAGATCGGGTAGTTGCGGAGAATGGCGTGGCGAGTTTGGAGAAGATCGCGAACGCCAAGTGCTGTGAGGGACCCAAAGACCAGCAGCGGCGCCAGCGTATAGGCACTGCTGAAGTGCGGAATGGCGCTGGCAACGAGAGTGGCGGCCACGCCGAGAACCGAGAGGGTCAGCGGCACAATCCTGGGACTGAACAATAGCTGCAGCGTATTCATGATCACATATTCCCTAGACTTAATAGTGCCGTCAGTGTGACAGGTTTGTGAACCTTTGGAAGGGCTGAGTCACCTGCTCCCGATTTGCCGACAAGCTTCACAAAAGGTCCGCAAAATCGACCGGCCTTGGGTTTCGCCGCGGAGCCGGAAGGGCGCGGGCGGTGATGTTTTTCCGTGCGCCTCCAGATCGCCAGGGAATTTCTCCTCGCTGATGTCAGCGTTACGCAAGCCATGACGCCTATGTATTTTCCTGCTGATATTTCTACCCAAATATCCAGCACGTATAGTCCCAGGCAGTCAACGCTTCCCTGGGACTATACCCTTTTCAGCATCATGCCGCGCTGCCGTCACTTGAGAATGAAGTTTTCGGCATGCTAGTTCAGAACTGCGAAAAGCCCGAACAACAGCAGTCCGATCATGCAGGCCAGAACCAGGTTCAATGCAGCGTTCGCATCCTCCCCGCCCTCCTGGGGCGGATTCAGGGGAGGCGCATTTGCCAATGCAAAAAACACTTCGCCTGGCCCATGACCGCCGGAATTCTGCTGTATGTTGTCAATGGTCATGTCAAAGTCCGCTTGATCGGGCGAAAACGGCTTGAATGGCATTTCTCCGGCTTTCGCATTCATGAAATCATATTTCTGGGCATCAGTTCGGTGCGCGGAGGATTGGCTTTGTGACGGCTCGGATCCTGTCTCGCCCAAGCTGGCGGCAGCGCCATAGGTCGCGTCAATGCCACTAGATGTCGGGCGGATGCTGGACAGCATGCCGCTGATCTCTCCCATTGACCTGGGCGAAAGCTGCCTCGCCTTTGTGACCAGGCTCGCGGCATCGCGCAAGACCGCCGACTGCATTTCCTGGGATAGCCCGGAATAGCGGATGAACTGTGAAAGATTTGCGGCATCGCTCAGAAGAACTGGCAGGAGTTCACCGGTGCTGGGAACAGCCGAATTCCTGGCAGCGTTTTTCATGATGTTCGCAACCAGCTCCATTTTCTGGCGCTCGGCGGCTGACTTCATCGCGGACAGGGGTTTCAGCGGCTTGATTATTTTTTCTTGACCCAGTTGGTCCGCACTTCATCGCGCGCGACATAGTTTATCTCATTCAACAGGACATCTTTCACGATCACCGCCCCCAGCTTCGTGTTGGCGGCTTCAGCGATCTTTTTCGCCAGCGATGGCAGATCCTGCGGCTGCAACTGAGAAAAATCGACGGCGGAATTCTCATAGAGCGCGCGATAGGCGACATCGACCAGATAGGGCGTGGGTTCAAACGCAAGCCTGGTGATTTCTGCCTTGTTCACCGCGAATGAAAGCTGCGCGACCAGATATCCCTGTACGCCGCCGCCCTTGATGACTGGAACGCTTATCATGTCAGTTTTGATAAACTCGACAATTTCAGCCTTCTCCTCCGTGGCATCATGGGCCAGGCTGCTTCTTTGCATTTGAGTGAAGAAATAGCTCGACCCGAGCGCCACGCCGCACACCCAAAGCCCAACCAGAAGAGTTTTTATCATTGGATTCCCCGGCTCGCATAGGCAGAACCCGCATATGTTCCATCGGAATCATTTTGGCGCAAGACATCAAGAATCGTGTTTGAAACGTCTCTTGCCGCCGTCAGGTGAACGGAAAGCAGCCGTTGATTGACGCTCATGAGATTCTTGAATCCGCGAATGTCATGTTCAAGAAAGGACTTGATATGATCCTCGCCACAGCCCTTTTGCGCCCGCATCAACTCCAGCAGCAACTGGCTTTTCTTGTAGATGATGGGGTCAAGCGACACTTCCCGCCGCTCGGCAAGGATATGGTTTTCTTCCTTAATCGCGGCAACGAGGCGGACAATCACTTCCCGCAGCTGATTTACGCCAGGCGAAGATAGCGCTGGCTGACCAATTGACGTCCCGGGATCTTGGCTTCTCATGATTCAAGGGCGCCAATTTTCGGGCCGTCAAAATAGGGCCACTCGATTGAATGGGCGGTTGAGGCGCTCCCATCGATGCGTGGGGAAATATTATTGAGATGCGCCCCGGACAGGGCCTGGGTTTTTGAGTGATCCAGCCTCGCCAGAGAGGCCGCGATGCCAATGCCGCCGGATTTCGCCAGCTCCTGGCTCATGAAATCAGCCTGCATCGAACGCCAAACGCCGCCAGCTGTTCCTTCGCCATAGGTATTTTCGGTCGATTTGGGCAACATTTCCTCGACGAAACTCCGAAGAACCGTGGCCTCAAATTGCTCATAGGCTTTTTCTTTGGCGCCTGTCGCGCGCGGGATTTCATTGAGCGCCGAGGCTCCTTTTTCACCGGTGGATGATGGCGTGCCGGCCCGTTGGCCGATGCCTTCATTGCTGCGAACCAGATTTACGGCATCAGCGAATTCATTGGCCAACGCCCTGACCGCCGCTCCCCGTTGCAGGCCCGCTTGGGCAATTTTAACGCGTTCCGGATCGGCGGCTCTGACAACGTCCAGAACGAGGTCAGACACGATTGCAATGGCCATGGGGATGTAACCTCGGATTCAATTGAGCGCATGATCTCCTCGGTCGCTTGAGGCAACCTTACCAAGGATCACGCCTTGCCTTGCAGAAACACCTCAATTGCCGCTTCCAGCGATGCCGCTTCACCCTTCCGCCGCAGTTCGAGCGCCTGTCTTTCCTCAAAGGTCTCGCAGCGCCGCATATTCAGTGAGTCGTCGAGGTGGATTGCGCGCAATGCATCCATCTTTTTGGCGAGTTCCACACTTTGATCCCTCATCCAAAGCAGCCTCCGGGTTGAAACATCCGCAAACAGGCCAAACAGGCTCATCTCGCCATCCCTGCATTCAATCAAATGCTGTTCTTCCGCGCTGAGCAGCGAGATTTTTCTGGCGACCGAAGCGATCCGATATTCAGTTGATTTCCTGCGCTGGTCCCAGGCGGCGCGCAGTCTTTTCAGCCTTTTCAGTCTTTCTGACATTGGTTCCGCCTAGCCCAACCACGTGGAAAATTCCTGCAGGAAAAGGCTGACCCAATCATCTATTGTGAAGTAGACAAGGAACAGCCCGCCTGCGGCCACCATCCCGGTTGTGATAAAGTAGACAGATATCTGCGGCGTGAACTTGTTGGCGAAGCCAATGGCGAGATTCACGACGATCGAATAGACAATGAAGGGGCCGCAAAGCCTGAGCGCGAGCGAGGATGTCTGCGCCAGCCTTTCCAGAATCTCATCAAGGTACCAGCCCATGTCTATCGGATTGGAAATCTTCAAGGCGCCATAGGAGGAAATCAGAACCCGGATAAATTCATGGTGAAGGTTGGTCGCGAAAATCAGCATTGTCGCCGTCAGACTTATCAAGTTCACCATCGGCGGGGCAGGCTCAGTGTCATCGATAGGCAACCCCGGTGTGGGGGCAAGGCCGATGACATTGGTTAGAATTGTCGCGGAAAAAGACAGGGCAACCATGAAAAGCCGGGCCAGCAATCCGATCGTAAGCCCATTGAGGATTTCGCCCCCCAGCAGAAGCGGCTTGCCCGATTCACCTGCCCGCTGGGTTGCCTCGGCGCCTGTTTCATACAGCAGCGGCAGTAGCGTCAGCGACAGCGCGACCGCCAGAAGCGCCCTGAATTGCATGGGAATTCTGGTGCTTCCAAATCCCGGCAAAATCATCATGCAACTGCCAACGCGGCAAAGAACAAGAACCCCCACAAACGCGGCCTCGGACAGGATTGGAATCACGAAACCACACCCAGTGGATCAACCTGAACGCCGCGGGCAATCTCGATGTGCGACAGCACCGGCAGGTTGGGGAAAAGCCGGTCAATGATCATGCGCACGTAGGGCCTGGCCTCAGGCGCGGTCACCAGCGCCAGACGAACGCCCTTGTCCATGTGGGGCTTGAAAGCCTTTGTCGCATCCTGGGCGAATTGCTCGATCAGGCGCGGGTCAATATCAAACTCAATGATTTCGCCCTTATTGTCGCGCTTGAGGCTTTGATGGAACGCCAGATCCCAACGGCTGCCCAGCCTGATGACTTTGAGCGCGCCCTCCTGGGAAAGATCGCCGCAAATCTGCTGGGATATGCGCATGCGGACATGTTCAACGATTGCCTCGGGTTTTCGCACATGCGGCGCGATTTCGGCCACCGCCTCAAGAATGAGGTGGATGTTCCTGATCGACACCCTTTCGGCGAGCAGAAGCTTGAGGATAGCCTGGAACCCGGAAAATGAAATGAGCGCCGGGCAGGTTTCATCCAGCAGCTTCTTGTATTCGGGCTCAAGCCTATCCATCAGCGAGCGCATGTCCTTGTACGACAGAAGATGAGACAGGTTGTTGCGGATCAATTCGCTGAGGTGGGTCAGCATCACCGACATGCCATCTATGGGGCTGTAGCCCGTGCGCTTCAGTTCGCTTGAGAAGACGTCCTGCACCCAGATTGAGTCCATGCCGAAGGCCGGTTCCCGCGTCTCGTCATAGGGCAGCTCCGGCATGCCAAGATCGCCGGGGATAACCATGACCTCGCCGATCCTGAGTTCAAAAGCGGCAATGGCGGTTCCGTGGATCTTGATGTTGTAGGACTTCGGCGGAATGCTGAAGTCGTCGCTCAACTGAATTTCGGGCACGACAAATCCGTATTGCTGGGCGAATTTCCTGCGCATCTTGGAAACCCGGTGCGCAAGCTCGCCGTGCGAAACCAGCATGGTTGTCGCCAGCTGCTTGCCAAGGCAGAGCTCTATTTCACTGGTGCGGAGAATTTCCTTGACGGAATTTTTCTCGCTCTCCTGCTTCCTGCTCTCAATTTCCTGCTTTTCATTCTCAAGTATCTGCCGGTTCAGGTTCCGCCGCCTTGGAATTGAATAGGCCGCCAGCGCCATGACCCCCGCCAGAAACGCAAATGGAACAAAAGGAAGGCCGGGCAAGAGCGCCATAAGGCCCATGAGCGAGGCGGCAACCGCGAGGGCGCGGGGATACCCGCCAAGCTGGCTTACAATCGCTTCCTGTGCCGAGCCCTTATTTCCCCCTTTCGAAACCAAAAGGCCAGCGGCCAATGAAACGATCAGGGCGGGAATCTGCGAAACCAGGCCATCGCCAATCGAAAGTTTAGTGTAGACATCCGCAGCGCCGCCAAGGGTGAGGCCGTGCCGGGTGACGCCAATGACAATGCCGCCGAAAACATTCACCGCTGTAATGATGAGCCCGGCGATTGCGTCGCCTCTCACGAACTTGGAGGCGCCGTCCATTGCCCCGAAGAACGCGCTTTCCTGTTCCAGTTCCAGCCGGCGTTGCCGGGCTTCCTTCTCGTCAATGAGCCCTGCTGAAAGATCGGCGTCGATGGCCATTTGCTTTCCGGGGATGGCGTCCAGGGTGAACCGGGCGCCAACCTCGGCAATGCGCGTCGAGCCTTTCGTGATCACCAAGAAATTCACTGTGAGCAATATTACAAAAACGATAACGCCAATCACGAAGTCGCCATTCATGACAAAGCGGGAAAAACCGCCAACCACATGGCCCGCCGCATTGTAGCCTTCGTGGCCATTTGACAGAATCAGGCGCGTGGTTGCCACGTTGAGCGCCAACCTGAGGAGCGTCGCGAGCAAAAGCACCGTTGGAAACGCCGAAAAATCGAGAGGTTTCGCGATCCAGAGCGCGACCATCAGAATAAGCACAGACAGCGCGATGGAAAACGCCAGGCCGATGTCGATCAGGAACGCGGGAATCGGGAGAAAGAAAGCGGTAAGGACAACAACAATAATGATGGCAAATCCGAAGTCCCTCCCGGTCTTCAGTTGCGATAGGTTCGCTTCGCGAAGTGCCGCGCTGGTCATCGTAATTTTCCACCCTGCCCAAGGCTCATCGCAAAGCGAACTTGCCCGAACTTGTCCGGCGGGCAGCCGGGCTAGAAGCCGTTTTCAATTCTTTGAAACACCAGTTCAGTGAAGGCGTAAATTTCCGACGCTATGAACGGCCCGGTGAACAGCATGGCGGCGAAAACAGCCAATATTTTCGGCACGAAAGTCAGCGTGACTTCCTGAATTTGGGTCACAGCCTGGAAAAGCGCAATCACAATGCCAAACACCATGGCCAACCCGACCGCCGGCCCGGCGGCGAGAATTATGGTCCAGATCGCGGCCTGAACGAGTTCAAGCGCATCAACTTCGTTCATCAATCAACCTATCGTCACGCCCGCTCCCAGCACAACACGCCGGCCATTTTCAAGAATGGCCGACGAGACGGTCTGGCCTATTTCCACGGACTTTATCGTGCCCAAGAGGAAACCATCCGATCCCGTCAGGGTGTGGCCAATGAGGGAATGGGCCTGGGACAGCTGCATGGACGTCATGAGTGAATCGAGTTTCGCGTTGGTGCTCACCCCCTGTTCCACGGCGGAAAATGAGGCAAGCTGCGAGAGGTACTGGGATGTATCCTTTGGCGCGGTGGGATCCTGGTTTTTCATTTCCGCGACGAGCAATCGCAGGAAGGAATCATAGTTGACGCCCGCCTTCTTGCTGTCCGCTAGACTGGATGCCGACGCCGCGACGCCTGCCGCTGAAACTTCCATCACGCCACCTCTCTTTGCAAGTTTTCTGGAATTTGCCCCGTGGGCCTCGCGGAAAGCAGCCCGGCTTCAATCTCGAAAAGCCCGCGAAGAGTTTTAAGCGCATCGAAATAGCGCTGGTTCTTGATGCTGGCGTCTGAACTGGTGAGACCCGCAATGAGCTGGGTGTTTTGCAGGGTGCTGTGCAGGCATCCCGACAAATGCCAGTAGAGCTCACGTGTCATCTGCGCATTGTCCGGATCAATCAGCATCGATTGCACGACAAAATATATCTGCTTCAGGGGCGTCACCGCTTTTTCCGCCTGCATCACATGGTTTTCCAGAAGGAATGTCACGTTGTTCAGGAATTCAATCGAGCACCGATGCTCCGCCCGGATGACCGCGCCATTGACGTAAAGTTTCTCGCCTTTTTTGAGGTGTATCTGCATCAAGCGCCCCGGCCCAGTCCCTTGCAAATTATCTCTGAAATGTCGATCAGCCCATTGAAGCTCCTGGCTCTCTGGCTTCTTAGCTCCTCTATCTCGCGCAAAATCCAAATTCCGATTGAAATCAGGCTGGCGCGCAATTCCTTGGGCAATCGGTTCTCGGCATTGGCGAGATCATCAAGCAAGAGGCTCCAAAGCCGATCCAGGTAATGCAACGCTTCGACAGCCTGTTTGGAGCCGGCGCCATTTTTTCTCGCCGCGTTCAGAAGCTCAATCGACCGTTCAACGGCCTGGCGCTCCCTATCGCGCGCTTCGACTGGCGCGTCTTCAAGTATTTCTGTGTAAATTGCGCGGTGCATGAATATCCCTGTCCAGGCCAATTCTTTTTTCTTACAGATAGTTCATCAAGCTCAAGCGATTGATGCGGGCGGTTATTGAGTAGGAGGCTTCCAGTTGCGTTGTCAGCATGTTGATGCGTGTCGACACCTCGTATTGATCCACGCCTTCGAGGGAGACGATCTCCCTGTTCAATATGTCATTGCGCTGTTTCAATAACTGGACTAAATCGGCAACTGCCTTTTCCGCCGTTCCCACGCGCCCGGCGATAAAACTCATTTCCTGAGCGGCGGTGGCTGAAACGACAACCGCCTTGTCGACGAGCTTCTCGAAGGCGCCCTGGTTGAGGGAACTGGCGCCAAGATCAAACGCCATCGTTATCGCCATTGTCAGGTTTCGAAACGCTGCCTCATTTGCGTTGGTGGAAACCTCCAAATTGTATTGCGCGTCAATCCGCGCTGTCCGGTTGAGGTCCGAAGCCGCAGAGAATGTGGATGACCAAGCGGAGGGGGTGAAAAGACTGGAAAAGGCGCCGCTCAGAAATGCGTCCATCTGGGTGGCGGTGATAGCCCCAACACCGGCGGCATTCTGCGTCATTCCAAACTCGGCGAGAAAAGCCGCGTCGACAGCCATTTTTCCCATGGATGCTGGCGTCGAAAAGTAATTTTCAAGGGGGGCCACATCGGAATTCAAGCCCGAGAAAATGAATTTACCCGAATGGGCTTGGTTGAGGATCGAATTGAGGCTCTCGAGCGCGGATCTTGCGGCTGTCTTCGCAATTTCCTGTCCATTTGCCGCGTTCCGCGCGCCAATCAGGGTCGCTGAGAACTGGTGTGAAAGGTCGATCAGCGAGGACATCGCGCTCTGGGTGAGATCAAGTTCCGTGGCGACAAGACCGTTCATGTCAATCATCGTATTGTTGCGGTCAAATCCGTTTCGCAGCGCTATGACATCAGATGTCCTGTGGCCGAGCCGCAAACCGACATCGGCATGACGGCCTGTGGAAAGCTCCCTTTGAGCGTCCAGGAGTTTCTGCTGTGAGTTCGAAAACCGACTGCCTTGGCGCATGGAGAAGCGAGAGGGTTGAAATTGTCATCTGGCTATCCCGTGGCCTGCAGGAGCGCTTCAAGCATTTTGTCGACCGTCGACATAATTCTCGCCGACGCCTGATAGGATCGTTCGAGTTCAAGCATTACAGCCATCTCGTCGTCAATGTTCACGCCACTGACCCTCTGCAAAGCGTCCATTGACCGTGACTTCATGGTTGACTGCAGGTCGGCCGCCGCTGAAGCCTGCTGGCGCGCGGCCTCCAGCCATCCGGATGTGGCCGCGCCGAATGACATGATGCTGTTTTGCCCAGCTACCTGTGTCGCGGGATCAAAAGCCCTGGTTGCGTCGAGCGCGTTGATAAGGGCCGCCAATCGATTGGAGAAGCCTGCGGCGCCAGTCGTGTTGTAGGAATAGGATGGGCCATTGATGCCACCATCGCGCAATCGCGACGGAAGGCCGCCCTGGGCGGGATCGACACTGGCGCTCAAACGGATATCGCCAGCCAGCCCTGCAAGCGTTGACGCCGCAGCCGGCACCACTGGCGAGCCAGAATAGCCAAACAGGCCGGTCGCGCCAGGCAGTGGGGGGCCTGAGCCTTGATCTGCTTCGGAGAAAGCCTCAATCAACCCGCGCGCCACTTCGTCCATCTGGGATTGATAGACAACGGCAATATCATCCCTGAGCTTGGCCAATCCAAACAGGTTTCCTGACCGGATCGACATGGTGCTCGCCGGACTGGTCACATCAACGCCGTCAATATAAACGGCGTTTCCCCCAACACCTGCCGCCATCGCCGTTGCCGGCGCCATGGCAACGAGACGCGGGACCGATTCAAACAGGGTCACGCCGCTGTCAGTGTAAAGCGCGATATCATTGTTGGGTCGGGTGATTGACCGAATGCCCAATTCTTCAGATAGCAGCTTCATTGTCTTATCGCGCGTGTCGAGATTTTCGGTGAGGTCGGCAGCGGAGCCGACCCCCCTGACGACCGCATCATTCGCCACTTTGAACTGCAGCAGGAGATTGTTGATGCGGTCCACGGCCTCTGACATGTCGGCGTCAGCCTGTTTCCGCACATCCTGGATGATGGTCGTGGCGCCCTTCAGCGAGCGTGCAAGATCGCCCGCCGACCGGACGGCATTTTGCGCCAAGGTCTGGTCAGCGGGGTTTTGCTCGTAGACCTGCAGCGCATTTTGAAACCTGGCGATCATGCCCGCCGGGGACAGGCCAGACTCCGGATCGCCAACGGTTTCGCTGAGCCGCCTGATGCCGTCCAAAACCGAACCGCTTGCCGCGGAATTCGACGACGCAACAAGCACCTTGTCAAACAAGAGCTTGTCCGCGGCGCGGTTGTAGCCTGAAATGGCGGTGGAGCCGCCTGACAGGGAAATGACAACTGCGGTTTTCTTCGCGTAGTCCGCATTGCCGACATTCGCGATATTCCGGGTGGCAATCGCCGTTTGCCCCGAAACGGTTGCGAGACTGGATCTGGCAATATTCAATGCCGTTGAAAGCGCCGCCATTTTCTAACTCACTTCAATTGCACAGGGTGGATTAACGCTTGAGATTGATCAGGACGTCCATGAGTTCCGCGCCGGTCTGAAAGACTTTTGAATTCGCGGAGTAGCCGCGTTGCGAGTCAATCATCGTTGTCAACTCTGTGGCGAGATCAACCGTCGATTGTTCAACAGTGTTTGAAAGCACTGACCCAAAGCTGGCGGTTTCGGCAAAACCCACCTGCACGTCTCCCAACTCATTGTTGGCCGAAAACACATTGCCGGTGAGCGGCGACAGGTTGTCGGGGCTGACGACCGTCGCAAGCGGGATCCTGAACACGGCAACGCGGGTGCCGTTTTCATAAGTCGCATAGAACGTGCCATCCTTGGCGACCTCAAGAAGATCCACGCCGCTTGGCGGATTGCCATCCACTGCGGCGCCAAGCACCGTATAGTCGGTCGCCAATTGACTGAAATCGGAAATATCAAGCGTCAGGGTCGCTCCATTTGGAACCGCAATCGAAAGAGATTGAGCGCTTGCCGGGGTCAGCGCCCCAGTGGTTCCGTCAAAATTCAGGGCGCTTGTTGTAATGGCAGGCGAAGAATAAGGAAATCCACCCAATGTCGCGTCGGCCTGATCATAGACAGCGACCTCCCAGTCATTGGCGGCGGTCTTGCTATAGTACATGTCCAAAATCACTTCATTGCCAAGGTTGTCGTAGCTCACCAGCGATGACTTTCCGGCGTATTGCGCCGTTGGCGAGTTGGTGGAAGGCAACGAAGCCGCTGGCGTGACTGCCGCGTTTGAGGGCAGGTTTGCGATAAATCGGCCAGTTGTGCTTGCTGACGCCGTCAAAGCGAGGTCGGAAAAACTGACGGGTTGAAGCCCTGAAAAACCATTCACCACGATCGCCGGCTGCCCGTTGGTGAGCGGGTAGCCCAGAAGCAGAAAGCCGCCTGCATTTATGAGATCGCCATCCTCATTTTTCACAAATGAGCCAGCCCGCGTGAGATAGGGTGTTCCGACCGCATCAGCCACCACAAAGAAGCCGTCGCCGCTGATCGCGAGGTCAGTCACAGATGTCGTGTTCTGAAGGCTGCCCTGTTCGTCGATCGCATGCCGCACCCTCGTAAGCACTGAACCGGATGTGTAATCAGAGGCCGACGGGGAGCTCTCGATCAAAAGCGAGGAAAACTCCGTGGATGCCCGCTTATAGCCATTGGTGTTCACATTGGCGATATTGTCGGCAACGGTGGCCAGGCGCCCAGCCTGAGCTGACATCCCAGACGTACTGGTCCGCATTATTCCGTACAAGCTCATGCGCTATCTCCAACAAATGTGTTGTTTTCAAACTATCCCCAAGAGCTTGCGCTAACCTGTAGGCTTGGCCGCGCCTCAACGGCAGAAGCTCCTGGCTTCCGGTGTCCAGGCCCCGAAGTTTGTCGCCACAAGGTTTTTGATCACCAGGCAAACATAGCGCTTTTGAGCGGCATTGTTGTTCGGGCCGGCATGATACCGCGCCACTGCCATCGTCCAGCTGCCTTCCTGGACCCGGAGCTCGCTTAAAAATTTGGCCGCGTACTCGACGTTCTTGTGGGGATCCAGCATGTCCTCGACAGAAGAGAAATTGGCGCCATGGTAATGGTGATTGACCTGCATGCAGCCGAGGTCGATGAGTTTTGCGCCCGCCATGCGGGCAATCCTGAAAGACTTCATGGCCGCCCGCTCGCTGTCTGCGAAAACCGTTCTTCCCTCAATATTCAACGCATAGGGATGAAGCGATCCCTTTTTTCCCGTTTCGGTCATGCCGACCGCGTAGAGCACGCCCAGGGGAACTTTGTGCAAGGAGGAGGCTGGAATCATCTCGCGTTCACAGATGTTCGGATCCGCCGCATTGCCTATATGCACAGCACAAAAGCTACAGAAAAATAACGTTCCTGCGGCGCGCGCCAGATGCCGGTATTTTGGCCTCTTTGCCATCTTCAAATTCCGATGCCATCGCATGTGACTCTCGCATTTTTTGAAATTGTTTCTGGTTCTCTTCGCTCGCTCCCGGCTGCTGCCGGTTTCCCTGGCCAGCTAGGGATTCCTGGGAAGATTTATTCGCCGGGACATGGCGCTGAGCAGGGCCGGGTTCAACTGGGCTTAGGGAAATCGAAATCGATGCCTCGCTGACATCATAACCGGCCCGGGCCATAAGGTCCTTTAGGACCTGATGATCGTTTAACAGGAGAGCCTCAGCATTCCTGCTCGTGACTTCAATGCTCAGCTTCAATTCGACGCCACGCAGATGCATTCCCACATTGATGTGGCCGAGTTCATCTGGATGCAGTTGTATCTGGATATTCTTGACCACCTCGGTCCGCAGATCGGGCATCATATTGCTGGCAGCTACGATGGGAGCGGGGGGCGGAATGTCCAGACTCTCGGTGATAGCATTGGCAAACTGCATCACAAACGCTGGCGCAGCGGATGGCGCAAATGATGCTTCAACCTTGATGACGCGAACCTGGGGTTCAACGGATTTCGTTCCGCTGTTTTCAGCCCGTCGCGGCGGTTGCTCCGCTCGGTCGACCGGCTCGCCAGGGGTCGGGGCGTCAGCGGGCTTGGCCCGCCTATCCTCCACAGCCTGCGGCGGCCGTTCCATTCGAAGACCCTGGTGCGGTGGAACACCAGCATGCATGTTGGCGCTGCGAATTCGAATCCCCTGGGCTCATGATTTTCGGTTCATGAAACCCGGGTCTCTCAAAATTGGACATGCTATTGGGCGATTTCTCGAAGCCAAGAACACCTTCACTTTCTCCCGCTTTTGCGTTGACGGCGATGTTCATCCCCTTGGTGGGCGCGCCGCTGATAGAGGTGCTCGCGATTGAAGGTGCGAGTGGGTCAGCCACGGTTTCTGAAGGCGTTATGGTGTCAGCGGCAATTGCCCGCTTTTGTTCAATGGCGACCAGGTTCTGGAGATATTGCTTCACTTCAATCGGAATATTTGTTTGTTGAATTTTCTCTTCCGGGGGAAGGCTCTCTGCGCCGCCGTCATCTGCCTCGCCATCCGGGGTGGAAGTGGCTTCAATTTTTCCGCTCGCCATGGCATCGCCACCTTCGGGTTTTTTTGCTGGCGACAGGCTTGCCAGAACATCCGGGAAAAATTCTGGCGTTTTCCCAGGATGACGGGCTTTGCCGCTGCGAGGCTGCGTCATTGCGCCGTTGGCAGCCGAATTGGGTTCAAGCCCCAAAAACCGATTTACTGTGGTCAATGTTCCGCTCCCAACTTCAATTTACTGGAGTCCCTTTTGCGAGCGCGGAACGCGCCCTGGCCACAAGATCCACATAGCCCGAAGATTGTCCTTCCTCGCGTTCGGCTGGCGACAAGGATTGGGTGGCCTGTTCTTCGGTCATGTGGGGGCGCTCGTCAATTTGACGAGCCACTTTGAGAGCTTTTTCAAGAAGCGCCCTATCGAATTGGTCAAGCAGGGACTTGTCCACTGCCTTTAGTTTTTCTTTCCCAATTTTGAAGTCCTCCTGAACAATCGCCGAGGCCCCAATGTAAAGATTTGACCGGGCCATTTCGAGACTGCCGGCGGCGGGGATTTCAGACGCGGCGGTCGCGCAGGAGCGCGCGAGCGTGAGCCTGCCACGGCTGATCGCAACCTTGCTGATGTACAGCAGCACTTTCCTGTTTTCGGCAGGAGGCAATCCATCGAGCGTGAATATCAAGCTTGCCACGGACCCGCCTGATTTTAGATAATCAACCTCCATCAGGCTGACCGCGAAATTTTCTTCAAATTCCCTCCAGTAGACGGACTTGGGAAACCGCCGGATGTAAGAGGCGGCGCAGAGTTCCAGCTGCTCGATGGCGGCTATTTTTCCCGCAAAGCTCACGCACCGGCGCAAAGCTCCCTCTTCAACCAGCGTGCCGGGCATGAATGCGCGGGATTCATTGAGCCGCCGCATGGCGGCCTTGATGTCGTCCCCAGACGTCAATATGGCCATGACAAGGGACACGCGTCCGGCCAGATTCGGCGGAAGGCCGGCGACGTCGATACTGGCTAAATGCTTGATCGCATTCACCTTGTCGCCTTTTGCATAGGCCAAAGCGCCATCAAGCAATCCTCTGTTTTGTGGGCTGATGGCGAGGGAAGCCAGCCGCTTTTCCGCGACGCTCGGATTGCCCCCGCTGAGCAGATAGATCGCAACCGCCCGCAAATTTCTCTGATCCTGCAAATCCGATTGCTTGGCGTTCTTGAGGTCCGTTTCGATCTGGATGATCAATTTGGACTGCATGTCCACAGCGGCATGATCTCCTGCCGCCGTCGCATCCTGTATTCTTTCCAGCAACCTGATCGCATTGCGAAACTGCAAGTTGGTTTCACTGCCTGCCCAAACCGCTCCCGTGCTCACAAAGAACGCCATTCCAAGGGCGGCCAATCCAGCTTTTGCTTTCATAATCCGTCGGCCCTCAGCAGCAGCTCGATGCGCCTGTTCCCAGCCGATTCAGGTTGATCAGGGTGTTTCAGATCACGGTCGGCGTATCCCTCAATTCGCTCCACGCTGTTCTCATCGACGCCAGCCCGGACCAGCATGTAGTAGGCCATCTGGGCCCGGGCAGTTGACAGCCGCCAGTTATCATAGTCACGGTTGCGAAAGCGGCGCGCGTCGGTGTGCCCGCGTATCACTATCCTCCCCTTGTGGCCACGCAGCGTGTTCGCCACTTTTTCCATAAGGACAACCAGCTGCGGCGTTGGCTCTGCGGAGCCCACCGCGAACATGTCAAAGTTCAAGCTGTCAGTCAGGCTGATGAGGACGCCTTCTTTCGTCGGCCTGACCTCAAGCGTTGGATTTTCCGCCGGATTGAATTGCTTCAGATTCTGGATCAACTGCCGCCGGATGGCGACTGCCGCTTTGGCGCTGGTTTCCGAAGATTTCGCTTCGTTCTTTGTGGCGGCGGCAGGAGTTTCTCCAGGTTTCTTCAGTGGCTGCGCCGCCACGTCCCGTTTCTGAGGCATCGGGATGGGCGGAGGAGAGGCTTTTTTGACACCGTGAGTTTCCGTTTGTTTGGCGACGAGGGTGTCGGTCATTTTCTTGGCGGCCTCGTCGGGCTTTGCCATGGCCTCATTGTCTTTCTTTTCCGCACCGGGCGCCTTCTCCGTTTCGGAAACTGATTTCCAGGCAAAAGGATCGAATGGATCGCGGTATGCCTCGCCTCCCTTATGGCCAGGATCGGCAATTTCAATGATGGCAAGCCCCTTGGTCGAGTGCCCGGGTGGCGCGCCTTGAACAGCCTGGCCTGCCAGCTGGGCAAGAATGCCGTAGGGATTCCTGAATATTTCCGACTCTGAATACTGGGATTGCTGCTGCTTTTTCCCGCTTTGAGCCTGGTCGTTGTCGCCGTGGTGATCCTCAGTGGCGGGTGATTTTTCTTTTTTATCGCTGGTGGTGGTTTCTTTGGTCGGGCTATTCAATCCCTTCTTTGAAGTTGACGTGTCGGTGAGTTTAACAGGATTGAAATAACTGGCGACCTGCGCCTTGGTCTTCTCATTGGCCGCATTGATCAGCCACATCACCAGAAAGAACGCCATCATGGCGGTCACAAAATCCGCGTAGGCTATCTTCCACGCGCCGCCGTGGTGACCATGGTCATCATCGTGCTTTCTCCGGACAATAATGATTGATTCGCCCGCATGAACGGCTTTGGCTTCGCTATTCACGGGCAATGCCCTCGATGCCGTCGATCCAGCTCTTGAGCCGCGTCGTCACAACGAAGCCGTCGCTCCGCGCCATCAGCTCCAGCCCCGGCGAAGATTCGCAAACAACATCAATATCCCTGGATATGAGACGAGCCTTGACATCTGCCACCAGGTCATCGGGGCCTGAGAGAAAGAGCGGCCCCTTGAAGTCATCTTCCATGGCGTCCGCGAGCGTGGCCGCCAGCTCGCTGACCGCTGCCTGTGGAATTATTTTCTTGAAAAAAGGCAGCATCACCCCCTGCAGTGAATCGCTTATGCGCGCCTCCATATCCGCAAGGGTTGCCACAATCAGCTCGCCTAACCGGCAGCCTTCCTCCTCCACCCATTTTCTGCGGGCTGATTCCAGCTCATTCGAATGAGCCGCCTTCAGGTTGGCGATTTCCACGGCTCTTGCGATGCATGCCTCTTCGGCGCCTTTGGTCACGCCTGCCGCGTGCGCCGTCGCGACTCTTGCCGCGATAGCTTCTTCCGGACACCGTTTATGATCCTTGTCTGGGCAGCTATTTTCATAGCCGCCATCGATTTGCTGAAAAATGGGGAAAACAGCCAATTCCGGCAGGATTGCGTGAAGGCTTTTCATGCCGCGCTCTTCTTTGACTCGACCAGCCATTCTTTCAGTATCCTGGCGGCCTTTTCACTGTCCCGATTGACAAGCTCCTCCAGTTTTCGCTGGGCCGGGCTTCCACCAAAGCTCTGTTTGGGAAGCTCCGAAATCAGGCCCATTGCGCCGGAGTTTTCATGGGCCAGTCCCAGCGTTGATTCCTGGCCGGGAAACTGCGGCGGCCTTGAATCAAATGCATTCATCATCGGCGGACCACCCAATTGGGGAGGTGGTTTGCTTTCAAGGATCATCCGCAGCGCAGGCCGGAAACCCAGTAGCAAAACAAGAAACACAACTGTTATGAGAGCAACGGCATTTATGAAATTTCCAAGATTGTGGGCAAGAATTTCCAGAACGCCAGACCCGGCCACCGGCTCGAGCGCGTTGTCCGCTGTTATGAAGTCTTCGGCAGTGAGCTTTATCTTGTCACCGCGCGCTTCATCTAGTCCGCCCGCCGACGATACCAGGGCCTGAATGCCTGTCATCTGCGCCGCGATCTGCTCTGGCGTGGGGCTGCCCCCCAGCGCTTTGGAGATTTGCGTCTTGTTTATCACGACAGCGATCGAAAGGTTTTCAATGCTATAGCCTTCGCTTGTCGTCGCCACCTGCTTTGAATTGATTTCGTAATTGGTCAATTCCTCGCGCTTGTCGTTTTTTTCCGTGGACTGGTCGCCAGCGGCGGTCGGCGTGGCGGCGGTCGGAATGTTTTGGTCAACGCTTGTGGTCGACTGGCCGTTTTTGTTTTGCGCCTCGCCCAATTCCTTGACGGTGCGGACAGACCGCTCAACCCGGGACTCCGGATCATATATTGTCTCGCTTGTCTGCCTGCGATCCGTGTTCAGCTTCGCCGTGACGCTAATTCGGAAATTTTCGATGCCGAGAAACGGAACAAGCGTCATCCCGACCCGCTCCTCAATATCCCTCGCGAGGGATTTCTCAAGCGTCACTATGTTCTCCGGCGCGGCGGTTTGGGAGTTTTCGTGCGAAGCGAGAATAGAGCCATCGGTGCTGAGAACGGTCACCATATCCTTCGTCATGCCTGGAATCGCGGCGCCGACCAGATGCTGAATTGCCGAGGCGTAGACCTTTCCATCATTCATTTCCGTGCGGATGATGACCGATGCGGAGGGCGGTTCCTTCACGCTGCGGAATGCGCCTTCCTGCGGCAGCACAATATGAACGCGCGCCGCCTTTATGCCCTTCATCAACTGTATGGTGCGGGCAAGCTCGCCCTCAAGCGCCCTGACCTTGGTGATTTGCTGCATGAAGGAGGTGAGGCCCATTGAACCAAGATTGTCAAAGAGCTCATATCCCGACTTGTCACCCTTCGGCAGTCCCTTTTCGGCCAGTATCATCCGCGCCTTAGCGGTGTGGCCATAGTCAACCAGCACCGCCGTCCCCTCGGGATTCACGTCAAACGGGATGCCCGATTCCTCCAAAACAGCGCCAATCTGGTTCACATCCTGCAGATCAAGGCCGGAATAGATGATTTCCCGCACTGGCAGGCTGAGATAATAGCTGCTTGCCGCAACCAGCGTAAAAACGGCGACGCCTGCGATGCCAAGGGTCAAAACCCGTTTCAACCCAAGACTGGCAAGTCCTTGCTGCAAACCCATGAGGAAATCTTGAAACAAACGGGGGGTCTCCTGAAAATGAAAAACGCTTGGCGTTCACATTCCGCGTGGAAACTTGCGCGAGCATTGCATGCGTTGAAGGCCGCATCCCTTGCGGGACGCGGCCTTCACGTTAACGCGACTATGTCAGGGTTTACCTATCTGAAGAGCGTGAGGATGCTCTGGCTCTGCTGGTTGGCGATGCTGAGGGACTGAACACCGAGCTGCTGCTGCACTTGCAGCGCCTGCAGCTTGGTTGATTCCTCCGTCATGTCCGCGTCAACCAACGTGCTGATGCCACGGTCGACGGCATCCATCAGGGCGGCCACAAAGTTTCTCTGAAGACTAACGCGCTGCTTGGTTGCGCCGAGGGTGCTGGCTGAATCAGTCATCTCTGAAATCGCCTTGTCGGAGCCGGAAATATAGCTTTCCAGCGTCGTGAGATCGACCGCGCTGTCGGTCAAGGCCGATATGTCAAGTGTCGCGACACTGAACCCCGCCGCGGCGATGGCGCCTGTGGCATCGCGCAGGCCGTCGATGATGCCAACCTGGGTTGCGCCCGCGCCAGCGTCGTAAAGCTTCGTGCCTGAGGTATCGACATTGATTGTGCCGATTGAAATGGCGCCGGCCGAACGGGTGAACGACGCGACAATCGACTTGGTGGCGTTGTATCCCGCCACTGATGAATCGGTCGAAAGCCAGTTCTGGCCCGAGAACACGGCGGAATCGCCAATGCTTTGAAGCTGGTTCTGCAATTCGTCCAATTCGGACTGGATCTTGGTCCGGTCGACGCCGGGCTGCCTTGCGGCAACCAGCTTGTTTTTGATTTCCTTGGCCACATCGATGGCGCTGTTGGTTGCCGTATAAGCCACGTCAATCGTGGCGGCGCCCAATCCCAGGGCGTCTTTCACAGTCGACAAGGCGGAATTGTCAGAGCGCATTGTGGTGGCGATGGACCAGTAGGCGGCGTTGTCTTCCGCCGAGCCCACGCGGTAACCGGTGGAAATGCGCTTCTGGGTTGTCTCCATCGCCATGTTGGTTTTGTTGAGACTCTGCAGCGCCGTCATTGCAGATACGTTGGTATTGATACTCGACATCGGAAATCGTCCTCATTTATTGAATGCCAATTGAAAGGACATGCCGGATTTGAACCGGAATAGCAGGGCGGCGTGATACCTAAGAGCTTTTGGCTCAGACTGTTATGAAAACACCATATCCAATCATGGTTTACAATGTGCTAAAATGAAAAGGCCGCATCCCTTGCAGGATGCGGCCTTCATACTGACTCATTAATTTCGAGAGTATTGCTTACCTGAAGAGCGAGAGGATGTTCTGGCCCTGCTGGTTGGCGATGCTGAGGGACTGAACGCCGAGCTGCTGCTGCACTTGCAGCGCCTGCAGCTTGGTTGATTCCTCCGTCATGTCCGCATCGACAAGAGCGCTGATGCCACGGTCGACGGCATCCATCAAGGCGGTCACAAAGTTCTTTTGCAGGTTGACGCGCTGTTTCGTGGCGCCGAGAGTGCTGGCTGAATCAGTCATCTCTGAAATCGCCTTGTCGGAACCGGAAATATAGCTTTCCAGCGTCGTGAGATCAGCCGCGCTGTCGGTCAAGGCCGATATGTCAAGTGTCGCAACACTGAACCCCGCCGCGGCGATGGCGCCTGTGGCGTCGCGCAGGCCGTCGATGATGCCAACTCCGGCCGCACCGGTGTCATAGAGCTTGGTGTTGGCCGTATCGACAGTGATTGTGCCAATTGAAATGGCGCCGGCCGAACGGGTGAACGACGCGACAATCGACTTGGTGGCGTTGTATCCCGCCACTGATGAATCGGTCGAAAGCCAGTTCTGGCCCGAGAACACGGCGGAATCGCCAATGCTTTGAAGCTGGTTCTGCAATTCGTCCAATTCGGACTGGATCTTGGTCCGGTCGACGCCGGGCTGCCTTGCGGCAACCAGCTTGTTTTTGATTTCCTTGGCCACATCGATGGCGCTGTTGGTTGCCGTATAGGCCACATCAATCGTGGCGGCGCCCAATCCCAGGGCGTCTTTCACAGTCGACAAGGCGGAATTGTCAGAGCGCATTGTGGTGGCGATGGACCAGTAGGCGGCGTTGTCTTCCGCCGAGCCCACGCGGTAACCGGTGGAAATGCGCTTCTGGGTTGTCTCCATCGCCATGTTGGTTTTGTTGAGACTCTGCAGCGCCGTCATTGCAGACACGTTTGTATTGATACTCGACATCGGAAATTGTCCTCATTTACTCGTTACATACTGAAAGGACATGCCGGATTTGAACCGGAATAGCAGGGCGGCGTGATACCTAAGAGCGCTTCGGCTCAACCTGAGATGCCGTTTTGTATAGGAGGCAAGTTCTGACAACCCGCTAACAAGCCAGGTTTAATTTTAGTTAATGCATCAAAAAACGGATGGATTGGCTGCTACTCCAATCCCGCCAATGGATAAGAACTAAGATCTAAAGAGGGCCATGATGCTTTGGCTGTTCTGATTGGCAATGCTCAACGATTGAATGCCCAGCTGCTGCTGCACTTGCAACGCCTGCAACCTGGTGGATTCCTGCGACATGTCGGCATCGACAAGTGTGCTGATGCCGCGTTCAACGGCATCTATCAAGGCACTGACAAAACTCTGTTGAAGAGTGACACGCTGTTTGGTTGCGCCTAGGGTGCTCGCTGACGTGGTCATTTCCGAGATCGACTTGTCGGCGCCCACAATGTACTCCTCAAGAGTCGCGATATCGATGGCGCTGTCAGTCAAGGCGGATATGTCAAGTGTCGCAACACTGAATGTGCCTGCTGCGGCGATGACCCCCGTGGCGTCCCGAAGGCCATCAACGATGCCAACCTGGGCTGGGCCAGCGCCAGCATCGTAGAAAGTCAAGCTCGTGACATCTATGGATATCGTGCCTATGGTAATATTTCCATTGGTGCGTGAAAAAGAGGAAACGATTGACTTGGTCGCGTTGTAACCCACCGCAGAAGAATCAGTGGAGAGCCAATTCTCACCCGAGAACACGGCGGAATCGGCGATGCTCTGAAGCTGGTTTTGCAACTCGGTAATTTCAGATTGAATTTTTGTCCGGTCAATCCCAGGCTGCCTTGACGCGACCAGCTTATCCTTGATTTCTTTCGTCACCTCAATTGCGCTGTTGATGGCGGTGTAGGCCACATCAATTGTCGCAGCACCCAAACCCAGGGCATCTTTCACCGTCGACAATGCGGAATTGTCTGAACGCATTGTGGTGGCGATGGACCAGTAGGCGGCGTTATCTTCCGCAGTGCCAACGCGGTAGCCGGTCGAAATCCGCCTCTGTGTTTCCTCTAGCGACATATTGGTTCGGTTGAGGCTTTGCAATGCCGTCATTGCGGATACGTTTGTGAGAATGCTTGACATGACTTGAGTTTCCTTGAATGCAGTTCTATCGCATATTGAGACATTCCGGATTGGAACCGGAACAGCAGATCGGCATAATACCGGGGGACGTGCGCCCCTCTGCCATCAACTCACACTCACAACGTCCATCAAATCAGCAATTCCAAACTAGGAAAATGACTTAACAAGACTTCCCGCCAGCATGCTCCAGCCGTCAATCAACACGAAAAAGAGCACCTTGAATGGAAGCGAAATTACCGTGGGAGGCAGCATCATCATGCCCATCGACATGGTGATCGTAGCGACAATCAAATCGATGATAAGAAATGGCAGCGAAATAAGAAAGCCAATCTCGAAACCCCGCCTCAACTCGGAAATCATGAAGGCCGGAACCAGCACCCGAAGCTCGGCCTTCTCCACGCTGGGAGTTGCGCCAAATCTTTCATCCGCAAGCTCCTTGAACATGACATAATCCTTTTCCCGCACCTGGGTCAGCATGAACTGGCGAAAAGGATCTGTGATCTTCTCAAACGCTTCTGTTTCATTCATCCTGTTTTCAACCAGGGGCTGAAGACCATCTTTCCAGGCCTTGTCAAATGTCGGCGCCATGACGAAGAATGTGAGGAACAGCGAAAGGCTGGTGATGACCAGGTTGGCGGGCGTGCTCTGCATTCCAAGCGCCGCGCGCAAAAACGAAAACGCAACTATGAACCGCGTAAAGCTGGTCACCATCACCAAAATGCTGGGCGCGACAGACAGCACCGTCAGGAGCAGAATGTACTGGATTATTCGGCCGCTCGCCGGGGCGTCCCCTTGCGGCAGCAGATCGCCGATATTTGGCACTTGAGCCGCTGTCCCCTTGCAGAAAAGGAGCGCCAGAAACGCTATCGCCGCAACCAGCCTCATTCAACCACCATTGAATTTATGAGAACCTGGCTGACCTTATGTTCCGAGTTTTCCCGCACGAGATCGTTGATATCCTCGCGAAAATGCAGGAAGCCGCTTGGCCCTTCAAGCTGCGCAAGGTTCACGGTCCGCAGTAGGGCCAGTATCTGGTCGCTTGACTTGACAGCGATCATGTCCTGCTCGGCTTGCGCATCGGGACTGATGATGATTGAGGCTTCTATCCGGATCCATATGTCTTTGGGCGATGACAGATTGGTTATGATTGGCGCAAGCTGACGAACGATCCCGCCGCCTCCAGCATGCCCGTTAGCGCCTGCTTGGCCCGCGGGCTCCGCCACATGAGTCTCTGCCGCCACTTCTGTCCCCATCCCGTTCGACGCCAAATCTGGCGCGGTCGTCAACAGAGTGCCGACAGCAAATCCGCCTCCAGCCGCTATCAATGTCAGCAGCAGCACCGGAAGCAGGACCGACATAAGGGATGGCTTTGCGCCGCCGCCGGAGTCAGTGGTTTTTTCCTTATCTTTCGCCAAATGACCAGTTCAACCTTTTCAAAACGGAGTAATCCTGTTCCACAGCCTGTGCCCCCAGCCCGGTTTCTGCATTTCTGAAATCACGCCATTTCCACCATAGGTGATGCGAGCCTCAGCGATCTTGTCGTAAGCAACGGTTCCACCATCGGAAATATCCCGCGGGTGGACAATTCCAGAAATGCCAAGCAACCGGCGCTCATAATTGACCTGGATTTCCTGCGTGCCCTTGATCACCAAGTAGCCATTCGGCAAAACTGAGGTGACAACCGCCGCGACCGACAGCTCAATTTTCTCTGACCGCACAGTCGCACCCTGGCCTGACAGCGAGGAATTGGAATGCACGTCGCCTTTCGCATTGGTGTCGGCTCCAACTATGCCCATGAGGTCATAGGACAGCCCGAGGTCGGCGTCGGCGCTCGACTTTCGCGAGAGATTGGAATTGTTGCTGAGCGCCGCCTTGTCGTTGATCGATATTTCAACCGTGAGAATGTCGCCCGCGTTGCGGGCGCGGCGATCGCGAAACAGATCAGCGGAACCACCAATCCAAGTTGACTGGCTGTCCTGCGAAACCGGATAGACCTGCGCCACATCCTGCGGGCCCTTGTCAACAAGACCCGACCCAACAGGCGAAAGCTCGGGGGCGCCTGTCAACTCACTGATCTTCTGACCACAGGCGCTCAGCAGCAGCGCAACAGAAATCAACTGAAGAAATTTCCTCATGTTCCATTTCCTGGCCTTGCGGCGTCCATTGACCCAGTCATCGCAATGGTGATCGCTGCGGCGATATGGGCCTTCATTTCGTTCAGGATCGTGCCTGCCACGCGCGAATTCAGCTGTTTGAGAATTGCCGCCGCAGTCGCGACATCCAGTATCTCAAGCTGGGCGGCAGCCACGTCTGGTTTCATCTTGGAGAAAATATCCAGCAGGCCCTTCTGCATTCCCTTGTTTGCTTCGTCCCGCTTTTTCAGGAATTCTTCGCTTTCGGCGCGCTTCGCTTCCAGCAGGGCAATTTTCTGGTCAATTTGCTTCTGCAAATCCTCAAGCGTCTTCGTCTGCAGCACAATGCGGGCATCCGCCGCCAAGTTGGCTATGTTGGCGCAGTAGTCATCTTTAGGCAGGGTGACTGCGGGCGACACCAAAGGTTTCACCGTTTCATGCGCCGCATTTTTTGTCTCGGACGGCCAAGCGCTCATCGGCATGGCAAGTGCCAAGACGCCAACCAGCGCTGCGATGCAAAGGCGGTTTTGAGCCATGCGTTCTGGTTTTCTGTTCGCGCCCGGGATCTCTGCATTCTGTTTTTTTCATTGCAGCACCAGCTCCCCTTGCAAAGCGCCTGCAGTCTTTATGGCCTGAAGGATTGCAATGATGCCGGTGGGCTTCAATCCAATCTGGTTCAAGCCATCCACCAGGGTTTGCAGATTTGGGCCGTTGATAATCGCCAGTTGCCCGCCAGTCTGGTTGGCCCTTATTTCCGTAGATGGAATTTCGGCCGTCACACCCTTGCTTTGCGGTAAGGGCTGCGAAACATCGGGGCTTTCAGTGATTCGGACCGTCAGATTTCCGTGGGTGACGGCTATCGTTGAAAGCTTCACCATGTCACCGATAACGATCGTTCCGCTTTTCTCGTCAATGACAATCCGAGCTGGGCTATCGGGATTGACCTCAAGCTCGCCCAATTCCGCCGCCAACCTCGAAACTGATATCCCTTTTGGCCGCCTGACGAGAACAGTCCTGAAATCCTGCTCAACGGCGATGGATTCGCCGAATTTGCGCTTTGAATAGGCGTTGATCTTATCTGAAATGCTCACGGCAGTTGAAAAGTCGGGATTGCGTATCTGCAGGACAATATTCGCCAATGCGTTGAAATCGCCTTCGAGCTCACGCTCAATCAAGGCGCCATTGGCGATGCGGCCGGCTGTTGGCACGCCCTCGGACAGTTTCTCCGCGGCGCCGGCCGCAGAAAATCCAGATATCGAAATTGGCCCTTGCGCTACGGCATAGGCCTGGCCGTCAACCGCCACGAGCGGGGTCATGACGAGCTGGCCTCCCGCCAATGAGCTCGCATCTCCAATCGATGAAACTGTCACATCTATTCTTTCTCCCTTGCTCACGAAGGGGGGAAGTATCGCGGTGACTATCACCGCCGCAACATTCTTTGATTTCACGGACCCCGCTTCGATGTTCACCCCAAGGCGATCAAGCATTGAACGAACGGACTGGTCCGTGAATGGTGAATTTTTCAGGGTGTCGCCGGTCGCGTTGAGCCCCATGACCAAACCATAACCCACGAGTTGATTGTCGCGCAAACCCTGAACAGTCGTAATATCTTTTATCCTTGATGACGCGTCAGCCGCTCCGGCGCAGAGCAGCAAGCCAACAAAAACCGCGAATTTTCTCACAACCCACCAACCATCAGCGAGCCATCCAGCAGGATCAGGGCCTTGACGGTTCTGCCATATTCCGGGTTGCGCGCATCAATGAGTTCGCCTTCCGAACCAGACTGAAGCGGGATCAGAAACGTCGAAATGAGCAGGCCATTTTTCTTGAATGTCGCCCTCGTGAGCACTCCCTGGACGACGCTATCTTTCAATTTCAAGTATGACAGCGGGATCGGCTTTCCCGGAATGAGAGTCCTCCTCGCATATTTGCCTTCAACCTGCTGGCGCTGGAGCACATAGTTTGCCGCCGCCGCTTCGGGCACGGAAAACTGTTTGTCGACAAGCAGGCCGCCGACAATCTGGTCGCCGGAATAGATAACCGCGGCCGGAACTGGAATATCCCGCATCTCCGCCATGGCGGGGAGGCAGGAAAAAATTGACGCTGCAAGAAACGTTGCCATAACCAGGGATTTGCACTGGGCTGCGCGCCTTGACAACTTGCATGATGGTTTACCGGAGGCCCTTGGATACCGTGCCTGCCATGTCATCGGCTGCCTGGATCACCTTGGAGTTTATTTCGTAGGCGCGCTGGGCGGAAATCAGGTCGGTGATTTCCTTGACGGGATCAACATTCGAGCCTTCAAGATAACCCTGCTCAATTTTTCCAAAACCCGTTTGCCCAGGAACACCGGTTGTGGCCGAACCGGACGAAACGGTCTGGCGAAACAAATTGCCGCCGAGTTCCTCGAGGCCGGCTGAATTGGGGAAACTTGCCAGGCCGAGCTGCCCCAGCAGCGTCGGGGCGGTTTGGCCAGCGACTTGCGCATAAACCTCGCCGGATTGATTGATACGCAGATCGATAGTGTTTGCCGGGACAGCCATGGATGGCAATACTTCATAGCCATCCATGGTCACGATTTGCCCATTCTCATTCGAGTTGAAGGCGCCAGCCCGGGTGTAAAGCGTTTCGCCATCGGGACCGCTCACCTGAAACCAGCCAGTTCCGTTGATCGCAACATCGAGCCTGTTGCCTGTGTTGGCAAGCGGGCCCTGCAAATGCACATTGCGAATTGCCGCCAGGCGCGTGCCCAGGCCAAGCTGCGCGCCTTCGGGTACGGCGCTTGCGCCACTGCTGTTGGGAACGCCGCTGGTTCTCTCGACCTGATACAGCAAGTCCGTGAATTCGGCCCGGGCCCGCTTGAATCCCGTTGTATTGATGTTCGCGATGTTGTTGGCGATCACTTCCACATTGAGCTGCTGCGCGCTCATGCCGGTCGCCGCGATTGATAGTGCGCGCATTTCTAACTCCTTCAGATCTGCATTCTGCTTACTTCGAGAAACGCGCTTACAATCTTGTCGCGGATGGCGAGCGCCGCCTGCAATGACTGTTCGGCATGCAAGGTCGCCATAACAGCCTGCTGGGTTGTCGCCTTGCCCTCAATCGCTGACATGGCGGTGGATTCGCCCGCGCGCAACGCGTTCCCCAGGCCTTCAAGAATACCCGCAAATCCCTTGTCCGCGGAAGGTTGCGCAGCATTTGCGGACTGCGGGAATATTTCCCGAACTGCTGGCATCGAACCACCTCCGCCGATAGCCGTGGTGATCAATTTCCGCCCCTTAATAGATCGACTGTCATGGAAGTCATTTCGCGGGCCTGTTTCACCACCTGCAGGTTTGATTCATAGGAACGGTTGGCTTCCCGCATGTCAGCCATTTCAACTATCAAATTGATGTTTGGCATTTTGACATAGCCCGCGGCATTGGCGGCAGGATGCCCAGGATCAAACTCAATCCTGAAAGGACTTTGGTCATTCTGAATCCGCTTCACATCGACAAGCGACGCGCCCGTCAACCGGTCAAGCTCCGCGCCGAAGGTTATGGTTTTTCTCCTGAACGGATCGGAGCCCGGCGTGCTTCCTGTCGACTGCGCGTTGGCGAGGTTCTCCGAAATAACCCGCAGGCGCATGGATTGGGCCGCCAGCCCGGACGCGGCGGCCTTCATAGATGATATCAGCGCGTCTTCCATTTTATGCTTTCAGGCTGGCCATGATCATTCGGTTAAAGGACTTGATCAACCCCGTGCTCAACGCGAACTGACCGCGAGTTTCCCCAAGTTTCAGGAGCTCATTCTCGAGCGAGACATTGTTTCCGGAGAAATTCGTGTCCCCCGTTCGGTCCTGCTGCGTCCTCAGCCGCCCAGGCTCTCCCTGTGACGCGTCAATATGGCGCTCATTGGATACGGTCATGGCGAGCTGCGAATTATCAAGAAATGATTCGAAGGGAACAACATCCATGGCGCGGTACTTAGGCGTGTTCACGTTCGCGACGTTCTGGGCGAGAATCGACTGCCGCATTGAAAGCCAGTCGATCTTCTGGGCAGCCAGGCTCAATAATTGAACTTCGGACATCTCATTGCTCCACAATTCATACGCAAAGTCTACGTTCGCAAACTTGTCCGGGGCTGTTGCAACGGCGCGCTCAGAGGCGCGACTTGCCGCACCTGCCCGCCGATAATTCATGTTGGCAGAGCCGCCCTATTGGACTTCGGCTTGGCGAAATTCCGCGGCCCACGCGCGAAGGGAATTCTTGCCGCCTCGATGGCCTTTGAGAACCGCGCGGGATCGCACGGTTCGTGGCAAACCACGCCATCCAGCGACAGGTGATTGATTTGGATCCCAACTGAAAGCGCTTCAATGGTCAGGCGAAAATACACGTCAATTCCCGCGCAATGCAGTTCCATGTCGAGGCCAACGCTGGGCATTCCAAACCATGTCAATTCAACCTCGCCGGAATATGAAAAGATCAGCGCCTGCGGCCTGAAGTAGAGCTCCAACGAGGAGTTTATCAGGTCCCCGACGTTGGCCAGTTTGAGCGTATGTATGAAACTCGCAAAATCAATTACATCAACTGAACGAAGATCAAGCGCCACTTCCTTCATCGCCTCGTTGATCTGCCGTTCAAAATCGGCAAAGCGTCCTGCGTGGGCTCCGCTCATTTCACTTTCCCCGCCGTCCAGCCGCATTGGCAACTTTCCGCATCTGCAGAAAATGGATCAATTCCGCTATGGCCTTGAAGAACTCTTGGGGGATCGTCGCGTTGACTTCGACCTTCTCATACATCGCCCTTGCAAGCGGCTTGTTTTCGATAACCGATATTTGCAGCTCTTCGGCAATGGAGCGTATTTTCAATGCGAGGCCGTCGCGCCCCTTGGCGAGCACGATCGGAGCGCCTCCCTCGCTGTGCACATAACGCAGCGCAACCGCGTAATGGGTTGGGTTTGCTATAACCATAGTCGCTCGCGGAACCGCCGCCATCATGCGCCGCGATGACCTCTGCCGGGCCAGGGACTTGGCGCGCATCTTGACCATGGGGTTGCCTTCGGCCTGCTTGTATTCCTCCTTGACCTCCTGGTGGGTCATTCGAAGATCGCGGTGCCACGCCATCCTGCTCCACACAATATCGACGACAGCAAGAACAAGCGCCGTGATCGCGACAGCTGAAACAAGTTTTATCGTAATTTCGAGAATGATGGCCGGCAACAATTGTGGCGGCCTAATCATCACGCCTATGGCAGTCGGCAGCTCTGCTTTCACTATCACGTAGAGGATCAGGGCAATGGATCCAAACTTGAAAAGCGATTTCAGAAAATCAACAGCGCCCCGCGCGCCAAAAATTCGCTTCCACCCCTGGCGAATGGAAAGCCGCGAGGCCTTCGGCGCGATCCTCTCCAAAGTGATTTGAAATGGATTTTGAATGAGAGACGACACTATGCCGCCGACCATGAGCACAAGGAGCATCGGGGCAATGTTGGCCAAGGAGTGCAGCGCGAGGGGCTGAAGCAACTCCCGGATATCAAGCTGGCTTTCCAGTCTCCGGGCGCCCGCGCCCGCGATCAGCGACGCCAGCATTTGCTGAACACTGGCCACGCTTGGGCCTAGCATAAGGCTGCAAACGATTAGAATGCTGATCAGGGACAGGAGCACCGGAACCTCCCGTGAAACGGGGACGTTGCCCTTTTCAACAGTGTCCCTTATCTTCTTTTCCGAAGCTTCCTGGGTTTTGCTGTCCTGGTCCTGCTCGTCGCTCATGCCGCATCCTTGGCCGGGCTATCCACATCTGCTTCAACAATGGAGATTTCGCCGACAGCCGAAAGCCTGAGCGCGGTTTCGGTTATTGAACGCCGCGCCGCCACCACTTCCTTTGTGACTTCGACCGCGGCTTCAGGGCCATTGAGCTCGGATTCAATCATGCGCCGGGCGCGCGCGCCCAGCGAGGACAGTATTGTCTCCTTCAAGTCGCCATCAACGCCGCGCAGCGCCAGCATCACTTGCTCGGTTTGAACCTTGTCAAACAAGATCAACCTGTATTTCTGCTCCAGTTTCAATATGTCCTCGAACGAGAAGAGCAATCTCTTGAGAGCCGCTGCGTCGCCCGGCCGGCCGGATTTCAGGCTTTCCAAAATCGTATCCACTTGTTCTTTGTCCATCTTGTTCAGGAGGGTGGCCATTCGCGCGCGGCCTTCGTCTTCAAGGCCGGTGTCCGCCAGACTGAGGAGGTCCGCCTGCATACTGAGCTGCACCAGTTTGCAGGGCTCAGACGCCACCGGCTGCATTTTTAGCAGGCGACGGGTAACGGAATCGCGCAATTTGTGCGGCAGCAACGCCAAAATCCGCGCCGAAAGATCAAGATCAAGCTTTGTCAGTATGAATGCGACAGTCTGCGGGTGCTCATCGAGCAAATAGGGCACCAGTGTATTTTCGCTGCCCGTCGCAAAGCGGGCCCAAATGGGATCAAATGAAGACTCTTCAGCTCCGAGCATCTTATCGACTTGATCCGCGGGAAACGCTTCGGCGAGATAGGCGCGCGCCTGGTCGCCCCCGCCCCGCAAAAGCACAGGCTTGTCCATCTCCGATGAAAATTCATCGACGAGCTCGCCCAGAATTGCCGGGTCGATCTCGTTCAGCGTGGCGGCAGAGGCAGCAAACTTTCTGATTTCATCCGGTTTGAACTCCTTGATCAATTTGGAGCCGAACGATCCTCCCAAGGCCAACAATATTATTGCTGCCTTAGTCGCCCTCTCGTTCATTTCCGCCTTGCGCAAAACTGCAACCTTTTCTCAACTAGACTGGTCTGGCGGCGCTTTCGCTGGAGCCATTCGATGATATTTCCGTCAACGAAATGCCAAGCTGTCCGGTATTCTCGTCGACTACAACAATCAGGCCGCGCGCGACTTCATTTCCGTTCACGAGAAGCACAACCGGTTCCGATAGCTCTTTGTCCAATGCCACGATTGAACCGGGACCGAGTGACATGACCCTGGAAAGCGGCATCCGGGTTGCGCCAAGGATGACTTGCACATTGACAGGAATTTTCGAAAATGGGCTTTGCGGCGTCAGCCCCTCGGGGCCCCTCCTGCCCTGGGAAAATGAGGCGTTGGCATGGTTGCCCAGGTTTTGAGGGGCTTGTTCGAAACTATTCGATCCGGCCAGGGCCAACGCCCTTTCAAGTGAAACGGTGGTCGAAACGCCTTCTTGCGAACTGCCCGCCGCGCCATCAAACTCACTTGCAATCCCGCTTGTCAGCGAAGATTTTTCTGGACTCTCTTCCATTCGTAAAACCTTCAATTCGGAGATCTGTTTGGACGTCCGTCTTCAACCATCAAGCTTGTGGGAAAATTGTGCTGCCTTACAGCATGGCTGAATTCAGGCGAGTGGACTACTGCGGCGCTGGCGCCAGGGTTTCGATACTCAAGCAGAATTTTCCGGAAGTTTGCCCGAGCCTGGCGGTGAACAACCCTATTCCTTCACTGCAAACGGTCAGCGGGCTGGCAGCGCTGTTTCCCAGTTCGATGACTTGCCCGGCATACAGGCCGGCTATCCGGTCAAGATTCATCTGAAACTCCGCAAGCACCGCGACGAGCTCCATCTCAATGCCCTCAACCCGGCCTGAAATCTGAGTTCCCCATTCGGAAATCTTCGGGGTTTTTGGTCCACGGCGCTTGTCGTCCGCCGGCCTGAAGAACAACGCGAGTTCCTCCGGCAGTTCTAAGGTCAACTCGCCGCTATAGTCGAATATGTTGCAAAGAATTCTCACCGACACAAATGACTTGAATGGCGGATTCACGGGATCCTCGTTTGGATCTTGCGGCGGAGCGACAATGAACTCCTTCAGTGCAATATTGGAGAATGCCGATGGCAGAGAACGCCCGAAAATTTTGAAGAACAGCTGCGCAATGGCGCGTTCGGTCTTGGAAAATGGCCGCGCTTCCGAATAGGCCGGTTCATTTCCAACGCCACCGAACGCCGCATCACACAGGGCAAAAATGGTTGTCCGGTCGACGCTCACGCGAACACCTTGTCCAATTTCTCCACAGATCAGCAGCTCAGTGAGGCATGAACTCTCGTCTACTTCCTGCGCAGGTTGCGCTTCGGTTCTGCAAAACCCCTCAAAAGCAAAATGGGGGGGTGTCACGGCAATGTCTGAAGTGTTCTTGGCCAGAACCGTTGAAAACCGGCCAAAGGCTTTGGGCAACAACACCAGGTTGTTGGTGGGCGCGTCGGCCTTGGAGCGAATGGCATCAAGCGAGAGAGGTTTTGCAGATGGTGAAGTTCCAGGCGTATCCATTTCCAGTTACCTCAAGCGCTGCCGTGGTTCATGGTTTCTTCTTCGACCTGATTGATCGTGGGGCGCTCGTAGGCGGAAATCGTCTTTCGGCCATGCTCCAACGCAACCTGCGGCATGGCGCCGTTCATGAATGCGAGAAGCGTCTGCTTGATGATGACATAGCGCCGGACCTTCTTTTCGCGGACAGATTTTATCTTTGTGGCAAGCGGGCCGAAGAAGCCGTAGGAGAAGAATATTCCGGCAAATGTTCCCACCAATGCCGCGCCGATCAAATGGCCCAAAACCTCAGGAGACTCGTTCAACGCGCCCATCGCATGGATGACGCCCAGAACGGCGGCGACAATTCCCAGCGCCGGGAGGCCATCGGAAATCCCGAGCATGGCGTGATACACTTTCAGCTTGTCGCGGCCAATGGTCTGGATTTCCTCATCCATGAGAGCCTCAATTTCATGGGTCCGCGCATTGCCGATGACGATCAGGCGCGCGTAGTCGCAAATGAAGTGGGTCAGCGGGTGGTCTTTCAGAATGGCTGGATAGCCTTTGAATATGGATGACTCTTCCGGGTTGTCGACATGGGTTTCCATTTCCGTCCGCGACTTTGACCGCAGTTCCTTCATGAGGCCATAGAGAAGCGCTAGAAGGTCGAGATATTCTTGGGGTTTTGGCGTGGCTTCCTTGATGGCTTCCATAATGCCAACGCCCGTGTCCTTCACCACTTTCATTGGATTTGCGACAAAGAAGCTGCCGATGGCTGAACCCAGGATAATCACGAATTCATAGGGTTGCCACAGGACATAGAGATGGCCGCCCAGCGCCACGTACCCGCCGAGAATGCTGCCTACGGTGAGAACTATGCCAATAACAAAAGTCAACGGGGAAGCTCCCTAATTCGGCAGCAAACCCAAAGCGGCTGCCTTGGCATCGGTTCCTATCGAATGAGACTTACCTGAAACTTGGCGTAGCAGGTAAGTTCGGGGCAAGGTGACGGCTTGATCATTGAGCGTGACAATGAAAGGGCCGTTCGGTGGTTTCGACAAGCGCTACCTTCAGAATGCTGACGCAAAACATGGACAGGTCGCTCGCGCGCGTTGGAAACACGCCGCAGGCGCGGCGCGAAACGGACTACTACATGGCGACAATCGGCAAGATAAAATCGATTGAGGGCTTTCTAGCGAATGACCGCGTCTATTCCTACGCCATGAAGGCATTTGGGCTGAAAGACATGATTTACGCCAAGGCCTTCGTCAAGAAAGTGCTGACGGACGGAATTGATTCCGCGCAGAGCTTCACCAACCAGCTTACAGACCCGCGATTCAAGGAACTCGCCACGACATTCAATTTCAAGAGCCTGGGCGCCACAACAACAATATTTGAACGCGCGCAGCGGGGAGTTGTCGAAAAGTATCTTCATGTCCAGCTTGAAGAGCAAGCCGGCAGCTCAAATGACGGCGTGCGGCTGGCCCTCTATTTCCGGCGAAAAGCCGCAGACATCACCAGCGCGTACAGCATCCTTGGCGATCCGGCGCTGTACAAGGTCGCCCAGGTCGCGCTTGGGCTGACGGCCTCAAGCAGCGCCAACAGCCTCGATATGCAGGCAGAAATCATCAAGACCAAAATTGATCTTGAAAACCTGACGGACCCGGCGGTTCTCGACAAATTCCTGACGCGGTTCGCGACCTTATGGGAGATCAAGAACGGTACGTCCGCGTCCACGGCCCCCGCCCTGATCATCGGCCAAGGCGCTCAGTCCATCACGAGCGCGGAAACCCTGTCAAAGATCCAGTCTTTGCGTTTCAAAGGATTTAACTGATGCAAGCCGGACTATATGTTAACCTCTCGGGTCAAATAGCTCTCGAGCGCCGCCTGACCACGCTTGCAAACAATGTCGCGAATGCCGGGACTGCGGGATACCGGTCGGAAGAACTGAAATTTGACACGATGCTGTCAATGGCGTCAAAGGCTCCAACCGCATTTTCGACCGCGGGAGATTCCTTCATCTCGGAGAAATCGGGTGGCCTCAATAAAACCGGCAACCCCCTCGACATCGCCGTTCAGGGCAAGGGATGGCTCGCAATTCAAACGCCAGGCGGAATAGCCTATACGCGTGACGGAAGAATGCAGCTGCTTGAGTCCGGTGAACTGCAGACCCTGAACGGGTA
The DNA here is from genome assembly GCA_963816305.1 of uncultured Alphaproteobacteria bacterium. Classification (GTDB taxonomy): domain Bacteria; phylum Pseudomonadota; class Alphaproteobacteria; order Rhizobiales; family Aestuariivirgaceae; genus Aestuariivirga. The sequence goes on from CAWFJW010000004.1 coordinate 77,667, forward strand.
TCCCATACTTGATGCCGGCAACGCGCCAATTCTGCTCGACCCCGCCGCCGGAGCACCCCAAATTGCCCACGATGGGATGATTACCCAGGGCGGTCGAAGAATCGGAGCGATTGGGCTTTTCATGCTTGATCTTTCAAACGGCTATACCCGCTTCGAAAATTCGTCGGTCTTGCCTGCCAATGGCGGAGCGCCGACTGTCGCATTCGCGTCTGATGGGTTTGTTCAGGGTTTCGTCGAGGAGTCAAATGTAAACCCGGTGTTGGAGATGACCAATCTGATCATGGTGACAAGGGCCTTTGACGGACTCCAAACATCAATTGAAGAAAGTGAATCCTCGCTGAAAAAGGCAATTCAGGCCCTGGGCGGAACATAATTGACTGTGTTCCCGTGAGCGCTGAAATCCCCCATTCCGGCGGACTTGCCAGCCTTGCGGACGCTATACGGCAACTGCGCGACAACACACCCCTGGCTGAGCCTATTGGGAAAGTTGTCGAGGCGACATCGAGTGGATACAAGGTTCAAGGCCTCTCGAAGTTCCTGAGGCTTGGCTCCCTCGTCAAGTTTCACTGTGGCGCCCACCCGGCCCTGGCTGAAGTGGTTCGCATTGAACAGGAAACAGCTCTTGTGAGGGCATTTGACAGTGGTTTCAGTGTTGGCCTGGGGACCCAAGTGTCGCCTGCCGGCTTTCTGGCGATACGTCCCAGCCCCAGTTGGAAAGGCCGCATGATCGATGCCTTGGGAAGACCAATCGATGGCGGACCAGAATTGCCGTTGGGAGCGGAGTCCTTGCCGGTCGACAATGCCCCGCCCAATGCCATGGTTCGCCAGCTGGCAAAGCGGGCCGTCAGGACGGGTGTCAGGGTCATAGACATATTCACGCCTCTCTGCGGCGGCCAGCGCATCGGAATTTTCGCCGGTTCAGGTGTTGGAAAATCAACAATTCTTTCGATGCTATCAAGCGCCGCCGGATTTGACACTGTTGTCGTTGTTCTCGTCGGCGAGCGCGGGCGAGAGGTGCGGGAGTTCGCGGAATCCACCCTGGGCAAGGAAAAACACCGGTTGGTGTCTGTGGTGGCAACCGGCGACGAAAGCCCGCTGATGCGCCGCCTGGCGCCACGCACAGGCATGCGCCTTGCTGAATATTTCCGGGATCGCGGCGAAAATGTCCTGATAATCATGGACTCTGTGACCCGCTATGCGCATGCCTGCCGCGATGTCGCCTTGTCGGCCGGCGAGGCTCCCGTAGCGCGCGGATTTCCGCCAAGCGTGTTCAGCGATTTGCCTCAGTTGCTTGAGCGCGCTGGTCCGGGAGCTGAAGGCAGTGGCTTCATCACCGGCGTGTTTTCCGTGCTGGTGGACGGCGACGACCACAACGACCCCATAGCCGATGCCATTCGCGGCACATTGGATGGGCATATTGTCTTGAGCCGAAACATCGCCGAACAGGGGCGATACCCCGCTGTGAACTTGCAGTCGTCGCTTTCGCGCCTGGCGCAACATGTCTGGACACCCGAACAAGGCAAACTGGTGCGGATGCTTGTCGCGCTGATCGCCCGTTACGAGGAATCCCGCGACCTCAGGTCCATGGGCGGATATCAAGCCGGTGGCGATCCCGAATTGGACCGGGCGTTGGCCATAGTCCCAAAGCTCTATCTGTCGCTGGCCCAGGCCCCTGGTTCGCCAATGAGCCTTGATCCGTTCGCCGAGGTAGCGGCTCAGCTCGCGGATTAGACGTATTGTGGAGACCGCTACCGTCCATGGTTGGAACTACTTCACGGCCCCTATGCAGCCTCAACCAGCAGTTCGGGCAATGTTGAAAATCCCCGATTGGCAAGGTCAGCGCGCTTGCCGCTGATCACGTCCTCAATGCTGGTGACATCGCGATCGGCGTTGACAGCGCTTGCATTGGCCGCATCGCCGGGGCCAACCAATTGATACCCCAGATACCGTTTCGTATCGATTGGATCATAGCCCAAGGCGTGCTTGAGCTTCTTGCGCAGCTTGCTGATATGGCTTTCAACGACGCTTTCTTCAACTTCCTCGTCAAAGAGGCCGTAAACCGCGTTGAATATCAGCGACCGGTTGACCCGGCGGGTGCGGTTGGCCGCGAGGTATTCCAGGATGCGGCGCTCACGGCGCGGCAACACCAAAACCTGGCCCTGGATTTCGGGATCGCGACCATCGAAATAGACGGTCAGAAGGCCAAAACCCGAATGCCGCGACGCGCCACAAATGCGGCGCTTGATCGCGCCCATCCTGGCGATGAACTCGCGCGCGTGAACAGGTTTGCGGACAACGTCATCAGCCCCCGTTGAAAACAGATTCAGGGTGGATTCAAGGCCCTGCGTCTCATTCACGGCGATGACTGGAATGTTTGAACGCGACTTGACCGCTCCGATCACCCGTTCCCGGTCCGGAAAGCTGCCGATTATGATCGTCTCAACAGCCGCGAGGTCCTGCAGACCGGCCGAATGAAACCAACCTTCGAACTCAACCTGGGTGAACCCCGTTGTTGAAAGGCCCTCGCGGCCAATGCTGGCACAATAGGCTTCCGTAACTTCTAAGCGCTCGTCCACAATGATAATCATTTTTGCCCCTTAATCCGAAATCTGTTTTTTTGTCACTCCTCTACGCAAGAAAAACACACCTCTTCGGGCACCAGCATTTGTTTATATCCAGTTAAAAAACAGTTAAGTTTCAATTAAACTGGCAGAATATGCAAATATATTGCAATTAATTAATCATTTATACTCTAGTATATCTCCTTAATTACAATAATAATATTCCATTATATTCATGTAAATTCCTTAAATGCATAATAATACACTACATGTAGACACCTACAGTTAGTATATATGGTTTCAGTACAGGGAAATTAGGAAATTGAATTTGATCATCCAAGCGCGCGGAACCTGACTCCGAAACGTGCCCGCTGGGGTTCGGCCAGGGCGTCGGTCGACGCGCAATTCCGATCATTTTTTGTGGCCATTTCACGCTTTGCCATTGTGCGAACGCGAGAGATACGTCTAGTATTTGATCTCCTCGGGGGGCACGATGGAAAAATTGGCAGAAACCGTATCAGGCGTTGCGAATGAACATGGGTTGCGCAGCAGGCCTTTTGCGGACGCTGGTTGCGCCTTGCTCACGATCCAGCATCATACAGTCACAAATCCATGACTAGGGGAACTTCGCCTTTCCTGGATTTCGCAAACAATCTTAGGAGATTGACTGAAAAAAGAGGGGCAATCGCGCAGGTGTGCCGCGATCTCGGCATGAATCGCCAGCAATTCAACAAGTATCTTTCAGGCACCACGTTTCCGTCTCCCCAAACATTGGAAAAACTGGCGGATTACTTCGGCGTCGACCAGCGCGCCATGTTTTCTCCCGCCGAAGGGACGCTGCCGGAGCTGGGGCACCTTGACCGTCGCGCCTTGAGGATACTGCGCGACACGCTGGCGGACAGCGCCAAAACCCAGTTCCGGGAAGGCTGCTATCTGGTTTATTATCCGGGGCTCCGGGGCACCACGGATATTATCAGAGCTGTCATGGCCGTTTTCAAAATAGGCAACCTGACCTTTTTTCGGCGCCACACGAAATTCGCCGCAGGGAGGCATTCAATCGGCCGCAGCGCCTATGGCCAACATGAAGGCATCATTGTCGAAAGCGGCGGATGCAGTTACTTGCTGGCAAAAAATCGGCAAGGCGCGGGAGAGATCAGCCTGCAGTCATTTGGCTCGTCAACCAGCGTTAGAAACAACATTGTTTCCGGGCTGGCTCTGGTTTTCAATCCATGGCAGGAGCCAGTCGCCATGCGCGTGACCGTAAACTATTTTGGACCACTTGATGCTTTCAAGAGCGCCATGAAATTGCGCGGGGTAGTGCCGGGCACCTCGCCAAATATTTCGGAGATTATCAGGAGATCTGTTCTCGAACCGGTCAGTTTTCCCACCGCGCAACTTTTCCCGTTTCAAGTATTTGGCAGGATCCGTCCCTGAATTGAAAATCGGTAATGCTGGAACCGCCACTCAAAGTGCGGCGGGGAGTCATGTGGCATTTCCGACTTTTCGCGCTTTTTTGGCCAAGCGAATGGCAAGCGAATGTTTCAGGTATTAATTATAGCGTATGGAGTTGTCCGAGAAATTGGCTCGCCACTGGTTTTACAGGCACTGAGCCAAGTGATTTGATGGAACTGGAAGTCTGATGTTGGTGCCAATATGCGAAACGGCAACTGAAAGAGGCCATTGCGATTTATGTTAGACAGGATTTTCGCTGAAATTTTCGATAAGGTTGGGCCTATTGCCAAATGCCAGGAGGGTGACGCGTATTTTCGCACAACTTGCAATTTGTATGGGTTGGACAACGTGGCCTATCTCGGGATCAATCTGCCGACCAAGACAAACAAAAATTACTATGTCCACAATACCTACAACAAGCACTGGGCCCTCCGTTACGAATCCGAGGACTATGTTTCTGTTGATCCAATTGTCCGGCTTGGCATGGGCAGCATCATGCCAATTGATTGGGGCGACATTGGGAAGCTCACGCAGGCCCAAGTCAAGATGCTTGGCGAGTCCCGTGAATTTGGGGTGGGCAAACAGGGCTTGACCTTTCCCCTGCACGGTATCCATGGAGAAACAGCAATTTTCAGCGTGACCGCGGATTTTTCCCAAAACGAATGGAGTAACTTCAAACGGTCCCGTTTGCGGGAGATAAGGATCATCGCCGATTTTTTTCATCACCGGGTTCTGGGGGACAACATTGGACCGGATGCCGTGAAGAAGCCGCCACTGACAGAGCGTGAGGTTGAGTGCCTGCGCTGGTGCGCCGAGGGAAAAACCTACGACGATATCGGGATGCTGTTGGGCATAAGCGCGCGCACCGTCAGGTTCTTTCTCGAAAACGCGCGCCACAAGCTGGATAGCCTCAACACCACGCATGCCGTCGCCGCCGCAATGCTGAGTGGCATAAATATAGGATTGCACCCAGCCTGCTATTTTTGGCAGTTTCGCACAAGGTATAGTTCGGTATTTTCTGATCATCAGCTAGAGGAGTTTATAGCATGATCAGATTGGTGAACGGGCTTAACTATCAAAATCATGGCGATGACCTTGACCAGATGTTCAGGTTGCGCAAGCGGGTGTTTCATGACCGCCTGGGGTGGGAGGTGAATGTATCGGGCGAATATGAGATCGATTCCTACGATTTGCTGAAGCCGCTCTACGTGCTGGCGCTTGATGATTCCGGAACAAAAGTCGTTGGCTCCCTGCGGTTATTGCCATCAACTGGCCCAAACATGCTGGCTGACACATTCCACGAGCTGCTGCCTGAGGGGCAGACGTTCCGAAATCCAACTGTTTGGGAAAGCAGCCGCTACTGTGTCGACACCGATCTGGCGTCCAAATGGTGCAAGCAAGGGGTGCATCAGGCGTCGGTTGAACTCCTTCTGGCTCTTTGTGAAATTGGCATGATCGCGGGACTGACATTCATCGTGACAGTCATTGACCTCCGAATGGAGAGAATACTGCGGCGCCTCAACTGCGCTGGAGACAGGATCGGCGAGCCGCGCAGGTACGGCAAAGTGACTGCCATTGCCGGCCTTTGGGAAACCAATGAAGAAATGCTTCAGCAACTGCGTGACGCATCGGGCATCCGGCATTCGGTCCTCGAGAATGACAATCAACAAGAAAGAATCGCGGCATAAAATCGTTTTTCAAGGCCGGCTGGCTGAAAAATTTCAGTGTTGGGTGCAAGCCTTCGAGGTCTGCGCCCAATTCAAAATGGCGACAGGAGTGAGGTAGTATGATGAAGGCTATGATCAGGGCAATGGCCCCAGCGGAATTCGACGCGACCGAACAACGCCCCGACGCCGCCCGGTCGGGCGGCTTCATGTTCATTGGCGAACTCGCGATTGAAACGGGAATTGATCCCAAAACCATTCGATATTACGAGCGTGAAGGGTTGCTCTCGCCACCGCGGCACGGGCGATTTAGAACCTATATGGCATCAGACGTCCGCCGCCTCAAAGACGTGCTGATGATGAGGCGGCTGGGAATTGGCATCGCCCATATTCGCAAGGTGCTTGCGACAGAACCGGAAGGCATAAATGCTGAGCATATGGGCAAGTTGCTCGCCAGTCATCGTGAAACACTGCGGATCAGGCAAACGGAAATCGCCAAGCAGCTTGAGGACACCTCAGCCATGTTGCAGCACTACGGCACTGGCGGATAGTCTTCTCCGCCATCAACCCCTGGCTTTGTCCCATTGTGGTGGCAATAACTTTTGCCACGTTCCCGATGTGAAGCCCGAACCAATTTGGCGTGATTTCGGCGAAAGCTGGAATTCCGGCGCATGGTTCGCCCTTGGGCATTAACCAACTGTAAACGAAATCCGGAACAGCGCAGCCATTGGCATGACGCTTGCGAATCTCGTTGTTAACAGGAGGTTAAGGAATGATTCGTTGGAAAAGCCAGCCGCTCAAAAACCTGTCGCGATCCGATGTGGAACGCGCCGCCGCCGCGGCGATTGACGAGCTGCTGGACTTGCGCGAGATCAATGAGCGGCGCCAAAGCCACGACAGGATGGTGCTGAGCTTCTTGCTTGGCGCTTCGTGCGCCGCAGCCGCCGCGGTTGTGGGCTTGCTGCTGCATTAGCGATTCGAGCGGACCTATGTTCCATTTTGATACGTCAGGACCTGCCACATTCCAATAGGATCGAAACAGCTAGTGCAGACTGATCATGCCCTCCTGCGTTATTTCTGTTGAGGGGGTTACAATGACCCAGGCGCCTTTTCTCCTCTCAAATCTTACTATCGGCCCGACGCCCGGAAGCATCGCACCCCGCTCAACCGCAAAAGTGGTCTCTGAGACGCCGTTGCTGACATCCACAAAGGCAGTGTCCAGCCTGATTTCCCGCAACCTGTATTGAACGAGGCGGCCTTGTTCCAAGAATTTCCAAAGGGCGCGGTTTTCACTCTTGCCACCTCCTGACCCCTCTTTGAGAGAGCCCGTGATGACCGGATCATAGATATTGCTGCCATCCGGCCGGGTATTTGAGGGGTCAAAAAGTTCAAGGTCCATGCGCGCCGCCGGACTGTTTTCTTGGACCTCCGGCGGGCCATGCATCACCATGTATCCCGCAAATGACGCCGAGGCAAAAGCCAAGACGATAGACATCAAATTCAGCGCAATATCGCTTGCGGAAAGGGCCGGCCTGGCATTCGCCATCACTATCAACCTTCACTAAGTCGCATTGGGGACTCAGCGTATCTAGAGCAAGCCGGCTTGCGCCAGAATGGAAAGAGACAACAGTGAAGTGTGACAACGTCAACTGGCAATGCGGTTGCGGCCAGCGCCCTTTGCGTCATAGAGCCTTTTATCGGCGCGCCCGACGAAAGCATCCCTGGTTTCGCCATGCTGCAGCTGGGCAACGCCAAATGAGGCCGTGACTGTGCCCACAGCCTGATTGCGCTTGCTGACAACCCATTGCTGGATTTCGAGCTGACGCCTGATTTGATCAGCCAAGCGAATTGCATTTTCCAATGACGTTTGCGGCAGGATCAGCCCGAATTCTTCGCCGCCAAACCGCGCGACGATATCCCGGCCTTTCACGGTCTTTGAAATCGTGCTTGCAACCAGCTTCAGTATCTCGTCGCCAATCAGGTGGCCAAAGTTGTCGTTGATCTTCTTGAATTGATCGATATCCGCAAGTATCAGGGAGGTTGCGACATCCCGCTTGATTGATGATTCAACTTCGAGGTCTAGCATCTTGTCAAAAGCGCGCCGGTTCCACAGTGACGTCAGCGGGTCCCGCATTCCCGTTTCCTCGGCAATTTCGAGATTCTCACGCAAATTCGCAATCTGCATGTGGGAGTTGTTGAGATTGGATTGCAGATTGCTTGTCTCGCTGCGCATCTTGTTGTTTTCGGCAATGAGGTAACCAATCGCTATTCGAAGCTGCGCCGGCGATGTCAACTCAATCAGATTCCGCCCGGCGTTTTCCAGCGAAACTGAATAGAGGCGGCTCGCTTCGGAATGGTTCTTGAGGAGCGCGATTATGCGGTCCAAGTTGGCCGCCACGTCCCGCTCAATTCCCGAAACAGTCGAATCCGGCTCCGCTATTTTCCCGGTCAATTCCGCCATGCTGGCTACGACATCCGTAGTGTCTGGCAGCATCAACGACACCAAATTGAGGCAGGTCAAGCCAAGGATGCAAGCGAAGACAAGGAGATTCTGCGGCTTTGCGCCGTCAGCCGCGGCTGAAGAGCTTGAAAATTGAAAATCGAAAGCCGTGATCCATTGCGGCCATACAATAAGGGAGGCCGCAAAAATGCCAAGGGCAAGAGCCACAAACATTATGACCGGCCGCAATCTGGCAATGCCCTTATGGCTCATTTATGGAACCTCCGGTATGTCAGCCGGAACCGTCCAGTTTCCACGGCAGGCCATTTCCGCTCGTCAAGTATGCTCACCTGCTCTCCCATGTTTGGTCATTTCCGGGCTTGGTTAATACTGATTGCTTGTCCCTGCCTTGTGTGATCGCGGCCTGGCCGGCCCGTGGGCCAGCGCGTCGAGCTCTTACCGCCATTCCGAAGCCGGACAATAAAGGGCGCCACGCCACTTGAAGCTTCGCCGCCAGTTTCGCAAAAGGTAACCGATGACAATCATCCTTGCGCTCGAATCGCAGGATGGGGACATGAGCATCGCGGACATCAAGAATGACGCTTCCGGGGATGTCTCCCATCCCTCCAAGCAAACAACAGCATTGCTGAGCGAGCGTGTTCGCCTGCTTGAAGCGGTGATCGACAATTTTCCAGGCGGCATTCTGTTGTTCGACAAGAAACTGAAACTTGTATTGTGCAACGGGCAGCAGAAGAGGCTTCTGGACTATCCTGACAACCTATTTGCCGACGGCAGTCCCAGTCTTGAGCAAATCTTCTTGTTCAACGCCGAGCGGGGAGAATATGGCCCGGGCAACATCGACGACCTGGTCAATATCCGCATGGATCTCGTCGCCCGGAAATGCGCCCATGTCTTTGAGAGAAAAAGGCCTAACGGCACAGTGCTGGAGATCCGCGGCATGCCAATCGCCGAAGGGGGATTTGTCACGACGTATCTGGACGTGACAGAGCAACGCAAGGGCCAGGCGCTGGTGGAATACTTGGCGACCCATGACCAGCTTACAGAGCTGCCCAATCGAACCTTGTTGCTTGACCGATTGCAAGTCGCCCTGGCCGGTTCTCGGCGCGGCAGCAAGATCGCCCTGCACTACATAGACCTGGATGGATTCAAGCCGATCAACGACAAGCATGGACACACCGTGGGCGATCTCGTCCTGAAGAACGTGGCACGCAGGATGCGCTCCACCATCCGGGAAACAGACACCGTGGCCCGCGTCGGCGGCGATGAGTTCGTCATCATTCAAGCGGAAATCGAGTCGGCGGAAGATGCGGACGTGCTGGCCAGGCGCATAGTCGCATCTGTTTCGGGTGCGTGCTTTGGTGACGATGAAGCCGTATCGGTCGGTGCCAGCATAGGCATTGCGCTGGCGCCTTGGGACGGGAACAGTCCAGATGAGTTGCTGCTCAAGGCAGATCAGGCGCTTTACCGCAGCAAGGCTGGGGGCGGAGGCGCCATCAATTTCTTTTCCAGATGCCTGAATTCTGAAGCCCATGATGAACTTCAATCACAACACTCATTGAACGCATCTCAACCACAGGAACTATTTTGGGAAACAGTCACAGCTTTACCCAGGTCAGAGAATGCCTGAAACAAGTCCATACCTCACATAATCCCATCATTTGGCGCAAATTGCCTGGAATCGCGCAGTCCGACCATGCCGTGGCCTAAATCATTCCCCCTTGGACTGGCCAGCCTGCAATTCCTCCTTGCCGGCTGCGAGGACCAGTGCTCCAACTATTCCGCGCACCGATTCAATTGCGAGCAGATAGCGAACGCGAAGTACAATGTTCACTTTAGCCTGCCAGACCACACCGAGCTTTCCCTTGGACAGATTGATGGCCTCAGCAATTGCGCCAGGATGGCTTCCGACTATGCAAAGAATCACTCGGTTCCGAAGCAATACGTATGCTGCATGGTCACCGACGCATCATCTTGCGCTGAAGTGCATCGCTGAAACAGAATCGGACCTGGGCGTTGTGTCCGGTTGTTTATGACCACGAGCTTCGCGCTTCAATTGCCGGGCGGCCAAACCTGCGCAGGGCTTACGCTTCCCGCAACAGGACCCGGGCCGTCGTTTCATCGGTCACCAGAACATTCACAAACCCCGCTCGCAATGCGCCTCCCAACACCGCGGTCTTGTGGCGGCCGCCCGAAGCAACGATAACACTGGGAATGCCCTTGAGACGCCGCGGCGGAAGCGCGATTACCCGTTTGTTCAGGGGATGGGCGATCACATGCCCCAGCAGATCAATCCAGTGCACGCAAATGTCGCCAACAGCGCCGGCTTTGGCAAGGCTCGCCGCTTCGTCGTTTGTGATGAGCCCAACTTGCGCAATGGTGTTGGTCCGGGTCAGATCTCCCACCGACAGAAGCGCCAGGTCAACCTTCGATCCCCGCTCGAAGACCTCGCGCACCATGGGCTGATTCAACAGGATGTCGCGAGTGGTCTCGGAGTCCGCGAGTGCTGGAGCAGCTATGTAGTAGCATTGCGCGCCCACAATATCGGCAAGATGCGAGGCGGTTTCATGCGGGTTGACCAGGGAGGCCTGCGTCAAGCCGCCGATCAGGGACACGACGGAAAGCCGCTTGAAGGTCTGGCGCGGCACTGATTGCAGCGAGTATCGCAGCGTGCGGCCCCAACCCACACCCACAGACATTCCATCCCGCAGGCGCGATCCAAAATACTGGCCGGCCGCGGCCCCAATCACCTGGGGCAACTGGTTCTGACTTGGCGGCGTGGGCACCACAACCGCGTCCTGAAGGGAAAAACGGCCCTTGAGCTTTTCCTCAAGCGCCACGCACTCGGCGATGCGCCCGGTTACGCTGATTTGAACCAGGCCCTGTTCCCGGGCGTGCGCCAGCAAACGGTTGATGCGGATGCGGCTGAGGCCAAGCTTCTTGCCAATCTCCGCCTGCGTGATGCCCGCGACAAAATAAAGCCAGGCCGCGCGCGTGGCGAGCTCATCGTCGGAACCCATGCCGATGTCTTTGGCCATGGCCATCAACCGGCGCGGTGGAATGACCGCCACGGGAGATCGAGCGGAACATCCAGCGTCAGTGTGCTGAGAAGCGCAGAGGTCAACGGCAGGTCGCGCTGGTTGACAATGCCTTTGGCCATCATCGCCCCGAGCGAAGCCGCAACCGCCACTCCAAGCTCGGCCCCCTCGATCGTGTCGCCTTTCATCGGGCCATTGCGCACCTCGCTGTAAGTGAGGCCACGGCCCAGATTGTTTCCCAGCCGGGAATTCCTGCCTGCCTGGCATGTGACGTAGAGATCGCCCACGCCCGGCATGCTCCACACGCTTTCAGCGCCGCCACCCAGCGCATCGACCAAAACCATCAGCTCATGAACGGCCTGGTCAAAAATCACCGCTGCAGCGTTGTTGTTAAGCGCGCGGTTTTCCGCTGGTTCCATGCGCTCCAGCGCGCCCTGGGCCCAGCCAACCGCGATGGCAAAGAAGTTCTTGAACGCGGCACACGTCTCGACCCCCAACATGTCGGTGGAAGGACGCGGATGGTAGTAACCGGTTTCCAACGCCGCGCAGAGGCTTTCGGCAAGCTGCGGATCATGCGAAACAATGACAGTGCCGGTATGCCGGCGCGCCGCCAGCTCGCCTGCGATGCAAGGCCCGCCAATCGCCGCGACCGGCACATCAAACCCCAGTTTTTGCTTTAGCGACGAAGCCACCACATCGGGCAGCGCCGCCAAAGAATCCGGCTCTGGATGCATGCCTTTGGTGATCATGAGAATTGGAGTGGGCCGCTTCAGTGTTTCGCAAAACCGATCAATTGCCCAGCCCACACCCGCCGAGGAAACTCCCAGCAGGATGAGATCAGTGTCGTCCCCCAGGGCCGCGCCGAATTCGCCATGGGAAAGTCCCCGCACCGCAGATGGCAAAGTGACATTCAATTTGGGATGAAACCCCGTGGCGCGGACACTGTCGACAATCGCCTCGTCAAGATGTGTGCCCACCAGCCTGACCGCAAATCCACGGTCCGCAAAAGGCAACGTCATCGCCGAGCCCATCACGCCAGCCCCCAATACAGTCACAACCCGCATCAGATGACCTTGCCGCTGGCGGCGTCAAAGAGGTGAGCCTTGTCCAGCCGCGGCGCCAATTCCAGCATGCTGCCCCGCTTCAAATCGTGGCGCTCGCGGAGGATGGCGCATATTTCATTTTCCCCGAACTCGGAATAGACATGGATTTCCGGGCCTGTGGGCTCAGTTACAAGGATTTTAACGGCAAACCCCTTGCCTACATCCAGATGTTCGGGCCTGATTCCGTAAACGACCTTCTGGCCGGGCTTCGCCTTGTATTTTTTGGGAAGCGGCAGCTTCACACCCCCTTTGGTCACCACATGGCCACCCTCAACCACACCCTTGATGAGGTTCATGGAGGGCGAGCCGATAAACTCCGCGACAAAGATATTTGCCGGAAAATCATAGACTTCAAGCGGGGTTCCCACCTGTTCGATGACGCCATCGCGCAGAATGACAATTGTGTCGGCCATGGTCATGGCCTCGATCTGGTCGTGGGTTACGTAGACCGTTGTGGTCTTGAGGCGCTCATGCAGGTCCTTGATTTCGGTGCGCATTTGAACCCGAAGTTTCGCATCAAGGTTTGAGAGCGGTTCATCAAACAGGAACACGGCGGGATCGCGCACAATGGCGCGGCCCATGGCCACGCGCTGGCGCTGGCCACCGGACAGCTCGCGCGGGAACCGCTTGAGATAGGGCTCAAGATTGAGAATTTTCGCGGCCCAGCCAACCTTCTCATCAATCTCGCTTTGCGGGCGCCTGGCCAGGATCAGCGAAAAGCTCATGTTGTCCTTGACTGTCATATGGGCATAGAGCGCGTAGTTCTGGAAGACCATGGCGATATTGCGGTCTTTGGGATGCACATCATTGACGCGGCTGCCGGCAATTTCGACATCGCCGCCGGTCACCGACTCGAGCCCCGCGATCATCCGCAGCAAGGTGGATTTTCCGCAGCCAGATGGCCCCAGCAGAACCACGAATTTTCCGTCATCAATTGTCAAATCGACGCCATGCACGACCTCGACGTCGCCATATTTCTTGACAATGTTCCTAAGGGTCACCGATGCCATGTCATGCCTTGCTCATTGCGGATCGCGCGCGAGGAAATCATCCAGCAGATCCGCATCGTCCGCAAGATCCAGAAAAGACCAGCGATTGCGCACATCGCGGGCATGCTTCATCGACTGACGCCATAACTCAGCCGGAAGCCCAAGCTCTGTCGCCGTCACCGGGCCCCCGGCGGCGCCCAAGGCAGCTTTCATCTCCGCCGGGTCCATCAGAAAGGCCTGGAGTTCATGGCGCAGCTCAGGCCACAGGCGCTCAAGCTTGCCATTGAAGGCCGCGGCGCCCTCGGCGTCGAAGGCTTTTTTCCTGGCCTCGGCATAGCACATGCGCCCAATGCCCTCGCCATAGCGGCTGACAAACTCAGCCTCAACAATACGGGTCGCGCGGATTTTGGGCGGCCTGTCAAGCGAAAGCAACTCCCGTTGGAGCCGCGCCATCGCAAGGGACGCCACGCCCACTTGCTGGCCATGGGTTGTGCCGGGATGGTTCTTGCCTGCGAACATGTCAATCCAGTGCGAAACCTGGTGTTCTCCCATTGACCCATGATGAGATACCCCGGTGAAGCAGACGCCAAACCCGCAGAGCGTGAGCACACGCTGCAAATGGCCATTGGCGGCAACACCATGCTTTGCGAGGTCTGCCGCCGCGGCGATCATCCTTGGCTCATCATCAGCGACAAGCTTGTAGGGTGTCGCGGAATAGAAGGTATCAAACAGCCGGTGCGAGGCCCACCAATCAATTTGGGCCGTTGGCCGGCAGAGGCTGTCACCAAGCCCTGCGGCTGAAAGCCTAATGGGCGCATCGGCGCAAACCTGGAGATCAATGAAGATGCCGCGTGGCGCGTGCGCTGGCAGCGATGTCTTGTAGCCGCTGTTCAAGGTCACCGACGCGGTTGAGGCCGCATAGCCATTCATCGAACTTGCCGTGGCAAAACAGGCGTATTTCCGGCCATCCTTGAATGTCGCGAATTTGCACGTGTCCGACAGGGAGCCAGAGCCCACGGCAACAACGCCATCGGCATGGCGCGTCAGGTCCTGCACGCGCGCAATGGTGGGCTCGTCGCAATGGGTGTCGCCCGGCAACACAACTTCATCCACCGCGCCAAGCGCCTTGAGTTCCCTGGCGACCCGCTTGCCCATGGCGTCATGTGTATTGATGTCACTGACGACGGCGATGCGCCTGCCGATTTTCAAGGGCGCGACAAGATCGGGAGCGGCGCCATCCAGACTGCCATCAATGCGAATAGTCTCAAACGGCACCTTGGCCGTCTGGCCCGTATCCGGGTCTCGCCATTCACCAGCCAGCACCTCGCGGATCAACGTGTTCCAGTCTGTCATGCGCGCTCTTCTTGCGTGAAGGCGTGCATGCGCGCATTCCATGCCGTGAGGGTTGGCCAGAGGTCGCGATAGATCGCCTGCAGTTCACGGTAACGCCCTTGAGCCTTGGCTTTCGGTGAGAAAATCCTGCGCGGCTTTCCAGCCATCATGCCCGCAGCCTCGGGAATTGAGTTGAACCAGCCTGCGCCTTTTGCCGCGCACATCGCAGCGCCAAGCGCCGATGCTTCCGGCGTTTCGAGGCGCTTCACATCCCGGCCTGACGCATCCGCCACGATCTGGCACCACAGATCGGATTTGGCGCCTCCGCCCATCGCCACGAAATGATCAATGGGCTGCGTGGCCTTCGCAACTGCATCGGTCATCATCACCTGCTCAAGGGCAATGCCCTCCATGATGGCGCGGTAGACATCGCCGCGGGCGTGGCCGCCGGAAAGCCCGGCGATAACGCCGCGCGCGCCCGTGTCCCAATAGGGCGTCATGCAGCCCGACCAATAGGGCACAAGCGCCAAACCGTGGCTGCCGATGGGCGAAGCCTTCGCTTCGCGCTCCAAGGCCGCGAAGATGCCGGGGTTCTTCGCCGGATTCACGTTGAACAGGCGCTCCACCATCCAGTTCAGCAGAAATGTTCCGGTGCGAATGGCGGTTTCGTATATGTAACCCTCCTCGGCAACGGCGCTCATGGTGCGAAAGGCCGGATCATGCGCATAGGACGTTCCAAAACTGCCTGAAACCGCAGCGGTTCCAAGGTTGAGATAGGCCCTGCCCTTTACAAAGACATTCGCACCCGTTCCGGCGCATTGGCCATCGCCGCCACCGGCAATGAGAGGCGTTCCAATCTTGAGGCCCGTGAGCTTTGCAGCAACTGGTGTCACCTCACCGATGATCTCGCCGGGGCGAAAAAGCGCTGGCAGCTGCGAGCGGCTCAGTTCAACCTTCGCAATCAGCATGTCCGACCAATCGAGCTCCGCCATGTCGATCATCCCCATGGGGTCGGCCGAGGCAACCGATGTGTTCCATTCGCCGGTCAAGTACTTCGTCAAGACGCCATGCACTTCAGCGGTTTTCACCGTCTTCTTCCAAAGCGCCGGCATGTTTTCGGCGAACCAGCGGCAGCGCGCGATGCAGGGTGTGACATCGGGGGGCTTGCCTGAAATGCGGTGCAGTTCGCCTGGGCCAATCTCGTCGGCAAGCGATTTTGCCTGGAGGTGCGAACGCTCATCAAGCCACAATGTTCCAGGCCGAAGCGCTTGGTCCCTCGCGTCAAACTGCGCAAAGGATTCGCGCTGGTTTGAAATGGCCACGGCGGCAATGCGCCGGGCGGAGACTTTTTTGATAACCTGCCTCAGGGCTTTGGCGGCGGCGCCAGTCCAATCCGCGACGTCCTGCTCAAACCAGCCCGGCCTGGGTGTCGACAAGGCGACAGCCGCGCGGCCCTCCGCGATGGCATGGCCACGCCGATCCCAGGCGATGGCCTTGGTCGCCGTGGTTGATGAGTCAATGCCGATGACGAGATCGCGAGGCATGGGGAATTTCAATCGAAAGACGGAGGTGGCCTTCGCCACCTCCGCAAGTTTCAGGGAGATTTTATCATAGACCGGCTTCGGCAACCGCCTTGTCGATCAGGGAGGCGATGTTGTCCATGCACTTCTTGGCATCGCCGCCGTAATCCTGGCCGGTGAGAAGCTTGCCCAGCTCGACCGGGATTTCATTGTTGGAGAAGCCGGCCCACAGCGGCATGTCAGGCTCGGAGGCCATGACATTGTCGATGGTCCACTTCACCACCTCAAGATGGCGGGTGGTGCCGGGGCCGACAACCGCCTTGGCCTTCACACGCTCATCGGCGAAGGACGATAGACGCATGGGCGCGAAGCCGCCGAGAAGCGTGCAGCGCGTCATGATGTCCTTGGAACACGCCCACTGCATGAAGAGCCAAGCCGCATCGGGGTTCTTCGAGTACTTCGAAAGCCCGAGGATGGAGCCGCCCTGATGGGCATAGTTGGGGATTTCGCCGAAGCCCGCATCGGCCACCGCGCGCAGCGGCTTGCCGGTGATCGGCTTCATCGGCTCCCACAGGCCCTTCACCTTGGAGTCATCGCCGTCCATGCCGGGGAAGAACTCATCCCAGCTATTGATCAGCGCCACCTGGCCTGAGTGCATCATCTGCCACTGGCCATCCCAGGTGGAAGCGGTGGATTCGGCCGGCGAGTTCTTCAGCCACTCCTGATAAAGCTGCAGCCCGCGGATGCCCGCTTCGTCGTTGCCGGAGAACTTCTTGTCCTTGGTGAAGATCGAGCCGCCCTCGTTCCAGATCATCTGGGTCCAGTCGCAGTTCAGCGAATAGTGCCCGGACTTGGCCTGGAGGCCGGTGCCATAGATGCCATTTGCCTTTTCTGCGGCGGTGATCGCCTGCACGGCGGCGGTGAATTCCTCGACCGTTGTCGGCGGCTTGATGCCGTGTTTTTCCAAGATGTCCTTGCGGTACATGGTGACGAAGATCGGAATGTCGAAAGGAATGCCGACCCATTTTCCCTCGTAAACGGCCAGGCCGTCCACCAGCGGTTTTGAAAAGTCCTCGAAATCGAAGCCCGGCATGGCCAAGTCGGGCTTGTCCTTGTAGAGCTGCACGGGGTCAATGGTGTCCTGGGCGAAGGTCGCCACCCAGGACTGGTCGAGATAGTAGAGATCGTAAGTGCCGAGCTGGCCTTGCACGTCTTGCGTGGCCTTGGCGAGCACTTGCTCCAGCGGCACGATTTCGACTTCGACTTCGATTCCGGTTGGATCGGTGAACTCTTTCTTGATCTCGGCCAGCACGTTGGTGGGTGGCGTTGATTCAGACGTGTAGCGGATTTTTGTTCCCTTGAACTTGGAACCGACATCCTTGAGCCACTGGGTGACGCTTGCGTCCTGCGCCAGCGCTTCAGTGCCCAGCAGGTTGAGATTGCCGCGGTAGGGCCTGGTGTTTCCGAGAAGCCCGGCAGCGAAGGCCGAGAAGCCAACACCCGCCATCGACATTTTCCGGAGGAAATCGCGCTTGGATATGCGCCGGTTGGCGAAATCATTCGCCGCATCGGCAATGAAGGTTTTCTTGTCGTGCTCTCTAAAGCTCATGATGTTACTCCCTAGGGTTTACGTTTAAAGTTCTCGAGCGCGGGCCTCATTCCTTGAGGGACCCCAAAGTGAGGCCGCGCACCAGATGGCGTTGAACTAGCAGGATGAAAATGAAGCTCGGCACAATGGCGGCCGTGCCAAGAGCCGAAATGAACCCCCATTCACTGCCGGTTGAAGTGACAAACGTCTGTATCTTGACTGGAACTGTCCGGATTTCCGTGGTGAGGAACAGCGACAGCAGAAATTCGGTCCAGGCGAAAATGAAACACAGGACCGCCGAGGCCGCAACGCCGCCCCTGGCCATGGGCAGCACAATCTTGCGGAAGGTCTGCCAGCGGGTGGCGCCATCGATCATCGCGGCCTCATCCACATCCTTTGGAATGTCATCGAAGAATGATTTCATCAGCAGCAGCGCGATGGGCAAATTCATCAGCGCATAGATCAGCGAAAGCCCGACATAGCCCATATAGACATTGTCGGTGTCCCGCAGGCCCGCCGCCTTGTAGATCGTCACCAGCGGAATGAGAATGGCGATGGGCGGCATGAAGCGCTGGCCCAGCACCCAGTTGAGATAGGACATGCGCCCCTTGAACGCCATGCGCGACAGCGCATAGGCCGCGAAAACAGCGACAGCCATGGTCAGCGCGGTTGAGCCCACCGACACGATGGCCGAATCGAGGATTGTCTGGCGCGAGTCATAGCCGCCATCGCCCGACACGCCCATGCCAAAGCCCTGTTCAATGGCGAGCTGAGACCGCGACAGGCCAAGAATGGTGACCGCATAGTTCACGATCGTCGGCGTGAAATCGAACCATACAATCTTGTCCTTGTCGAAAATGGCATACATTGGCTTGACCGAAGTCAAAGCCCACCAGAACATGGGGAACATGAAAACGCCGGTCACAAACACCGCGAGGAAATCGCGCGCAATGCGCCATGGCCTTGAAAGCTCCATCAGAGCTTCACCTGGAACAGCCGCATGAAGGCCGTTGACACCCCGATGACAAGAATCAGCGTCAACAACGCGATGGTCGACGCATAGGGAAAGTCCGCCGTGCCAAAATAGATTCGCCCGGCATAGGAGGTCAGGGTTTCGGTGGCCGTGCCGGGGCCTGAATCGGTCATCACCTTCACGTAATCAAAAGCCCTGAAAAGATCGATGCCGCGGATGAGCACGGCGATGGCTATCACCTTTGACATCATTGGCAGCGTGAGCTTGATGAAAGCCTGGACCGGCGTTGCCCCGTCAATGGCGGCGGCTTCAAATGGCTCTTTCGGCAGCGATCGCAGCCCTGCCAGCATGATCAGCACCATGAAGGGCGTCCATTGCCAGATTTCCGCCAAAAGCACGCCCGCCATTGCCGTTGAACTTTGCGCCAGGATCGAATGATTCTCCGGCAGGACGCCAAGCGCATGGAGCCCGGCGCTCAGCACGCCAAAGGAACCATTGAGCATGAGCAGGAACATCATCGCCGTGACGGCGGGCGGCACCACCAGCGGCAGCGTCATCATGGCCCGCATCAGGCCATAGCCTTTCCGGTCGGTATCAAGGAGCAAGGCGATCAACATGCCCAGCACGAGCTGAAAAACCAGGGCGACGCCTGTGTAAATGAGCGTGTTGAACAGCGCGTTCCACACCCGGTCATCGCCGAAAACCTTGGTCCAGTTGTAATCCGGTGAAAACAGCAGCTTCCGCGTGACAGGATGTTTGCGGTGCAAGGAAAGCCACAGCGCGTAGAGCAGCGGGTAAATGCCAAAGACGACCATCAGCGCCGATGCAGGCAACAACCATGGCAGCGGATGCTCGGAGGTCAGCCAACCTGGCAACCATCTTGCCTGGGCTCGCGCAACCTTCATGGCCGCCCGTGCGCCAAGCAAAGGACCGCGCTGTTGCGATCACCGATCACGCGCCATTCTCCCATATGAACTTTTGTTTTTTTTGACGACAAGTGTTCAGGTGAGTAAAGAATGGATGAACGGCCCTGTCAATCATGAATTTGGAAACACCGGCGATGCAACAGGACACTGGCGCCCAACTCATATTTCGGCCCCTCGAACAATTCACGGCTGCCGTCCGGCGCCGGGCGCGCGTTGTGTTGACGGACATTGATGACACGTTGACCGACAGGGGCCGCTTGCCCGCCATTGCCTATCATGCGCTGGAACGGCTCAGGGAGAAGGGTTTTATTGTTGTTCCCGTGACTGGCCGCCCGGCGGGCTGGTGCGATCTGATTGCCAGGCTATGGCCTGTGGATGGCGTTGTTGGCGAGAATGGCGCCTTCTATTTCCGTTACGACGACACGGCGCGCCGCATGATCCGCAGCTATGTGAAGCCGGCGGACCAGCGCGCCCTTGACCGCCAAAGGCTTGACGCCGCGCGGGCAGCCATACTTGCTAAAGTCGCCGGTTCGGCGGTAGCCAGCGACCAAGCTTACCGCGAGGCTGATCTCGCCATTGATTTCGCCGAGGATGTGACGCCACTGAGCCAGGCGGCGGTGAACCTTATCGTTGAAATTTTCGAGGCCCATGGAGCCATCGCGAAGATTTCCTCCATTCATGTCAATGGCTGGTTCGGCGGCTATGACAAGCTGACCACCAGCCTCCGCATGCTGGCGGCCGAATTTGGCATTGACGCGGAGGCGGACCGGGAGGCTGTCGTCTTCGTCGGCGACAGTCCCAACGACGCGCCCATGTTCGGCTATTTCCCCAACTCCGCAGGCGTGGCCAATGTCCTGCGTTTCAGGGATATCCTGACGGCCTCGCCCCAATGGATCACCCGCAACCCCGGCGCCCGGGGCTTCGCCGAACTCGCCGATCGCCTGTGCGAGTGACCGCGGCCAAATTTCAAAACACTTTCCCGTCAAACAACTGCGGCGCTTCCGCATCGAACACTGTTGCTGGCGGCCTAGGGCCCTCTTGCGCCGGCATTTCGAATGCGCCTCCGGCTCGTTCCAAACATTGGATGGTGATTATTTTCTTGCCTTATGCACTGTTCCGCCCCTGTCAACCCAGCCCGGTCTGGCGCGAACCTCATTCGTCCCGGCATGCGAGGCGGTCAAGCTTCGCCAAATTCATGACAGCGATTTTACGCCTGCCCAGGCCAATCGTCCCGTCATTCTTCCATTCAATCAGGATCTTGTTCGTGGCCTCGCGGGTGGCGCCGGCAAAGTCGGCAAGGTCGCTTTGGGCAATTTCGATCGAGCCGTCGCCCTTGGCAAAATTCTTATGGAGAACCAGGAGGCGGCGCGCGATGCGGCGCTGCAATGAGTAGGCGGCGTATTCCTCCACCGAGTGGCTCACCCACCTCAGGCGCTCACACAATATCTCCATCAGGTTCAGCGCCAGCCTGGGGCAATGCCCAATGGCGTCAAAAAAAGCCGCCCGCCTCACCGCGATGAGGTTCGCCGGCTCAAGTGCTACCGCCGAAGCTGTTCTTGGCCGCTGGTCCACCATGCTGATTTCGCCGAAGCACTGGCCGGCGCCAATGAGATTGAACGAGACCTTCTTGCCGGTTTCCGTCATCATGGATATTTCGATCCGGCCAGACTGGACAATGTACATGGTTCCCCCGGCATCACCCCTTTGAAACAATATTTGCCCATTCTTCAAGGCTATCGCCTGGGAGGCGCCCAGCAACAATTCGCGCGCCGCATCCGGAACGCCGTCAAACAGGCGTGACACCGGAAAAGCCTGGCCGTTGCGCTTCAACGCTTTGATTTGAGAATTCATGGTTGTTACCCTGTTTTTTCCGGCGCGCCCGTTTTCCCTCGGCAGACTAGAAAATCAAATCTCCGGTGGCAAGTCCGCGAAGGGGCCAACATGACCGCCAAGTGAATGGCAAGCAAGACCCGGGCTAGGCCCTGGTTCCGGCATGGAAGGGCAAAGTTCGTAGGCCAATGGAAGTTTGCGGACTGTGATCCAGTTCATATTGGGAAAGGCCCCAAACTGGCATCCTCCATTCAATGCGGAGGACGAATTCTTCGCCAAACGCAAGTCGAAGGAGGATCAATTGTCCATTAAAATACTCGGCGCATTCATGGTGACCGGTTCGATTGTCTCGATGCCAGTTGTTTCAAACGCCCAGGCTGGTGGAATCGATCCCATCGTTTCGATGTGCAGGCAGAACCCAAACTGCTCGCATGAGCCGCAAAATGAAATTGGCGGCGTGCTGTTTAAAATCAAGACGCAGGGTTATGTGAGAAAGGTGCTTTGCAACACCGATGGCAACTGCATCATGCTTCTGCCGCGCGGGAAAAAATACGGCATCTCCGACGTCTCAACCATAATTGCGGCAAAAGGAGATTGAAGCATGGAAAACAATTCGAACACCTCGCTGAAAGCCGTCCTTGCCGCTGCCGTTGTCCTTGGACTGATCGCAACGCTGCATGTCACCGCAAAAAGCGATCCGCAACTCGCCTCCTGCGCGGCTAAAGCTGGCGATCGCAACCCCTGCACTCCTGCCCAACTCTGCGCTGCTGGCGTGAATAAAGGGAACTATGGCACCTGCTCCCAGAGCGCACGCAAACAGGCGGCGCAGTCCAACACTGCGCGAGAAACAGAGGCGGCATTGCCCGGTCAACTGCCGACGGAGACAGGAAGCTTTCAATGAAGAACCAGGAAGCTTTCAATGAAGAACTATGAGGAATGCAGAGGTTACCGGTTTCGAATTGAATATGACCCGGAGAGCGGTTCATTTGTTTCACGACGATTAAACGAACCGATCTTCGATCCGAATGCCAGCGCCAATGAAACATCCGACCAACGGTTGAAGGATGTTTCTGATCCAGCAGACATAACGCGAGTTGAAAATTCACCTCTCGCTTTCAAGCCTGTGGCGTCCGTTGCGTTGCCGGCAGAGGGTTCGGGTAAACCAGCTATTCACCACCGGCGCGCCTCAAAATACGGCAGATCGTCGGGATAGCTGATCCCGGAGAGACGAGCCTTTCCACGCGGTTCCGTTGGCCCGAGTTTTCCCAATCCGCGACGGCGGGCGAGCCGTTGGGGACTGGCGGAGAGAGGGGGATTCGAACCCCCGTTACGCTTTCACGTAAACACGCTTTCCAGGCGGGCGCCTTAAACCACTCGGCCACCTCTCCACAATAACAGGGGGCGAACCCCTTGGAATCGGCGCACTATAGCGATGAAAGCCCGCCGTTCAAGCTTTGTTGAGTGGAAGTGATCGATCATCCGCACTACATTGGGCGCAGCACAATAGGAGACCAATTCATGATTTTCGCCCGGAAAAAAGCCGAAATGACCGATGCCGCCCATGCCTTGCAAGGCCGCGCCACGGCCATTGCCACCGCCAGCCAGCATTTTGTCAACGGCAACCCGCTGAAAGGCCCCTATCCTGCGGGGTCCGAGCAGATTGTGTTCGCCATGGGCTGCTATTGGGGGGCCGAGCGCAAATTCTGGGACGTGCCCGGCGTCTGGGTCACAGCCGTGGGCAATGCCGGCGGATTCACGCCGAACCCCACCTACGAGGAAGTGTGCTCGGGGGCCACGGGGCATGCGGAATCGGTTCTGGTGGTGTTTGACCCCTCAAAGGTGAGCCTCGAGGCGCTTCTGAAAGTGTTCTGGGAAGCGCATGATCCAACCCAGGGCATGCGCCAGGGCAATGACACTGGCACGCAATACCGCTCGGCGATTTTTTACAAGGGCGCGGCCCAGCGCGATGCCGTGCTGGCGTCGAAGGCGGCGTATCAGAAGGCGCTGGCCGCCAAGGGCCACGGCGCGATCACAACCGAGATCGCGGAAGCCGGCGCGTTTTATTTCGCCGAGGGCTATCACCAGCAATACCTGGCGAAGAACCCCCATGGCTATTGCGGCATCGGCGGCACGGGGGTTGCCTGCCCGATTGGCGCGGGGGTGGAGGCTTAAGCCCTTCCGCATTGATCAATATCAAGGCCCTGCCCGCTTGAGTATGATTTGTGGGAGCGGACAACAATGGAGATTTTCATGGATATGACCAAGGGGCTGGTGATCGCCGCTGTTTTGAGCCTGGCGCTTCCGCAAGCGGCGGTTGCGGGCGATGCGGCGGCGGGCGAGAGGAAATTCGCGCTTTGCAAGGCCTGCCATGAGATCTCGACGCCAAAGAACCGGCTGGGGCCATCGCTCCAGGGCGTCATGGGGCGCAAGGCCGGGACACTCGAAGGCTTCAAGTTTTCCGACGCCATGAAGAATTCCGGCGTCACCTGGGATGAGGCGACGCTGGCGGCCTATCTCGCCAATCCCAAGACATTCATGCCCGGCAACAAGATGGCTTTCGCCGGCCTCAGGAAACCGGAAGATGTGGAGAACATGGTGGAGTATTTGGAGGAGGCCAGCAAGTAGCGGACGGGGCCAATTTCCTCCGTCTACGGATTGTTTTGCCGTCGCGGCTGCTTCTTCGCCGCTTTCGCCCGCTCAATCCCTTCCATGATCATCTGCTCGGCTTCAAGCGCATGGCCCCAGCCGAGGACTTTCACCCACTTGCCGGGCTCAAGGTCTTTGTAGTGCGTGAAGAAATGCTCGATCTGCTGGATGGTGATTTCGGGCAGGTCGAGATAGTTGTGCACGTTCTCATAGCGCCGCGTCAGGCGCGGCACGGGCACGGCGATGATTTTTTCATCACCGCCCTCCTCATCCTGCATCTTCAATACGCCAACGGGCTTGCAGGCCACGACTGCGCCCGGAATAATGCCGCGCTGGTTGGCGATCAGCACGTCAACCGGATCGCCATCGCCCGAGAGCGTGTGGGGGATGAAGCCATAATTTCCGGGATAGCGCATGGATGTGTAGAGAAAACGGTCCACCACAAGGGTTCCCGCCTCCTTGTCCATCTCATACTTGATGGGTTCGCCGCCGACCGGCACTTCAACGATGACGTTCACTTCCTTCGGCGGGGTTTTTCCAATTGATATCGCATCAATGCGCATGGGGCTTTCCTTTGTCCGGACTCTCGTAGCATACTATCCGCCATGCGGTATTTTTCCTTTCCTTTTTTTCTCGCGGCCGGCGCTTCATTGGCCTTGGCTGACAACGCGACCAGCGTTTACTCCGACTTCAGCATTGATAAATGCCAGGCGCTGCAGCTTTTCGAAGGCGGCGGCGAAGACGAAGGCGGGGAGTGGGAATGCGGCGGCATCATGGGCCACGGCGTCATGTATTGGGAGGGCGATCTGCGCGGGTTTATGGGTTTTGGGCCCGACGCCCGCAGCCAGTGCTCAAGCGCGCAAACATTCGGAGCCTTCAATTCGCCCGGCGCCAAGATTGAGTGGCGCATGGAGGGGGCCAAGCCATTCGCCACCATCCTGCGCTGGTTCACGGACAATGGCTCGGGCGGGATGGAGGCCAAGCAGAATTGGCTGGTGGTGACCAAGCTCAATGGCAGAGATGCCTGCCGCACGGCCCTCATCGACACCAAGTATCCGGACGCAAACCGGGTTGCGCGCGAGCTTGCCGACGGCGCTTCACGCCGTTTCAATTGCGAGAAGGATATGCCCCAGATTGTCTCCCGGCGCGCGCTCAAAATTGAAGAGGTGATGTCGGGCGCGCCCTGCCCGGGCGGACCCTACCGGGAAGAATAGCCTGATCTTCCGAGGCGGCGCGGAAACCGCGACCTATCTCTTGTTGGCGCCGCTCGCCGGGTCGAGCAGGCGGTGCAGATGCACGATGAAATAGCGCATCTGGGCGTTGTCAATGGTTTCGCGGGCCTTTCCGAGCCAGGCCCGGTGGGCTTCGTCATAGTTGGGGTAGAACCCGACCACATCCAGCTTGCTCAAATCCTTGAAATCAACGTCCCGCACATCATTCAACTCGCCGCCAAAAACCAGATGGACAAGCTGCTCCGGCATTTCATCATCCTTTTTCATAAATTCAGGTTCCAGCAATCGTCAGGCCCTCGACCCGGCAGGTGGGCGCGTTGGCTGAGGATTTGAATTCCAGGTCATTGGCGGGCTCCAGCGTCATGAACATGTCCTTCAGGTTTCCGGCAATCGTGATTTCGCTCACCGGATAAGCCAGCGCGCCGTTTTCAATCCAATAGCCGGATGCGCCACGGCTGTAATCGCCGGTGACCATGTTGACGCTGGTGCCAATAAGCTCCGTGATGAACAGGCCCTGCTTGATCGCGCCAATCATTTCTTCCGGCGTCAGGTGTCCCGGTTCCAGATGGAGATTGGATGTCGAGGGCCCTGGGGGACTGCTGAGGCCCCTGGCGCCATTGCCGGTGGGCGCCAGCTTGAGTTGACGCGCCGCCCTGAGATCCAGCAGCCAGCCCTGCAGAATGCCGTCCGCCACAAGCTCGCGCCTGGAAGTAGCCAGGCCTTCGCCATCGAAGGGCCGCGAACCCAATCCGCGCGGCCGCAGCGGATCATCCACAATGGCAATGCCCTTGGCAAAAATCCGCTGGCCCATGGAGGACTTCAAAAATCCGGTGCCGCGCGCGATGGAAGCGCCATTGATGGCGCCTGCGAGATGCCCGATGAGGCTGGAGGCAACTCTGCGGTCATAAACCACCGGCACCGTTTGCGAGGAAACTTTCCGCGCACCCAGCCGCTTGACCGCCCGCTCGCCGGCGCTTTGGCCCACATATTCAGGGGTTTTCAGATCGGAGAAATGAATGGCCGAGGAATAATCATAGTCCCGCTCCATGGCGGTGCCCTCGCCGGCAATCGCAGAAACGCTGAGCGAGAGTCCGGTGCGGCGATAGGCCTGGGCAAAGCCGTGGCTGGTGACCAGCGCAATCTCGCGCTCGGAAGCGGAAGCGCCGGCGCCGCCGGATTTGGAAACGCCGGGCACGGAGCGCGCCGCGTCTTCAACGGCCAGGCTGAGCGCTTTCAATTCGTCGGACGCCGGCAGATAATTCGAGACGAGATCAAGCGTTGGAATATTTTTGGCCAGAAGCTCCATCGGCGCCAGTCCGGCGAATTCATCAGGCGGCGTCTCCCGCGCCATGGCGATCGCCGTTTCGGCCAGGCGCCGCAGGGCTTCGGCTGTAAACACACTTCCCGAAATCATCGCCGATGACTGGCCGACAAAGACCCGGAGGCCAATGGCCCGGGCTTCGGTTCGCTCAAGCTTTTCGATTTGCCCTTCGCGCATTTCGATGTCGGTGCCTTGCGCGTCGATGGCCAGGGCGTCGGCTCCATCGGCGCCCAGTTTTCCGGCGCGGGTGACAACGTCCTGGGCAAGGTTCAGAAGCTCATCGGTCATGCAAGACAATCCACAAGGAGAAACACGGAAACAGCCAAGCCAAAGAGGCGATTGGATTTGAACAGCGCAAGAGCAAGGGCCGGATCGCCGGGTTCAAAGCGCGACACCTGCCAGCCCCCATGAACGGCAGCCAGCGCCACGCCAATATGGGAGATGAAGCTCGTCCCCGCCAGCCAAAGTGCCGCATCAATCGCAATGAGGCTTGCCGCAAAAAGCCCGCTGAGCCACAGCCTGGTTCGACCGCCAAATCGCAGCGCCGTTGATTTGACGCCGATCAGGGCATCATCCTCCGCGTCCTGATGGGCATAGATCGTATCGTAGGCCAGTGTCCAGAAAATGCCGCCCACATAGAGCGCGATTGGCGGCCATGACAGGGAGCCGTGAACAGCGCTCCACCCCACCAAGGCGCCCCAGTTGAAAGCAAGACCCAGCACCAGTTGCGGCCAGTGGGTGATGCGTTTCATGAAGGGATAGACCGCAACGATCAAAAGCGAAGACGCCCCCAACGCGATTGTGAAGGCATTGAACTGCAGCAGGATGGCAAGGCCCAGCAAGCTTTGAGCCACCAGAAACACGATGGCCTGTTTCACGCTGACACGGCCCGATGGAATGGGCCGCGATTTGGTGCGGCCAACCTGGGCATCGATTTTCCGGTCGATGATGTCATTCAGCGTGCAGCCGGCGCCGCGCATGACAATGGCGCCCGCAAAAAACAAGAAAGCAAACCACAAATTTGGATATGTCCCACCTTCGGCGTGGGCCAGCAGCAATCCCCACCAGCAAGGCAACAGCAGCAGCCACCAGCCGATGGGCCGGTCCAGCCGCATCAATTGCGCATAGGGCAGCGCCGCCTGGGGCAAAAGGCGTTCTACCCAGTTGTCGGCTCCCGCGTCGGCAATGTGGTGGCTGGCTTCGCTCATGGGCCTCGTGTTACAGCAGACGGATTATGAAAACCACACCTCGTGTTCATATCGCTGAAAACCTGTCCGGGGCTGCCGAAATAACCTTGCCGCGCGAGCAGGCGCATTACCTGACCGGTGTTTTGCGGCTGTCGGCGGGCGATGCGGTGAGGGTTTTCAACGGACGGGACGGCGAATGGCTGGCCTATCTCGCCACAGTGACAAAAAAATCCGTTTCGCTCCGTTGCGAGCGGCTGGTGGCTGACGTGAAGCTTCCCCCTGACATTGACTATGTTTTTGCCCCCCTCAAACATGCGAGACTCGACTACATGGTGCAGAAGGCAACCGAACTGGGAGCCAGGCGTTTGCGCCCCGTCATCACCCATCGCACGGTGGCGGAGCGGGTCAATCTTGAGCGCATGCGGGCCAACGTGGTCGAGGCCGCCGAGCAATGCAATCTGGTTCATGTGCCGGAAGTGATGGAGCCGGAAAAACTGGCCCACACAATCGCGAATTGGCAGCCGGGCCGGTCGCTGGTCTATTGCGATGAAACCCTGGGAGCGGTCAATCCCACCCTCAGCCTGAAAAACTTGAAGACCCCAACCGCTGTCTTGGTGGGCCCGGAAGGGGGTTTCACCGACGACGAAAAGCAAATGCTGAAGTCCCGGGATTTTGTCATTCCGATATCCCTGGGGCCGCGCATCATGCGCGCCGACACGGCGGCAATCGCGGCTTTGACGCTAATCCAGGCCGCTGCCGGCGACTGGTAGAAATCTTTATCTTGCCGGAAATTGCGCCACCTCCTACATCACGGGGCTTGGCGACTAACAAGGAAACTTCCCGTGAGCGGACCCACCCCAGACAACGACGAAGCGCGAACGCCAATCGAGACCAAGGCCCAGCTTATTGAGGCATTGAGCAGCGGCTCGAAGCCCAAGGCCGAGTGGCGCATTGGCACCGAGCACGAGAAATTCCCCTTCCTCACCGACAGCCTGGAACCCGTTCCCTATGACGGCGCACGCTCCATCAAGGCGCTTCTCGAAGGCCTGCGCGACCGCTTTGGCTGGACCGGCGTTTACGAGAAGGGCAACATCATCGCGCTCAGCGATCCCCATGGCATGGGCAATGTGTCCCTGGAACCGGGGGGACAGTTCGAATTGTCGGGAGCTCCTCTCGAAACCGTGCATGACACCTGCGCGGAGGTGCATCAGCATCTGGTGCAGGTGCGTGAAATCGGCGATGCCCTGGGCATCGGATTTCTGGGGCTGGGCGCTTCGCCCACCTGGTCGCGGGCCCAAACGCCTGTCATGCCCAAGGGCCGCTACAAAATCATGGCGCCTTATATGGACAAGGTTGGACGCTATGGCCGCGACATGATGTTCAGGACCTGCACGGTTCAAGTGAATCTGGATTTTGGCTCGGAAGCCGACATGGTGAAGAAGCTCCGGGTGTCCCTCGCCTTGCAGCCCATCGCCACGGCGCTCTTCGCCAACTCCCCATTCCTCGATGGCAAGCCCAATGGCTTCCTGTCTTTCCGCTCGGAAGTCTGGACCGATACGGACAAGGCCCGCTCCGGCATGCTGCCCTTTGCCTTTGAAGACGGCATGGGTTTCGAGCGCTACGTGGATTACGCCCTCGACGTGCCCATGTATTTCGTCATGCGCAAGGGTGAGTATGTGAATGTCGCCGGCGAAAGCTTCCGCGCATTTCTCGCAGGCAAACTGCCGCAATTGCCCGGCGAGAAACCAGTGGCCAAGGATTGGGCCGATCATCTCACGACGATTTTCCCGGAAGTGCGGGTGAAGAAATATCTCGAAATGCGGGGCGCTGATTCCGGGCCTTGGCGCAGGCTCTGCGCTCTGCCCGCGATCTGGACCGGGATACTCTATGAGCAAGGCCCCCTCGATGGGGCCTGGGACCTAGTCAAGGATTGGACGGCGCAAGAGCGCCAGGCTTTGCGCGATGCGGTGCCCCGGGAAGGCCTGAAGGCCGCGATCGCCGGGCGAACGGCGCTGGATGTGGCCAGGGACATGCTCAGGCTTTCGCGCACCGGACTGGAGCGGCGCGACCGCCAGGGGCGCAAGGGCAAAACCGAGGCTTCATTCCTCGATGTGCTGGATGAAACCGTCAATTCCGGCAAGACAGCGGCGGAAAACCTGCTC
This sequence comes from uncultured Alphaproteobacteria bacterium, assembly GCA_963816305.1. Classification (GTDB taxonomy): domain Bacteria; phylum Pseudomonadota; class Alphaproteobacteria; order Rhizobiales; family Aestuariivirgaceae; genus Aestuariivirga. The sequence goes on from CAWFJW010000004.1 coordinate 107,649, forward strand.
GATCTTTACCATGGTCCGTGGAATGGCAGCATTGAGCGGGTATTTCGCGATTTTGCCTATTGAGGAGAATCATTTACCCTTGCATTATCGAGAATGAATTCCCATCTTGGGGGAGTTGTTTTGAACTTAAGGGAGAGTGACGATGTTTGAAGGCCCCGGAATTTTTGTCCTAGTCGTTCTTGCAGTCGTTGTTTTCTACCTTCTCCGCGCCATCCGGATGGTGCCCCAAGGTTACAACTACACGGTGGAGCGGTTTGGCCGCTACATCCGAACCCTCGGCCCGGGGCTTGGCCTGATTGTTCCCTTCATCGACCGCATTGGCGCGAAGATGAACATGATGGAGCAGGTGATCCAGGTGCCGAGCCAAGAAGTCATCACCAAGGACAACGCCATGGTGACCGTGGATGGCGTGGCCTTCTACCAAGTCATGGACGCGCCAAAGGCCACCTATGAAGTGACCGGCCTGGAAAACGCCATCATCAACATGGTGATGACCAATATCCGCACCGTCATGGGCTCCATGGAGCTGGACAGCTTGCTGTCGCAGCGTGACGACATCAACCACCGGCTGCTGGGCGTGGTCGACCAGGCCACCAACCCCTGGGGCGTGAAAATGACCCGCATCGAAATCAAGGACATCAATCCGCCGCGCGACCTGGTGGATTCCATGGGCCGCCAGATGAAGGCGGAGCGCGAAAAGCGCGCCTCGATCCTGGAAGCTGAAGGCCTGCGCCAAGCCGCGATTTTGAAAGCCGAAGGTGAAAAACAGTCGGTAGTGCTGCAGGCCGAGGGCCGCCGCGAAGCCGCCTTCAAGGACGCCGAAGCCCGCGAACGCGCGGCGGAAGCCGAAGCCAAGGCCACGGAATTGGTCAGCACGGCCATCGCCAACGGCGATGTCCAGGCCATCAATTATTTCGTCGCCAACAACTACATCAAGGCGCTTGAAGCCCTGGCCCAATCGCCAAACCAGAAGATTTTGATGATGCCGCTTGACGCCTCATCAGTCCTGGGCTCGATTGGCGGCATCGCCGAGATCGCCCGCGAGGCCTTTGGCAATCGCGATGATGATCCTCCGCCGCGCCGACGGGGCGGCGGCGTTCCAAACATCGCCAAGCTGTGACGGAGACAGCCTGATGCAAGACATTCTTCCCGCGCTTGGCCCCTGGGCCTGGTGGATCGCAGCGGCGGTCCTGCTGTTCATGGAACTGGTGGCCCCCGGCGTCTTTCTCATGTGGCTGGCCTTCGCCGCAGCCTCTGTGGGCATCATTGACTATTTCACCGACCTGAGCTGGCAAATCGAAACCGCGCTGTTTGCAGTCTTCTCGATCGCCTTTGTCTATGTCGCGCGTCCCTTCTATTCGAAAAGCAAGCTGCCCAGCGGCGACCAGCCCAATCTCAACCAGCGCATTTACGGCTTTGTCGGCAACACCTACACGCTGACCGAGGCGATCACCGATGGCCAGGGCAAACTCAACATTGACGGCGCGCGCTGGGACCTGCTGGGGCCGGACCTCGCAGCGGGAACCCATGTGCGCGTCACCGCGGTTGAGGGCATGAAGCTGAGGGTGAGCAAAGCTTAACTCACGCCAATCCGCAGCAGATCATGGATGTGAATGAGGCCCACGGGCCTGCGCCCCTCATCGACAACAAAAATGCTGGTGATGCTGGCGGAGTTCAGGATTTCCAGGGCTTCGCTGGCCAGCGCTTCGGGCAAAATTGTCTTCGGCGTTTTGGTCATCACATCGCCAACCGGCAGATTGAGCAGGTCATGGCGCATATGGCGGCGTAGATCGCCGTCCGTCAGGATGCCAGCGAGCTTCCCCAGCGGATCAACTATGCCAAGGCAGCCACAGGATTTCTCCGTCATGATGACCAGAGCTTCGGACATTTTCAAGTCCGGAGCCACCAGCGGCAAGGCTTGCCCTTTGCGCATCACGTCAGAAACATGCTTCAATTGCGCGCCAAGCTTGCCGCCGGGATGAAATTCCTGAAAATTCTTCGCCGTGAATCCCTTTTCCTCGAGCAGGGCGATGGCCAGCGCATCCCCCAACGCCAATTGCAGCAAGGTTGATGTTGTGGGGGCCAGGCCATTGGGACAAGCCTCGCGGGCCTGGGGCAATTCAAGAACAATATCGGCCGCCTTGCCCAGGGCGCTGCCGGCGCGGGCGGTCATCGCAATGAGAGGAACCGAAAAGCGCTGGGTGTAATTGAGAATGGCGCTGAGCTCGACCGATTCACCGGAGTTGGAAAGCACCACCACCACATCCTGGGCCGTGATCATGCCAAGGTCGCCATGGCTTGCCTCGGCGGGGTGAACGAACATGGCGGGCGTTCCGGTGGAAGCCAAGGTGGAGGCGATCTTGCGCCCCACATGGCCGCTTTTCCCCATTCCTGAGATAATCACGCGGCCCCGGGCGGCGGAAATCATGCCGACAGCCCTGGCTATGGATTGGCCCAATTCGCCGTCAAGCGCGCCAATAAGGCTATTCATTCCAAGCACTTCAGTTTCGAGCGTGCGCCTGGCGGACTGCAAACTTTTTGTCATCATGGGAAAATAGGCCGCCAGGTCAAAAAAGGAAAGGGTGCGCCATCCGCCTGATTCATGTCGCAATTTTTGGCTTTTATGATTTCATGCTAAGCAACGGCTCTGCTGGTGAATCGTTGTCAATCTCTGGACGGGGCAAATGTTGAAAAAGTTCTTTATTTTATTGATTATGGCATCGTCGCTCGCTGCGGGACCGGCCCAGGCGGACGCGAAATTCGAAGCCTTCATCCAGGGCATTTGGCCGCGCGCCAAGGCCGCCGGAATTCCGCGCGAGCTTTTTGACGCGGCCTTCTCCGGCGTCACCGAGCCTGATCCCGCGGTCTTGAAACTGGCCTCGACCCAGCCGGAATTCACCTCCACCACATCGGCCTATCTCGGCAAAGCTGTTACCTCCATCCGCATTGACACGGGCCAGCAATTGAAGGCCAGCGAGGCTGCATTGCTGTCAGCCATTGAGAAAAAATATGGCGTGGATCGCCATATTCTCCTGGGCATCTGGGGTATGGAATCGAACTTCGGCAAGGACAAGGGCTCGATGGGCGTCATGCGCTCGCTGGCGACGCTGTCCTACGCCGGCCGCAAGAAAAAATATGCCAATGAGCAGATCATCGCCGCCCTCAAGATACTGAAAAAGGGCATGCGCTCGCCCCGCGATTTCACCGGCTCCTGGGCCGCCGCCATGGGCCACACACAGTTTATCCCAACCTCCTACCTGTCCTATGCAGTTGACTGGACAGGCGACGGCCAGAAGGACATCTGGGGCTCGAAGGAAGATGCGCTCGCCTCCACCGCCAATTACCTGGCCAAGGCGGGATGGAAATCCGACCGCCCCTGGGGCTGGGAAGTGAAACTGCCGGGCAATTTCAACAAAGCCCTGATTGGCCGCACCAAATGGCGGCCCATTGCCGAGTGGATGAAGCTTGGAATCACTCCGGCGAACGGCGGCGCTTTCAATGCGCCCCAGGCGGATGCCTTTGTCATGATCCCGCAAGGCATTGAGGGCCCGGCATTCCTGGTCACCAAAAACTTTCAGGCCATCATGGCCTATAATTTTTCGCATTCCTACGCCATCGCCGTGGGGCATTTGGGCGACCGCATCCGGGCGCCGGGCCCATTGTTGGCGCATGGCCGGACGTCAGTTATGATTTGAGCTTCGCCCAGCGGGTGGAATTGCAACGGCGCTTGAGCGGCCTGGGTTTTGAAACCGGCGGCAATGATGGCCGCTTTGGCGCCCGGACCTATGAAGCCATCATCGCTTACCAGAAAAGCGTTGGCCTGCCGCTTGACGGCAAGCCAAGCGCCAAGCTGCTTGAGCGCTTGAAAGGCGCGGGTTAAAGAACGGAATGGCGCCACGGTTTGTCGCAGCGTTGCTGGTTTTCTTGCTGGGTTGCCCACTGTCGCATGCCCAGGCGATCACCGAGGAGCCCATCATGGGCTCCCAATCGATTGAAGAACTCATCCAGCAATCGGCCGATGAAACCTATCGCATCCTGGTGATTGGCGATGCCTTGGCCGGGGGCCTGGGCGCTGGCCTTGCCCGCATGGCCGAGCCTGACCCAAGGTTTGAGGTGGTCAACCGCTTTCAGGAAACGTCCGGCATCGCGCGCCCGGAAGTCTATGATTGGGCCGCAAGCCTGCCCAACATCATGGACGGCAAGGAATTCAGCGCCGTCGTTGTGCTGATGGGCATCAATGACCGCCAAAGCATCCGCAGCGGCGGGCTCAAGCTTGAGTTCAATTCACCAGAGTGGCTCGCGGCCTACAAAGCCAGGACCGCTGGCTTGCTGGACGTCTTGAAGGCGGCGGGCGTGAAGGTTTTCTGGGTCGCCATCCCGCCCATGGGCGATGCGCTTTACGAGCGCGACATGCAAGTATTGGCGGCCCTGCAAAAGCAGGAAGCCACGGCCAAGGGTGCGACTTACGTGGATTTGCGCGCCAGTTTTCTGGGCCCGGACGGCGCCTACACGGATACTGGCCCCGATGACACCGGTGAAATCCGCAAGCTTCGCACCCGCGACGGGGTGGCGTTCATGAGGCAAGGCAACAGCCGCTTTGGCCAGCTCCTGCTGGCTGAAATCAAGCGAGACATGGAAACCAAGCCGCTGCAAGCCGCACTTCAGCCAGCGCCCGCAGCGCCGGCGGTTGCGGCTGAGACAGTTCCCCTCTTTGGCCAGCTCACCATTGACGGGGCGCCAGCAACTTTCGAGCCCGACAAAATCAAGATCGCCGAAGCTTTGCGCAGCCAGGCCATGGTCGCCAGCAATGGCAAGATCACCCGCACCGACATTGTGCCGGGAAGCAGCGCCGAGAGGCTTTTTCTAGCTGGCGAAGCGCCGCCAGCGCCAGCCGGGCGGTTTGACGATTTCACTTTCGCGAAGCCTGCGGAATAATCAGCGCGGCAGCGTTGTCTCGCCCATCAAGAATTCATCGACGGCGCGCGCCGCCTGCCTGCCTTCGCGAATGGCCCAGACCACCAGCGACTGCCCGCGCCGCATGTCGCCAGCGGAAAACACTTTTGGCAGGCTGGACTTGTAGTTCTGCACATTGGCTTCGACATTGCCACGGGCGTCAAACTTCACGCCGAGCGAGGCCAGCATGCCGTCCTGAACCGGGCCCAGAAATCCCATGGCGAGCAGCACGAGATCAGCCTTGAGTTCAAACTCCGTGCCGGGAATAGGCTGCATTTTTGCGTCAACCTTGACGCAGTGAAGCTTCTTCACTTCGCCGTTTTCGCCGGTGAAGGATTTGGTGACAACGGAAAAATCCCGTTCCGCCCCTTCCTGCTGGCTCGATGACGTCCGGTATTTCAACGGCCAATCGGGCCAGACCAGCGCCTTGTTTTCCTTTTCCGGCGGCTGCGGCATGATTTCAAGCTGGGTCACCGACAAGGCGCCCTGCCGGTGCGATGTACCGATGCAGTCAGACCCCGTGTCGCCACCACCGATCACAATCACATGCTTGCCGCCAGCCAGAATGGGCTTGTTGTCAAGCGGCGATTCCTTTGACACGCGGCGGTTCTGCTGCGGCAGGAAATCCATGGCGGGATGGATGCCGGAGAGTTCCCGTCCCGGAACCGGAAGGTCGCGGGGCTTCTCGGCGCCGCCGGTCAGCAGCACCGCGTCAAAACTGTCCACCAGTTGCCGGGCATCCTGGGTGACACCTATGTGCGCCCCGTAGTGGAATGTCACGCCTTCGACCTCCATCTGGGCCACGCGGCGGTCAATATGGTGCTTTTCCATCTTGAAGTCGGGAATGCCGTAGCGCATGAGGCCGCCCGCCTTGCGGTTCTTCTCGAAGAGATGAACGTTGTGGCCGGCGCGAGCCAGCTGCTGCGCGGCGGCAAGTCCCGCCGGGCCACCGCCAACAACCGCGATTTTCTTTCCGGTTTTTTCAGGCGCGATCTCAGGCTTGATCCAGCCCTCGCTCCAGGCGCGGTCAACGATGGCGCATTCGATGGATTTGATGGTGACCGGATTGTCATCAATGTTCAGGGTGCAGGAGGCCTCACACGGGGCGGGGCAGATGCGGCCGGTGAATTCGGGGAAATTATTGGTGGAATGCAGGTTGCGCGAGGCCTCTTCCCAGCGATTGTTGTAAACCAGATCATTCCAGTCCGGAATCTGGTTGTTGACCGGGCAGCCATTGTGGCAATAGGGAATGCCGCAATCCATGCAGCGCGCCGCCTGATTGCGGGTGCCTTCCTCCGAAAGCGGAATGACAAACTCGTTGTAATGCCGCACCCGGTCAGCCGTCGGCGCGTATTTGCGCTCCTGCCGGTCAATTTCCAGAAATCCGGTGACTTTTCCCATTATGCGCCCCTCTTGACGCCGATGGTCATGCCATCGCTTGTCTCTTGTGCTTTTTCCAGGTCAGCAAGCGCGCGCGCATATTCAACAGGCATCACCTTCACAAATTTCGGCAGGAACAGCGTCCAGTTGTCAATGATGTCTCTGGCGCGCGACGAGTTGGTGTATTTGTAATGCCGCGACAGCAGCTCGAAAATGCGCGTGGCGTCGTTCTTGTCCATGTGGGCTGTGACGTCAACAAGCCCATGGGCTTCGAGATCGCCGCCGTGATGGTGAAGTCGCTCGATGGTGGCTTCCTCATCGGGAACGGGTTGCAGGTCAACCATGGCCAGATTGCAGCGTTGGGCGAAATCGCCCGTTTCGTCGAGCACGTAAGCCACGCCCCCCGACATGCCGGCGGCGAAGTTGCGGCCCGTATCGCCGATCACCAGCACGCAGCCCCCCGTCATGTATTCGCAACCGTGATCGCCCACACCTTCGACAACCGCGACAGCGCCGGAGTTCCGCACCGCAAAGCGCTCGCCCGCCACGCCACGCAAATAGCATTCGCCGGTGATTGCGCCATAGAGAACCGTGTTGCCGACAATGATGGATTTTTCCGGCTCGAAACCGATCTTGTCGTGGGGCTTGATGATGAGCTTGCCGCCAGAAAGCCCCTTGCCGACGTAATCATTGGCCTCGCCCGTCAAATCCAGCGTCACGCCATGGGCCGCCCAGGCGCCAAAGCTTTGGCCCGCGACGCCGGTCAGCCTCACAGTGATGGTGTCTTCTGGAAGTCCCACATGGCCATAGCGCCTGGCGACTTCGCCCGACAGCATGGCGCCCGCCGTGCGGTCTGAATTGCGGATCGCCGTTTCAATGACAACCGCCTTTCCGGATTCAAGGGCAGGCATCGCCTGTTCGATCAGCTTGCGATCCAGAATGTGGTCGATGCCATGGTCCTGGGCGGAAACCTTCTTTGTCGCAACCGGTCCCTGCACGTCAGCCTTGGCGAATACTTTCGAGAAATCCAGGCCACGGGCTTTCCAATGGCTGATGGCCTCGCGCTGGTTCAGCCATTCCGTGGCTCCAATCAATTCACTATAAGTCTTGACGCCCATGGCGGCCATCAACTCACGAAGTTCCTCCGCCACAAAGAAGAAGTAATTTATCACATGCTCGGGCTGGCCCTTGAAGCGCTTGCGAAGCTCCGGGTCTTGCGTGGCGACCCCCACGGGACAGGTGTTGAGATGACACTTTCGCATCATGATGCAGCCTGCCGCAATCAGCGGCGCCGTCGCAAAGCCAATTTCATCAGCGCCGAGCAAGGCCGCAATCAGCACATCGCGGCCCGTGCGAATGCCGCCATCGGCCTGCACGGCGATGCGGCCCCTGAGATCATTGGCCACCAGGGTCTGCTGGGTTTCCGCCAGGCCAATCTCCCAGGGCGAACCCGCGTGCTTGATCGAGGTCAGGGGCGAAGCTCCCGTGCCGCCCTCATAGCCGGAAATCGTCACATGGTCGGCATGGGCCTTGGAAACACCAGCGGCCACCGTTCCAACGCCCACTTCCGAGACCAGCTTGACCGAAACCTGGCCCGCCGGATTGACGTTCTTCAAATCGAAAATCAGCTGGGCCAGGTCCTCGATCGAATAGATGTCATGATGCGGCGGCGGTGAAATCAAGCCAACACCCGGCGTTGAATGGCGCACCCTGGCGATAACGCTGTCCACCTTGTGGCCCGGCAATTGCCCGCCCTCGCCGGGCTTGGCGCCCTGCGCCATCTTGATCTGCATCATGTCCGAGTTGACAAGATATTCAGCTGTCACGCCAAAGCGCCCGGAAGCCACCTGCTTGATGGCCGAGCGCATGGAATCGCCATTGGCCAGCGGCACAAAACGGTCCGCTTCTTCGCCGCCTTCGCCTGTGTTGGATTTGCCGCCGATGCGGTTCATGGCGATGGCAAGCGTCGTATGGGCTTCCCGGCTGATCGAGCCAAACGACATGGCGCCGGTGGAGAAGCGCTTCACAATCGCCTTGGCTGGCTCAACCTCATCAAGATCGACGGGCTTGCGGCCCATCTCCTCGGCGGTCCTGATTTTGAAGAGGCCCCGCATGGTCTTGAGGCGCTCGGCCTGCTCGTTCACATGGCGGGCAAAGGCGCGGTACTTGTCAACCGAGTTGCCCCGCACCGCGTGCTGCAGGTTTGAAACCGTCTCCGCCGTCCACACATGCGCTTCACCTCGAATGCGCATGGCGTAGTCACCGCCCACGTCAAGCGAGGTCTTGAGAACCGGGTTCACCCCAAAGGCATCCTCGTGGCGGCGGAATGCCTCTTCGGCGATTTCCGCCAGGCCCACACCTTCGATCTGCGTGGCGGTGCCGGTGAAATAACGGTTCACGAAATCAGTCGAGAGTCCGATGGCGTCAAATATCTGCGCGCCGCAGTAGGATTGATAAGTGGAAATGCCCATCTTGGACATGACTTTGAGAATGCCCTTGTCCACCGCTTTGATGTAGCGCTTCACCGCCTCTTGGGGCGTCACGTCCTCATCGAGCTGCGAGGCCATGCTTTCCAGCGTTTCAAACGCCAGATAGGGATTGATGGCCTCAGCGCCATAGCCAGCCAGGGTGCAAAACTGATGCACTTCGCGGGGCTCGCCCGATTCAACCACAAGTCCCACGGAGGTGCGAAGGCCCTTGCGGATCAGGTCATGATGGGTGGCTGATGTCGCAAGCAAGGCAGGAATTGGAATGCGTTCCGCGGAAACCGCGCGGTCTGACAGGATGATGATGTTATAGCCATCCTTCACCGCGCGTTCAGCCAGCGCGCACACGCTATCCAGCGCGGCTTCCATGTATTCAACGCCATTGGCCACGTCATAAGTGATGTCGATGGTGGCGGTGCGGAATGGGTTGGCGCTCACGGCGCCAATGGTGCGAATGCGCTCAAGATCGTCATTGGTGAGGACAGGCTGCGAAACCTCGAGCCGCATATGCGTGGACGTGCCTTCGAGATCGAGCAGGTTTGGCCGCGGCCCGATGAAGGAAACCAGCGACATCACCAGTTCTTCGCGAATGGGATCAATCGGCGGATTGGTCACTTGCGCGAAGTTCTGCTTGAAATAGGTGTCCAGCATCTTGGCGCGATCCGACAGAACCGATATCGGCGCGTCGTTGCCCATGGAGCCAACGGCTTCCTGGCCCGTCTGCGCCATCGGCGCCATGAGGATTTTCAAATCTTCCTGGCTGTAACCAAAGGCCTGCTGGCGGTCCAGCAAGGGCACATTGATTTTGGGCCGTTTGGTCTTGGCCTTGGGCAAATCCCGCAGCACAACTTGGGTGCGCTTCAGCCAGTCCCTGTAGGGATGGGCGGTTGACAGCGTTTTCTTGAGCTCCCCATCGGAGATGATGCGCTTTTGATCGAGGTCAATGAGCAGCATCTTGCCGGGTTGCAATCGCCACTTGTGCGTAATGCGTTCCTCGGCAATCCGCAGGCATCCCATTTCGGATGCCAGCAGCACAAATCCGTCATCGGTCGTCAAATAGCGGGCGGGCCGCAGACCGTTGCGGTCCAGCGTGGCGCCGATCAGGCGGCCATCGGTGAAGGTCATGGCGGCGGGGCCATCCCACGGCTCCATGATGGCGGCGTGGTGTTCATAGAAGGCGCGGCGATCCTCATCCATCAGCGGATTGCCGGCCCAGGCTTCTGGAATCAGCATCATCATGGCGTGCGGCAGCGAATAGCCGCCCATGGTGAGGAATTCGAGGGCGTTGTCAAAGCAGGCCGTGTCTGATTGGCCCTCATAGGAAATGGGCCAAAGCTTGGACAGGTCCTCACCCAGCACTTTGGATTTCATGTTGGCCTGGCGGGCCGCCATCCAGTTGTAATTGCCGCGCACCGTGTTGATCTCGCCGTTGTGGCAGACAAACCTGTAGGGGTGCGCCAATGGCCAGCTCGGAAAGGTGTTGGTTGAAAAGCGCTGATGCACCAATGCCAAGGCGGACTCCAGGCGGGGATCCGTCAGGTCTTTATAGTAGGACCCCAAGTCCTTGCCGAGCACCAGGCCCTTGTACACAATCGTGCGGCTCGAAACTGAAACCGGATAATAGGCGCGGGCCTTGGCGCCGAGAACTTCCAGCACACGGTTTGAAACAACCTTGCGGCAGACAAACAGCTTGCGCTCAAAATGGCTCTCATCGCGAATTGTGGGTCCGCGCCCGATGAACACCTGCCGGTGGAAGGGCTCAGTGCCCTTGACCGAATATCCGAGTACGGACGAATCAACCGGCACATCGCGCCAGCCCAGAACCTTGAGGCCTTCTTCGCGCGTGGTCTCCCACCAGATGCGCTCGATGTCCTGCCGATAGACTGTTTCGCGCGGCATGAAGAGATAGGCGACGCCATAGGATTGCGGCGCCGGCAGGTCAAAGCCAAGCCGCTTCGCTTCCTCTGAAAAAAATCCATGGGGAATTTGAATGAGGATGCCTGAGCCGTCGCCAGCCTTGGGGTCGGCGCCCACGGCTCCCCGGTGCTCAAGGTTCTTGAGAATGCTCAACCCGTCATCAAGGATGCGGTGGCTCTTGATGTTGTTGATGTTGACGATGAGGCCGATGCCGCACGCGTCATGCTCGTTGCGGGGGTTATACAGACCGTTGGCCTCGGGCATTCCCTCAGGCAATAAATGGTTCGGCGCGCCCATCACAATCGTCCTCGTTCCATTCCGGCAAAGCTGGCCGTTTTCTATTTCTTGCCTTTGAGGTTTGATCTTTTGGAGGCCGTTTTCGGGGCGACCAGAACCAGGTTTTCAGGATCAAACTCTAAAGGCGTTCTTTCCGCCCGAGCCTGCCCCTATTTACGTTTCTTAGTCTTGGGCTTGAGCAGGCAAAAGGCATCAGCGGCAAATTCTGCCGTCGCTGCCAGATTTGCTGTGGTCGTATTCCGGTTCATCCGGGCTCACAAGTCCAAAAAAGCCATTATAAAGGACAGCTATACTGTCCTTTCTGCAAAATGGCACGAGTTTGGGAATTGCGCAAGGAAAGATTCTTTTGACGGCAAAATACGCAATAAAATTTCGCGGTGGTATTTGGGGCCTCGACCTTTGCGATTTGAGAAGCTAGGGAAAGCCCATGAATTTTGCATCTGACAATGTTTACGGCGTTCATCCCCAAATCATCAATGCCCTCGCGGGCGTAAATTCCGGAACGGCCCCCTCCTACGCAAATGACGACTATTCGAAAAAGGCCGAGGAAAAGCTTTCCGAGGTTTTTGAAAAGGACGTAAGGGCTTTCCTGGTGACCACGGGAACCGTGGCAAATGGCCTGGCGCTGTCAACCGTAACGCCGGGTCACGGCGCAATCCTGTGCCATACGGAAGCGCATATTTTCTGGGATGAATGCAATTCGCCTGAATTGTTCACCGGCGGCGCCAAGATCATGGGACTTTCAGGGCCCGGCGGAAAACTCACGCCAGCGATCATTGAAGCCAAGCTCAAAACCCTTGTTCGCAATACTCATGATCCAAAACCCAAGGGGGTTTCGATCACCAATGCAAGCGAACTGGGCACGGTTTATTCGCCGGCTGAGACCCAGGCAATTTCCGATCTCATCCGTCCGCGCGGCATGAAGCTCCACGTGGATGGCGCCCGCTTTGCCAATGCGGTTGCGGGCCTTAATTGCTCGCCGGCGGATTTGACGTGGAAATCCGGCGTAGATGTCATGTCATTTGGCGCCACCAAGAATGGCGCCATGATGCTGGAGGCGGTGGTGTTTTTTGATCTGGGCCTGGCTGAAGAGTTCAGTCATCGCCGCATGCGCGCCGGCCAGCTTGTTTCCAAGGGTCGCTATTTGGGGGCTCAAATGCTGGCTTATTTGAAAGATGGCCTGTGGCTCGAGAATGCGCGGGCGGCCAATAGCCTGGCGCGCGAATTGGCCGACGGACTTTTGAAGCACGCCAATATCCGCATTCCCAATCCCATGCAGGCCAATGAGGTTTTCGCCGTGTTGCCCCGTTCCCTGAGCAAGAAGCTTCTGGACTCGGGCGCCAAATTTTACGATTGGGCCGATGACAGCCTTGCCGCAGACGAAACATTGGTCCGCTTCGTCTTGTCATTCGCAACGCCTGCCGGGGACGTCAAAAAATTCCTCGGACTGGTGAGGGAACTCAACAGTTAAGGGGCGCTTGCAACAAGCGCCCCCATATTCAATCAAGCCGCTTTTTTCGCCTCGATAACCTTCTGCTCATTGCCGCTGCGGATAGCAATGGTGCGGGGCTTCAGAGCTTCCGGAATTTCGCGTTTCAGCAAAATATTGAGCAACCCATTGGCGAGATCGGCGCCGATCACTTCAACGTGATCAGCGAGCTGGAAACGCCGCTCAAAATTGCGGGCGGCGATGCCCTGGTGCAAATATTCGCTCTTAACCTCAGGTTTGTCGGACTTTTTGCCCGTAACCGTCAGGGCGTTGCCCTTGACTTCAAGGTTAACGTCGGCAGCGGAAAAGCCGGCGATTGCGATGGTAATCCGGTATTCATCGTCGCCGACGCGCTCAATATTGTAGGGCGGATAGGCCGGAGCCTCAAAACTGGCGGCATCATCAAGCATCTGGGCGAGGCGGTCAAAACCGATGCTGGACCGGTAAAGTGGTGTAAAATCAAACATTTAACATTCTCCTTGAGCAATGTGCGAGGGGTGGACCCACAATTGGCATCCACTTTCCCAGAGATAATTTTGGTTTTGCCGAATACAAGGGGCGACCCTTGCGAAAATGAATTGAAAATGAATGACCCCTTCGGGTTGCGTTCAAGTCCGGTGTTCTAGTTTGTGATCATCGATGGCCAAGAAGGCCGTCCCAACAAACGAAACGCGAAACCCTGGAGAAGAAAATGATTATCAAGTCCCTTATCGCCACCGCCGCAGTAGCAGCATCCCTCACCGTTCTGGCCCCGGTTGAAAAAGCCGAAGCAAGAGTCAATGTCGATATCCACCTTGGCGGCGGTTTCTATCCTGACTATGGCTATGGCGGCTACTATCCGGTGATCGACCCTGGCTATGGCGGCGGCTACGGCATCAGCTGCCACAAGGGCAAGAAGATCGTAAAGTGGGCCGGTTTCCACAACGTGCATCCGGTGAATTGCAGCGCGCCAGTCTATAAGTACAAGGCCTGGAAATTCGGCAACCCCTACCGTGTGAAGGTCAACATTCATGGCGACATCATCCAGGTGAAGCCACTGTTCTAAGATGAGTTTCAAAAGCCCGGAGCGCAAAACCAGCGTTCCGGGCTTTTCCCGTCAAATATGAATGGCAGATGAACGGGCCCTTCAGTTCCCCTTCAGCAAGATTCTGCCATGATGTATTCTTATAAGGCCAAAGGGCCTCAATTTTGAGAAGGGCGGATATCATGATCAAGAAATTTCTGGTTGTCGCAGGCCTGATGGCCGCGTTTGCCACTTCAGCGCAGGTCGCCGAAGCCAAAGTCAATGTCATTATCGGCGTGGGCGGCTTTCCCGCCTATTGCGAATACCGTTATGACCCAATCCATTGCCGTGGCTACGGCATTGGCCACCGCTATCGTCCCGGTTACCGGCTGTATGACGATTTCGGCGACAGTATTTCCTGCCGCGAAGCCAGCTGGATCGTGAGAGAACGCGGTTATCGCCGGGTTTCCACCATCGAATGCCGCGGCTCTTCCTATACTTTTGTGGCGCAAAAACGCGGCAGAAATTTTCAGATCAAGGTTCATGCCCGTAGTGGCGATATTATTTCCATCCGCCGGGTCAGGTGAGGGAGACTAAGATGACAAAGCGCATCCTCATAGTCGCGGCGCTTTCGGCCGCCATCGGCGCCTCGCTGGCGCCAAGTTCCGCCGAAGCGGGCGAACGCTGGCGGCTGAAATTCTTTCTTCCGCAATATTACGCCTATGAGGAAGATGACATTTACGCCTATGAGCCGGACTTCGAAGACGAGCGCTATTACGAGCCAGAATACATGGATCCGGACGATGAACCGGAATACATAGCGCCAAAGCAGAAAAAGAAGAAAAAAGCCGCGACCGCAGCCGCCAAGCCTCAGGTCAAGAAGAAACTGGTTTCAGTCGAGAAAAAACCTGTTGCCACAACCGCCGCGACAGCCGCGACACCTCCCGCAGCGGGAGCGGCAACGCAAAAGACTTCAGCAACAGGGATGAGTTGCGACAAGGCCGGGCAGATCATAACGGGCTACGGCTTCACCAGCGTGAAAGCGCAGAGCTGCACGGGCAAAGTCTACGCCTTCAACGCCACCCGCAGTGGAAAGAACTATCTTGTTAAGCTCAGCGCCGCCAACGGCGAGTTGACTGAAGTCAAAAAAATTCAGTGAAGGGTCCGCCTTGCTTGCCGTATCAAGGCCTCTGCTTTAGAGCAGGGGCCCATGGAACTTGTTTCAACCCCTGACAATCCCGCGCCCGCCGACGCCATTTGCGCCGCCGTCACAACACGCGACGGCATCAGCTTGCGCGCCATGTCGGCGCGGGTCGCGAATTCGAGAGGCACGGTCGTGGTTTTGGGCGGCCGCGCTGACTTCATGGAGCGTTATTTCGAAACTATGCGCGATCTCATGGGCCGCGGCTATTGCGTGGCCTCGCTCGATTTGCGCGGCCAGGGCGGCTCGCAACGCATCACGAAGAATCCACTGCGCGGCCACATCAACAATTTCGCGGAATATGACGAGGATGTGCGCAGCTTCATGACGCAGGCGGTGTTGCCTGATTGCCCGCCGCCTTACTTCGCCTTGGCGCATTCCACCGGCGGAAACATTGTTCTGCGCGCCATCCGCCAGCGCAACTGGTTCAAGAAGGCCGTGATTGTCTCCCCGCTCATCGACCTTAATTATGGCGCTTGGCCAGCGCCTGTCGCGAAGCTGCTGAGCCGGCTTTTCAGCGCGGTGGGACTGGGCCGGCTGTTTCTGCCCGGGCGGCCAAAGGGCCCGATGGGACGCCATGATTTCCCGGGCAATCCCCTGAGCCTTGACCAGCGCCGCTGGAACCGCGACTGCGCGGTGCTTGAAGCCAATCCCAGGCTTGGCGTCGGCGGCCCAACCTTCAAATGGCTGAGCGCCGCCCTTGACGCCATCGCCACGCTGCGGCGCATGAAAAGGACAACAGCATTGCGCTGTCCCGTCCTCATTGTCATGGCGGGCCGGGATGACGTCGTCGACAATGACGCGACACGCGGCTTCGCCCAAAGGGTGCCCGGCGTCTCGCTCACGATTATCCGCGAGGCCTTGCATGAAGTCCTCCTCGAAAGGGACGAGGTCCGGGCCCAGTTCTTCGCCGCCATGGATACCTTTCTGGCTGACAGTACCTAGCTGGGCTTTGGCGCAAATCCGCAAATTGCCTTCCGCATGGAGCCATGCTATGGCCCCAGCAACCCCACCCAAACAAGAAAGTTCCGGCGCCACATGAATTTGCGCAACATTGCGATTATTGCCCACGTTGACCATGGCAAGACCACCATGATCGACCGCCTCCTGTCCCAGTCAGGCTCCTTCCGCGAGAACCAGAAGGTGGCCGAGCGCGCCATGGATTCCAATGACCTTGAGCGCGAGCGCGGCATCACCATCCTGGCGAAGGTCACGTCGCTGCAGTGGAAAGACACCCGCATCAACATCGTGGACACGCCGGGCCACGCCGATTTCGGCGGCGAGGTTGAGCGCATCCTCAACATGGTGGATGGCGCCGTGCTGCTGGTCGACGCCGCCGAAGGCCCGATGCCGCAGACCAAGTTTGTGCTGCAGAAGGCCCTGAAAATCGGCCTCAGGCCCATCGTCTGCATCAACAAGATTGACCGGCCCGACGAGCGCCACACAGAAGTGGTGAACGAGGTGTTTGACCTCTTCGCGGCCCTTGAGGCAAGCGAGGAGCAACTGGATTTCCCCATCATCTATGGCTCGGCCAAGCATGGATGGATGTCGACCAAGCCGGAAAAATCAGTTGACACGATGGCTCCCCTGTTTGACCTGATCGTGTCGCATTTCAATCCGCCGGTGATCGAGGAGGGCCCCTTCCGCATGCTGGTCACCACCATAGAAGCCAACCCATTCCTCGGCCGCGTTCTGACGGGCCGCGTCCGGTCCGGCTCCATCAAGGCCAACCAGCAGGTCCGCGCCCTGTCGCAGGAGGGCAAGATTGTGGAGCAAGGCCGCGTCTCGAAAGTGCTGGCCTTCCGTGGCCTTGAGCGGATTCCCGTCGAGGAATGTTTCGCCGGCGATATCGTGGCGATCTCCGGACTCACCACATCGACGGTCGCCGACACCATTTGCGATCCCACGGTGACCGAGCCCATCGCGGCCCAGCCCATTGATCCGCCAACCCTCACCATGACGTTCCGCATCAATGACGGCCCGCTTGCCGGCAAGGAAGGCGACAAGGTGCAAAGCCGCGTCATCCGCGAGCGCCTGCTGCGCGAAGCTGAAGGCAATGTGGCCCTGAGAGTCACCGCCTCCGAGAATGAAACCGATGCCTTCGAAGTGGCGGGCCGGGGTGAGCTGCAACTCGGCATCTTGATTGAAACCATGCGGCGCGAGGGGTTTGAACTGACCGTTGGCCGTCCCCGCGTGGTCTTCCGCACCGATGAGGCAACCGGCGAAAGACTGGAGCCTATTGAAGAGGTGATCGTCGACGTCGATGAAGCCTATTCTGGAATTGTTGTTCAAAAACTTTCCGAGCGGCGCGCCGAGATGCGCGATATGCGCCCCTCAGGCGCTGGCCGCCAGCGGCTGGTGTTCCACGCGCCAACCCGGGGCCTCATCGGCTATCAGGGCGAGCTCATGTCGGACACGCGCGGCACCGCCATCATGAACCGCCTGTTCCATGCCTACGCGCCATATGTGGGCGATATTCCGGGCCGCCATACGGGCGCGCTGCTGTCGAATGGCGATGGGGAAGCGGTGGCCTACGCCATCTTCAACCTGCAGGACCGCGGCCCCATGTTCATCGAGCATGGAACCAAGGTCTATGCCGGCATGATCATCGGCGAGCACACACGCGGCAATGACCTTGAGCTCAATGTGATCAAGGGCAAGAAGCTCACCAACGTGCGCGCCTCCGGCAAGGATGAGGCCGTCGTGCTGACACCGCCCATCAAAATGTCCCTGGAAAAGGCGCTGGCCTATGTGGGCGACGACGAGCTGGTGGAAATCACGCCCAAATCCATCCGCCTGCGCAAAATCTATCTCGACGCCAACGAAAGAAAACGCATGAGCCGCGCCAAGGAAGCCGCCGACGTCGCCTGACGCGGCAGACTGGTTATCCGTGGATCAGGCCTTCTTCCTGCGCACGGCCAAGGGGATAGGCCGTGCATGGATTGTTCCGCCGCAGGGCTTCGAGGATCGATCTCGCCTTGGCGCAATCTTCGCGCATCTCGCGCTTGAGGTCTTCGGTTGAACTGAATTTCCTGTCCGGCCGGATGAGGTCGATAAACTCCACCGCGAGAGTCCGGCCATAGATATCGCTGTCGAAATCCAGAATATGGACTTCAAGAAACGTGCGCGCGGCGTCAAATGTCGGGCTGTCGCCGAAGTAGCCAGCGCCGTTCCAGAAACCTTTAGTTTCGCCGCCGCGAACGCGCACGGCATAGATGCCGCGAAAGGGTTCGGCGCCCGGGTCAACGACTATGTTGGCCGTCGGAAATCCGATGCCGCGGCCCCGGAGGTCGCCCTGCACAACTTCGCCCAGGACGGTCCAGTGGTAGCCGAGCTCGCGGGCCGCCGCCGCCACATGGCCACGGCGCAGGCTGGAGCGAATGGAGCTTGAGGAAAATGGCGAATGGCCGTCGCCCTCGTCGGAAACCTGGTCGACAATGGTTACGCTAAAGCCGGATTTCTTCCCCAAGGCTTCCAGAACGGAAGGATTGCCCTTGCGTCCCCGGCCAAAATGAAAATCATAACCCGTCACCACATGGGCCACGGCCATGTGGTCCCGCAGATAGCGCTCGACAAAGGCGTCCGGTTCCAACGCGGCCAGCTCCTTGCCGAAGGCCAGGTTCAAAACAAAGGCGGCGCCAAGGGCCGCCGCCAATCTCGCCTTCAGCGGCGCTGGCGTCAGCCTGAACACGGGTTCATCGGGCTTGAAAAAACTTCGCGGGTGCGGTTCGAAGGTCACAATTCCCCACGGCACTCCACGGCGCTCCGCCTCGCTTCGCGCCACCCGCAGCAACTCCTGATGGCCGCGATGCAGCCCGTCGAAATTGCCGATGGCCACCACCGCGTTATGGAAATTCCGGGGGACAGGCTGGTTGCCTGCGAGCAGTTGCATTGGAACTCACTTTTTGAATTGAGGCCGTAAGCAGCACAGTTTTCGCGGCGCTTCAACACAAATGCTAGGCCCAGGCGAGATGATCCAGGGTTTTTCTGATTCTGGCTTGTGGAACAAGGCGTTGAACATGGGCTTCGGCGGCCTGGAGGCCCTTTGAGGCGTCGGTCACGCCGTCGGCGATCAGAACCACATCGCAGCCAAAATCGGCGGCCCCCTTGATGTCGGTTTCAGGCCCATCGCCAATCGCGAGTATCCGGTACCTGGGAATTTCCATTTTCGCCAGGCCGGTGGCCAGTTTGTAGGCCAGCTCGTAAATGGGGGCATGGGGCTTGCCAGCCATGAGCACTTCCCCTCCCATGGCGGAATACTTCTCAGCGAGCGCGCCGGCGCAATACAGAAGCTTGTCGCCTTTGCGAACCACCTTGTCCGGATTGGCGCAGATCATCGGCAAATTCAACGCCTTCGCCTGCGCCAGCAGAGAGTTGTAGGCATCCGGCGTTTCCACTTCGTCGTTGACCAGCCCCGTGCAGAGAACGGCTTTGGCGTGCTCCAGTTCAACGCGCTGCACATCGACGCCCTCAAAAATCGAAAGATCCCGGGCAGGGCCCAGATGATACACCTTGCCTTGCCCATGCGAGGCCATCAGGGTTTGAGTGACGTCTCCCGAGGTCACAATCGCGTCGTAGCATTCGTTGGGAACGGCGATCTCGGCGAGCTGGCGGGCCACACCTTTCGACGTGCGCGGCGAATTTGTGACCAGGACGACAATGCCGCCCGCCTCGCGATGTTGAACAAGCGCCTGGGTTGCCGCGTCATGTGAAACGAAACCATTGTGAATCACCCCCCAGACGTCGCAGAACCAGATGGGATATTGCTCTGAGAATTTTTCCATGTTGCCTCAGGCAGCGGCGCTCAAGTCGGCGGCGGCGGCGGCCACTCCCGCGCCAAGTTTCACGCGCCGGGGTGGCGCGAAGAATGACCCGGCGGCATAGCGGGCGATTTGCGCCGAGGATGCCGCCTGGGCTGAACTCTCCACATCGGTCAGCACAACCTGAAACTGCAGCCCGCGCGCGGCCTGCAAAAAGGCCGGCCACGCCGCGTTCACGCCGAAGCCGGATTCAACGGTTTTCGCGTCAATGCCGATGAAGAGCACGCCGAGCTGGCGCAGGGACGCAAGATCCAAGCCCGCAACAGACGCGTCGGTCACCGCCATGGTGGCGCCCATGCGGGCGATGGTGGCAAGCCCGGCTATTCCGGCCTCGCTCAGCTTTCCCAAGGCGGCATGGGTGATTTCAAACACCACGCCGTCCGCCACATCGCCGGCGTCGCCAAGCGAGTCCGCGATCGCGGCAAGCGATGCGGCGCTCATCAGCGTCGCCGCGCCAATTGGCAGCAGCATCTTCATGGCGGGATGCTTGATGCGCAACCGCCGCAAGAGCGGAACCGACTGGCTGATCACCAGCAAGTCGAGCGAAGGCCGCAATCCGCTTCGATCGGCATTTGAAACAAGCCTGTCAAAATCCACTTCCTCGCCGTCCGCCACGGCCATGCTGAACCGGGCGCGGTAGTGGGCGGTGGCGTTGGTGGAAAGGTCAACGATGGGTTCGAGCAGGAAACCGAGCTGGTCACGGGGCGGCGCTGGCAACGGGTTGTCAAAAAACGCCTGCGGTTCCGGCTCGCCGTGCTCGCGCAAATTTGCAGTCGCCGCTTCATAGCGCCGGTTCAACGCGTGAAGCTCGGCGCGATTGGCGGCGACTGAATCCTGCTGATTCTTTTCAGCCATCTCGGCGCGGCGCCTGAGATCGGATATTTCGCGCTCGAACAAGTCTGCGTGGACAAATGTCTGTCGATATTTTGCATCGATGGCGCGCTTTTCCAGAATCAGCCCCTTGACGGTTGATTGCATTCTCCCGTTTCCAATCCAGCCCGTGACCGTGATCAGAATTTGCGCCATTGCCAAGGCAAAGACGCCAAGGGCCACGGCGACCGCCTGATTGGTTTCAGCCACCAACACAAAAACGCCGCAGGCTATGGCAAAGCAGGACAAAACCGCAAGAAACAAAACCATCGGCCATCCACGCGACTGCATCACTTGGCTCGCATCCCCTCTCGCAAGTCGAATCAACAGGACGGAGGATAACCCAGTCTCACTCCCTATGGAATCAGATTTCAGACATCATCCACGATCAAATCAAGCGACCGCCTTCAGCACTTTCGGCATCTTGTCGGTGAAAATCTCGTCAATCTGGTTTTCGGTCAGCATCAGGGGCGGTGAAAGGGCGATGGTGTCGCCGGTGATGCGGATCAAGAAGCCAAAGTCATGGAAGGCCATCTCCATGGCCTTGTAGGCCCGAAGCCCGGGTGAGCCTTCGATCGGCTTCATGTCAATGCCGCAAACGATCCCCAGGGTCCTGATATCCTCCACCAGCGGATTGCCCTTCAGCGTCATGGCGGCATCGGCGAAAACGCCTTCGAGCTTGCGGGCATTTTCAAACAGCTGCTCGTCCCGGTAAAGGTCCATGGTGGCGACGCCGGCGGCGGCGGCGATTGGGTGGCCGGAATAGGTGTAGCCATGGAAGAACTCGATGGCGTGGTCTGGCCCGTTCATGAAGGCGTCATAGATGCCCTGGCGCACCATCACGCCGCCCATCGGCACGGTGCCGGACGTCACGCCCTTGGCAAAGGTGATCATGTCTGGAATCACGCCGAAGCGCTCGGCGGCGAAGGCGTAGCCCAGGCGACCGAAGCCCGTGATCACCTCATCGAATATCAAGAGGATGCCGTGCTTGTCGCAGATCTCGCGCAGGCGCTTCAGATAGCCTTTGGGCGGCGGCAACACGCCAGTGGAACCGGCCATGGGTTCAACAATCACCGCCGCGATGGTCGAGGCGTCGTGAAGCGCCACGAGCCGCTCCAGCTCATCGGCATAGTGCATGCCAAACTCAGGCTCACCCTTGGTGAAGGCCTGCTCCTTGCGGTTGTAGGTGTGAGGCAAATGATCAACGCCAGCCAGCATAGTGCCGAACATCTTGCGGTTGCCCACCATGCCGCCCACGGAAATGCCGCCGAAATTCACGCCATGATAGCCGCGCTCGCGGCCAATCAGGCGGGTGCGGCTGGCCTGGCCTTTGACGCGCTGATACGCAAGGGCGATTTTCAAGGCCGAATCGGCCGCCTCCGAGCCGGAATTGCAGAAGAAGGCATAGTTCAAATCGCCCGGCGCCATGGTGGCGAGCCTTGACGCAAGCTCAAATATTTTTGGATGGCCGTATTGGAAAGTTGGCGCGAAATCAAGCTCAGCGGCGGATTTTTGGATGGCCGCCACAATGGGCTCGCGGCAATGGCCGGCATTGGTGCACCACAGGCCGGCGGAGCCGTCAAGAATGGGCCGGCCCGCCATGTCGTAATAATGCATGTCCTTGGCGCGGGCGATCATCCGCGGGCGCTGCTTGAAGGCCCGGTTCGGGGTGAAGCCCATCCAGAAAGACTCAAGATTGTTAGGGGAGGCTTCCCATGTCTTGGTGTCTGAATGGATTTGCGGCTTGTTCATGACAGTTCTCCAACTATTGCTGGGGCCAGTGTAGCAGAAACCGGCGCATGAAGGAAACAGACCAGAGTTGCTTATTGCCCCCAGCCAGATTTCGGGCGATTGTGGCGCTGATTTGCGCGGGAGGCTCGATGCGATGTTGAAAATTTTTTCGTTGATCCTTTTGGTGTCGGCGGCGCCGGCGGCCGCTGGCGAGATCGCTGACGCAGGCCAGGCTGCCGAAAAGCTCGCCGCCGAGGGCAAATTCGACGAGGCGTTTCAGGCCATCGAAACCGCCCGGGAAAAGCTGTGGGACCAGTCGCCTCTAATCTTCCGGAAGACCCTGTTCGTGGCTTCGGATCCCAGTGGATTTGGCATTTTCGACATGCGCGAGACCAACGTGTTCAAGCGCAGCGAGCCGCTCATCATTTACACGGAGCCTTTCGGGTTTGCCTATGGGCGGGATGGACAGATGTTTGTCATCGACATGGCGCTGGATTTCGAAATCCGGGACGCGGCCGGCGCCAGCATTGCCGCCCAGGAAAATTTTGGCAGTTGGACCTTGCGGAGCCGCGTTGCCAACAAGGAGTTCATGGGCAAGCTGAATTATGATTTCTCCGGGCTTGAGCCGGGCGATTACGAAGTCACCACAACTGTGCGCGACAAGAATTCCGACAAGCTGGCTTCGTTTGGGATGAAATTCAAATTGCTGCCGTAGGCGAACCGCCGGCTTGCGCCCCAGATTTCCACTTGCAAGGACAGTGGGCTTGTGTGACGATCAGCCGGTAATCGCCGTAGGGAGGATAGCCAATGTGCCGTATGTTCGCAGGGCAAGACCCCAACAATTATGCCTATGAAACAAGGTCGGTCAGGCTGATGGGGCACACCACCAGTGTCCGGCTGGAAGCGAAATTCTGGGTCACTGTGGAAGAAATCGCTGCGGCTCAGGACATGCCGCTCGCCCGGTTTCTGTCCAAGCTCTACGAAGAGGCCCTGGAAATGCATGGCGAAGTCAGCAATTTCGCGTCCCTGCTGCGCTGCTGCTGCCTCAATTATCTGCAGCGCGATTTTGACCATGGGCGGCTTCAGGCCGAGGCCCACGCGGCGGCGTAGTATTCCGCTAATACCATTTGCAGCGCGCGAGTGGTTAGAGTGACTTACGCGGTTGTCAGGGAGTGGTGGCGTTGCGTTCAACTGTGGTTTTCCTGCTTGCATGTTCTGTTATGGCGCTGCCAGCCATCGCGGCCGATGATGCCGGCGCAAAGCTTTTCAAAAATCATTGTGGAACCTGTCATTCCATCGATCCCGCCGCAACGCCTCGCCAAGGCCCCAATCTGCATGGCATGCTGCAGCGCAAGGCTGGCACGCTTGAGGGCTACAAATACTCTCCCGGCCTCAAGGCGGCGGGGTGGCAGTGGAGCGCCGAACAGCTTGATCTCTGGCTAACTGACGCCAAGGCCTTGGTGCCGGATACCCTGATGTCAGTCTACAAGCAAAAGGATCCGGACAAGCGCAAGATTATCATAGACTATCTCATCGCCAATACGCAAAAAAAATAGGGAATTGATCATGGCGAAAGCCATTCACACAATGATA
Source organism: uncultured Alphaproteobacteria bacterium (assembly GCA_963816305.1). Lineage (GTDB taxonomy): Bacteria > Pseudomonadota > Alphaproteobacteria > Rhizobiales > Aestuariivirgaceae > Aestuariivirga. Next base: position 131,389 of record CAWFJW010000004.1, read on the forward strand.
AGGGTCATGGACGAAACAAAGTCCGTCGATTTTTACAGCAAGGCTTTCAGCCTGAAAGTGAAGGACCGCTTCGATTTCGATGGCTTCACGCTGGTTTACCTCAAGAACGACGAGAATGATTTTGAAGTCGAGCTGACCATCAACCATGGCCGCGCAGAAGCCTATACCCACGGCACCGGCTACGGCCATCTGGCGCTTTCGGTCGGCGACATTGACGCCGAACACAAGCGGTTTGAAAAGCTCGGCCTCAATCCAAATCCGGTAAAGGAATTCCACCGTGACGGCGCCTTGATGGCGAAGTTCTTCTTCGTAACGGACCCGGATGGCTACAAGATTGAGGTTCTGCAGAGGCACGGAAGATACACATAAAAATCACCAAGAAAAATCACCAAGGAGGAAACGCCATGAGACTGATCGACAAGACACCCAAGATGTCCCGCCGGACGCTGCTTCGAACCGGAAGCATGACGGCAGCAGCCGTCGCTGTGGTTCCAAGCCCCGCCATCACCGGCATGGCGTGGGCGGCGGCCCCGGCCGCGGTTTCCGCCGATACGTTCGCCACGCTGGTGAAGATGGCGCGCGATATCTATCCGCATGACAAGCTCGGCGACCAGCACTACGCCAAGGTCATGGAAGGGCTCGATGCGGCTGCCAAAGACGATGCGGCCGCAAAGGCCTTGCTCGAAGAGGGCGTCGCCGGATTGAACACCGCAGCCATCGGCATGAAGTACGCGGGCTACGCCGAGGTTTCAGATGAAAAAGAACGGGTTGCCATTCTCTCGGGCATCGAGGCAACGCCGTTCTTTCAAAAAGTCCGCGGTTCCCTGGTGACCGGCATCTACAATAATCCGGAGGTTTGGGCGGTCTTTGGCTACGAGGGCGAAAGCGCTTCCAAGGGCGGCTACATCAATCGCGGCTTCGACGACATCGACTGGCTGAGCCAGGGTTAAGGGAGGAAAACAATGGCTACTTTCGAGAAGAATGATTCAACAGTCGTCGTTGTCGTGGGCTCGGGCGCCGGCGGCGGAACACTCTCCAACGAACTGGCCCAAAAGGGCATCAAGGTGGTTTGCCTTGAGGCCGGCGCCCGTCATGAGACGGAGGATTTCCAGAATGATGAATGGGGCAGCTTCAGCCAGATTTCCTGGCTCGACAAGCGCACCACATCGGGCACCTGGCGGGTCGCCAAGGATTTCTCCGGGCTTCCCGCCTGGATCGTCAAGGCGGTGGGCGGATCGACCACGCACTGGGCCGGCGCATCGCTGCGCTTTCAGCCGCATGAGTGGAAGGCACTTGCCACCTATGGGGCAGTCGCTGGCGCCAATCTCCTGGATTGGCCCATTGGCCACGACGAGATGGCCCCCTACTACGACAAGGCCGAGAACAAGATGGGCACCACAGGAACCAACAATATCCCGCGGCTTCCCGGCAACAACAACTTCAAGGTGCTGGAAGCGGGCGCCAAGAAGCTCGGCTACAAGGAAGTCCACACCGGCAACATGTCGATCAATTCCGAACCCCGCGACGGCCGCGGCTCCTGCCAGCAGATCGGCTTCTGCTTCCAGGGCTGCAAGTCAGGAGCGAAATGGTCGACGCTGGTTTCGGAAATTCCCAAGGGCGAGGCCACTGGCAATCTCGAAGTCCGCGCCAACTCCCAGGTGCTCAAGATCGAGCATGACGATAGCGGCAAGGTCACCGGCGTTGTCTACGCCGACAAGGATGGCAACCAGCATGTGCAGAAGGCGCGCATCGTCTGCGTCGCGGGCAACACGATCGAAAGCCCGCGCCTGTTGCTGAACTCGGCCTCCTCCAAATATCCCGACGGAATGGCCAACTCATCCGGCCAGGTTGGCAAGAACTACATGCGGCACATGACGGGCTCGGTCTATGCGACGTTCGAGAAGCCGGTGTATTTCTACCGTGGCACCACCATGGCCGGAATCATCCAGGATGAAGCGCGCTTTGACTCCTCGCGGGGCTTTGTCGGCGGCTATGAGATGGAGACCCTGGCGCTGGGCCTGCCGTTCATGGCGGCCTTCCTCAACCCGGGCGGCTGGGGCCGCGAGTTCGCCACCGCACTTGACGCCTATGACCATATGGCTGGCATGTGGCTGGTGGGCGAGGACATGCCGCAGGAAACCAACCGTGTCAGCCTCCATGCAACCGAGAAGGATCAATACGGCCTGCCGGTTCCGAACGTGCATTTCGACGATCATCCCAATGACGTCGCCATGCGGGATCATGCCTTCAAGCAGGGATCGGCGGTCTATGACGCGGTGGGGGCGCTTCGCACCATTCACACGCCACCCTATCCCTCCACTCACAATCTCGGCACCAACCGGATGAGCGAGCTGGCGAAAGATGGCGTGGTCAACAAGCATGGCCAGACGCACGACATCGCCAATCTGTTCATCTCCGATGGCAGCCAGTTCACGACTGGCGCCGCGGAAAATCCAACGCTTACGATCGTGGCCCTTGCCATCCGCCAGGCGGACTTCATTGCGGCAGAGATGAGCAAGAACAGCATCTAAAAGCCACCCGGCCTGAACGCTGAGCCGCCCCAAGTTCCGGGGCGGCTTTTTATTCGAATCATGATAATCAAAGAAGTGACACAATGAATGGGCAGCGTCAGGAAACAGTGATGTCATCAGTTTCAAATATTATCGCCGGCGGCCTCATCGGCTTGGGCGTCGCCAGCGGCGGGTTTATGGCGGGCGAGTCGCTGGTCAAGAGCCGGCTGGGATTTCGCACCGTCACCGTGAAGGGCCTGTCGGAGCGCGAGGTGAAAGCCAATATCGGTTTCTGGCCGGTGCGCTTTGTGGCAACAGGCGCCAGCCTTGAGGATGCGCGGGCGGCGCTGGAAACCTCCGAGAAGGCGGTCAAGTCGTTTTTGAGCGGCCATGGCTTCACTGGGCAGGACATGCAGGTTCAGAACATCCAGGTCGAGGACCGGGCGGGCTATAACAACCAGGGCCTGCCGCCGGAGCTCCGGTTTGTCTTGACGGAAGATCTTCTGGTCAGGTCTTCAGAGGTTGAAAAGCTTTCCAATGCATCGCGCATGATTGGCGACCTGCTGAAATCCGGCGTGGTGTTTTCCTCAGACGCTTACAACGCCGGGCCGTCTTTCATTTTCACCAATGTGAATGACCTCAAGGGCGAAATGCTGACCGAGGCCACCAAGCGCGCCAGGGAAGCCGCCGACAAGTTCGCGCAGGAGTCGGGCGCGAAGGTTGGCGATATCCAGAGCGCCAACCAGGGCATCATCGAAATCAACCCGGCGGTCGAAATTCCCAACGACCGGCCGGAAAAGCAGATCGACAAGAAAGTGCGCGTGGTGACGACGATCACTTATTTCCTGTCGAATTGAGGCTTACGGGTCCTTGCTCAAAGCTTCGGCAATCGAGCCCCGGATATCCATGAGGATTGCGTCTGCCATGGCGGCCTGGCCTTCGGCGTTGGGGTGCATGGCGCCGGTGGTTTCGATGAAGGTCTGGGCCGACGCTTTTTCATCGATGTGGCCCGATTTGGTCATGACCTTCTCGTTCACCGCCATATAGGCGTCATTGAAGGTCCTGACCCAGCGCTGGCGCAACGCGTAGGGGTAATTTTGCGTGACGGGATCATAGGGCCGCCATTCGCGTATTTTTCCGGACCAGCTCGACTCGCAGGTCTGTGTCGGCCTGTCGGCCTTGCCCCAACAGGGCATCATCAGAACTTCCGTGGGTTCAGACATGTGCTTGCGATTTTGCGCGCAGAAGCCGCGGGCGGTGAAAATCCGGGATTCATGGACGCGGCCCGCGAATGTCCAGCCCTGATCGCCCGCGAGATCGCGCATGCGGGCGTGGAGCGTTGACAGTTGCTCATGCACGGCGTTCAGCCGGCCCGAGGTGGTTGCAAGCCAGGATGAAAATACATCCATGGACTGGTTGGCTCGGAACTGGTCCTCGTTTTCACTTTCACTGTCGCCAGCTTCGCAAACTGATCCCGTTTCATCAACCAGCATGTCGGGATAGCTGGTGAGCACCACGCGCGAGGGATCAAAGACAGGGTCTCCGGAATAGAGCGGGATGGCGACTTCCAGGGCCTTGGCCAATTGGGCATAGGCGCCGGGAAGCACATCGCGCATGTTTTCAGCGAATTGCTTTGGCGGAACTGTCGCGCCAAAGAACTTCGCCAAGGTGGCGGACGTTCCCTCACGCAGGGTTGCCCAGGCCACCACGTTGGAAAAACCAATATCATTGCCGCCGATGGACAGGAATACGTAATCGACAGAGCGGCGATATTGTTTGCCAGGGCATGTCCACAGCTCATCAACCTGTTCCGGCTTGACGGAACACAGTTCACGCAAGAGCCAGTGGATTTGCGAATCCTTGCCGCCGCCCGCCACAAAGCGCGAGGCCGGGTTCGCGGCGCTTGATGTGGCCACGCGTTCCACATATTCCTGCGGCCCGAGGATGCCGTTGCTGACGCTGGCGCCGGAGCAGGAGTAACCGAGGAACGTGACCGCGCTTCGCGGATTCTCGATGGCGACCTGCAAGGCGGCGCGCAACTGGTGGCCATAGAGCGAGCGGTGGCAGAGCCTGTCGATCCACTGGGCCGAGCCACTCACATCATTGTTCAGGCGGCGCGGGTAAAGGTTTTGATGACGCTTGCCGGGGCCAAATTCCACCGGCACATCGGGGTTGCCCTCGCCTGAGGCAAAGCTGTCGCCAAGGCCCACGATCAACAGGTCGCGCACCCTGACATTGAGTGAAATGGGTTGCTCGCCCACCACGCCTACGGAAATATTGGCCCCACCGGGATAGGGCAGTTGGACTTTCACTGGCGCGTCGCAAGGCGAAGACGTGACGGCCACATCATCAACGCGCCACTCGCATATGTACTCCTTGAACAGGGTGTTGGCGGTGAGCGGACGCAAGCTCACGTCAATCACGTGGGATTTTGGATTCACGTAGTCCCCGACACCGCCGCACAGATCATGGAGACGGGTTGCCGGATTCCAGCAAAGCTTGCCCTCGCCACCGGCGGCCCAGCCGCGCCAATCAAATTTGGCGCGCAAAATGCGCGAGAAAGCAATGTAGCGGTCATTCAACACATGTTCGGAACCCAGCACGGAAGCCGCGTCCACCAGCAATTGCTTCTGGTCCTCGGACACCGCCTGCTCGCCCACATGGATGAGATACTGGGACCAGGCCTGCTCATGGCGCTGGAAAAAACCCTCGTCGCTGAACAGGCGGAAGCGGTTGGCGACTTTCCATTCGATCTGGAAGTCGGCGGCATTGAGAGTTTGGGCGAACGCCCCCGTGGAGATCGCCCATAGAACCGCCAGAACAGAAAAAACCTTGGTCAACTGCCGCCTCGCTTTGATTTGAAACGCTGTCTAGCAGACGGGCGGCGACAAAATTGCGGCGAATTAAGAATTTAAGATTTTTAGCATCAAATAGGAATTTTATGCTTGACACCGTACGGTGGTTGGGGTAGAAACGGGCATTCTCCGAAAATCCATAAAAGAACAAATTGACAACGCGGGTAAATTCGATTGAGCTTCCGTTCGCAGGTGGAGATCCGTATGGCCAAGTTCACTCAAGTTGAATATCTCTATCGCGACTATGGCAACTGGAAATTCTATGGCGAATTCGTGCTTACTGGAGAATTTGATCTTGAAGCCGCTAAACCGTTTCTCTTTGAGGAAGCGAAATTCATTCCCCGCGAGGTTGGATTGGGTAGTCTAACTCCAAAAGTAACGAATGACGACGATCACTGGTTTCATGAAATCACGAGCACGAAGATTGTTACGAAAACTGAAGTTAAACCCTTGACCAGCAGTCGCGAATTCATGAAACGACTGGAGAAAGCAAATTCAGCCGGTTGGTTGTTGTTGTGTCCTTGGGTTTAGTTGCGGATATTTGTTGCTCTCAGTTAAACTTTGCCAAGAAGGTGCTGGGTTCAAGTTTCACGTATGCGTCCAGAGGCGGAGAGAGTTCAAATGCGCGCGGTATTTTTGAAAAGTCAAATAACCTTACCAATTTGAAAGCATCCGGCCTTTCGCAAGACAGGTCCACTTCGTTTCGACTGATATAGAAAGGCGTCGAATGGCCGCCCACGGTTGTTTTGACTTCAATGAGTTTTTCACGTCCGTCAGTTTCAAATGATCGAATATCGAAACCCGCTCCATCGCCGTCATCACGCGATACCCATCGAACTTTATTGGCCAGATCGATGCTGGTTTTCAGAAGTCGGTTACGCTCGGCAATGAACACCAGTTCCTCGCCTTGCTTACCCAACGCGCGATTCCGGAAGTCACGCTCTGCGGGATCAAACTTTCTAACGAGTCTTTCAACTTCACCAGTACTCACGATTTCTTTATTTGTTATTTTGGGTGGTGGTTCCTCAAAATGCAAATCCTGGCTTTCCGAAAAACCTTCTTTCGCTTGCGATCGTATTGTTGACGTTACTCCCAGGATTGAATTGTAGTAGCGTTCAATCGCGGAGATCAAAGATTTTTGAGAATTTGCCATTGGCTTGTAGCCATCAATCCATGGAAACCCTAACCGCAAAAGTACCGCACTTATATTTTGATGCTTGAATTCAATCGATCCATGGGAACGCTTCAGAAATTGTCGGAGGGCAGCGTTCCTCTGGGCTTTGACATAATTCTGGCCAGCTAATTCGAGCCGAAGCATTTCTAAATAGTCCGCCACGACAAGATCATTCTCAGCGTCCGTCCAATCGCCCTGCTTCGCGTAATCGTCAGCCATAAGTGACCCTAAGCAATTAGTATTTCACGTAGTAAGCGGTGAATTGCCGCTGCGATGCAAGTGGAAATCCTTCCAGTGGAAAGCCGCTGTGGACCGGTTTGGGCTGGCCATCGGGAACGACGGGGATTCTCCTTGACCTTCCCGCTCATTGCCCCTATCTGAAGCCCAGCTGTTAGCACTCTCTCCTGATGACTGCTAACAGAAATCGCGACGGGTTCCCGTTTCGGAATTAAATATAAATAAACCAATATGTTATGAGGAGTTCTCACATGAAATTCCGTCCTTTGCACGACCGGGTCGTGGTGAAGCGGGTTGACGAAGACACCAAGACCAAAGGTGGCATCATCATTCCAGAAACGGCGCAGGAAAAGCCGATGCAGGGCAAAATCATCGCCGTGGGCCCAGGCGCCCGCGATGAGAGCGGCAAGCTCGTTCCCCTCGACGTGAAATCAGGCGACACGGTGCTGTTCGGCAAATGGTCCGGGACCGAGGTCAAGATCGACGGCGAAGAGCTCTTGATCATGAAAGAGTCCGACATCATGGGCGTGCTCGACAAGTAAGAAATCGCCAACCAATCAATTTAGCTAAAGGAACACTTACATGGCTGCAAAAGAAGTCCGCTTCGGCGGCGAAGCCCGCGAGCGAATGCTCCGCGGCGTTGACATTCTCGCTAACGCGGTGAAGGTCACTCTCGGTCCCAAGGGCCGCAACGTCGTTATCGACAAATCGTTCGGCGCTCCCCGCACCACCAAGGACGGCGTCACTGTCGCCAAGGAAATCGAGCTTGAAGACAAGTTCGAAAACATGGGCGCCCAGATGGTGCGCGAAGTCGCCTCCAAGACCAACGACACGGCGGGCGACGGCACCACAACCGCCACCGTGCTGGCGCAATCCATCGTGCGCGAAGGCTGCAAGGCAGTCGCCGCCGGCATGAACCCGATGGATTCTGAAGCGCGGCATCGACATGGCGGTGGCCACCGCCATCGAGGATCTCAAGAAGCGCTCGAAGAAGATCAAGTCGTCGGAAGAAGTCGGCCAGGTCGGCACGATTTCGGCCAACGGCGAAAAGGCGATCGGCGAAATGATCGCCAAAGCCATGCAGAAGGTCGGCAACGAGGGCGTCATCACGGTTGAGGAAGCCAAGACCGCCGAGACCGAGCTTGAGGTTGTCGAAGGCATGCAGTTCGACCGCGGCTATCTCTCGCCCTACTTCATCACCAACCCCGAGAAGATGCTGTGCGAACTGGAAGATGTTTACATCCTCCTGCACGAGAAGAAGCTGTCATCGCTGCAGGCCATGCTGCCTATTCTCGAAGCCGTGGTCCAGTCGGGCAAGCCCCTGCTGATCATCGCCGAGGACATCGAAGGCGAAGCCCTTGCGACGCTGGTGGTGAACAAGCTGCGCGGCGGGCTGAAAGTGGCCGCTGTCAAGGCTCCAGGCTTCGGCGACCGCCGCAAGGCCATGCTCGAGGACATCGCGACGCTTTCGGGCGGCCAGGTGATTTCGGAAGACCTCGGCATCAAGCTTGAGAATGTTGGCCTTGACATGCTGGGGCGCGCAAAACGCGTTCGCATCGACAAGGAAAACACCACGATCATCGATGGCTCCGGCAAGAAGGACGACATCAAGGGCCGGGTGGCCCAGATCAAGGCGCAGATCGAGGAAACCACCTCGGACTACGACAAGGAAAAGCTGCAAGAGCGCCTCGCCAAGCTGGCTGGCGGCGTCGCCGTGATCAAGGTCGGCGGCTCCACCGAAATCGAAGTGAAGGAAAAGAAGGACCGGGTTGACGACGCGCTGAACGCGACGCGGGCCGCGGTTGAAGAAGGCGTTGTGGCTGGCGGCGGTGTCGCCCTGCTGCGCGCCAAGAAGGCCGTGGATGCGCTGACGTCCACCAACGCCGACATCCAGGCCGGCATCAAGATCGTGTCGAAGGCGCTGGAATCGCCGATCCGCCAGATCGTCGAGAATGCCGGGGTCGAAGGCTCCATCGTTGTCGGCAAGCTGCTGGAAAAGGACGGCAACCACGGCTTTGACGCCCAGAACGAAGAGTATGTCGACATGATCGCCGCCGGCATCATCGACCCAACCAAGGTTGTGCGCGTGGCGCTGCAGGACGCGGCCTCGGTCGCCTCTCTGCTGATCACCACGGAAGCCATGATCGCCGAGCGGCCGAAGGACAAGGCCGGCGGCGGCATGCCAGGCGGCATGGGCGGCGGCGGAATGGGCGGCGGAATGGGCGGAATGGATTTCTAAGTCCAGCCCTCAGCACTCGCTGAAGCAAATGAACCCCGGTGGAAACACCGGGGTTTTGTCATTGAAGTGTGTTTGGCTTGGGTTAGATTGCCTTCATGAACACGCAATCCCACGTCCTCATGGGGGCGGTGCTTTTTGGCCGCGATGTTCCCGCCCGCGCCTGGGCGGGGATGCTGGGCGGAGTGCTGCCTGACGCGCCGATGCTGGCTATCGTGCTGGCGCTCAAGATTTCCGGGTTGCCGGACCAGACCATATTTGGCGAGCTTTACTGGCAGAACTGGTGGCAGGTGACCAATGCTGTCGCGCACTCGTTCATCCTGTGGGGCGGGCTGCTGGCGATCAGCCTGGCTTTGCGCCACAGAGCCCGCTGGTGGACACTTGTTTCCATATTCGCGGCCTCGGCGCTCATTCACACCGGCATTGATTTCCTCGTGCACCGGGAGGACGCGCATATGAGCCTTTGGCCGCTGACGCGGTGGAAATTTGTCTCTCCCGTCTCCTATTGGGACTGGCGGCATTTCGGCAGGTATTTCAGCGTGTTTGAAATGGCCCTTGGCGTGGCGATGGCCGGGGTTTTGTTCCTGCGGTTCAGGCATATGGCCGCGCGCGCCGCATTGGGGCTCGCCATGGCCGCCTATGTGGCGGTGCCGGCCTATTTCATTCTTTTGTAACGCCCTTCTCGCAAAAAGGTGAGCGCTTGTGAAAGGACAGCTCACGGGCGATTTGCTATAGGGGCGCCATGACACCAGTGACAGACAGACAGGGGAAATTTTCCCCGCTCAAAACCGCAACGCTCGCATTGGCGCTCTTGCCTGCGCTGGTCATTTCCTATTGGTTCTTGGCGGACCAGCTGGGGCCCTTGGCGGTGAAGGCGGCGCTCCGGCTGGTGGGCGACTGGACGATCCGCTTTCTGGTGATCACCTTGGCGCTGACACCTCTGCAGCGGGTTTTGAATTATCCGAAAATCGCGCTGGTCCGGCGCATGCTGGGGGTCACGGCGTTCGCCTATGCGCTGGCGCATTTCCTGCTTTATGTCGTCAACGTGAAATATGACCTGGTGTTCGTGGCAACCGAAATTGCCTTGCGCATTTACCTCACCATCGGATTTGCGGCGCTGCTGGGCCTGAGTTTGCTGGCGGTCACGTCGTTTGACGCGGCGGTGCGTAGGCTTGGCCAGAAATGGAAGCTGCTGCATCAATCCGTCTACGGAATCGCCGTTCTGGGCCTTTTGCATTATTTCATCCAGACCAAGGCGGACGTGAGCCCCGCCACCCTGATGGCCGGATTCTATTTCCTGCTGATGGTCTACCGGGTGTTCATCAACCGGCGCATCGCGTTGAAGCCGCTGGCGCTGGCGGCGAGCGCGCTGATCGCCGCCATTCTCACAATGGTTGCGGAATTCGCCTGGTATGGGCTGGCGACCGGCATTGACCCCTGGCGCATTGCCAAGGCCAATTTCCTTTTCACCTTCGGCCTGCGGCCCGCGATCATTGTCCTGCTTGTGGGGCTAATTCCTTGCGGATTCTTGATCTTGCGCAATCTGCGTGGCAAAGGTTGGCTTAAACTGCAAAAATTGGCAGCATAGGCGGCTCCGGAAACTTGGCTTCCGGGGGTCATCTTCCTATATAGATAGCATAGAGTTTCAAAGCGCAGGCTCATGAATATCCAGAATTTGCCAGACAGCCACGAAATCGAGAAAGTATTAGGCCTCGGACCACAGGCCCGGGCGAAACGCTGGGCGAAGCGGGGGATTTGGCTCGCAGTTCTGGCCTTTGCCATCATAGGCAGCTATCTGTGGTATCAAAATTCGCAAACCACCGCCAATGCGGTGACTTATGAAACAAGCCCGCCAAAGCGCGCTGACCTGACAGTGACAGTCGTGGCCACGGGCACCATTCAGCCTACAACCCAGATTGATGTTTCAAGCGAGATGTCGGGCGTAGTGCGGGCAGTCAATGTTGACAACAACAGCCTGATCAAGAAAGGCGACGTGCTGGCTGAGCTCGATTCGGAGCGATTCAAGGGGCAATTGAAGAGCCTGCAAGCCAGCGTTGAGAGCGCCAAGGCGAAGCTCACCGATACCCAGGCGACCCTCAAGGCCAACGAACTTGCTTACACGCGCCAGATATCCCTGCAGAGACGAGGCTTGGCGATCACCCAGGATCTGGAATCCGCGCAGGCCGCCCAGCAGCGGGCAATAGCCGCGGTTGCTTCGGCCCAGGCCGACATTCAAGTCGCCATCGCCAATCTGGAATTGAAGCAAATTGACATCGACAAATCGCAAATCCTGTCGCCGGTCGATGGCATTGTGCTGAAGCGGGCGGTTGATCCCGGCCAGACTGTGGCGTCTTCGCTGCAGGCCCCCGTGCTGTTCACGCTGGCCGAGGACCTGAAGCGCATGCAGCTTGAAGCCAACATTGACGAGGCTGACATCGGAACGGTAAAGCTGGGGCAAAAGGCAAATTTCACCGTTGATGCCTTCACCGGCCGCAATTTTCCGGCCCGGATCGAAGCTGTCGAATTCTATCCGGAAACCACCGATGGCGTCGTCACCTACAAGGCCATTCTCAGCGTTGACAATTCCGATCTGGAGCTTCGGCCCGGCATGACGGCCACGGCGCAGGTCACCGTGCAGGAAATTTCCAATGCCTTGCTCATTCCCAATGCGGCCTTGCGCTATTCACCTCCGGTTGCCGCAAAACAGCAAAGCTTCAGCCTTTCAAGATTGTTCCTGCCGCGCATGCCGCGCAACGAAAAATTGGCGCGGCCCGAAACCGTTGCCGGTGAGCGCACCGTATGGGTGTTGAAAGACAATGTCCCGGCGGCATTGCGCATCACAACGGGCGCCTCGGATGGCAAGATGACCGAAGTCGTCAAGGGTGACATCGCTCCTGACGACCTGCTGATTATCGCCGCGAAGCAAGCGGGCAACTGACCATGGCCGCGTTACTCGCCCTGGAAAGCGTGAGCAAGACCTATGGCGAGGGCGGCGGCGTGGTACGGGCCCTGGACGGAGTTGACTTGACCATCAGCGCGGGCGAATTCGTCGCGATCATGGGCCCTTCCGGATCCGGCAAATCCACCGCCATGAACATTCTGGGATGCCTGGATTCTCCCAGCAAGGGAAGATTCCTGTTCAACGACGTCGACGTGACCAAGCTTACCCGTGACGGACGCGCCATGCTGCGGCGGAATTTCCTGGGTTTTGTGTTTCAAGGCTACAATCTGCTGAGCCGCACGACGGCGATTGAAAATGTGGAATTGCCCCTGATTTACCGCGGCACCGCAAAGCGCGAGCGGCGCGAGCAGGCTGTCAGCGCCCTGCATCTTGTTGGCCTGCAGGGGCGGGAAAACCACACGCCTGCCGAGCTTTCCGGCGGGCAGCAGCAGCGGGTTGCGATTGCGCGCGCCATCGTCACAAATCCACTCGTGCTGCTTGCCGACGAACCTACGGGAAATCTCGATACGGCCCGCAGCAAAGAAATCATGGAGCTGCTTTCGGGGCTGAACAAAACGCGCGGGCTTACCATAGCGATGGTCACCCATGAGCCCGACATGGCCGCTTTCGCCAAGCGCACAATCCGTTTCGTTGACGGCAAAATCGAATCCGACACGTTGCGGAAGGCCGCCTGATGCTGTGGGAAGCCATAAAACTCGCCAATCAGTCGGTGCGCCGCAATGCGCTGCGGTCCATCCTCACGCTGCTGGGCATTGTCATCGGCGTTGGCGCCGTCATCGCCATGGTCACCATCGGCAACGGGACCACACAGAAAGTGACCTCTGACCTGTCGAAACTCGGCAGCAACATGCTTATCGCACGGCCGGAACGGGAGACGTTTGGCCCGGGCGGCAGCGGCGAAGTCCGCAGCTTCAAGGAGCGCGACGTTTCGGCCCTGCGCGACAACCTCACGCAGGTCAGGGCGCTGGCACCCTCATCGACAAAGGCCGTCAGAATTGTCTACGGGGCGGAAAACGTGGACTCGACCGTGACCGGCACGGATTCCGAATTTTTTGTGGCGCAGGACTGGACCTTTGAATCGGGCCGGCCCTTTTCGGACGGCGACATCCGTTCAGCCAACTCCGTCTGCGTGATCGGCCAGACAATCAAATCAGACCTGTTCGCCCAGGCGGACCCCTTGGGCCAGCGCCTGAGACTGGGCAATGTTTCGTGCGAGGTCATCGGCGTTGTCGAAGGCAAGGGGCAATCGGCATTCGGCACGGATCAAGACAGCGTTGTATTCATGCCGCTCCGCGCCTTTCAACGCCGGATCGCGGGAAGCCAGCGGATCGCGACAATCTATATCTCGGTGGCTTCCGCCGGCGCCGTGGACGCGGTGAAGTCCGCAACGGAAGACATCCTGCGGGAGCAGCGCCGCGTCGGAGCCAACGAGGAAGATGATTTTTCGGTGCGCGACATGTCGCAAATCGTCAGTGCACTAAGTTCAACCACGACACTGATGACCGGGCTGCTGAGCGCCGTTGCGGCTGTCAGCCTGCTTGTGGGCGGCATCGGCATCATGAACATCATGCTTGTCTCAGTGACCGAGCGCACCCACGAGATTGGCATCCGCCTCGCCGTCGGCGCCCTGGAAGCACAGGTGCTGACCCAGTTCCTCGTTGAGGCCATCGTCCTTGCGGTCTTTGGCGGCATCATCGGAATCATCCTGGGCCTTGGCCTTGCGGGATGGGCCGCCTACGCAATGAGCATTCCATTTACCACCAACCCCAGCATCATCGCCCTGGCCTTTGTGTTTTCCGGCCTGATCGGCGTGGTGTTCGGCTATTTCCCGGCGCGGCGCGCAGCACGCCTTGATCCCATCGAGGCGCTCCGGCACGAGTAGCTATCCCCGCCTGAGGCGCGAGAGCAATTCCTGCGTGGGATAGGAATCGGCGGGCAAGCCAAGCTGGCTTTGCATTTCCTTCACCGCGGCGCGCGTGCCCTTGCCGATCTTGCCGTCAAACTTGCCGACGTCATAGCCCTTGCCTGACAATATCTTTTGCAACTCGACAACTTCCTTATAGGTCAAGGGCACCACTTCGGAATTTCCGGGGCTGACTTTTGAGGCACCGGCGATGCGGGTCGCGAGGTAAGAAGCCGTGGTTGAATAGACCAGCGACTCATTCCATTTGAGATAGGCCGTGGTGAAGTTTTCGTAGACCAGAAATGCCGGGCCATCCTTGCCCATGGGCAACAGCAGGGAAGCGGGGAAACTGTCGGCCTTCAGCGCTTTGCCGCCCGCCGCTTTCACACCCCATTTGTCCCATTGGCTGCGGGGATGCTGAATGGCGATGTCAGCCTCGCCCCACGGCAGTTCACGGGGAACCCGCACCTCCTGCATCCAGGGCTGGCCCGGCTGCCAGCCGTGCTGGCGCAGGAGATTGGCTGACGACGCCAGCACATCCGGAATGCTGTTACGGAGGTCGCGCTTGCCATCGCCATCGAAATCAACCGCGCTTTCATTGTAGTCATAGGGCAGGAACTGGGTCTGGCCGATTTCGCCGGCCCAGGCGCCGCGCATTTCGTCTTCGCGCAAATCACCGCGCTCGATCAGCTCAAGGGCTGCCATCAATTGTGGGCGGAATTTTTCAGGCCGCCGGCAATCCCAAGCGAGGGTTGCCAGGGATGGGATTGTTGGCAGGTCGCCAATATTGGCGCCGAAGTCAGTTTCAAGCGCCCAGAAGGCCACAATCACCGGGGCTGGCACGCCATATTGCTTTTCGACGCGGGCAAATATTGCCTTGTGTTTCTTGATCAGTTCAGCGCCGTGTTTGACCCGGTAATCCGTCACCATGCGGCCCTGAAACTGCAAAAAGCTTTGGGCGAAAACATTCTGCGCACGGTCTTTCTTGACGATGGATGGATCGTAGGCCAGGCCATCAAGGGCCGACAGGGCGCGCCGCCCGATGCCGTTGGCGGCCGCCTCCTGGCCAAATGCCTCGATGAAGCCGTCAAAGCCCTTGGCGTTGTTGCCGCAATTCGCGGCCAACGCCGGACCTGCCGTCAGTAAAATAATCGCCGCGGCGGATAGCATTGCACGCAAAAATACCGGTTTTGACATTCGTCCCGCTCCTTTGGCTTTCACTTGACTATTCATCGTCTTGGTCAAAATCAAGGCCGCTTTTGATGGCCGCAATGCTGGCCTCGACTGTTTTGCCAAAGCGCACATCGGGCGCCTTGACGCCGCTGCGGGCGAGTTCGCGCCTCACCGCTGGCGTGGTTCCCGTCACGTAAACGGGCGCGCCCTGCTTTCCAACCTTTTGCAGAAACCCGCGCAACCCATGCGCCGCGGAGGAATCCACAAAGGGCACCTGGGTGAAATCCAGGATGTAAGCCTTGGGAACCTCGTTGATGCGCTCGAGGGTTGCCATGACGGCGCTGGCGGCGCCAAAGAAAAACGCGCCGGAGATGCGGTGGATGATGATGCCGGGGGCCGTGACATATTCCGCGTCCGGGTTCACCTCCGCATGGTGGTGGGTTTGAATGTCTATGGCCTGGGCCATGCGGTGCATGAAGACAAGGCAGCCCAGAACCACGCCCACCGTGATGCCGGTTGGCAGGTCGACGAATATCACCAGCAGAAAAGTCGCGAGCAACACGGCGGCATCGCCCCGGGAATTCGCCAGCAAAGATTTGAACGCGGATTTCTCCACCATGGTCCAAGCCACCACCACGAGAATTCCAGCAAGGGCCGAAAGCGGGATGTAGCCCGCAAGCGGCGCGGCAACCGCCATAAAGAGCAATATGAAGGCCGCATGGAAAATCCCGGCCATGGGGCCATGGGCGCCGCCTCGCACATTGGTGGCGGTGCGGGCGATGGTGCCGGTGGCCGTGATGCCGCCAAAAATCGGGGCCACGATATTTGCCAGGCCCTGCGCCACCAGTTCCATGCTGGAGCGATGCCTGCGGCCCGACATGCTGTCAGCAACGACCGCCGAAAGAAGAGATTCAATTCCACCGAGCAGGGCAAGCGCCAAGGCATCCGGCAAAAGCAGAGTCATTCTTTCAAACGAGATTTCCGGAAACGCCGGAGCCGGAAGGCTGCGTGGAATGCCGCCAAAGCGTGTCGCGATGGTTTCGATATCCAGCTGCAAGGCCCAGGCCAGAACCGCCGCGCTGACAACGGCGATCAGAAATCCAGGCCAGTGGGGGCGGTATTTCCGCAGCCCCAGGATAATGAGGATGGAGAGGGCCGCAACAAGCGCGGCGCTGGCATTGAAGCTTGGCGTGGCCTGCCACAGGGCTTGCAATTTGGGCACCAGATTTGCAGGCTCCGCGCCTGGCAATGCAAGTCCAAAGAGTTCCTTGAGCTGGCTGGCAAGAATGATGGTGGCGATGCCGGCGGTGAAACCAACGATGACGGGGTGGGGAACATATTTGATGTAGGTTCCGAGCCTGAGAAACCCCAGGGCCATCAGGATCACGCCCGCCATCATGGTTGCTAGCAGCAGGCCGCCAAAACCCTGGCGGTCAATTATAGAGGCCACGAGAACAATGAATGCGCCGGCGGGCCCGCCAACTTGAAAACGGCTGCCACCAAAGGCGGAAATTATGAAGCCGCCAATAATCGCCGTGTAGAGGCCAGTTTCCGGGCCCGCGTGGGAAGCGATGGCAATGGCCATTGACAGGGGCAGGGCCACGATCGCCACGGTGAGGCCCGCGAAGACATCTTTGCGAAGTGCGGACGGGCTGTAACCCTCGCGCAGGGTTGAAATGAGCTTCGGCGTGAACTCGGTCGCCGGGGAATGATCCGTGTGCGGAGTTTTTTTCAAATTGCGTCGCCTGCCGTGAAAGAATCGCTTGCCGCAGCATAGACCAAAATCGTGAAAGGCCGCACTGATGCGCGGCCCTTCACTCAGGTTCAAGGCTTGCGTCTCGCAAATCGCGCTGAAAAACCGACAATCTGAACCGGGGGCGATACCAGACTCTCGCCAGCGCAGAATTCAGAAACCCAATCCCACCTTAGCTCTCAACGCCTACTACTATAGTCGTATGACAAATGTAATTAAATGGGTGACGGCTGGAATCTTCGCATGTTCTTTAGGGATTCCGCGATCTTCATGGCACGGCCATCACTCAAAGCGCTTTGGGTCGCAGCGAGCACCGCAGTTGAGCGCAGGATAACGCCATCATCGAGGATTTTCAGGTGATTGGCGGCAAGGGTCGCGCCGGTCGTGGTGATATCCACAATGATTTCAGCGGTTCCAGCGGCGGGAGCGCCCTCGGTGGCGCCAGAACTTTCGACAATCCTGTAGCCAGTGACGCCTTTTTCGGCAAAAAACCGCCGCGTGAGATGGAGATATTTGGTGGCAACCCTGAGCCTTCGCCCATGGCTGGAATAAAAGCTCTCGGAAACCTCGTCGAGGTCGGCCATGGAGGCCACATCCAGCCAGCATTCGGGAACAGCCGCGATCACATTTGCGTGACCAAAGTCGAGCGGAGCCAGAACCGAGACCAATTGGTCGCCAGTGCCGGCCTTTTCGGCCAGGAGGTCGGCCCCGGTGATTCCCATGTCAATTTTCCCGTCGCGCAGGTTCTGGGCGATCTCACTGGCGGAGAGAAATGCCACTTCGACGCCTTCGATGCCTTGCAAAATCCCACGATAGCCGCGCGCGGCGGCGCTGCGGTCAATGGTGAAGCCCGCACGCGCGAGAACTTCGGCGGCCTGTTCCATCAAGCGGCCCTTCGATGGAATTGCGAGCGTCATTGTTTTCATCCCAGCACCGCCTTGAGGCGTTCGGTATGTATGGCGCAGCCTACGGCTGACACGGGCACGGGGGACCCCATGTCGGACAGGAGATTATCGTAACGGCCACCGCCAGCCACCGCCACGATGCCATCAGGTGTTTCCACATCGATCTGGAAAACGAAGCCTGTGTAATATTCAAGTTCGCGGCCAAAGGTTGCCTTGAATTCGAAGCGCTTGGGGTTCAAGCCAAGCTCTTCCATTTCAGCGAGGCGGGCCTCGCAGTGCTTCCATGCGATGCGGAAATTCCGCCCTTGCTCCATCCGGTTCAAACGGCCCTCGAGATTGCTGGCGGGTTCGACGATATCGAGATAGCCCGTGATCATGCCGGCCATGGCCTGATCGAGCCGCGGCTCTGACCGGTCAGCGGATTTACCGGCAAGCCTTGCGGCAATTTCCTCCAATGAACGGCCACCGACAAGCGGCAGGTTTCGCGCGGTCATTTCGCTTGCGACAACTTCGCTGGCGGGTTCATTCGCCAGCCGGTCAATGAGGGGTGAAATACTGGTGCGGTTCGCCGCGCGGCTTGAGGTGAAGCTTTCCAGCACGTCGCGGAAAGCATGGGGCCGCCAGAAATGATGTTTCAGGCGGTTGCGCCAGCGGGCGGGCATGGGCGTGTCTTCAAGGAGCGCGGAGAAGAGTCCGAGGTCGCCGAGGGTCACGCGGAATTTCGTGAGGCCCGTTGCCTCAAGCGCACTGATCGCCAGTTTCAGAACGCGGGCTTCGGCCGCCGCCGCATCGGGGGCGGCAAACCATTCCAGACCCGCCTGCATGAATTCCTGCGGGCTCAAACGCTCATTCGGAAAACGGAAGGCCTGGCCGAGATAACAATATTTGGCTTCTCCGTCAGGCTTTTCGGCATGGCTCAAATGATAGCGGCAGGCGGGCACGGTGAGATCGGGGCGGAGGCACATTTCAGCGCCGGAGGGATCAGTGAAAACAAAAGTCCGCGCACGGATGTCTTCGCCGGAGCGTTCAAGAAAAATATCGGCGGGCTGGATGATGTCAGGGGCGATGTAATCAAATCCGGCGCGCTCAAACACCGCCATGATGGCGGCGTTCTGGCGTTCCAGCGCCTCGCGTTCAGGCTTGGATTTACCGGCCACGGCCCAGCATTTCTGTGACGGCTTTCACGAGATCGGTTTCGGGAACCGAAACCTGCGCCAGGCGCTGGCTCGCATATTCCTCGCGGGATTCAAAACCGACGGAGAGCTGCGCACCGAGGGCCAAGTCCTTCAACGTGACTTCGCCCCTGGCTTTTTCATCGCCACCCTGAATAACCACCAATGGACTGCCGCGCTTGTCGGCATATTTCATCTGGGCCTTCATGCCCGAGGTGCCGACATACATTTCGGCGCGGATATTTGCAGCGCGCAATTGCTGCACCATTTTCTGGTAATCGCCGAGAGCGTTCTTATCCATGACGAGAACGACAACGGGAGCAGTGGTTTCCTTGTCCTCAGTTTTACCCAGAAGTTTCAGCGCGGAATAAAGCCGCGACACGCCCATCGAGAATCCGGTAGCTGGAACCGATTGTCCGGTGAAGCGCGCGACGAGATCATCATAGCGTCCGCCACCGCCAACAGAACCGAATCGCACAGGCTTGCCATCCTCGTCCTTCGTCTCCATCAGAAGTTCGCATTCGAAAACAGGGCCGGTGTAATATTCCAGACCGCGTACGACAGAGGAGTCGATTTTTATCCGATCAGTACCATAGCCTGCAGAATTGAAGATCGAATGCATTTGATCAAGTTCGGCAAAGCCGGCATTGGTGAGTTCGTTTCGCTTCATAACTTGATTCAAAGCCATCTCGTGATCGCCATCCACAAACCTATGATTTGCGAGAACCTTTACAATGAAGCTTGCTGTACGTTCTTGTAAGTTTGCCCCAGGCGTAAAGTCACCACTTTCATCTTTGCGTCCTTTTGTGAGGAGTTGCATCACGCCTTGCTCACCGAGCCTATCC
>CAWFJW010000005.1:0-8106 GCA_963816305.1 uncultured Alphaproteobacteria bacterium
TATTGCCCCGGCCGCAAATCGCCCATTGGGCATCACCCGGCCAATCTGGCGCCCCTGTCGAGCGCCAAAATACTGTCCTTTGGCAAAATGCCAAAGCTGCCAGCGTTGAACATTGACCTGTCGCGAATTCCCGGAGGCACGGGTGGCATTGTCGCGGCGGTCGGGGGCGCCGTGTTCTTGTTCGCAGCCGCCAGCTGGATGATGATGCCTTCCGGCGAGCATGTTGAGTTTGCTCGACAGCCCGCCATGGTCGGGGATCCCATGCCGACAGCCACGACACAGCAGGATGCGGCTGAGGTGAAGGTTTTCGAAGAAGCGATGCCGGATGATCAGGTTGCCGCCGTCCAGCCCATGGAATTGCCGCCAATTGCCGGGCTTGATGGACTTGGCGCTTTCATTGAACAGCAGTTGCCGGACGATGGCAAAGCCGCAGTCCAGGTCAAGGCAGAGCAAGAGACCCAGCAATTGGTGACGGTTGATGACGTCATCCAGACACCAAAGGGGCGTGTGTTTGGCGCTGGCAACAAAAATGCGCGGCTGATTCTCAAGGCGAAAGCGCCGGTTTGGGTGCGGGTTGAAGACGCGCAGGGCAATGTGGTGATGACGCAGATGCTGACAAAAGGCGATATCTACCGGGTGCCAGACCGCGAGGGCCTGGTTGTCATTGCGCGCGACGGCGGGCTTTTGAGCTACATGATTGATGGCCAGGAGAAGGGCATTCTTGGAACGCCGGGAGAAATTCTGGTGGGCCGCTCGCTTGATCTCAAGAGTTTCAAGAGTTAAGGCCGCCTAATTTCCACCTCTTGGCGAAGGGGTGCGGCATCCGCTACAAGCCCCGCCCATGAGCGCCATCGCAATCGAGAAACTTGATCGGATTATCCACCGCTTTGCCAATGTGGAGCACGAGCTTTCGTCCGGGCCCTCCGGCGACATGTTCGTCAAGCTCTCGAAAGAATACGCGGAAATGGAGCCCACCGCGAAAGCCGCGCAGGCGCTCAAGCAAGCCTACAAAGAACGCGATGATGTTGAGGACATGCTGAAGGCTGGTGGCGAGATGGCCGCCATGGCGGAGGCCGAGCGTGACGCGCTGGTTCCCCGCATTGAAGAGTTTGAGCGCGCCATGCGTATTTTGCTGCTGCCTAAGGACGCTGCGGATGATCGCAATGTCATTCTCGAAGTGCGCGCCGGCACCGGCGGCGACGAGGCGGCGATTTTCGCCGGCGATTTGTTTCGAATGTACCAGCGCTATGCCGCGTCAAGGGGCTGGCGGGTGGAGGTGATTTCAACCAGCGATGGCGAGCATGGCGGTTACAAGGAAGTGATCGCCAACATTTTTGGCGCCGGGGCCTATGCGCGGATGAAATTTGAATCGGGCGTCCACCGCGTGCAGCGGGTGCCCGATACGGAGACCCAGGGGCGCATTCATACATCCGCCGCCACAGTCGCGGTTCTGCCGGAGGCCGAGGAAGTCGATATCAAGATTGAGGACAAGGACCTGCGGATTGATGTCTATCGGTCGTCGGGGCCGGGCGGGCAGTCGGTCAACACCACGGACTCTGCTGTGCGTATCACCCATTTGCCCACGGGGCTTGCGGTGGCCCAGCAAACAGAAAAATCGCAGCTCAAGAACAAGAATGCGGCGATGAAACTGTTGCGCTCAAGGCTCTATGACCTTGAGCGCAGCCGCATTGACAGCGAGCGCTCCGCCCAGCGCAAGGGCCAGGTGGGATCAGGTGACCGGTCGGAGCGCATCAGAACCTATAATTTCCCCCAGGGACGGGTGACGGATCACCGCATCAACCTCACACTCTATAAACTTGATCAGATCATCGAGGGACCAGCGCTGGAAGAGTTGATACTGGCCCTGATGGCGGACCATCAGGCGGAGCTGATGGCCACTGAAACCTCTGATGCCTGACCGGGTTGCCAGCCTCGTCCGGCAAGCCGCAAAACAGCTTGGCCTCAGGGGCATCGTGACAGCCGCGCTGGATGCGCGGCTGTTAATGCAATTCGCCGCTGACATGAGGCATGAAGAAATTGTCGCCGAACCGGATTTGATTCTGGCACCGGATCTAGCCCAGCGCTTCTGGTCATTCGTTGCGCGGCGGTGCGCGTCTGAACCCGTGTCGCGGATAGTGGGTTCGCGGGAATTTTACGGCCGGGAATTCAAGGTGACACCGGCGGTTCTCGATCCCCGGGCTGACACGGAAACCTTGATCGCGGCCGCCCTGCCTTTGGCCCGTGGCAAGTGCCGCATTCTTGATCTCGGCACAGGATCCGGGGCGATTATTGTCACCCTGCTGGCCGAACGACCCGAGGCTTCAGGCGTGGCCAGCGATGCTTCGGAAGCGGCGCTGGGCGTGGCCAGGGTTAACGCCGAAGCCCAAGGGGTTTCGGCGCGCCTGAGACTTCTGCGGGCCGACTGGTTTGACGGCATTGAGGGGCGGTTTGATCTCATCGTCTCAAATCCACCCTATATCGCGTCAGCCGAAATTGCGGGTTTGGCCATTGACGTGCGGGGTTTTGACCCCCTTGCTGCGCTGGATGGCGGGGTGGATGGATTGGGGGCCTACCGCCGGATTGCCGCTGGCGCGCCGGGGTATTTGATGCCCAAAGGCCATGTTCTGGTTGAAATTGGGGCGGGCCAGGAGGGGGATGTCAGGCGGCTTTTCGAGGCCGAAGGCCTGGTTTCAGGGGGGCAGGCTTTTGACCTCGGCGGGCATGTCAGGTGCCTGGCGTTCGGGCAGCCCTGAAACGGCATTTTAGGGATATGTTAAAAAATACATTGGAAAATGCTTCCATCTCAGCTATGTATGAATCGGTAATTCATTCTGCCCTTGCGATGGCGCTGGGCGGCATGTAGGGAAAAAAGACCTTTTGGGTCGCATGTTCCACGCATTTCGCACTCTTGCAGTCGGGGATGGTAATTCCGAAACCGGAAATATCTGTGGCGGAAGTATGTGACCTTAACAATCTGAATAGGTTTGCGTCGACTCCTGCAACGGGTCGAATTTTGAAACTGTAACGCCAAAATCTCAACAACCGGGACGGCTTTTTGCCGAAGTGATGATTTGAATTTCGATAATGGACATCGGCCACGCCAAGGGCAACACAACAAGAATCGCGGCCGTGGACGCAACAACCGAAGGCCCGGCGGCGGCGGTGGCCACGTCAGCGGCAGCGCCCAAGGAAACTCACCCAACCGGGTTTATGAAAGCAATGGACCGGATGTGAAGGTTCGTGGCACGGCGCAGACAATCGCCGAGAAATACATGCAGCTTGGCCGCGACGCCCAATCATCGGGCGACAATGTGATGGCAGAAAGCTATTTCCAGTTTTCCGAGCATTATTTCCGGGTGATGGCAGCGGCCCAGCCGGTGGGCCAGCCCACCCAGCAATTGCGCCGCCCGGAAGACGATGATTTTGAAGACGAAGGCGATGATGGCGCTGAAGGCGAAGGCGAAGCCCAGCCAAGTCTCGCCGCTTCCGAAAACCCGCAAGGCGGGCCTTTGCCGCAGGCCGACACCTCGGGTCAGGCTCCTGATCTGGATCGTTCAGAACAACGCAATTTCCGCCAGCGCGACAATCGTGATGGCAACCGGGAGCGGTTTCGCCCGCGCTGGCAGAACAAGCGTGATCAGCCAAGGGATGGCGAGGGCGAGCCGCAATTGGCCGAAAACGACTCCCAGCCGCCTCGCGATGAGCCACCACGGGAAGCCGTGGTCGAGGCGCGGCCCATGGTGACCGAAGCTGAAGCGGAAACGGGGCAATGGGAGGCTCCGTCATTCCTGCGCCGCCCAGCGCCAGTCATTGCGGAAGAAGCCGGGGAGCCAGTGGCCGAGAAGCGCGCGCGGACCCCCCGGAAGCCGCGCCTGGTCGAAGAAACACCGCAAGGGGAATAATTTCCGGGGCGGCTTGATGGGGGAGGTTTCATCCCCATATCTCTTTTTAGGGCGTGTCCGGGGTGCTCATTGGGGCTCCGGATCATGCGTGCCAAGAGGAGCTAACACATGGATTTCGAGAAATATACCGAACGCTCGCGGGGTTTTATCCAATCGGCCCAGACGCTCGCCTTGCGCGAAGGGCACCAGAAATTTTCCCCCGAACATGTTTTGAAAGTGCTGCTGGATGACGCGGAAGGTCTGGCTGCGGGCTTGATCAAGGCGGCTGGCGGCGACAGCCGGCAGGCGCTGCGGGAAACCGAATTGGCTTTAACCAAGATGCCCAAGGTGTCAGGCGCTGGCGCAGGGCAGGTTTACTTGTCGCCGGAACTGGCGCGGGTGTTTGAGGCGGCGCAGAAACTGGCGGACAAGACCGGCGACAGTTTTGTGACAGCCGAGCGATTGCTGCAGGCCTTGGCGATTGAGACTTCTGAAGCCTTCAAAATATTGAAGAACGCCGGGGTTACGGCGCAAAAGCTCAATCAAGCCATTGAAGCGGTTCGCAAGGGCCGCACGGCTGACACGGCAACGGCCGAGCAGGGCTATGACGCGCTCAAGAAATATGCCCGGGATTTGACCGAGGCGGCGCAGGCTGGAAAGCTTGATCCGGTCATCGGACGCGATGAAGAAATCCGCCGCACCATCCAGGTGCTGTCACGGCGCACCAAGAACAATCCGGTGCTGATTGGCGAGCCGGGTGTCGGCAAGACGGCCATCGCCGAAGGCTTGGCCTTGCGCATCATCAAGGGCGATGTGCCCGAGTCCCTGCGCGACAAGAAACTGATGGCGCTGGACATGGGTTCTCTGATCGCCGGCGCCAAGTTTCGCGGTGAGTTTGAAGAGCGTCTCAAGGCCGTGCTGTCTGAAGTTATGGCGGCTGATGGCGGCATTGTCCTGTTCATCGATGAGATGCACACGCTCGTTGGAGCCGGCAAGGCGGATGGGGCCATGGATGCCTCCAATCTCTTGAAACCTGCGCTGGCCAGGGGCGACCTGCATTGCGTGGGCGCAACAACGCTGGATGAATATCGGAAGCATGTGGAGAAGGACGCGGCGCTGGCGCGGCGCTTCCAGCCGATTTTTGTTGGCGAGCCCACGGTTGAGGATTCAATCTCGATCCTGCGCGGGATCAAGGAAAAATATGAGTTGCATCACGGCGTGCGGATTACGGATTCGGCGATTGTTGCGGCGGCCACACTTTCCAACCGCTATATTTCGGATCGCTTCCTGCCGGACAAGGCTATCGACCTGATGGACGAGGCGGCGGCGCGGCTGCGCATGCAGGTTGATTCCAAGCCCGAGGAACTGGACGAGATCGACCGCCGCATCATGCAATTGCAGATCGAGCGCGAGGCCTTGAAGAAAGAGTCTGACACCGCTTCAAAAGATCGCTTGCAAAAACTTGAGAAGGAATTGGCCGAACAGGAAGAAAAATCCGCCATCATCACGCGCAATTGGCAAGCTGAGAAGGAGAAGCTCGCGGCTGCATCCAAGATCAAGGAAGAGTTGGAGAAGGCGCGTTTGCAATTGGACCAGGCGCAACAGAAGGGCGATTTCGCCAAGGCGGGCGAACTGGCCTATGCCACCATTCCAGAGCTTGAGAAGAAATTGAAGGTCGCCGAGGAAACCAGCGATTCCGACATGCTGGAAGAGGCGGTGACCGAATCCCATGTGGCGCAAGTTGTGTCGCGCTGGACCGGCATTCCGGTTGACAAGATGCTGGAAGGCGAGCGCGAAAAGCTGCTGCAGATGGAAGTGGAACTGGCAAAGCGGGTTGTGGGCCAGGCAGAGGCCGTGGAAGCCGTCGCCACGGCCGTGAGGCGCGCAAGGGCAGGCCTTCAGGATCCCAACAGGCCGATTGGCTCGTTCATGTTTTTGGGCCCCACGGGGGTCGGCAAGACGGAGCTGACCAAGGCGCTGGCCAATTATCTTTTTGATGACGAGCATGCGCTGGTCCGCATCGACATGTCGGAATACATGGAAAAGCATTCGGTTTCGCGGCTTATTGGAGCGCCTCCTGGCTATGTCGGCTATGATGAAGGCGGCGCTTTGACCGAAGCGGTCAGACGGCGGCCCTATCAGGTTGTACTGTTCGACGAAGTTGAAAAGGCGCATCCGGATGTGTTCAATGTGTTGCTGCAGGTGCTGGATGATGGCCGCCTGACCGATGGCCAGGGGCGCACGGTGGATTTCAAGAACACGCTGATCATCATGACATCGAATTTGGGGTCGGAGTTCCTCGTGGCCCTGAATGAAAATCAGGATGTTGACGAGGTGCGCGAACAGGTGATGGGCGTCGTGCGCGCCAGCTTTCGGCCCGAGTTTCTCAACCGGCTGGATGAGATCATCCTGTTTCACCGCCTGAAACGGGCCCATATGGGAGCCATTGTTGACATTCAATTGCTGCGGCTGAAAAAGCTTCTGGCTGATCGCAAGATTGAAATCACGCTTTCGGACCCGGCGCGGGAACTGCTATCGGAAAAAGGCTATGATCCGGCCTATGGGGCAAGGCCCTTGAAGCGCGTGATCCAGAAATCCATCCAGGATCCCTTGGCGGAAGAAATTCTGGCAGGGCGTGTGAAGGATGGCGACGGTGTTGAAGTGGGCGTGGTCAACGGCATGTTTACGTTCAACGGGCTGGTCATGGGCGACAAGCCCAAGATCAGCAACGTGCTGACGCTGCACTGATTTGGCATGGCCGGCGCCCATGAAACTTGCGGGCTATAATTCCTTTTGCGCAAAGCTGCCTCATGCAACCCATGTGGTGCAGTGGGGCGGGGCGCATGTCTGGAAGGTCGGCGGCAAGGTGTTTGCCATTGCGGGCTGGAACGATGGAGATGTGCTGGCCGTCACTTTCAAATGCTCGCCGATGAGTTTTGACATGCTGAAACGGCGGCGGGGGCTTCGGCCGGCGCCTTATCTGGCTTCACGCGGCATGTCGTGGATCCAGCGGACGTCATCGGCAAGCATGGATGATGCGGCTTTGAAAGACTATTTGCGCGAGAGCCACCGCTTGGCATCCCTCAATTTGACCAAAAAGACGCAGCGTGAACTTGGCTTGAATTCAAGCTGACGGAATAGCGTGGCAAGTCTTGATGTTTTTTGCCATGTTGCGCAATTAACTCAACCAAGTTTGGCCCGTCCGTTCATGATCTTTGATATAAATAGCCTGCTTTTGCTCAGCGGAATGTTCCTGGCGGCGATGCTTTATTCGTCTGTTGGGCATGCAGGCGCTTCCGCCTATTTGGCGCTTATGGCGCTCTTCAACCTGCCTGCGGCTGTCATGAGGCCAACGGCGCTGGTTTTGAACATTCTGGTCGCGTCGATCGTTTCGGCGCGATTTACGCTCGCCGGGCTGTTTCGCTGGCGAGTTCTTTGGCCATTCGTGATCGGCGCTGTGCCATTTGCATTCATTGGCGGGAGCATTCATCTGCCAGGCAATTTATACAGGCCAATAGTGGGCATTGTGCTGCTCGCCGCCGCGGCGAGGCTTCTGCTGCCGCAGAAAATGCATCTCAAGGAAACAGTTGATCCCCCGGTTGTTCCGGCAATTCTCAGCGGCGGAGCAATTGGATTTCTGTCCGGATTAACCGGAACAGGGGGCGGAATTTTTCTTTCGCCGCTCATTCTCTTCATGAGCTGGGCGGAAACGCGAACGGTTTCCGGGGTTGCCGCCGTGTTTATTCTCTGCAATTCCACGGCTGGGCTTTTGGGCAATCTTGCGGTTGTCGGATCGCTGCCGCGGGAACTTCCCTACTATGCCGCTGTTGTGGTGATGGGCGCGCTCGCAGGCGCAAAGCTCGGCGTAAAGCACCTGCCCAGCCCGCTGATACTCAAAGCGCTCGGCGTGGTTTTGACGATCGCGGGGTTGAAACTGGTGTTCGTCCCATAGGCGCCCGAGCATTTCGGCGGCGCGATGAGAATGGTTTTTTTGCCAACCGCCAATGCGGATTTAAAGAACTATTGGCTTGCCTGGGCAACCTGGGTTGCCGAAGGCGCGCTTTCCATCAACGCCACAACGCGCTGCTTGTAAAGCTTGAACTTCTGCAAGTCTTTGCCGGCCAATTGCTTGGCGCCTGACGCCTTGACCTGCTGCGGGTTCATGGGGCGTCCGTTGACGCGAACCTCATAATGAAGATGAGGACCAGTCGAACGGCCGGTTGAG
>CAWFJW010000006.1:0-262892 GCA_963816305.1 uncultured Alphaproteobacteria bacterium
CGAACCCTCGATACGCTTAACACGTATGACGATTTAGCAAACCGTTGCCTTCAGCCACTCGGCCACGTCTCCGTTGGCCGTGGCTTTTGCCGTGATTTGATAGATCATGCAAGCGAAGTTGAGCAATCTTAATACCCGACTATTTTACTAGGTTTCTCTTGACACCCAAATTGGCGACGTCTATGCGTGCTGAAAATCAATCCTAGGAGACACTCCGATTATGTTTTCACGTCGTAGCATTTTTGCCTTTGCGTCAATTCTGGCTCTGCCCTCTCTGGCGCAAGCAGCGGAGGTGGTGAATGTCTATTCGTACCGCCAGCCGGAGCTGACCACCCCATTGTTCGCCGAATTCACTAGGCAAACGGGCATCGAAGTGAAGTCAGTTTTCGCCGAGAATGGCTTGGTGGAACGCCTTGAGCAGGAAGGGCGCTTAAGCCCTGCCGATCTGTTGATGACAGCGGATGTGGGGCGCCTGGTGAGCGCTGCGGGCAAGGGCCTGGCCCAGGCTGTGGATGCTCCGGCGATCATCGACAAGATTCCAGCCAATCTTCGCGACGCCGGCAACCAATGGTTTGGACTGACGATGCGGGCGCGGGTTTTCTATGTTTCAAAGAAGCGCGTGGCCCAGGAAAAATTCAGCTATGAAGAACTGGCTGATGCCAAATGGAAAGGCAAGATTTGCATTCGCCCCGGCAATCACCCTTATAACCTCGGATTGATCGCCGCAATGATCGCCCACAAGGGAGAAGCAGAAACAAAAATATGGCTGCAGGGCCTCAAAGCCAACCTTGCGGTGAAGCCCAGCGGCAACGACCGCGAGCAGGCAAAGGGCGTCTTTTCAGCCGAGTGCGATATTGGAATCGCCAACACCTATTACATGGGCATCATGCTCAGCAATGAAAAGGATCCGGCGCAAAAGGAATGGGCCAATTCGGCGCGCATTGTGTTCCCCTCCTCCGAAGCCATGGGAACCCACGTCAATATCTCCGGCATGCTACTTGCGAAAAATGCTCCGCACAAGGACAATGCCGTCAAGCTGATGACGTTTCTGGCGAGCGACGAAGCGCAGAAACTCTATGCGGAAAGCAATTTTGAGTATCCAGTCAATCCGGCTGTGCCGGCTTCTGAAATCGTCCAGGCCTGGGGTTCTTTCACGCCGGATACGATAAATGCGGCTGAAGTCGCAAAGTTCGAGAAAGCCGCTGCCAAGCTCGTCGATGAAGTGCAGTTCAACGATTAATGCAACGTCAGCAGGGCGCGGGCCTGCCGCTGGGCGTCGGCTATTTCGGCGGAGGTCATCTCCGCTGAAATTTCGCAGCGGTATTGCTTGGCGCTCTCACTGCCTTTGAGGGCAGCAAGATTGAGCCACTTGTGCGCCTCAACGTAGCTCTGAGAAACGCCGCGACCCAGGCAGTATTTCATGCCGATTTCGAGCAAGTCTTCCGCAGTCGCCGTCGCAACCGAGATTTCCAGTCCTGATCTGTCATTTGACGTCCCATTTTTATCCTGCCAGCTTTGTTGCAATCTGGCCTGAAGATTGGATGAGGACTGCGAATGACCGATTAAGCGGCAGGCTTAACCAATATCAAACGGGGTATCGACAGCACACCTGAATGTTTTTTGGAAATGGCGTCAATTCAATAGCTTACGAACTTCTTCAAGATAAATTCACGCTGTTTTCTTCACGCCCCATTTACCAGGAAGCACTTTCTCACTCAACCGGGACAGCGACCTTCAAAAAAATTGGGAAGTGATCCGAGCCCGCCGCATTGCCGATGCTCTGGCTTTCCAGCTGCCTGATGCCCGAGCTGGCAAAGACATGATCTATGGCGATTTGGGGCAGTCCGAAGCGCGCGGGCCATGTTGGCAGGTTCGTGAAGCGGGTCAGGTTTGCCTGTGAAGACAGTGTTTCAGTCACCCGCGAATAGGGCGTGGCATTGAAATCGCCCATGATAATGTGGGGCCCCACCACGGTTTCAAGTTCGGCCACCAAGGCCTTGACCTGATTGAGCTGAGCGCGCGATTGGGGGAAGCGATTGGTGTGGACAGCAAATATCGTGAGGTCGCCAAATTGCGGGCCAAGGGACGCGCGCATGTAGGCTGGCCCGGGCGCCACCATTTGGTCGGTGACATTGCTCAACGGATATTTTGAGAGAATGCCGAAAGTGCATTTATCGGCGTTCGCGCATTGGGCGTTGTAGGGATACTGCGATTTAAGCTGGTCATAGATCACATGCTGGCTGCGGCCAAATTCCAGAAGCGCGATAACATCCGCATCTATTCTGGCGATCTCGGCCTTCACCGCTTCCACATCCTTGTTGCCAAGCCATGCGTTGAAGCTCGCGACCTTGAGTTCGCGCTCGCCCACCGCGACCTTGCTTAACTCTGAAACATGGGAGCTGGCGTAATAGGGCCACATGCTCTGGGCGATGAGAAGGACAATAAGGACGATGCTGGATGCCAATATTTTGGCGCGCGGCGAAAACAGGCCAATTGCGAAGGCCACGACCACGAACATGAACTGCGGTGAAAACTGGGTGAACACATCGAAGGCAACCCAAAGCTGGGCGAGCCTTGCTCCCGCAAGGCCAGCGAGGCCCAAAGCGATGCCGGCAATGCAACCAACAACGCCACGGCGGCGCTTTTTCGGTTTTGGCGATGACTCCGCTTTGGGCGCAATCGCGATTGCGCCGGGCCTGGTTTTATCCGTCACGCGAAATGCTTTCGTTCGATATTAGAGCAGTCTGCTTTCCATCGGCAGAATCTGCTCCGGTGTACCAAAACCCGGCAAAGCTTCAATCCGTTTCTTCCAGGCCAACACACTTGGATAAGGCGTCAGATCAATGAGCGCTTCCGGCGTGTAGCGCACGACTGCGAATACCCCGATATCCGCTATGGTTGGCCGCTTGCCGACGATCCAGTCGGATTTGGCCAACTCGTGCTCAAGCACAGCCAAGGCGGCCTTGGCTTCCGTGTCATACATGTTGCGCACTTCATCGCCAAACTGGCGGAAACCGCGATTGCGGGCGCGAAGCCTAAGCACCGGCAGGGATAGCTTGTCCCACTGCCAGAAAAGCCATTCGCGCACCCGGATGCGTTCCATTGGCGTCTTGCCGTCGAATTTTTTAAGCGATTCCGCCAGATGCTCCAGAATCGCGGCCGACTGCACGAGGAAAATCTGTCCATCGCGCAGCGCTGGAACTTGGCCGTAACGGTTCTTGACCAGATAGTCCGGCTGCTTATGCTGCCCCTCGCGCAAGTTCACGTGGATATAGGAAAACGGGTGGCGGCAGAGGGAAAGCATGAGGCCCACCGTGTAAGTTGGCCCCGACATCATGGTGCCGTGCAAGGTGAAACGCTGCTTGTCGCCATTGGACGAGGGCTTGGTTGCGGCCTTGGAAACGGCCTTTTTGGGCTTCATCGGCTTTTTTTTGGCAACAGCTTTCTTTACTGCTTTTTTGGCTGGCTTGGCCATTGCACTTCCCCACTTGCCCAATCACAAAATAATTCTGCACACGGACTATAGCGGATAAAAGCCAAAAACGGAAATATTATCTAAATTACTGAGTTTATTAGTTAATCCCAAGCCTTTTGCGGAGCAAATCGTTAACGGTTCGAGGGTTGGCTTTGCCGCCGGTGGACTTCATGACCTGGCCCACAAACCAGCCCAGCATTGCGGGTTTTGCGATGACTCCAGCGATTTTATCAGGGTTTTGAGCTATTATTTCGTCAACTGCCTTCTCGATGGCGCCTGTATCGGTCACCTGGTGCAGGCCGCGAGTTTCCACAACCTGAAGGGGTGAACCGCCCTCGCTCCAGATGATTTCAAAGACATCCTTGGCCATTTTGCCCGAAATCGTGCCATTTGCGATCATATCCACGATTTCACCAATCTGGGTGGGCGAAATGGGTGTGGTTTCAATGGTTTTGCCTTCTTTATTGAGCCGGCCAAACAACTCGTTGATGACCCAGTTGGCGGTGGTTTTGCCATCCCTGCCGCGAGCTGTTTCCTCGAAGAAATCCGACGAAGCGCGCTCCATGATTAGCACATTGGCATCATAGGTTGACAGGCCATATTGCTTCATAAACCGTCCGCGTTTTTCGTCTGGCAATTCCGGCAGGCCCAGCTTGATATTGGCTACCCAGTCATCAGCCAGCTCGAGCGGCAACAGGTCAGGATCGGGGAAATAGCGGTAGTCATGGGCCTCCTCCTTGGAGCGCATGGACCGGGTTTCGCCCTTTTTGGGGTCATAGAGCCGGGTTTCCTGATCAATCTGGCCGCCATCTTCCAGAATGCCGATCTGGCGCCTGGCCTCGTATTCTATGGCCTGCGCCATGAAGCGGACCGAGTTCACATTCTTGATTTCGCAGCGCGTGCCGAACTTGTCGCCTGGCTTGCGGACGGACACATTCACATCAGCCCGCAAAGAGCCCTGCTCCATATTGCCGTCGCAGGTGCCGAGATAGCGCATGATCTGGCGGAGCTTGGTGACGTAGGCGCGGGCTTCATCCGGTGAGCGCATGTCGGGCTTTGACACGATTTCCATGAGCGCGCAGCCCGAGCGGTTTAGGTCCACAAAGCTCATGGTGGGGTGCTGGTCGTGCATGGATTTCCCAGCGTCCTGCTCCAGGTGCAGCCGCTCAATGCCAATCTCAATGCTCTTGCCATCATCAAGATCAATGGAGACAACGCCTTCACCGACGATTGGCTGCTTGTATTGGGAAATCTGATAGCCCTGCGGCAGATCGGGGTAGAAATAGTTCTTGCGGTCAAAAATCGAGTAATTGTTGATCTGGGCCTTGAGGCCGAGGCCGGTTCTCACCGCCTGTTCGACGCAATATTCATTGATCACCGGCAGCATGCCGGGCATGGCCGCGTCAACCAGCGACACATGATCGTTGGGTTCGCCGCCATATTCAGCCGAAGAGCCGGAAAACAGCTTGGATTTCGAGGTGACTTGCGCGTGGACTTCGAGGCCGATGATGATTTCCCAATCACCGGTTGCGCCCTTGATCCAGTCTTTCCTGTCGGCCACACGTTTTTCAGAAATCATCATCCAGCACCTTTTGGGCCTTGCTACTGGTTTGGGGCGCTGGGTTCAAGCCCCCGGATTGTCCAATTCCTTGGCGATGGCGCGGGCGAGCCAGAGCGCGCCAACCAGCATCACAACCATGACGGCTATGAGCCCGTAATTCTGCAGGTTCCGCCAGAAGGTTACTCCGAGCAGAACCGCTATGAGCATGGCCGCAAAGAGAGTCCCAACGCGCATGATCTTCAGCAGCATCCGGCCCAAGGGTGACATTTCACTCATTTGCTTCCTATCGCGCTTTTAGGCATGTAAGTTGATTGCTCAATTATTTGCGGATCAAAAATGTCAAAGAAACGGCCCGATCTGTCCACCTTGAAACCAGAAACCCGGCTTGTGGCGGCTGGCCGCGAATATGCCGAACATGGCATGGTCAACCCCGCCGTCTATCATGCTTCTACCGTACTCTACCCTACGGTAAAATCCTTGCATGACGGAAGCCAGACATACAGTTATGGCCGCGAGGGAACGCCAACGTCGCGGGCCTTTGAAACTGCGATCGCTGCCCTCGAGGGAGGCCATGACGCTGCGGTTTTTCCGTCAGGTGCCGCTGCGATTTCAGCCACGCTCCTGGCATTTCTGAAAACTGGCGATCACCTGCTGATGGTGGACACGGCCTATCACCGGACGCGCAAGTTTTGCGATGGGTTTCTCAAGGGCCTTGGCATTGAAACAACCTATTACGATCCCCTGATCGGTCGCGGCATTAGCGCCCTCATTCGCCCCAATACGCGCATTGTCTTTTGTGAAAGCCCGGGATCGCAAACGATGGAGGTTCAGGATATTCCTGCCATCGCCGACGAAGCCCATAAAAAGAGTTGTCTGGTTTTCATTGATAACACCTGGTCGGCGGGTCTTTACTTCAATGCCTTTACCCATGGTTGTGATGTTTCAATTCAGGCGGCCACGAAATATATCGTCGGCCATTCGGACGCCATGCTGGGGGTAACCACATGCAGCAAAGAGACATGGCCGCAGTTCAAGGAAGCTTATTTGCTTATGGGGCAATTTGCCGGACCTGATAACTCGTATCTGGCGCTGCGTGGGCTGCGCACTCTTGACGTGCGGCTTGAACGGCACCAACGCAATGCCATGACGCTGGCGGAATGGCTGCGCGGGCGCAGTGAAGTTGAAACGGTACTCTATCCCGCTTTGAGCAATGACCCCAGCTACCAGATATGGAAGCGCGATTTTACCGGTGCATGCGGGCTTTTTTCTGTTGTGCTGAAGCCAACATCGAAGCAGTCCGTAGCGGCGATGCTTGATGACCTTGCGCTTTTTGGCATGGGCTATAGCTGGGGCGGATTCGAGAGCTTAGTCGTCCCCTTCAGACCCCATCGCACGGCGACAACTTGGACCGCGCAAGGCCCCTGCCTGCGCTTCCATATCGGCCTCGAAAACACCGATGACCTGATTGATGATTTGAAACAAGGGTTTGCGCGGTTGAAAAAAATCTCTTGAAACAGTGGATATAATTCCTATCTAGGATTCTTGAAGGAGATTGGAATGAAGTTATTTTCGCGGTTTTTCATATTTATTTCAGTTTTGCTGGCGGTATCCGTTCCGGCCCTCGCACAGGAGGCAGACGATCCGGAATTGGTTTTCAAAAAGAGCACGGTTTGGCGATTCTTCTCCCCCGATGCGAAGCTTGCGACTTACGCGCTGGATGATCCCGGCATAGAAGGCGTTGCCTGCCATTTCACGGTGCCGGAAATTGGCGGGTGGTCGGGCTGGGCGGGCTTTGCCGAGGAGCGCTCCGAAACATCCTTGGCCTGCCGCCAGATCGGCCCGGTCAAGTTCAAGGCCAAATTCGAGCAGGGCGAAGAAGTCTACCGCCAGCGCCGCTCGCTGTTCTTCAAGAAAATGCAGATCGTGCGCGGCTGCGACGCCAAGCGCAATGTGCTGGTGTATCTGAGCTACACC
Organism: uncultured Alphaproteobacteria bacterium; assembly: GCA_963816305.1. Lineage (GTDB taxonomy): Bacteria > Pseudomonadota > Alphaproteobacteria > Rhizobiales > Aestuariivirgaceae > Aestuariivirga. Next base: position 7,011 of record CAWFJW010000006.1, read on the forward strand.
GACAAGCTGATCGAGGGTTCGCCACAAAACTCCACCTCCACAGTCCCCATCATGCCGTGGGGCACCCTGCCCGCGCCGAGGTGCGGGGACTTTTTGTCGGAGTAGCTTGCCACGCCGGTAAAATGGTCTTGAGCAAACCCCTGGCCGGGCAATTGGCAGCAAGGGGTTGGGCCCGGTCGCCATTCAGGCAAAAGCTTCACTCGGGTCGATCTTCATCAAGCAGTATTCTGTTGGCTGCGCCGTCGAGATCGTCGAATTGGCCGCTGCGCAAGCTCCAGAGGAATGCCATGAGACCAAGAACGCCGAGCGCCAGTGCTGCCGGGATGAGAAACAGGAGCACCGTCATGCCGGGATTCCTTTCGAATTGGGCGGCTGTTTGGGCGCCTTGGCTTGATGCGAACTTAGGCCGTGGCAATCCTTGCGGGACATACAGGCCAAGCCGCAGGGAGTTCGCCACAACGATGATTGACGAAGTGGACATCGCAATTGCCGCAACGAGTGGAGATGCAAATCCCAGCATGGCAATTGGCACCGCCAAGACGTTGTAGGCGACAGCAAGCGCGAAGTTCTGCACAGTCAGGCGGTGGGTTGCGCGGGCGACATCCAATGCGGTGGCAATTGGCTGCAAGCTGTCCCCGGTGAATACCGTGTCCGCCGCCGTGCGGCCGACATCGCTTGCCGATGACGGCGCAATCGACGTATGCCCGGCAGCGAGGGCGGGCGCATCGTTCAATCCATCTCCGACGACCAGGACTTTGCGGCCGGCTTCCTTGAGCGACTGAATATGGGCAAGCTTGCCCTGTGGTGTAACGCCTGCCTGCCAGGTTTCAATGCCGAGCGCCGATGCAAGCCGTCTGACAGGATACTGGCGATCGCCCGAAAGGATTTCCAGACGCAATCCGTCGCGCTGGAGTTTTTCGATCACTGTCCCGGCGTCCGGCCGCAACTCATCCTCAAATGCAAACACCACCGGATCATTTTTCCCATGAACCAACACAAACTCTGGCAGTTCGTTGCTCGCACTGTCCGGCAGGCCGCACCATTTGCGTGAACCCAGCCGCACTGGCTCGCCACAAAATTGCCCGTTGAGGCCGCATCCGGGCAGCTCCTGCACGTCCTCAATGGCCAAAGGCGCAACGCCCCGCGATAGTCGCCGCCTTGCAAACAGCGCGCGAAAGCGGATGGTGGCTATGTTTTGCCAAACCAGCGGCGAGAGCAAGATTTGCCGAGGCAATGAATTGGCCGTCTGCCAATTTTGGACGGCCCAAAGTCAGAGTGCCCGTCTTGTCAAAAATGACCGTGTCGATCCCAGCGAGTTTCTCAAGCGCTGCGCCATCCTTGATCATGACTTTGTTGCGGAACAATACCCCGCTGGCGACTGTTTGCACGGCAGGCACAGCCAGCCCCAGGGCACAGGGACATGTGATGATGAGCACCGCGATGGCCGTCATCAGCGAGCCATGCCAATCGCCGTCTAGTCCAGATGAGCCAGCCGATCAGCGTGAGGGCGGCAAGCAAGTGGACCGCCGGCGAGTAAATGCGGGCGAGCCTGTCAGCGATCTGCACGTATCTTGAACGGCTTTGCTCCGCCATGGACATCAGCCGGATGATCTCGGACAAGAATGTGTCGGCTCCGGCAGCCGTTACGCTGACGACAAGCGGGCCGGTGAGATTGAGCATGCCGGCATGCAGGCTTGAGCCCGTGCTCACCAGTTCAGGAGTGGTTTCGCCTGTCAGCAGCGAGCGGTCAACGTCGCTGCTTCCCGCTTCCACGACGCCATCCGCCGCCAGCCGTTCGCCCGCCGCCACCAGCATTTTCATTTTTGGCCTGAGGGCGGTTGCGGCGACAATTTGTGTTTGCCCATCCCCAGTGTCGATGATGGCGCTTGACGCCGCGAGGGAAAGGAGTTGAGAAACCGCCGAGCGCGCCTTTGCGCGCATCAATTGGTCAAGATAGCGGCCGGTAAGGAGGAAAAAAAGCAGTGTCACGGAGGCGTCGAAATACGCGACCTCGCCATGATTGAAAGTCTCGTAGAGACTCATCAGTGCCGCGAGGCAGACGGCGAGCGATATCGGAACATCCATATTAAACTGGCCCGACGACAATGCGCGAACGGCGCTGCGGAAGAACGGCCTGCCCGCATACGCAACAGTGGGCAGCGCGATTCCAGCCGATATCCAATGGAAAAAGTCGCGCAGGCTTCCATCCGCTCCTGACCAGACAGAAACCGAGAGCAGCATGATGTTGCCGGCGGCGAAACCTGACACGGCGACAGCCCGGAGCAAAGACCGGCTTTGCTCATCATCGGTTTTGAGGCCTGAGTGGCTGGGGTCAAAGGGGCGCGATGCAAAACCAAGGTCATTCAGTTTCTCCATGATAGCGGCTGGCTTGAAATCGGTCCTGTTCCAGGTTGTGGCGACCCGTTTTCCGGAGTAGTTCACCCGCGCCGACCGGACACCAGCCAATGTCCCGAGCTCGCGCTCAATGAGCAAAATGTCCGCAGGTGCCGAGATTCCAGGAACGATGAGATCAAGTTCCTGGGCGCCGTTGGAATGGCTGGTGATCCAAGGCGCAAGGTCTCCCGCATACACCGCGAAATCAAGGGCGGGGCCAATTGGGCAGCAAATTGTCACGATGGGGCTTCTTTCGCGAAAACACGCTGCACAAACCGCATTGCTCCGTGATTTGCTTGCCTGACAGTTATGTCCACAAGCCATGCGCCGGGTCTGACGGCCGTGCGGGACCGATATTTTCCGGCTCCAATTTCCTGGAACTCATGCGCCTCGTCCTCGGCTTCAGTTGTGGGCCTTTGCAGGACCGCTGCCACAGTGAGACCGGAGATAGGCCGATCTGCCTGATCAAGAATTGTGACCACAACCTTTCCATGGTCCACGATTGAGGTGAGCCGCCATCCCTTGGCGTGCTGCTGCCTCGCTATTCCTGCGTCCCGATTGAAATTCTGGCTGGCGATGTAACTGTTCTTCACCACCAGCCCCGTCCATGATTTGCTGGCGAATATCGCCAGGACAATATTGACTCCGATGATGACGCCAAAAAATGAGATCATGGTGAAAGCCATATGCCACCCGGTGAAATTTCGCGTCATGGCGGCGATTCCTTTTTGGGAGCATGAAATATTGCTGAAGCGCTGCGGGCCTCGGGTGCGCCATTGGCCGCCTTTTCAAGCACGTTAAAGGCAAATGGCATGAGTTCGCCGGAAACCGAATTCTGATCCAGCGTGACATAGACCTTGACGGCGCGCAGTTCGTCAGCGTCAACGCTGATTTCCAGGCCGCTTGCCGGGGTTTCATCAACGCCCACCATCGCCAACGCGGCATTCGGCAGCCCGCTCAACGTCAGCGAGAAACTGCGGGGGCGTTGCTCCATGTTCAGGATCTTGATGGTAAATCCATTCCGGATGCTGCCGTCCGAGAGAGTAACAAATTGCGGGTTCCGGTCATTTTGAACACTCAGCTCAAGGCGGTCCCGCTGCAGGAGGGTGAACAGCATGACCAGCCCAACCGCCACCCAGATTGACGTGTAGACAAATGTCCTCGGTCGCAGGAACGAGCGCCATCCAATCGCCGCCGGAATGCCCGCTTTTTGCGCATTGTAGGTTTTCAGGGTTGAATAGGAAATCAGCCCCTTGGGCTTTCCGATTTTTTCCATGACGCTGTCGCAGGCGTCGATGCAGAGGGCGCACGTGATGCACTCAAGCTGCTGGCCATCGCGGATGTCAATGCCGGCAGGGCATACAGCCACACACGCGTTGCAATCCACGCAGTCGCCCGCTTTTTCGCCAGACAAGCCGGTTTTCTTGCGGTGGCGTGAACGCGGCTCTCCGCGCCAGTCGTTGTATGTGACAACCAGCGAGTCTTCATCCAGCATCGCGGCCTGGATGCGTGGCCATGGGCACATGTAGGTGCAGACCTGTTCACGCAGATAACCGGCGAAGATGAAAGTTGTGCCAGTCAGGATTGCGACGGTGACGTAGGCAATCGCGGGCGCCTGAAATGTGATGAACTGCCGCGCGAGAGTGGGAGCATCGGCGAAATAGAATATCCAGGCTCCGCCAGTGGCAACGGCAATGACCAGCCATGCCGCATTCTTGGCCGCACGTTTCCATAGCTTGCCCAGGCTCCAGCGCGCCGCGTCGAGTTTGATGCGGGCATTGCGATCACCCTCGACCCAGCGCTCAACGACGAGGAAGAGATCGGTCCACACGGTCTGGGGGCACGTGTAGCCGCACCAGGCGCGACCAATTGTCGAGGTCACCAGAAACAGTCCAATGCCCGCCATGATGAGCAGGCCGGCGATGTAATAGAACTCCTGGGGCCAGATTTCGATGAAGAAGAAATAGAAGCGCCGGTTGGCGAGATCAATCAGCACGGCCTGGTCAGGCGCATAGCCGCCACGGTCCCAGCGCAACCAGGGCGTGATGTAATAGACGCCCAGTGTCACGATCATCACCAGCCATTTGAGGTTCCGGAAAGTTCCAACCCCGCGCTTCGGATGAATTTTGACCCGCGCAGCATATAGCGAGCGCTGCGCCGCGCTGTTGTGGGGAACGACGTCGATTGTTTCCACTGTATTGATGATCTGAACCATATCAGGGCGCTGTTGTTTCTCCGCCGCCAAGGGAATGAATATAAATTGCGAGCTGCTTCAGCGTCATGTCATCGAGGCGCGCATTCCATGCCGGCATAACGCCATGGCGGGGCTGCTTGATCTGCGCGGCAATGCTGGCTTTGTCCGAGCCGTAAAGCGCAATCGCGTCAGCAAGACTTGGGCCGCCGAAGTCGCGGTTGCCCTCGCCAGACTTGCCATGACAGGATTCGCAGTTCTCAGCATAGATCACCGCGCCACGGCCGGCGGCAGCGGCATCGAATGCCTGGCCCGACATCTTCAAGACATTCTCGGTGACGTCATTGATTTGGCCGGGCTGCAAAATTCCATCGGTCGCAAAGGCTGGCATTTGCGACTGCCGCGTATCTGGGTTAGCCATAAATCTGACGCCGTGCTGAAGCGTTGTGTGAATTTGATCCAGCGTTCCGCCCCACAGCCAGTCATCATCATTGAGATTGGTATATCCTTTGCCGCCGGCCGCGCCAGAACCGTGGCATTGGGCGCAGTTCACCAGAAAGGCCGCCCGCCCGCCCGCCACCGCATATTGCAGGAGACCCGCGTCATTTCGTATCTCATCAAGCGACAGGGACTGGATTTTCGCCATCTGTCCGGCCTGGCCAGCGCGCGCCATCTCGGCGTCCTTGAGAAGTTCTCCCCGGCTTGTGTAACCCAGCAGCCCCGGGGTTGCGCCCGTTATCAGAGGCCATGCCGGATACGCAATGACATAGCCCAAGGCCCAAATCACCGTTGCATAGTAGGTCCACAGCCACCAGCGCGGCATGGGTGTGTCAAGCTCCTTGATGCCGTCCCACTCGTGGCCTGTCGTTTCGGTTCCGGTCACATCATCCTGTTCGCGCGGTGCCATGATGATCAAGCCTCACTTTCGTCGCTGAGGGGAATTTGCGCCGCTTTGCCGTAACGCGCGCGTGAACCGGGCCGGAAAACAAAGGCAACGACAAACACGAAGACAAGCGTCAGGCCGAGAAGGCCCCAGCTATCCGCGAAATGGCGCAATGTTTCATAAGTGCTCATTTGTTCACCGTGACTCGGTTTCTGCCTTGAAGGTGGAGAAGTCGACGAGCGTTCCCAGCATCTGGAGATAGGCGACGAGCGCATCCATTTCAGTCACCCGGCCCGGCTGTCCGTCAAAATCCCGAACCTGCGCTTTTGGATAACGGGCGCTGAGTTCCTCGGCCCCTTCGCCCGTGGCGCTGGCCTGGGCCGCCATATCGGCTTGCGCCTTTTCGACCATTTCATCGGTGTACGGGACACCCACCATCTGGTTTGAGCGCAGGTGATCCGCGATCTGCGTTGCGTTGACTTCGGCCCGCATCAGAAATGGATAGCCCGGCATCACGGATTCAGGCACAACCGAGCGGGGATCAACAAGATGCTCGCGGTGCCAGTCATCGGAGTATCTGTTGCCGACGCGCGCCAGGTCAGGCCCCGTTCGCTTCGAGCCCCACTGGAATGGATGGTCAAACATCAACTCAGCCGCAAGGCTGTAGTGGCCATAGCGCTCGGTCTCGTCACGGAACGGGCGGATCATCTGGCTGTGGCAGGTGTAGCAACCCTCGCGGATGTAAATATTGCGGCCCGCCAGCTCCAGCGGCGTGTAAGGCCGCATGCCCTCCACTTTCTCGATCGTATTCTGGAGGTAGAAAAGCGGCGCTATTTCAATAATGCCGCCGATGGCGACGGTGATGAAGCCAAGCACCAGCAGGACTGTCGCGTTGCGCTCCACGTTTGCGTGATTGAACATCTTGAGAATTCCCATGGTCATGACGCCCATGCTGGCGCGCCGGGAAGCGCTTGCGCTCGCTCGCCGCCCCGAACAGTTCGAACAAGGTTGTAGACCATGACCAGGGCTCCGGTGAGGAAGAGAAGGCCCCCGAGCATGCGGATCACGTAATAGGGATGCATGGCGGCGACCGAGTCCGCGAAAGAGTAGACGAGGAAGCCCTGATCATCATACTCGCGCCACATCAAGCCTTGCATAATGCCGGACACCCACATGGACGAGGCATAGAGAACGATGCCCAAGGTCGCGAGCCAAAAGTGCCAGCTCACCAGACGGTCGCTGTAGAGCCCAGATCTGCTCCAGAGCTTTGGCGCCAGATCGTAAACCGCCGCCATGCTGATCAAGCCCACCCATCCAAGGGCGCTCGAATGCACATGACCTATGGTCCAGTCCGTGTAGTGACTGAGCGAGTTGACCGATTTGATGGACATCATCGGGCCTTCGAACGTCGCCATTCCGTAGAATGCAACCGACATGACCATCATGCGGAGAACCGGGTCGGTCCGCAACTTGTCCCAGGCGCCCGACAGCGTCATCAGGCCGTTGATCATTCCGCCCCAGGAAGGCATCCACAGCATGACCGAGAAAACCATGCCAAGTGTCTGCGCCCAATCGGGCAGCGCGGTGTAGTGCAAATGATGCGGGCCAGCCCAGATGTAGAGGAAAATGATCGACCAGAAATGGACGATGGACAAGCGGTAGGAATAGACCGGGCGATTTGCCCGCTTGGGCACAAAGTAATACATCATGCCGAGGAAACCAGCGGTGAGGAAGAAACCGACGGCGTTGTGGCCATACCACCATTGGATCAAGGCGTCCTGAACCCCGGAAAATAGCGAGTAGCTCTTCGAGCCGAAGACCGAAACCGGAACCGCGAGGTTGTTGATGATGTGCAGCATCGCGATGGTGACAATGAAGGCGAGATAGAACCAGTTGGCCACATAGATGTGGGGTTCCTTGCGCTTGAGCAGCGTGCCGAAAAAGACCAGGAAATAGGCCACCCAGACAAGCGTCAGCCAGATATCGACATACCATTCCGGCTCGGCGTATTCGCGGGATTCGGTTATTCCAAGGAGATAGCCCGTGGCGGCGAAGACAATGAAAATCTGATAGCCCCAGAACACAAACCAGGCGAGATTGCCAAAGGCGAGGCGCGCCCGGCAGGTGCGCTGAACAACATAGAAACTTGTCGCAATGAGCGCGTTTCCGCCGAAGGCGAACACGACTGCCGATGTATGCAGTGGCCGCAGCCGGCCAAATGTTGTCCATGGCAGATCCAGGTTGAGCGCGGGCCAAGCGAGTTGCGCTGCGATCACAACGCCGACCAGGAAGCCAGCGACACCCCAGAACACCGTGGCGATCATGCCTGCCTTTACGACGCTGTCCAGATAGCGATCTTTAATTGCTGGCTTTGGAGCCGCTGGCGCGAATGAAAAATCGCGGGCGTAATAGACAGCAAACGCGATAGCGGTCGCCGCCATCAAATAGGCGTGAAAGACATAGCCGGCGTCTCGCCCCTTCGCCGCCAGAACCAGAGCCAGAAGCGCTATGCTTCCGAAAGCTGCGAGCTTTGCCGCAACGCCATATCCGCTCATGTGTCCCCCCCGAATCTGACTGATGCGCCATTCTGGGCAAATGCGCGGGCCTGGAAATTGATCTGGATCAATTTCATTCGTCTGCCACCAGCCTGAAATCCCAGATGCGCGGGTGGCGTTCCAAGAGCGCAACCTCCAGTAACTGGATCGCGCACGAAGACTGGGATGACGGCTTCATGCTCGCCTGCCGCCACGTAGGCGGGGCAACGCGCTGGGTCATAGTTGGCGAAGCCTGTGCTTACGCAAGTCGCGGTCCATTCCCAGACATTGCCACCAACATCCGCAACGCCTTCCGGGGTTGGCTTGAAGCTGCCGCTGATTTTGAGCCTCGGAGGCTGAGCGGCGCTGGTCTCGTAGCCCGCCGCCCAGGCCAGGCGCGGGTCGGTGAATAGTTTTGGCCGTTGTTGGTCGGACGCCGGCTTGTGGGCCATGGCGTTCCACTCCGCCAGCGTGGGAAGCCGAAGCGGCAATCCGCTGCGTTGGCGTGCCCACGCCGCGTACTCGTTCACATCAAACCAATTCACCCCAGTCACAGGAAAATTTTCGCCGATTGCGCCAGGGCCAGGCCGTGGCTTGAAGCTGCAGCCTCCGGCATCAAAGCAAAGCTGCCATTCGGCGATGGACACTTCGTGGCGCGACACCAGTAGCACCCCGCCCTCCACGGGAACCGCGACGAGATCCAGGTTCATGGTGGGGGGCGAGCTGTGTTGCCATGCCAATCCGGAAAGTGCCGCCGCCAGCGCAAGCAATGTGGCGCTGGCGGCTGTGCCCAGTTTCATGGGGCTGGCTCAGTTGGTGAGAGCCGCAGGCTTTTGCACCTGCATCATCAGGTCATCATCCCATTCACCGTCAACGATGACATGCGCCGTGGCTCCCAGCATGACCGCCTCGATGAGGTTATGATTGACATAGGCGTAAACACCCGGCTGGCGGAACTTGTAAACCATCGCTCCGGCGGACCCACCGCGGATAAACCAGGTTTCCAAGCCCGTCGCTGGCGTGTCAGCGAAGGAACCCGTATCCCACACATAGTCGCCATGACCACCGATGAGATGGGGGCGTGTGTCACGGTTGGCCTGGGCATGGATAAAGAGAACAGTTTGACCGACCTTGGCCTTCAGCGCCCCGTCAGCGGTGAGCGCGCCAGCCTTGCCGTTGAAAACCACATGGGTTGGCGTCAGTGTCCGCATAACCTCCAAGCTGTCCGCCAAATTCTCGCCGGCCGCCTCATATTTCTTGAAGGCTCCCTGTTCATCGCGCGGAATGTAATAGTCCTGCTCGCCAATGTAATACGCAAGGTCATAGCGGATGGGATTGCCTTTTCCATCATTCAAGCCGTCACGCGGAAGCACCATGACAGCGCCATTCATGCCGTGGACCACGTGATAGGGAATCATGATGTCACCCGGCGCGCAGTGGTAGACAAATACACCCTGCTTCACCGCTTTCCAGCGCAGCACAACCTGTTCGCCTGGCAACACCTTGGTCAGGGCGCCGCCACCCAATGCGCCAGTCGCGGCGTGAAAATCAACATTGTGTTCCATGAGATTGCTGGCGAGGTTCTTCAGCGTGACTTCAACATAGTCGCCCTCATGCACGACAATCATCGGGCCAGGCACTGATCCACCGTAAGTGAGGGCCCAGACCTCGGTTCCTTCACCATCCAGCTCCATTTTCTTTTCTTCGATCGTGAGCGTCACCTCGACGATCTTTGGTCCGCCCACTGCAACTTGTTCATGCTCTGGCAGGAATGGCGGGGCGATCATCGCCTGTTTTACGCGGGGCAGGCTGGAAATGTCCGTTGTGGCGGCCACGGCATGAATGCCACCCTTGCCGCCTGCCGAGAGTCCTGTCATCCCCGCGCCAGCAAATGTGGCGGCAGCCGTGGTCTTCAGGAATCCCCGGCGCGTCGGGTTGATGCTTTCGAGTCTTGGCTTGCGTGTCATTTGATTCTCCTTTTGCGATCAACCACAACCTAAGATGTCCCGTGATGGTTGAAATTGATCTCGGTCAATCGCAAGCGCGACCAGTTCCGCTATCTACAACTCATAATTGTCAGGATGGTTCCCCATGCTATTTCCCATGTTTTATGGCTTTATCGCGCCCGATGTCGCGGCGGCGCAGCCGTTCACGGCGATGAAAACGGCGATCGACCTCGCCAACAGGCTCGATGCGCAGCTTTCGGTGGCCATTGGCGCCAGGCAGTTGTCGGTATCCAGCCTGCTGAGCTCTTCAACGGTTGAAGGCCTTATTGCGGCTGAAAACAAACGGGCGGCGAGTTCCGCCGCCTTGGCCAATGACAGGATCTCAGAAATTGCCAAAGGTTCAGGCTTGACGCCGCACACGGAAATTCTGAAGGGCGATCTGGGCCAACTCAAGGTTCGGTTTTCGATGCGAGCCAGGCTGCACAGTCTGGTGCTTGCCGAAGCTGGCAAACCGGGCGAGCTGCTTGGCGGCGAACTTGTTGAACCCCTCATTTTCAACAGCGGCAGACCAGTCCTGATTTTGCCAAACGGATATGATGGAGCCATTTCGCTGGATCAGATACTCCTAGCTTGGGATGGCAGCGCGGGAGCCGCCCGCGCCGTTTGGGATTCGCTTCCGCTTCTTCGGCTGGCCAAAAGAATAGAGATCGTGACAATAACAGGCGAAAAGAATTTGGGCGACACAGCGCCTGCGAGTTCGCTTGCGCCTATGCTTTCATACTTGGGCAAGGATATCAACGTCGCCGCCATCAAGTATGATGGCACCAGCGCTGCTTCGCTGATCAGGGACCATGCGGCCAAGATCGGCGCTGGCGTGATTGTGCAAGGGGCCTATGGAAGATCGCGCTGGCGTGAATTCGTTCTTGGGGGCGTGACCCGGGAAATGTTGCGGGACAGCGCTCTGCCGATCCTGATGTCCCACTAGCCGGGATGACCTATGAGTCCGAAGCTGGCCAACTTCTCAATCACAAGGAGAAGGTCTTGTTTGAGCCGCTTCGGCGGCTGGGCTGGATATGCCTTCACATACAATTGAACGAGCTCGTTTAGAGTTGTCGCATCCTGCAGGATCTCCCAAATATCGGCAGCCGTGCCATTCAGCGCATGAATGCGGTTTCGCGCCTGGTCAATCAGGAATAGATGATCCTCAACTCGTTCGGTTCCAATTGAAGAGTTTCGGATGTAGGGTGTGCTGGCTAGTTCCGTCTGCCTGCTCATTGGATGGACACCTTCCGTATGCCCGAAACGGCCTCCCGCAAGTCACTATAGGCAAGCCTGTAGGCCTTGGACTTGGAAACCACGCCCCTGAGGCATTGAAAAATCCTGTTGACGTCCAATTTTGTGTTGAAGTTTTGTTCTATCATCGCTTTCAGGATATCGGCCTGCCCAACTTCGGTGATTGTGGTCGCGGAGTTCCGTGGGAGGCGGTCTAGAATGACAAAGCCCCCTATCGGCCTTCGCTCGCCAAGAGCCGCTTGGGAACGGCGGTTGAGTTTGGTGTAAAACTGTTCAGATCCGCTGATTCCGGCGTGATTCTTGAGGAACTTAAGCAAGTCCAAGCCGAGTGATTGACGCGGGAGCGGGAGGCGAAGACGCGGCATGATGCCCAGTGAAAGCAGCTCCAGTGAGTCAGTGTCGATTGCCACGACGTCGTCCCCGAATATCTTCATCCCTTCCGCCGCGAGCGCGACAGCCAAAGTGCTCTTGCCTGCGGCAAACGTATTTGGAAATAACATCAAGGTGCCGCCAATTTCGACGGCTGCCGCATGAACGCACAAGTGGCGCGCGAAAGTTTCGCGGTACCAGCGATAGGCTTCATAGTGGAAGTCGCACACCGCGTCGCAAACCGTCCGAGGCTTGCCAAATAGCCTGTCTGCCTTCAATCCTTCGCTGGCGACGCTCCAATCATACAATCGACCCGTCTTTTCAAATGTCATATCGGCGGAATCCAGGAGCCCATCGCCGGCCTTGACGTTCCAACCGCTCAGTATTTCCCGGATACCGTCCGCCAGTTCCGGAGCGTTGATCAGATTCATGCTTCGGTTGAAGTCTTCGAAGATCAAGTGGCCGAGCGCGTTCATGGTTGGCAGCCCCATGCCTCTGGTCTGATGAATTGCGTGCCGGCCCAGGAAATGGACATAGGAGGCTCCTCATTTCCATCCTGAACCGGCTTGCGCCCCGCCTCGGGAATTTCGGCGTCCCCGAGACGGGGAACCTCTGCGACAATTCGACGATGTTCAGAAATTTGCCCGGTGCCCTTGATTTGAATCAATGTTGCGGCGCCAGCATGAAATAAAGTCGCCGGGAGCTTTGGGCGCCAGAGGCGAGTGCTGAGAAAATTCATGGCATGCTGGCGCGCAGGGCGATGTTCATTCGTGGTCGGACGGCGGCGCCACTATTTTTTGTGGAGTGAAAAATCATGAAGTTCGATTCAAGTGTTGTTATGACAAGACGTCAAACCTTCGGGAAATTGACCGCTCTCGGGCTGGCCGCCTATGTAGCGCCTCAGGTTCTGACCATCAGTGAAGCCGCTGCTGGCGAGCGCCGTGGTTCGCATCGTGGCTCACATCGCGGATCGCATCGTGGTTCGCATCGTGGTTCACATCGCGGATCGCATCGTGGTTCGCATCGTGGATCGCATCGCGGTTCAGGACGTGGTCACCGCTACTAATTTACTGCCCGCCCACTCATTCTGTGGGTGTCATTGGGAGCGGCCTTGTCGGCCGCTCCTTTTCCTTGCGGGCAATCACGCCTGCAGGCGTCTGCGCCAGACTGGTTTTATTACTTCAAGAGTGACCAGAAGGAAGATGCCGGCGCCGAGCGTCAAGGACAGATCATCGAAATGCAGGGGGCCAAACCGGAACAGGCCGCTCGCGAAAGGCCACAGAAGCGTCAGGCCAAGAATTGCCGAAACGGCCGCGAGCACAAGGACAAGCGTCAAATTCGGCCGCAGTATGGCAGTGGCTATCGAGGCGCTGAATGAGCGGTTGACGACAATCAACCCAACAATTGTCATCACCAGTGAAAAGAAAGCCAGCGCCCGCACCTCGTTCTCGGGCATGCCCCTCTGGGTTGCCACGAGAAAGATGGCCGCGACCAAAACCAATGACAGAGAGCCCTGCAGGAGACTCCACCCAATGAGCGGACGCGAGAATAAGGGCTCTTCGGGTCCGCGCGGCGGCCTCCGCATCACGTCGTCTTCTTCGGTTTCATTCTCAAAAACAAGCGAGCACACAGGATCAATGACCATCTCCAGAAACGCGATGTGCATGGGCCCAAACAGGATGGGCAGGCCAAAGAGAAGCGGCAATAGCGCCAGCCCGGCAATCGGCACGTGAACCGCGATGACAAAGCCCATGGCCTTGCGCAGATTGTCATAAATCCGCCGACCAAGCTTGATGGTTTTGACGATCGAGCCGAAGTCATCATCCAGCAACACGATTGAAGATGCTTCGCGGGCGACATCGGTTCCCCGACCTCCCATGGCAACGCCGATATGGGCCGCCTTCAGCGAAGGCGCGTCGTTCACGCCATCGCCTGTCATCGCCACGACTTCCCCAGCGGATTTGAACGCAATGACAATGCGGAGCTTCTGTTCTGGCATGATGCGCGCAAACACCGTCGCCGACCGCACCCTTCGGCCCAACTCGGCTTCATTCATGGCCTTGAGATCATCGCCCGTGATGACATCTTCCGCATCAAGCCCCGCCTGCCGCGCAATTGCCCTGGCCGTTGCCGGGTAATCACCGGTGATCATGATCACTTTGATGCCAGCGGTTTGGCATTCCTTCACGGCAGCGGGAACACTTGACCTGATGGGATCAGCGAGGCCGACGAGGCCGACAAACTTGAATTTGAAATCGCGCTGGGAGGCTGGCCACTTGCGGCCTGTGAACGTTGCGCGCGCCACACCCAGAACCCGCAGGCCCTCTGCCGCCATGGCGTCCAGAGTAGATGCCAGCGCTTTGCGGTGCGCTGCGCTGAGACGGCAAAGATCAGCGATGGCTTCGGGAGCCCCCTTGGCGGCCACAATGAGAGGATTGGCACCCTCTTCCTTTTGCCATACCTGCGACATGGCAAGAAGGCCCGGTCGAAGCCCATAGGCATGCACCAGCTTAAGCCGCTGGCCTTTGAGGCCCAGATCATGAAACGCCCTGTCCATCGGATCAACCGGAGCCGGGGCGCTGGCAAGCACGCCGAATTCAGCGAGCTGCTGGAAATCCTTGGGGATTTTTCTGCCCGCGGCCTTGTCGGGATGGAAAATCTTTCCGTTCTTGAGCCGCAGTTCGGCGATCGACATGCGGTTTTCGGTCAAGGTGCCGGTCTTGTCGGTGCACAGCACGGTCGCAGCGCCCAGCGTTTCAATGGCCGCGGCGCGCCTCGTCAGAACCCGTTCGCGTGAAATGCGCCATGCGCCCATCGCCATGAACACGGTCAGCACAACGGGAAATTCCTCGGGCAGCAGCGACATGCCGAGCGCAATGCCAGCCAGCACGCCTTCGAGCCAGTCGCCGCGCGTGAGGCCATAGAGCAAGACCGCGAAAACGCATACAACGCCCCCAAAGATGGCAAAGGCCCGCACCAGCTTTCGGGTCTGCCTCTGCAATCGTGGCGGCGCAATCTCCAGGCTGCTCAGCGAGTGCCCGATCTTGCCGATTTCGCTTGCGGCGCCGATGGCGGTCACCTCGCCAATTCCCGTGCCCCGGACGATCAAGGAACCGGAATACACAAATGGCAGGTCATCGCCGCCCGGCCTCTGCAACCGCGAGGCATCAAACCTGTAGTTGGCCACCTTGCGCACGGGCACGGATTCACCGGTGAGCAAAAACTCATCGGCCTGCAAGTCATGGGTTTGAAAAAGCACGGCGTCGGCTGGCACTCGGTCGCCTTCGCCCAGCACGATGATGTCGCCGCGCACCACTTCGCGTCCCGCTATCCGCCTGCGTTCCCCGCCGCGAATGACCATGGCGCGAGGGCTGGTGAGGTCGCGCAGGGCCTCAAGCACCCGCTCCGTGCGGGATTCCTGCACCACGGTGATGACAACCGACATCGTCGCCAGCGCAACCAGAATGAGCGCGTCCGTGGTATCGCCAAGAACCGTGTAGACAATGCCACTTGCAAGCAAGAGCATCAGCATGGGTTCGCGGACAACCTCGATGGCAATGCGCAGCGGCGTCCGCCTGTCGGGTTGGGGCAACTCATTGTACCCCTCCAATTTCAGCCTGCTTTGCGCTAGTTCTTCGCTGACCCCTTGAATGGGACCAGACGCTGAGAGGTTGGCGGTCATCAGTGGGACATCAGCACCGGAATCCTGGCGTGTTCCATGACATGCTGGGTTGATCCGCCGAAAATATACTGGCGCAGTCGCGAGTGGGCGTAGGCGCCCATAACCAGCAAATCGGCGCCGCGGTCATTGGCAAGCCGCAGCAGTGCTTCGCCAGCGTTCAGGCCATTGGATTCAAGCCCTTCCGCCATTGCTTTCACCCCGTGACGGGCGAGAACCGTCGCCATTTCCGCGCCCGGCAGCTCGCCAGCGCTTTGGCGATGTTTATAGGGATCAACCCACACGACGCGAACGTCGTTCGCAGCCGTGAGCAGCGGCACAGCATCGAATGCGGCGCGCGCCGCCTCGCGGGTGTCATTGTAACCAACGACAATGGATTTGGGCGTCTTATATGTGCCCGTCTGCGGAATGATCAAAACCGGCCTGCCGCCTTCCATCACCACACGCTCCACCAGGCCTGTTTCGATTTCAGCCTCTGAGTTTTCAGCGATCTGGCTCACCAGAACAAGATCAGCGGAAGCGCCAGTTTCGACAAGGCTTGGCGCGATATCCGAATAGACGGAATTCATTTCGCGCCATTCATGGAGCAAGCCATCCTGCTTCATCCTCGCCTCAAAGCGCTGTTTGACGGCAGCCATGTTTGTCTTGAAATACTGCTGGTGCGCCTCATAGACGGCGGGCGGCGCGGCGTATCCCACTTCCGGGTATATGGTGACCGCGGGAATGACATAGCACCCGATGACATGGGCGCCATGGGCCGCTGCAATCGCGGCCGCGGCATCAATCATGGCCTCCGCGCGGGGCACATCGTTGAGGGAGAGAAGAATGGTCTTGTATGCCATGATCCGGACTCCGTTTTTTGTCGGCGTTGCTGGACACTCTGCGGCAGGCGAACTTCCACATCAACTGCCTAGCTGAAACGTGGGGAAGCGCTTTGATATTGATCAATTGCAGTGGCTTTGTGGCCCCGTAGGAGGGGTCCTATGAAGGCAGTTGCCGGAGCAAATGAGTTTGCTGGCGCAAATTGGATTTGCGCCAGTTTTCGCTTTTCAGTTGTCGCGGCGTAGCCGGAGCTACATCATGCCCATGCCCAGCAACAGCTCGTCCGCCTTCTTTTTCTGCGTGGCGTCAAGCGCGTTATAGAGCGCCAGCGTAGCCTCATTGGTGGACTTCATGGTGTTTTGCCGGGTTGCCATCATGCCTTCGTGCAGGGCGATGCGCTCGGGCAAGGTTGCGGGAACATCGGCGCCCATCATCTGCAGATGCGCTTCGCGCATGGATGCGGCGGCGCTCTTCACCGCCTCTGCATAGTCGTCCCATAATTTCTTCTGGGCCTCGGTGATCGCGAGTTCCTCCTTCAAGGCGTTGAGGCGCTGTTCACCGAAGCGCCCTCCCATCATCATGCCGGGGCCCCAGCCATCCATCATCGACCGGCCCATCCATTCGCCCTTGAACCACTGGCCCATATGCCCCCTGCCCCAAAACCAGCCATCGTCGCTGTCAGCATGGGCGGGGGTGGCGGCCACGATGAAAAGTGCTGTCGCGGCGAAAAGGCATGACTTGGTAAATTTTGAAACGTCCATCGCAATAATCTCCTGTTGCACAATGGGGCAAAACTAGCAGGCCGACAAATCCGCGCTTTGATCTGAATCAACCATTAAACGTTTCATCATGGCAGGCGTGCGGTGGGCCATCCCATTGAAAGAACAACGGAAAGCCTCTATCTATCGTTTTCCCGCCAACACGAGACTCTATTCATGATCCATGCCGAGGAGAAAATCCTACAGACAATCTATGACACGTCTCCAGAAGCCATCATTGTGATTGATGAGAAAGGGGCGGTGCAATCCTTCAACCGCATGGCGGCGCGTATTTTTGGCTATGCGGCCGATGAAGTGCGTGGGCAGAATATCAAGATGCTGATGCCGCCCTATTTCGCCGACCGGCATGATGGATTTCTGGAGCGCTACCTCGCGACAGGCGAAAAGCGGATTATCGGCATTGGCCGCATTGTGACGGGGCAACGGAAGAACGGAACAACTTTTCCCATAGAATTGGCGGTTGGCGAGGCCCGGATTGGCGAACGGCGTGTGTTCACCGGATTTATTCGCGATCTTACCGAACACCAGCAGGTGGAACAGCGCGTGCAGGAGCTTCAGGCGGAGCTCATCCATGCGTCAAGACTCGCGAGCCTCGGCGAGATATCTTCGATGATCGCCCATGAAACCAATCAGCCTTTATCTGCGGCGGGAACCTATCTCGACGTGGCGCGGGAGCTTTTGGCCTCTCCCAGGGCGGAAGATCGCGAACGAGGCGTCAAAACACTCGATCAGGTTCAAGCGCAAATCCGCCGCGCTGGCGACACGATCCGCCGCATCCGCGAATTCGCCCAGAAAAAAACACCCGAACTGACATTGGAAGATGTCAACCGGCTGATCGAAGAAGCAAATGGCATCGCCGCGATCGGCTCGAAGAGCAAAAGCATGCTTACGACATTTGACCTCTCGCCGGATCTCCCTCCCATGATGGTCGACCGCATCCAGATCCAGCAGGTCATCATGAATCTCGTCCGCAACAGCATTGATGCGATGGCTGGTCACCGGCGGCGAGAGCTCACTTTGCGCTCGCGCATCAACGCCGCCAACCAACTGGAAATCAGCGTCATCGACTCCGGCCCCGGTGTTCCGGAGAAAGTGGCGAGCCAACTGTTCACGCCATTCATGACCACCAAGCCAGGCGGCACCGGTTTGGGGCTTGCCATTTGCCGCTCCATTGTCGAAGCACATGGTGGCCGCCTGTGGCTGGAGCATAATCCCAGGGGCGGCGCCATTTTCAGCTTTACTTTGCCTATTGGCAGAAAGGCCTGACAACGTGCCGGAGATCGTCCATGTGATTGATGATGATGAGGGTGTCAGGGATTCTCTCTGCGTATTGCTCGAAACCAAGGGCTACACGGCCAGGGCGCATGGGTCATGCCAGGATTTCCTGGGCAACCTGGCTGTCGCCGACGCTCTCTGCGTGGTGGCCGATATGCGCATGCCGGAAATGGGAGGACTGGACCTGCAAAGATATTTGCTGGAAAAATCCATTGACCTTCCCTTCATCGTCATTACCGGCCATGGAGACGTTCCCAGCGCTGTGCAGGCCCTGAAGTCGGGCGCCGTCGATTTCATTGAGAAACCCCTGAGGACCGATCTGCTTCTCGCCGCCATCGGCAGGGCGGCGGAGAGCAGGCGCGCGCGCCTGAAGATGGTAGAAGGGATTTCTTCAACGCGCCAGAGGATTGCGGCCCTGACGCCCCGCGAGCATGATGTCCTGCGCCACATCATCGCGGGCAATCCCAACAAGATCATCGCCTTTGAACTGGGGATCAGCGCCCGCACGGTTGAAAATCACCGGGCCCGGCTCATGGTCAAAATGCAGGCCGACAGCCTGGCGGAATTGGTGCGGATTTCGCTTGAATCAGGCGTGGCGGCGAAATAGGCGCTGCTGGCGGGGACGTAGGTGTTTTACCGGACTGGCTGGGCCGGGCGATTTGTGAAAGAGTGGCTAATCGCGCGCCGTTAGTTTGTAAGTCGCCAATCCGCTGCCCGCAAATCAATGAAGCTAGATTTAACATCCGCATGCATGAACGCCCTGAAATCCCGACAATCTATCTCATCGACGATGACGACGCCGTGCGTGACTCCCTTGATGTTTTTCTCACTTTGAAGGGTATGAGCGTTGTCGCCTTCAGCTCAGGCCTGCACCTCCTTGATGGCGAGATGAACGATCCCAACCTTTTGATACTTGACGTAAATCTGCCTGAACTCGATGGCTTTTCGCTGCTTGAGGCGCTGCGCAGCAGAGGCTGCGATGCGCCAGCGGTGTTCATGACGGGCCTCGGCAACCCGGAAATCCGCGCCAAGGCGGAGCGCGCCGGAGCCGCGGCTTTTTTTGACAAGCCAATCGACGCGCCGGTTCTCTATTACACGGTGGCCAGGCTTCTCGCTCCTTAGCTTGATCTGCCGCGGATTGAGTAGAATTACTCAGGTATTATTCCCGTCTATTCGTTAACACTTGTTGGTAGTTTGATGTTCCTCAGTTTCTACGGGTTGGACAAATTGAGGGATAAAGCCATGTTACGCACAGTAGACTGCAACTCAAACATCTCCACCAAAAATCACGCCACAGCGCAAATCCTGCAGCATTTGATGGAACCAGAAATGCTCAGGCAGCTTGACGCCAAAGAGAGGAGCCAGATCGAACATGCGAACTGGTCGGTGAAGACAATCGCCAAGGGCTATTCGCTCATCGATCAGGGTGAGGATGCGGAATCAATTTACATCCTGCTCTCGGGCTGGGCCTTCAGCTATCAGACATCCCATGGCGGCGAACGGCAGATTCTGGATTTCTTCGTGAACAGCGCCCTGCTCGGCTTCTGCTTCGGCCGCGCCAGCTGGTATGGCGCTGAGACAGTGACAAGCTGCACGGTCGCTGTCCTGCCTTATCCGCAGTTTCGGCAACTTCTTTCCAAATGCCCGCTGCTTGCGGTCAGCATAGCGGACAGGCTGTCGGAGAGCGAGATGCGCGCCCATGAACACTTGATCGGCCTTGGTCGCCGCAGCGCGCGCGCGCGCGTCGCCGCCCTCATCGCCGAGCTCATGTCACGCGCGCAGGCTGGCAAATCCGCGACATGCGAGGGTGGATTGAACCTGCCCATCACCCAAATCATGATCGCGGACGCGCTTGGCCTGTCCAATGAGCATGTGTGCCGGACCTTGGGGAAACTCAGCGAGCAAGGCATTCTGGAATTTGACCGCCATGTGATGAAGGTGCTCAACCCCTATGCGCTCGCGCTGGCAGCTGGGCAGGATATCAGCGAAATTCCGCGGATTGCGGGCCCTGTCATGGCCGCTGCCTGAATATGCGGCAGAAATTGATCTGGCTCATGGCGCGTTCGGGTTCTCCAGTCCATTGCATTCCCAATCGCAAATGGCGGTGTGAACAAAATGAACGTCGACGCCCCAAGAGTGTTGGAGCACAATGCCTCGGTCGCCGAAGCGTTGCGCGAGGCCGCGAAATTGCTGGCTGCGCAAGGCGACACGTCTTTCCGCGTCAATGCTTATTTGAATGCCGCCAAGACTGTTGAAGAGTTGCGCGAAGATATTGCCGTCATCGCCGCTAGGGGGCCTGAGGCGCTTGATGCCCTGCCCCATATCGGAAAATCAATCGCGTCCGCGATTGCGCAGCTGACGGCCACGGGCCGTTGGCCGCAACTTGAGCGCTTGCGCGGAACGCTTGAGCCTGAATTGGTGTTTCAAGACATCCCTGGCATCGGGCCGGTATTCGCCCATCTCATTCATGAACACCTGCACGTTGACACGCTTGAAGCGCTGGAAGCCGCCGCGCATGACGGGCGGCTTGACACCGTGCCCGGCATTGGCAAGCGCCGCATCAAGATTATCCAGAGTTCGCTTGCGAGCATATTGGGGCGAAGGCGGCCAATGGCGCAGCGCAGTCCTTTTGCCGCGGCGCCATCCGTTGGAACAATTTTGGACGTCGACCGCGAATATCGCGGAAAAGCCGCGGCCGGCGGCTTGAAGCTGATTTCTCCCAGGAGATTCAACCCCGGCGGCGTGGCGTGGCTGCCAATCCTTCATACCACGCGCGATCACTGGCAGTTTACCGCGCTTTTTTCGAATACGGCGCGCGCCCACGAGCTGGGGAAAACGGCGGACTGGGTCATCATATTCTACGCAAGCGATCACGCGGTTGAGAACCAATGCACGGTCGTGACTGAAACCATGGGCCAGCTCAAGGGCAAGCGCGTGGTCCGGGGGCGCGAGAAAGAGTGCGCCGAAATCCTGCATAATTCCGCCGCGGGTTGATCGAAATCAATGCCGGGAGTTTCGGTTCCCGCGAGAATGTTGCAGCAAGTTTCAGTCTAACACGCAATGGAGACGCAAAATGAGAGTGAGATCTATGTTACCCGCCCTTTGGAGCGACAATCGAAGTGAGCGTGAGCCATTTCGCATGCTGCAAAATGAGATTGACAGACTGTTCACCAATTTCACCACGGATCTTCCGGTGATCGGACGGTGGAGTGGCAACGGGGGCGGCCGGCTTGCTGTCCAGGTTGATGTCGCCGAAACGGAAAAGGCGATTGAGGTGACAGCCGACCTTCCGGGCGTCAATGAAAAGGATATTGACGTTTCGCTGGCCGGCGACATGCTGACGATCAAGGCCGAGAAGAAATCCGACAAGGAAGAAAAGACCAAGGACTATCACTTGGTTGAGAGGTCTTACGGCACCTTTGAGCGCAGCATGATGCTGCCCTTCAAGGCCGACGCCTCAAAAATTGACGCCAAGTTCGAGAAGGGCGTTCTCAAGCTGACGGTTCAGAAGCCAGCGGAGGCCCAGACAAAAATGCAAAAAATTGAAGTCAAGGCTGCGGCATAGTCCCTCCCCTCCACTATGCTGTATTTGAGGAAGGGTCCGCACGTCCCCCGCGCCCCTTCCTCTTTTTTCACTTTTCGGACAGAGGCAGAAGATGAAATTGAACCGCACATGGATCGTAGTCGCTGATGGCGGGCAGGCAAGAGTCCTGCTTTACACCGAGCGCGCTCATGGCGTCCGGCAATTGCCGGACAGTGACTTTCACGACGCCCACGCGCCAACCCATGAGCTCGTGGCCGATCAGCAGCCGAGAGTCCATGAATCGGTTGGCTCCGCGCGCCACGCCGTCGAGCCGCGCATCGATCCGCACAAGCAGCGCAAGCTGCAATTTCTGGAGAAGTTGACGCAACATCTCAGTTCCGCCGCGCAGCGCGGTGATTTCGAGCATCTGGTTCTGGTGGCGCCCGCGCCCGCGATGGGTCAATTGCGCAAGGACCTTGGCCCGCAACTCAAGAAAATGCTGTTTGCGGAAATTGTGCATGATTACGCGCACCAGACCAATGACTACATCTTTGAACACATCAAGAATGAACTGCCATTCTAGCCCGGCGCCCAGGAGAGAACCATGAACACGAACATAGGAACCATTGACCGCGTCGCCCGCGTTGTTGGCGGAGCGGCCCTCATCGCATTGGCGCTGCTTGCGCCGGAAACGCCCTACAGCTATCTGGGCTGGATCGGCGTAGTGCCCATAATTACCGCATTTGTGGGTTATTGCCCGCTATACTCTATACTGGGCTTCAAGACCAACTAGCATTCGCGAGGAGCATGGACATGTCTTATAAGACAGTGATGGCGTTGTTGAATGACGCGGACCGAACCGAGCAATTGCTTGATGCCGCCAGTTCAGTGGCGCTTCAATGCGATGCCCATCTCATTGGCCTCTATGTTCTGCCCGCCGTGCAGGTCTATGCGGACGTTGGAATGATGGCGACGCCTATTCTCTTTGAGGGCTATCGCGATCTGTTCAAGGCGAAACTTGACGTGGTTCACAAGCGTTTCGACGCCAGGGTCAAGCGCGATGGCCTGAAGGGGGAATGGCGGACCGTCGATTCCACGTATCCCAACATAGCGGAAAGCGCCATTGCCCATGGGCGTCAGGCGGACCTGATTGTGATCAGCCAGGTCACCGGCGAGTCCGATGGCAATGTTGAATCGGATTTGGCCGAGCGGCTTGTCATGGAATCAGGACGGCCGGTGCTGATGATACCCAAAAAGGGCCGCTTTGCCCCAACCGGAGAGGGGTTTGCGGAGAAGGCCCTGGTTGGCATCAACGGAACGCGCGAGTCCGCGAGAGCCATGTTCGACGCGCTGCCTCTCCTCAGCCTGGTCAGGGAAACCCGCGTCATCTGGGTTGATCCCTACAAGCAACAGAGCGAGGCGGGCGATGTTCCGGGCGCGGAGGAGGCCGCCGCGTTGTCGCGTCACGGCTTGAATGTTGTCGCCGAGCCCATGATGACCAATGGCCGCAATGCCGGCGAGGCGCTGTTGCGGCGCGCCAATGATCTCGGCGCCGACCTTGTCGTGATGGGCGCCTATGCGCACTCCCGAATGCGCGAATTCGTATTCGGAGGCGCCACCAGCCATGTGCTGGAGCATATGACCGTTCCTGTCTTGATGTCCCATTGAGCAGGCAGGCGGCGATGACGCTCAGCAAGGTGAGAATTGAAATGGCCCGCGACGCCGAATTTCCCGAAGGCAGTTCGCGGCATGGCTATGAATTCGTGGCGCCCCTCGACAAGAAGCGCCATATCGATGCCAAGTCATGGCAAGCCAACCGGGAAAAATGCCGCGTCAAGCGTTTCTGGGAAGATGAGCCCGATGAAATCGGCCATCTCGTGCGCAAGCCCGGCGGGTCCTGGGCTTTCCACTATGACATCCATGGCGACATTGACGACGACGAAACGGGCTATCGCTTTGGCGATCACGCGTTGATTCCCGGCGAGTACATTTCAATCCGCGAGCACGGCGAGGACTTGCGGACCTTTCGGATTGTCTCGGTCGTGCCGCTTGATCAGCCGCGTCGCTGAAGTTCCGCAAAAATTGACGCCGATCAAGGCGCGGCCCCCAACCTGAACCTATGCTTCGGACTGCTTTATTGACTTCGGAGTAGCTATCATGACAAGCAAGATCCTGTGCGCGATTGACGACACCGACCACGCCAAGAGCGCCATCCTGTGCGCTGCGGAACTTTCCAGCAAAACCGGTGCCCAGCTCACCGTTTGCACCGTCAACGTATTGACCGGCGGCCTTCGCGGCCCGCCGATATACCTGCATGACGACCTGGACGTGAGGAAGATGCTCGACAGTGCGGCGGCGTTGGCGCGCCAGCACGGGGTGAAAAACCTTGCTGAAGCGGAACTCAAGGGCCGTGAGATTTCTACCTCGGTTGTCCAGTACGCGGAACAGAATGGCTTTGACCACATTGTCACGGGCACAGGCGACAAGCGTGGCCTGTCCCGTCTGGCGCTGGGCTCGGTGGCCGCCGATATCGCGGGCCGCGCGCATTGCACAGTTACGGTCGCGAGATAGGAAGCCCACAGAAAATATCATGGGCTTGATCCAGCTCAATGCGGTCGGCGGCAGGAATGGCGAAAATGCGGATTGGCAAGCGTATTATGCGGAATGCCTTCAATATTCAGGAGAATTCAGATGAGTGACAAGACCATAAGAAACGCAGTTGAGGAAGAACTGGACTGGGAGCCAAGCATTGATTCGGAGCACATCGGCGTCACCGTCGAGGATGGCGTTGTGACACTTTCCGGCCATGTCGGCACCTATGCGGAGAAGTTCACGGCTGAGAAGGCCGCAAAACGGGTGAAAGGCGTCCGGGCGATCGCCCAGGAAATCGAAATCCGCTTCCCCAATGACAAGAAAACATCCGACGACCAGATCGCCAAGCGGGCTTTGGACATCATCGCCTGGGATTCGACGATCCCCAAGGACAAGGTTCTGGTGAAAGTGCAAAATGGATTTGTGACGCTCTCCGGCGAGGTTGACTGGTTCTACCAACGCGACGATGCGGAGCATGCCGTCAGAAAGCTGGCCGGAATCAAAGGCCTGTCCAATGAAATCCGGATCAAGCCGAAGGCCTACGCCTATGACATCAAGGAGCGCATCGAAACCGCCCTGAAACGCAATGCGGAATTTGAGGCGGATTCAATAAAAGTGTCTGTCCTTGATGGCCGCGTCACGCTCGATGGCAAGGTGAAGGCCTGGTATGAGCGTGATCTGGCGGAGCGCACGGCTTGGTCCGCGCCCGGCGTTGTATCGGTCGTCGATCATATCAATATCGCATAAGCACTCAAATTGTTCCGGCGAGTTGCATTGGAAAACCCGCCGGATCGTTTTTTGGCGTTGTCAAAGGGGTTCTTTGCGCCCGTCGGCGTCATGGCTTCGATTGAAGCAACCCCTGGATTTGTGGAAAAGCGGCGAAGCAGAGTTGTGCGGCCAGGCCCAGCGCGTAACTGGGTTGCGCGTATGCCAGGAAATGCGCCGCCACCGAACGGTTCAGGAGCAGGACGCCGATTGACAGCTCCCCGATCATGAGCAGCGCAAATGCGACGGTGCCCATGATGACCCGCTCGCCCATAACCGCAGGCACACTGAAGCGCCGCACGAGAAGCCCGCATGCAACCCAGGAGGCCGCAAGCATGACCGGGAGCTCCACGAGCACCGCGACTATTCGGCTGGCCTCGGCCTCCCCGACTTGAAAGATGATGTCACGGATCAAGCCGAAAAGAAAACCAAGGGCGAAAACCAGAACAAAATAGGCAACGCCAGCCTTTAAGCCAGCACTGCCCGGTTTGCTGGATGCAATGGCCATATCAGTAATTGCCTTTCACTTGATCATTGATGTATCGGCATTCCTATCTCCGCACAATGTGACCGCATTGATCCAGCACAAGTCAGGACGCAACGCGCCATGCGAAACAGCCCGTCATCCTTTTATCACAACGGGGGCCAAACGACATGCTGGACTATTTTTCCAAGAAGTGGCTGGGACGCTGCTTCCTAGCGGCCTTGATTTCCGCCCTGCCGATTCCGGCGCGCGCCCAGCAAGGAGCGCTCATCATCCGCAATGTCAACATTGTTGACGTTGTGAACAACAGGCTGGAGCCAGGTCGAGATGTTGTGATCCTGGGCAAGGATATTGCCAATGTGGCCGCCCATGGCCATGTGCCCGCGCCGCAGGACGGCCAGTTCATCGAGGGCGCGGGCAAATACTTGATGCCCGGACTGTGGGATTTTCATGTTCATGTTTTCACGGCGCCGGGCGAGGAAGACCTGGCGCTGCCGCTTTACATTCTCAACGGCGTGACAGGCATCCGCGACGCCGGCGGGTTTCGCAGCCTCAAGGAAATGCGCGCCGTGGCGGTGGCCGTTGAACGCGGCGAGCGCGTGGGACCGCGCATTGAGCTTGCGGGCGCCCTCGTCGATGGCCCACCCGGCGCATGGCCCGGCCAGATGGTGGCGCGCGATGCCGGTGAAGCCAAGGCCCGGGCGCCGAGGCCAAGGCTGCGGGGTGGAGTGTCATAAAGTCATATTCGTTGCTGGGTCAGGCGGCTTATCTGGCATTGGCCGCAGAGGCGGCGCGGCTCGCGATGCCGCTCTATGGCCATGTGCCGGAGTCGGTGACACTGGCCACCGCTATCGCGGCGGGCCATCGCAGCATCGAGCATTTCGGGCGCGTGACGCAGGCATGTTCAACCGCCGAGAGCGCCATGATTGCCGCCAATGCACAGGCCCTGGCGAGCGCGGAGCCCATGCACTCGCTGATGGCGGTCATGGCGGGGCATAACAGGACAACACTTGAAAGCTGGGATGCGAGAGCTTTGCGCTCGTGTCGCCAGGCGGATTGGCTGAAGCAGACGTCGCCGTGATGCCATCGCTCATGGTGTCGGATTTCTATCTCGGCAAGGATCCAGCTCCTGACGATCCCCGGCTGCTCAGCGTTCCGAAACAGGTTCGCGCGCAATGGGCGCAGGGCGATTGGCGCAGGCAGCAGATGAGCGCCGAGATGCTGGCGGAAGCGCCGCTGTCGGTTGCGCTGGATTGGAAAACTTTCAAACTCATGCATGATGCGGGCGTTGCCATGCTGGCTGGCACGGATGCCGCCTATCGCCAATCCATTCCTGTTCCATGGCTATACGTTGCATGACGAGCTTGAACGCTATGTCGCTGCCGGTCTTACTCCGCAACAGGCGCTGATGACTGCGACGGTCAATCCGGCGCAGTTTCTGCGGCAAGATGCGCAGAAAGCCCTATCGGCAAGGTCAACGCGCCGACCTCGTGCTGCTCGACGCCAATCCGCTTCAGGACATCGAGCGCGGTGCGGCGCATCCACGCGGTCATCGCCAAAGGCCGTTTGTTTGACCGGGCCGCATTGGACGCGTTGCGGCGGGACGTAGAGGCGCGGGCCGCGCAATGATGCGCGGCCCACGCGAATCGAGAAACGCCGACCGTGATGACCGGCGACGCTGCGGTTGGCAAATGTTACGGGGCTGGAAGGACCGTGGCGATGAAAGATGGAACCAAACATGATGTGCCAATCCGTGGCAGCTATCTCCTCCGCGTCGCGGGGCAGAGCCATGACAGCAATCGCCGTGCTGATTGTTGTGGGGCTCATCGGACTGGCGGGGCTTCTGATCGTCCGGAGCCCCGGCCGCCCTGCGCCGCTGGTCGACGCCGCCGGCCAGCAAATCGCGGGCGCCATGTCCGAGCGGGTGTTCGTCGAGATCAACGGCATCCCGCCAAGGAATGATAATTCAAAGCGCAGATCCTTCGAACCCCGTGCTGCTGTTCCTGCACGGCGGTCCGGGAATGCCGACGTTTTTTCTCAACACTACCCATCCACCGGTCTCGAGCACGACTTCACGGTGGTCTGGTGGGAGCAGCGCGGCGCGGGGATGTCCTTCATAGCGGCATCCCGCCAGGAAACCATGACTATCAGCAGTTCATCGCTGACACGATCGCAGTGACCAACTATCTGCGGGACCGGTTCAAGCAGGACAAGATCTATCTGCTCGGCCATTCCTGGGGCAGCTTTCTGGGCATCCAGGTCGCAGCCGCAGCGCCTGAGCTGTTTCCACGCTTATATCGGCATGGGGCAAGCTGTCCCACCAGTTGCGCTCCGAGGTGGCGGCGCATGCCTACCTGATTGAGCGCATATCGGGCGCGGGGCGACATGGCGATGGTGCGCAGGCTGGAGGCGGCCCCGGTCAGCCTGGCCGGTGGGCCGTCCGACGCATGGATGCGCATGCGCGACGAGGCGATGCATAGGCTGGGCGTCGGCACCACGCGCGACATGAAGTCGGTGATCACCGGGATATTCCTGCCGGTTATGGCGCAACCGCGCCTATACCTTCGGCGAAAAGATCGCGATCTGGCGGGGCAAGTCCTGGTCCCGAGGTCATGTTGTGGGACAAGATCTTGCGGACAGATCTGACCGCCTTGGTGCAATCGACTTGAGATCCCAGTTTATTTCTTGGTCGGCCGGCACGACTACACCACAAACTACGACTTTGCCCGCGACTACTTCCTGCGGCTCAGCGCTCCGGTGAAGGGCTTCTACACGTTCGAAAACTCGGCCCACAGCCCACTATTCGAGGAACCGCTGCGAGCACGGGAGATACTGCAGCAGGACGTTCTCACGCGAGGCACCCGCCTTGCTGATGCGCATGCCATGAGCTTGGCCACCAGCACGGCGTAATACCTTTGTCGGATGCTGTAAATTGAGACTGACTAGGAGGGAGTAGCACATCATGTCCGAGTTCATCACTCCATCCAAAGCGAAGAACCGCCGCGGTATTCTTGTTGTCCACTCATGGTGGGGACTGACAAACTCGTTCCGTGACTTTGGCCAATCGCTAGCTGATCAGGGCTTTGTTGTTGGGCTATCAGACCTGTTCAATGGGAAAACGGCTCACACAGAGGAAGACGCGAGGCGACTCCGGAGTGCTCCCCGCCGCGAGCCTATGTATAAGTCGCTGCTCCGCGACGTGATCGAAGTGCAAGACCGGACACAGTCAGATGCGCCACTTGGTTTGGTTGGTTTTTCCATGGGTGGACATTGGGCAGTCTGGCTTTCGCAGCGACCCAATCTGCCGATTGCGTCTGTGGTCTTGTACTACGCTGCGCGAGGTGGTGCGTTCTCCAATAGCCACGCTTCATATCTCGCTCACTTTGCCGAGAATGATGACTGGGTATCAAGAACCTCGCGGCGGACAATGGAACGTGGGATCAAAGCCGCGAATCGCCCCTACACCAGCTTTGACTATCCGGGAACCGGGCATTGGTTTGCTGAAACCAGTGCAAAGGAAAGCTATAAACCTGAGGCCGCCCAGATCGCGTTGAAACGGACCGTGCAGCACTTCAAATCAACGCTCTCGCGGAAGTGAGCCACAGTAGGAAAGACGCAGATTCTCTTGGGGCTGCCCGAGAACGCGAGATTTGCAACTGGTCGCGCGCGACCGGACATCCCATCATCTTCTTGAGATGCATTTGAACTACAAAAGGAACGCGTGGCGGCATTCATCATAGTCGTGTGCAGAGTTGTCATGATGCTTGCAACAACTGGGGGTCAGCCCTTAGGGAGCGTAAATGAAGCTCTTGGTTGGATAGGCGGGCGCGCACGGTTCCGCACGTGAGATTACCGAGCGAATCGCCACGAAGCTCTGTGGGGCCGGGATCGAGGCCGGCTGCCTGTCGCTCGGCCATGTGAAGTCCACTGCCAGCCACGATGCCTGCGTGCTGAGCGGCGCCATTCATAATCGCGCCTGGCTGCGCCCTGCGGAGGAATTAGTGTCAGCCAATCGGGCGCTCCTCAATTCCCGCCCGAATGCTGTTCTCGCAGCAGTTGCGTCTGCGGGAAGTGATCGCAGCGGGCGTGAAAGATCTTGTTGCAGGATCTTTTCACACGGAGCGCCAGCTTTGCCGATGTGTTGCCATGGTGCCTGGGGAGAGTCCAAGCCGCTGCTGCGTATGTAGTGGAGGGCTCGCCGTCAAACCCAAGGACTGTTGCGCGGACATGAGAGTGGCAGCTTTCTAACACACAGGCATTGGGGTGCGCTGCGGCTCAGGCGCTTCGCCAGGTGTTCGGACACGGGGCAAGATGGCAGGACTGTGGTTTGCCCGCACTAATGTTTGCCGCTGCGCCGTGGCCCCATCGGCACGGGTTGCGCCAGATCAATGCGAGTCCGGCGCAGCCGGCTAGTTTCTTCGCCGGGCTTCCTTCAGGAGGGTTTGATGAAAACCAATGAAACCCCTTTCAATGATCAATCCGACAACAGCACCGGCTGCTGCCCCCGGTTCAACGCAATGGGATGGGACGGCCAGACCCTGCACTTCGAGGACAAGCCGTTCCTGCGCGCGACAACGTTCTCGGTGGCGCATATGCCGATCAACATGGGAAAGGTGTTTTCCCGTGTGCTGGGAAAGATTGACGCGGCCAAAGCGGTGGACCCAGCGCATTCGATCGTGATGTCGCGCGATCTTTCCGCCTTTACCGGTGAACACCTGTTCGCGGTGACGGCCGAGGTTCCCGGTGAAGAGAAGATCACCCTCTCCGGCGATTTCCTGACCAAGGTTTTTGAAGGCCCATTCACCAAGGTCGGGACGTGGCATGAAGAGATGCAGGCCCTCGCCAAGGCCAAGGGCCGCGCGGCGAATGCTGTCTGGTTCTATTACACGACCTGCCCGAAATGCGCCAAGACCTATGGCAGGAACCCAGTCGTGGGGCTGGTCGAACTTGGCGCCGCTGCCGCTTCTGACACTGCCCATGCTGTGGGGGATCGGCGCAATCCCTGATGCTGCTAACCATAGCAGGTCAATCTTGAAAGGAGAATTCAAATGGACGAACAAAATACATCAACATCAACTTCAAGCGCGGCCGCTGCAAAGAAAGCGCAGGCCGATAAACGGACCTGGACAGAAGAAATTGAAGTGGCCGGTGAGGAACTCATCGCCAACGTCAAGCGCCTCGCCGCCGAAGGGAAGGTCAGCCGTATCCGTCTGATTGAACCTGATGGCGACATCGTGCTTGAAATGCCTCTGACGATTGGGGCCATTGCAGGTGGCGCTGTCGTGATCGCGGCGCCACTTCTGGCCATTCTCGGCGCGGTTGCGGCCTTTGTGAGCAAAGTGAGGCTTGAAGTTGTCCGTAACGAAGCTCCGCCGTCTGAAAAAGCACAGATGCGGTGATATCGCCAAGATGCGGGAATCAGCGTCGAAAATCATGGTGGCGCGGCGACTGAGTTGCGCCATCATTGTTCTAGCCGCCATCGCTGCCGGAGTTGGGTTGCTGACGCCAACAGTCTACGGCGAAACTGCATGGGTTGTGCCACAGAACCGGGGGCAGGATTTGGTGACGCTTCTGGCCTTGGCAGCGCTCGTGCCCGCACTGATCGCGGTCAGGCGCGGCTCGCCGCGTGCCACGCTCATCTGGCTGGGGTTGCTGGGGTATGTGGCCTACACCTACACGGGTGCCGCCTTCGCCCATGGTTTCAATGCGCTGTTTCCGGCCTATGTCGCACTGTTCTCGCTAGCGGGTTCAGCGCTCATCGCCGGCCTTTCGGGGATTGACGAAGACCAGTTCTGGACCGCTTTTGATGCGCGCACTCCGCGGCGCGGGGTGATGGCATTTCTGGTGATCATGGCGTTCATCCTCTGCCTCTTGTGGTCCAGTCAGATCATTCCTTTCTACACACGTGGAGAACTGCCCAACATGATTGTGCAGGCGAAGACGCCGACTGTGTTTGTCTATGTCATCGACCTTGGCGTTGTTGTGCCTCTGGCCCTGCTCTCCGCATGGTGGCTGAAGCGGGACCGGCCCTGGGGTTACGCCCTCGCTGGCATTGTGCTGGTGAAGGCTGCGACAATGGGGCTGGCGCTTCTGTCCATGACGGGGTTCGCGCTTCGGACCGGGCTTGATGTTGAAGCGGTGACGTCATTGGCCTGGGTGGCGCTCGCTGCGGCGGGGCTTTTCATGTCGGTTTGGTATTTCAGTCACTGCAGCAATGAAAGGACAGTGCGATGAACAGACGGGTTATCATTGGCGGCGCGGCTGGCGCGGTTGTGGCGGCGGCTGGATACAGCTATTTCTCGATGGGATCGATGGCCGATTACGAAGCCATGGCGGCCAAATCGCGCGAGGCGCTGGCCAAGGATTTCAGCTTGCGCGAGCTGGTGCGCCACGCGGCATTGGCGGCGAACAGCCACAATACGCAGAGTTGGAAATTCGCGGCGAGCCAGAGCGGCATCCGCATCTTGCCGGATTTCACCAGGCGAACACCGGTGGTTGATCCGGATGATCATCATCTCTTCGCGAGCCTTGGCTGCGCCGCGGAGAATCTGGTGCTGGCGGCGGCGGCGCGGGGCCGGGCCGCCGATGTGGTGTTCGGCGATCAGATAGACGTGAGTTTCACCACTGCGGCTCCGGTGGAGAGCGATTTGTTCAGCGCCATCACGGCGCGGCAATGCACGAGATCGGTCTATGACGGAGCGGACATCGCGGCTGACCAACTACGATTGCTTGAGGAAGCAGCGCGCATGGAGGGAGTTGATGTTCTCCTCATCACCGACAAGGCCAAGCGCGAACAGGCGTTGGAAGCCATCCTTGCCGCCAACAGCGCGCAACTGGGCGACGTTGGCTTCAGAAAGGAACTGATCGGCTGGATGCGCTTCAATCCCGCAAGCGCCATGGCTGAAGGCGATGGGCTGTTCAGCGCCTGCTCGGGCAATCCAACCCTGCCAAGCTGGCTGGCGAACTTCATATTGCCTTTGGCGCTGACGGCAGACGCTGAAAACAAGAAATACGCAGAACAGGTGCGTTCTTCAGCGGGGCTGGCCGTTTTTGTCAACGCCAAGGACGACAGGGAACACTGGTTCAAGGCCGGCCGGGCCTATGAGCGCTTCGCCCTGAAGGCGACGGCGCTGGGAATTCGCAATGCCTTCATCAATCAACCGGTTGAGGTGGCGTCAATGCGCGGGGGTTTCGCCGCTTCGCTGGGCATTAACAGCGGCCGCGTGGACTTTGTGGTGCGCTTCGGCATGGCGCCGGCCATGCCGATGTCGCTGCGGCGGACGGTTGATGCCATTTTGTTGTGATTTCAGGAATTCCCCAATTTCCCCAAGCGCCTCGGCGAAGTGCCCGGCCAGCATGTGGCCGCCGGTTTCATAGGCGATGAACTTGGCGTGGGGGATTTGTGTTGCTGCGTATTCGGCACCGGCGAAGGTGCCATAGAGGTCGTCGCGGGCGCTCAGGAGGAATGTGGGTGCCTTGATCGAACCCAAATCATAGCGGGCAATTGAGCCGGAAATCTCTGCATCCTTCATGATGCCCTGAACCCGGCCGCTGATCGGCAGAATGTGCTCCATGAATATGTTGATGCGGGACTGCTCCTGGGTGCTGGCTTTTTCCATGATGTCCGGAGGCGTGCCCATCACGGTTTTGATCACCATGCCGGAAGCGATCCGTGAACCGGCCCAATAGGCAAAGTCCGAACCTACGATAGTCAGCAGCAGTTTCTCGGTCAGCGGTGAAAGCTTCGGCGCTGGGGCCAGAGACATTTGCTGGATGATAGGCTATGGGCGCCATGAGAACCAAGGCATCGCAGCGCTCGGGGTACTTGATGGCGAATTGCATGGCGGAGGGGGCCCCCGCCGAGACGCCAAAGATCGCGGCGCGCTTGATACCCAGCGCATCCATCAGGCTGGCATGGGCTTCGGCCTGAGCGGCAGGCGAGGCATCCGGCGGCATTGGTGTGCGCAGGTAGCCAAAGCGCGACATGGCGACGAGCCGAAACCCTTTTCCCTCGAGGGGCCCGAGTATTTCCAGCCCCTGGTCAAAGCCGCCGCCCGCGCCATGCACGACAAATATGACAGCGCCGTCGCCAAGCTCAGCGTATTCGATAGGGCCACTTGTCGTCTCAATGACTTTGCTTTTGCCAACAAGCCTTTCGCGGCTTGCGTTGATGTCGTGCTGGTAAGCAAAGAAAGTCCAACCGCCTGCTGCAAACACGGCTAGAAGCAAGACCATCAGAATGACGGATCGAAATGTCATGGCGCGGAGGCCTCAACTGGCCCGGTTGCTGATATCCTGGCTCCGGCATCTTGACGGACTTTCGCAGGCGATAAATTCAGTGATTTCCCAAATATGAAACGGAAGCGTCACGGTTCAATCACGGTGCCGGCGCGACGTTTCAGGATTTTGAGCGCGTCTTCAAGCTTGCCAATTCCCGCCATTGTCCCGCCGGCTGATACGAAGTCCACGGCGGCCCGGACCTTGGGGCCCATGCTTCCGGCGGCGAATGACTCCGGGTTTAGCTCACTTGCCCTGGCCTGCTCCAAACGGCGCTGCTGCACGGTTCCCCAGCCGTTATAGACGCCATCGACATCGGTCAGCATCAGAAGGATATCGGCGCTGATCTGGCGGGCCAGAAAGCCGCTGGCGTAGTCCTTGTCAATGACAGCTTCGACGCCGACGTAAGACCCGTCCTCACGGCGAAGAACGGGAATGCCCCCTCCCCCGGCGCAAATCACGGTCACGCCATGCTTGATCAGAAGTCTTATGACGCCGATCTCCAGGATTTGTTTGGGCAATGGTGAAGGCACGGCGCGCCTGAAATGCGATCCGTCGGGCACCATCACCCAGCCCCGCCTGGCTGTGACGGCAGTCGCCTCCTTTCGGCCATACATAGGGCCAATCGGCTTTGTCGGATTTTGGAAGGCGGGATCGGCGGCATCGACTTCTACCTGCGTCAGCAAAGCCGCCACTTCATTCTTGACGGGTATGACATTTCCCAATTCCTGCTCGATCAGATAGCCGATCATGCCTTCGGTTTCGGCGCCAAGCACGTCGATTGGGCTGGCGAGCGCCTCATCATAAGCCATGTCCTGGAGCGCCATGAGACCCACCTGCGGGCCATTGCCATGGGTGATGATGATTTCGTAGCCGGCATCGACGACCTTGCCGATGGCTATCGCGGCGCGTTTGACATTCTGCCGCTGGTTCTCGGCCGACAGTGGCTGGCCGCGCTTGAGAATTGCGTTGCCGCCAAGCGCGATGACCACGCGCACCGGTCAATTCCCTATGGTCGCGACTAGAATCGCCTTGATGGCGTGCATCCGGTTTTCGGCTTGGTCAAATACGATCGAGGCCGGGGACTCGAACACCTCCTCGGTCACCTCCATGGCGCTGATCCCGAATTTCTTCCTGACCTCCTTGCCGACTTTGGTTTCGGCATTGTGAAATGCGGGCAGGCAATGCATGAACTTGGCGCGCGGATTTCCCGTCAGTTTCATGACTTTGGCGTTGACCTGGAAATCCTTGAGCAACTCTATGCGCCCGGCCCATTTTTCCTCCGGTTCGCCCATGGAAAGCCACACATCGGTGTAGAGAAAATCGCAGCCCCTGACAGCCTCCGCCAGATTTTCAGTGATTTCAACCTGGGCGCCCGTTTCCAGCGACATTTCCTCGGCGTACTCAATCAGTTTCCTGTCCGGCCAGCAGGATTTTGGAGCGCACAATCTGACATCCATTCCCATTTTGGCCCCGCCGATCAGGAGCGAGTTGCCCATGTTGTTTCCCGCATCGCCGATAAAGCAGTAGCTCACCTGACTCAGCGGCTTCTCACAGTGTTCCTGCATCGTCAGGAGATCAGCCAAAACCTGGGTCGGATGAAATTCGTCGGTCAGGCCATTGTAGACGGGCACGCCGGCGTATTTCGCCAGCTCTTCCACCACTTGCTGGCCAAAGCCCCGGTACTCAATGGCGTCATATATCCGCCCCAGCACACGCGCCGTGTCCTTCATGGATTCCTTGTGGCCAATTTGCGTGCCGCTGGGGCCAAGATAGGTGACATGTGCGCCCTGATCATAGGCGGCGACCTCAAAGCCCACACGGGTTCGCGTTGATGCTTTCTCAAAAATCAGGGCAATGCTCTTGCCTTTGAGTTTCCGCCGCTCTGTGCCTGCGTATTTCGCGGCTTTCAGTTCCGCCGACAGCATCAGAAGGAACTTGATCTCCTCTGGCGTGAAGTCGCGAAGCGTCAGAAAACTGCGATTTCGCAAGTTGAACGGCATGATTTTCACTCTGCTAGGCGGCGGAGGTGATCAATTTTTCCGTCGGGACCAGTCCATGTTCGCGAAGAAAGATGTCAATGTAGAAGCCCAGAGACGGTCCATCGGCCTCGGCGAATTCATAGCGCGCCCGAACCACCGGCTTGTTCAATTTCAAGAGCCGGCCGAGGTCAATTGGCGTTCCGGCCACGACAACATCGCAGTCGGCGGCGTTTATCGTCGCCGCGAGATCGGCAAGCTCATCGGCTGAGTAGCCCATGGCCGGAAGCACCTTTCCGATATGCGGATATTTCTTGTAGACATCGGCAATTTCGCCGACGGCGAAACGCCGGGGGTCGATTATTTCCGCGGCATGTCCGGCGGACGCCGCGACATAGCCCGCGCCATAGGCCATGCCGCCATGGGTGATGGTGGGGCCGTCATCGACAACGATGGCCCGCTTGCCCTTGACGGCCGCTTCGTTGTCCAGCGTCACCAGCGAGGCCGCCCGCACAATATGCGCCTTCGGATGAATGCGCCTGATATTGTCAGCAACCGTCTGAACATCAGCCCGCGCCGCTGAATTTGTCTTGGCAATGACCGCTATGTCGGCCATGCGCAGAACCGCCTCGCCTGGATGGTGCGTGGTTTCATGGCCCGGACGCAGCGGGTCAACCATCACGATGTGAAGGTCGGGCCTGTAGAACGAGAAATCATTGTTGCCGCCATCCCACAGGATGATCTGCGCTTCTTTCTCGGCCTCGCGCAAAATGCGCTCATAGTCAACGCCCGCGAAGACGATGTTTCCGGCGGCAATATGCGGCTCATACTCCTCGCGCTCCTCGATTGTGCACTTGGCGTCGTCGAGATCGGAGGCCTTGGCAAATCTCTGCACCGCCTGTTTTTCAAGATCGCCATAGGGCATGGGATGGCGGATGACCGCGGCCTTGATGCCGGCATCCTGCAATTTGCGGCCCAGCCAGCGGGTGGTTTGAGATTTTCCCACACCGGTCCTGACCGCGCATATCGCAATGACGGGGCGTTTTGATTTGATCATTGTCCGGTGCGGGCCCAGCAGCTCGAAGTCGGCTCCCGCGGCAAGCGCGATTGACGCCTTGTGCATCACCGTCGCATGGTCCACATCGCTGTAGGCGAAGACCACCTTGTCGACCGAATATTCCTTGCAGATCGTCGCGAGATCTCCCTCACCCAGGATCGGAATTCCATTGGGATAGAGTTTCCCGGCCAGAGCCTTGGGATATCGCCTGCCAGAAATGCCCGGAATTTGCGCCGCCGTGAAAGCCGCCACGTGATAGTGGGGGTTGTCCCTGAAGGCCACATTGAAATTGTGGAAGTCGCGTCCCGCGGCGCCCATGATGACGACATTGACAGGTTTGGGTTGATTCAGCATTGGAGTCTCTCCGTTGAATTTTCAAAGCGCGCTGATGGAGCCGGTCCACATGAGGTATCCGGCCACTATGGCGGCCAGCAAAAGGCCGATGGCGATCATGGCTTCTGTTTGATCAAAAGCTTTTTCGCCACGCGCCCAGCGCGCCCACCAGTAGACGGCGATGCCCGGCGCATAGAGGAGCGCGCACATCAGGAGATAGTTTGGCCCAGCGGCATAAATCAGCCATGCCCCATAGACGGCGGCGACAAGGCCGACGAATTTGTCCCAGCCCCTGCTCTCATCCGCGTCATAACTCTCGCCGCTCATCGCGAGCTTGAGCGCGTAAGCCCCTGAGAGCACATAAGGCACAAGAATGGCGGTCGACGCGATGTAGAACAGCGCCAGGTAGGTAGAGTTGGAATAGAGCGTGATGATCAGGAATACCTGGACAAAGACATTGGTGATCCAGAGCGAGCCGGACGGAGACCCATTGTCATTTTCCAGCGCGAACACATCCGGCATCATGCCCTCCTTGGCCGCGCGGTGCGCGATTTCGGCGGCAAACAATGTCCAGCTCAGGAACGCGCCAGCGACTGAAACGACCAACCCAATCCGCACCAGCACGGAGCCCCATGGGCCAACAGCCTTTTCAAGCACATTGGCCATGGAGGCTGAACTGGGAAGGCCAGCCAGCTCCGGCTGCGCCATGACGCCAAAAGACAGCAGCGAAACCAGGAGATAGACGCCGAGCACGCCAACGAAACCCAGGATCGTCGCATAGCCGATGTCGGTCCGCCGTCCGGCCCGCGCCGAGACCACACTGGCGCCTTCAATGCCGATAAACACCCACAGCGTGACCAGCATGGTGCTTTTCACCTGAGTCATGACATCACCGAGCTCCGGGGTGCCTGCGCCCCAAAAGTTGAGGCTGAATGTCTGCAGATTGAAGGCCACCAACGCAGCGACAATAAAAACAAATATGGGAGCGAGCTTGGCGATTGTCGTGATCACATTGACAACCGCCGCCTGGCGCACACCCAAGAGAACCAATGCATGAATGAGCCAGAGACAGATGGAAGCGCCGGCAATGGCTTGCCAGGTGTTGCCTTCCGCGCCGAACGCCGGAACGAAATAACTCAGCGCGCCAAATATGAGAACGGCGTAAGAGACGTTGCCAATCCAAGCGCTCAGCCAATA
Organism: uncultured Alphaproteobacteria bacterium; assembly: GCA_963816305.1. Classification (GTDB taxonomy): domain Bacteria; phylum Pseudomonadota; class Alphaproteobacteria; order Rhizobiales; family Aestuariivirgaceae; genus Aestuariivirga. The sequence goes on from CAWFJW010000006.1 coordinate 45,383, forward strand.
TCCCCAGGCGCTATTGAAGCCGACAAAGTCGCCAAACCCTGCGCGGGCATAGGCATAGGGGCCTGCGTCAAGCTCGGGCCTGCGCGTGGCAAGGTTCCGATAGACCAAGGCGAGCGCCAGAATGCCAATGCCGGCAATGAGCCAGCCAAGAATGACAGCTCCGGGGGAGGCCCCTTTCGCCATGTTCTGAGGCAGGCTGAACACGCCGCCGCCTATCATGGACCCGACAACCAAGGCGGTCAGCGGCAACAGGCCCAGTTGAGAGGCCAGCTTCTGCTTTGCCGCGTTCACTGGAATGCTTGTGACATTTGCCATCGGAATCTCCTAATGCTGGGCACAGACTGGCCTGCTTGACAGCGCGGTGCATTGATCGGGATCAAGTGCCGTCGTTCCGCGCCTCACATGACAGTTGACCTCGCCGCAATGATGAGCGGCGCCGCCGCCGCCAAGACTGCGGCAAGGGTGGCGACTCCGAGCCTCAGGGAAAAGGCCCATGGCCCAACAGCGATTGCGTAGACGATGCGAGCCAGCGCATTGACAGCCAGAGCCAGGAGAATGGCGTTGGCGGCGCTGGCGGCGCCCACCGCGGATTGCGAAAACCTGCTGGCCGTGAGGACGGCAACATCCACGTCAACCAGCGCCACCGCGGCGGAACTCAGGAGGATGCCGCCTGTCCCGTGCTTCGCAGCCAGCCAGCCACTCAACAATGATGTGGCCATAAGTGTTATGGCAAAAATTGCCAGGGGCTGTAAATCGAATGGGTTGCGAAGGACAATATTGGCCGGGTCTTTTGTCCCGTGCCATTTCCATTGAACCAGCGCGAACCCGCCGAACGCCAGAACGGCAAGAAGCGCTGAGTTGACAATTTGCGGCAACAGCGCTGGCGCGACAATGAAGACGATGACAAGCACGCGGAGGATGGAAACAATCCCCGCAATAATGGCCCCAGCAGCAAGAAGGCCGATTTTTTCACCGGAATTCGCCCGCCGGGCAAAGTCGATGGTGACCGCGGTTGATGAAACGAGCCCCCCTGCAACACTGGTGACCAAAGTGCCCCTCGCATGGCCCAATACCTTCACCGCCAAATAGCCGGCGAATGAAATGGTCGCCGTGAGGACCGTTAGAAACCATATCTCCCGCAGGCTTAGTGTATCAAACGCCGAAATCGAGGTGTTGGGCAAAATGGGCAGCACAATCGCTGTCATCGCAAGAAGCAAAAGCGCCGAACGGAGTTCCTGCCAACTCAGGCGCTCGACAAATGAGTGAAGCACTTCGCGGCTGGCAAGCAATCCCGCAGTGGCGATGCCCGCCGCCGCCGCCACGACCGGATCGCCGATCACCGCCAGCGCGCCCACGCCGAATACGACAAAGGCGGCAATGGTGCCGGTTACGCTGAAGGTTTTTTCATGGCTCACTTCCCGGTAGCTGAACCATCCGAAAATAGCGCCAAACACAATGAAAACAGCCCCGAGCAACAGGGGTTCAGCAAGCGCCTGTGAAATCGCGGCGCCGATGCCACCGAGAAGTCCCGCCAGCGCATATGTCCGTATTCCGGCGGTTCTGCCGCCATCGGGGTCGTCTCGCTGTTGCCACCCTCGCACAACGCCAACCACCAGACCAATGGCGAGCGCCAAGCCAACGCGAACTATGAGACTATCTGCCATCGATCATTGAATTCGCGATATTTGCAATCGAACACTGCTGCACTATTTTAAAGCTTCGCTTGCCGGCCGGCAGACCGCATTGATCGTGATCAATGATGCGCATTGCATATGGATTATCCTGGTGATTGACTGACAGCGGGAGTGTTTATGGCAGAAGCTGTATTTACGGCGCGTGGGTTGACGAAGGTCTATCGCAGCGGCGAAGTCGAGGTGCACGCGCTGCGCGGCGCCGACATCGACCTTTATTCAGGCGAGGTCTCCGTGATGCTGGGGCCTTCCGGTTCAGGCAAGTCGACCCTGCTCAATATCCTGGGCGGCCTGGACCGGCCAACGGCGGGCACGGTGCGGTTTCTCGATCATGAACTGACCAACGCAAGCGAGCGCGAACTCACACGCTACCGCCGCGAACACGTGGGTTTCGTCTTTCAATTCTACAACCTCATTCCGAGCCTGACGGCCCGTGAAAACGTATCCTTGGTCACCGAGATCGCGACGGCTCCCATGAAACCCGAGGAAGCGCTGGCGCTTGTCGGGCTTGATCACAGGATGGATCACTTTCCATCCCAGCTTTCAGGCGGCGAGCAGCAGCAAGTCGCGATAGCCCGCGCCATCGCCAAGCGTCCGGATGTTCTCCTGTGCGACGAACCCACCGGCGCCTTGGACAGCAAGATAGGGGTTCTGGTGCTCGAAGCGCTGGACCAGGTGAACCAGACATTGGGCACGACAACCGCGATAATAACCCACAACGCCTCCATCCAGGGAATGGCGCACCGTGTGTTCAACTTCGGCGACGGGCGGATCACCTCGACACACGTCAATGAGACGCGCGTGAAACCTTCCGAAATCAGCTGGTGACGGTCATGAGGGCGCTAGACCGGAAACTCCTGCGCGACATGAAACGCCTCTGGGCGCAGTCCCTGGCGGTGGCCTTCGTCATGGCCGCTGGCGTCGCCACGATGCTCATTGGACTGGGCGCCTATAATTCGCTGTCGGAAACTCGCGCCGCCTATTACGAGCGGTCCCAGTTCGCCGATGTTTTCGCGTTCGCAGTGCGAGCCCCAAAATCGGTTTCCGCGGAAATCCGCCAAATCGCCGGTGTGGGGCAAGTGGAAACAAGAATTGCAAGGCCGGCCCTGTTGGACATCGAAGGCTTCGAACTCCCCGCGACGGGACATTTTATCTCGCTCCCATCGAGCGGCGAAAGTTCGCTTAACAAGCTGCATTTGCGCTCCGGGAGGCTTCCGGAGCTCGGCAGCTTGCGGGAAGTCGCCGTGAGCGAAAGTTTCGCAAACGCCCACAAGTTCAGGATCGGATCCCGCTTCGACGCCATTTTGAATGGCGCAAAGCGGCGCCTCACCATCACCGCGATTGTTCTCTCCGCTGAATACATCTACGCTCTGGGGCCTGGCGACATGATGCCGGATGACCGCAGATTTGGCATTGTGTGGATGCGCGAGCCAGCGCTTGCCGCCGCTTTCAATCTGGAGGGAGCCTTCAACAATGTTTCGCTGCGCTTGTTGAAAGGCGCTTCAATCGCCGACGTTCTGCAATCTCTTGACCGCATTCTCAAGCGCTATGGCGGCGAGGGCGCGTATGGGCGCGAAGATCAGTTGTCGCACGCGTTTCTCGATGCTGAACTCCAGCAGCTGAGCGCCATGAGCCGGATTATGCCACCCGTGTTTCTGGTGGTGTCAGCTTTTCTCATCAACATGGTTCTCTCCCGCCTGATTTCACTGGAACGCGAGCAGATCGGGTTGTTCAAGGCAATTGGCTACAGCCCGGCCAGCATCGCGTTTCACTACGCGAAACTGGTGATTCTCATCTCCGCCTTAGGCGTGGCGATCGGCTTTGCCGCTGGCACCTGGTTGAGCTACGGCCTAACCCTGCTCTACACAAAGTTTTTTCATTTTCCGTACCAGATATTTGTGGTTTCGCCCGAGCTCTACGCCATCGCGGGGGTGGTCTCGGTGACCGCGGCCCTCATCGGTTCAATGCGGTCTGTGGCCCATGCGGCGGCTCTTTCTCCCGCCATAGCCATGCAGGCGCCCGCTCCCCCGGTCTACAAGCGTTTCTGGTCCGGGCGCATCCAGCCACTCAAGCATGTTTCCCAGCTTACAATCATGGTGCTACGCCACATCTTCCGCTGGCCGCTTCGTTCGCTGCTGACCACTTTGGGAATCTCGTTTTCGGTTGCCTTGCTTGTCAGCTCGCTGTTTACGATTGGATCAATCAACTTCATGATAGACGTCACCTTTGACCAGTCAGACCGGCAGGATTCGACGTTCACATTCGGCGAGGCGAGGCCCGCGCAGGCCTTGCAGGAGGTCGCGCGTTTGCCGGGAGTATTGAGCGCGGAGCCTTTTCGCATCGTTGTCGTCAATCTATCCAACGGCCACTACACCAAGCGCGTGGCAATCTCCGGAAAACCAGCGGCCATGGATCTCAGCCGTGTGCTTGACTTGCAGCTGCGGCCGGTAAGCCTGCCGAAATCCGGCTTGGTTCTGAGTGACACTTTGGCGGCCAAATTGCGCCTGAAGCGCGGCGACATCGCGCATGTGGAGATTCTGGGGCGAAACCGCCTCGAGGCTGATGTTCCCGTCAGCGACATCATGCAGAGCTATATTGGATTGATGGCGTTCATGGACATCCAAGCGCTCAACCAGCTCCTTGGCGAAAGCCCGAGCATCAGCGGCGCGCACATGCTGATTGACCCGGCTCAGAGCGGCAAGTTCTTTTCCAAGGTCAAGGAGCAGCCAACACTCGCGGCAATGGCGCTGCAGCGAATTTCGCTGGCGAAGTTTCAGGAAACCATCGCCGAGAACATCAACATTCAAATCGCGGTGTATGCCGGTTTGGCGACCATCATTGCCTTCGGCGTCGTCTACAACAGCGCCCGCATCCAATTCGCCGAACGCGCGCGGGAGCTTGCCAGCCTGCGCGTGCTTGGCTTTACGGAGTTCGAAGTTTCACGGCTCCTGCTCCTGGAATTCGCGCTGCTCACGCTGGCCGCGATGCCAATTGGCTGGGCCCTGGGGTATGGCCTCGCGCGGGCGCTGGTCGCGGGCTTCCAGAGCGATCTCTACCGCCTGCCATTCATCATGCTGCGCTCGACCTACGCCTATAGCGCGCTCATTGTGATGGCGGCCGTTGCGGTCTCGGCGCTCGTTGTCCGCCGCCGGGTCACTAATCTCGACCTCGTCAGCGTCCTCAAAACCAGGGATTAGAACCATGCCCGCGAAATGGATAAAACGAATGCTCACGCTGGCTGCGGTTGTGGCCATAGCGACCGGATTTGCCTGGCTCATGTGGCCACAGCCCATACAGGTGGATGTGGCCATTGCCAGGATTGGGCATATGGAGCTCACAATCGAGGAGGAAGGCGTCCATCGCATCCGCGAAGTCTATCAGGTGTCGGCCCCTGTCGCGGGCAAGGTTGAACGCTCGCCGCGCGAAGTGGGGGATCATGTTGTCGCGGGCGCGACGCCGGTCGCCTCAATTCGCCCCGTTGATCCAACCATGCTGGATGCCCGGACGCGGCAGGAATTCACCCATGCGGTTGAGGCCGCGAAAGCCGACAGGGATTTTGCCAGCGCCGCCCTGGCGCAGGCGGAGAAGGAGCTTCAGTACTTCGACTCGGAACTCAGACGGGCCCGCGTCCTGGTTGACAAGAAAGTCATATCGCCGAGCGCGATGGAGCGGCATCAGCTCAATATGGACAGCGCGCAGCAGCGCCACGAATCGGCGAAGGCCCTGCTGGATGCCAAGCTTCACAACCTGGAAATTTCCGAAGCCAGGCTCATGGGGCCGGCTCTCCGCGCAGAACGGGGAACTCCCGCCGACTGCTGCATAACCGTGACCGCGCCAGTCAACGGGACAATCCTCAGCGTTCCGGTTGAAAACGAACAGGTGGTCCAAGCGGGAACGCCCCTCGTGGAAATCGGCAATCCTCTCGAGACAGAGATCGCCGTGGACCTGCTCTCATCGGATGCGGTCAAGATCAAACCTGGCGCGGCTGCGCGGATTGACGGCTGGGGCGGCGCAACTGAGCTGAAGGCGCGCGTGACGCGGATTGAACCCGCCGCCTTCACAAAAGTCTCAGCGCTGGGAATTGATGAACAGCGGGTGAAGGCGGTGCTGGAAATTGTCGACCCGCCATCGGAGTGGACAGGCCTAGGGCATCAGTTTCGTGTCATAGCCCATATCCTCACATGGCAATCAGACAACGCGCTCCAAATTCCGCTGAGCGCCGTGTTTCGCAATGGCAGTGACTGGGCGGTGTTCAGGATCGTGGACGGACAAGCCAAATTCGCGAAAATCAGTGTCGGCAATATGAACTCAACCCATGTGCAGGTATTGGATGGGCTGAATGACGGTCAGACAGTCATTGTGCACCCGAGCGACATGATCGAAGATGGCGTGAGAGTCGAAATCCGCGGCTAATTCAAGAAAGCAGAGCTGCGGCGCCATCGCCGCGTCCGGTCGTTATATATCCCGCACCAATTTCAAATAGTTAGCCGTTAAAACTGGCGGTCCCTCAATCATCAATCGCCCGGTAGGCGGACGTCCAGAAATCCAGCACCGCCGGGTGCAGCGCCAGAGCGCCCGGGCGACATTGCGCCATGAAGATACCGACCATGTCCTCGCGCGGGTCCATGTATAGGGAGGTGCTGAAGACACCGTCCCAGCCAAAGCGTCCGGGGACGCCAGCCACCTCGGTGCGCCGGGTCACCACCGAAACGCCAAGCCCCCAGCCACGGGAGTCCCAAAAATTCTGAAAGAAGGGCGAAGCGGCCTTCTGCTCGGCCGTCAACTGGTCCGTGCTCATGGCCTCGACCGACAGTCGCGACAGAATTCGCTCTTTCCCATAGGCACCCTGGTTCAACATCATCAAGCCGAAGGCGAGCATGTCGTCGGCGGTGGAAATGAACTGATCCCCCGCGCCTGACTCGAACGGGCATGGTTGCGCGAGAAGCTCGGCGCGCGCTTCGTGAAGTGGGGTGATCTCGCCCGTCATAAAATCTGTCTGGTAGCAGGTCGCGACGCGGTCGAGCTTGGCTTGCGGCACCGTGAACCCGCTGTCCTTCATCCCCAGCGGCTCGAAGATGCGTGTCCGCAGAAACGCCGATAGCGGCATGCCGGAAGCACGCGCGATCAACACCCCCAGAACCTCGGCGCTCAAGTGATAGAGCCAGCGCTCGCCGGGCTGGTTGGCGAGCGGCAAGCGGCCCAGAGCTTGAAGATACTCGTCGGGAGTTCCCGAATAGTAGTATGTGCTGAGCGGCAGTTGGGCTTCGGTCATCGCCCTCTGAAGGGGGCAGGTCGGCGAGAGGAACCCGACTTCGCCATAGCCCGATCGGAAGGTCAGCAAATCCCGCACCGTGATCGGGCGCTTGGCGGGAACCGTATCGTCAAGAGCGCTGTCGAGCGTCCGCAGGACCTTGCGGTTGGCCAGCTCCGGCAGGAATTCATCGACCGGATCATCCAGCCTCAACCTGCAGTCCTCGACAAGGATCATCGCCGCAACCGCAGTGATCACCTTGGCCACCGAGGCCATGCGAAACAGCGTGTCGCGCTGCATCGCCGCCGTGCGGTCGAACCCCAAAGCACCGATCGTGACGACGTGCTCAAAACCTCGCCGATTGATCGCCGCCACCAGCCCCGGCAACCGGCCGCTGTCCACATGGCAGCGCAAAACGTCGTTCAGCCGTGTCAACCGGGCGGCAGATAATCCACTGGTCTTTGCAGGCCGTCTCAGGGACGGCTCCACAACCTTAGGTAACACGGTCTCTTGCGGGTAGGATACCATGCTAAGCTCCTGCGTTGCCCGCTGCCAGCGAGCAGGGGATCGGCGCGCGGCCATCTGGGGTATACGCGCCCTTTGGCGCAGGCTAAGCCTTTCAGAGGCAAAGTGCGTTGATCAATGTCAAGCGACAGCACCGCAGCGAGAATTATCCGAAGAATTTGCAGAAGCACCAAGCCGCTTCGCCGAAATGCCGCAACGGCTGCGCCGCGATAAAGATCGGCGTCGTCCACCGTCCATCACCGTCGCGCTATGGCGCAGATTTGGCGGAGAGGGAGTCCGCCGTAGTCGAAAGCAACCTAGTCTGACTAGGTGCGATAAAGCAAGTATTTTAACATACTTACACTTATCAACTGATCATTCAGGTCGTTTATCGTCCGATGACATCCCACATAATTTGTGGTATGGAGTGTGGTATGGTTACTATCAAACCCAAAGGTCCACATCCAACCAAAGTGCTCTCTACTATTGGAATAAGGGCAATTAGAGAGCCAGGACGCTATGCAGACGGCAATGGCCTCTATCTAGTGGTTGACCCTTCTGGCTCGAAGCGCTGGGTCCTGCGAACGATTGTGCAGGGCAGAAGGCGTGACATAGGTCTCGGTGGGTTGCGTGTTGTACCCCTAGCAGATGCACGCCTACAAGCAGCTGAGCTGAGGCAATCTGCACGGTCGGGTGGTGACCCAATGGCTGCGCGTCGCCAGGCAAAGACAAAAGTGCCTAACTTTGCGGAAGCTGCGAAGGCCGTTCATGAGGAACGCAAGAGTTCGTGGAAAAACCAAAAACACACCGACCAATGGCTGTCCACACTTGAAACGTACGTTTTCGCGGACTTCGGTTCTCGTCGGATTGATCTCCTTGAGACACCTGACGTTCTTCGCGTGCTTTCGCCAATCTGGCTGAAAAAGCCGGAAACTGCCCGTCGGGTAAAGCAAAGGATTGGGACTGTTTTTGACTGGGCTAAGGCTGCAGGCCTCCGCTTGGGCGAGAATCCTATTGACGGAGTCTCAAAAGGGCTGCCACGGCAGCCTGATCGCGATGGCCACTTTGCGGCCATGCCCTACATGGATGTCCCAAAATTCATAGCTCAACTGCAATTGGCCTCCGCGGGAGAAGGAGTCAAATTGGCGCTAGAATTTCTCATACTTACCGCCAGCCGGACAAATGAAGTCTTAGGTGCTGAATGGCCCGAAATTGATCTCGACAAAAGCGTTTGGACCATCGCTAAGGATCGAATGAAGGCAGGTCGGGAACATAGGGTGCCTCTTTCCAAACGGGCCGTAGCGATCCTTAAAAGAGCCAAAGAATTGGCGGGGGGCAGCTTTCTCGTGTTTCCTGGCCGGACAATTGATAAACCCATGACGAATATGGTGTTCCTAATGCTCGTCCGAAGGATGGGTTTGGATTTTACCGTACATGGTTTTCGGTCGGCTTTCCGGGATTGGGCCTCGGAGCGCACCAACTTTTCGCGCGAGGTGTGTGAAATGGCGCTGGCGCACACAATCAAGAGCAAAGCTGAGGCCGCCTACCGTAGAGGTGACTTGCTGGAGAAGCGCCGCGAATTGATGGCGACCTGGGCAAAGTATATCGCAGCCACACCCGCTGATGTCGTGACTTTACGGGCTGGATAGCCAGCCCAATAGAGGGATCCAAAATTGGTCATAATGCCTAACCCAAGTCCCACCGATCAAATGATCAGAATTCTGGTTGATCGGAGGTTCGGCCTGAATAGGCCTCGAATAAAATTGAGTGCCGAACGCATCGCCCGAAAAATCCTCATTGTTGAGCCGGCGATTGCAAAATATGAAGAGGATTTACGGGCGTTAACGGTTGAGCAGCTTAAGGAATTCTATGATGCCGATACTGAGAAGGATATAGCTCGGAGCCGTGTTCGTCAGGAGGAAGAAGAGGCAGAGCGATTTTTCAACAAGCCATATGCCCGTGCTGATTTCGATCATTGGAGCAAGATGCCATATTGGACGCTTGACGAAGCCGTGGCACTTTCTTTGGGAAAGGCCCCAGAGCGGGTGAAGTGGAAGGACGTTGCTGAACATGCCGAGATGTCTGCATTTGCCCGAAACTATTCCAGAAGACGTGATCTCGCGCAACGAGCAGTTGGAATGAAGCAATTGACCGACGGTGTCGTTCCGGCGGTTTTCATGAGATGGGCGAAGCAAAACGACTTACCGGTACCAGATGAGTTGGTTCAAATAGTCGAGAAACGCGGTCAGACAAGTACGGACTGGCCCACTCTGTTAAAGAACTGCCAAGATGAACACGCCGAGACCATTGCCAGGGCAAAGAAAGAAAAGGACGAGATTTTCAAGTGGGCGAAAGAGCAGCAGGAAGAGACCCTTAAGTGGGGGAAAGAGCAACATAGCAAGGCACTTGAAATGGGAAAAACCATGGTAGATCAGGTGTTAGCCGACAAAATCGAAACTGTTCTGCAGCGTGATCAAATTATCGCTGAATTGAACAACAAAATAGCTGGGCTGCAGTCGAATGCTGATGGCTCGTCAGTTGTTGCCAACGATGCACTGAACCCCAAGTCTCGCATGAGCCTTTTGAAGCTCGTACTCGGCATGGCAATCGATGGCTATGGCTATGATCCGAAGGAAAGCAAGTCGCCATTGGCAAAAGAATTAGTCGATAGGCTGGCTGCGCTCGGAATTGCTATTGACGAGGACACTGTGCGTCGCTGGCTCCGGGAAGCAGCTCAGGAAGTGACTTATACATCCCCAATCAAGTCCAACTAAATCGAAACCGAAATCGAAACTCTGAAACCGAATTCGGTTTTGCGCTAACCGAAATCGGTCACAGGAAGATTTGGATCACGTAGGACGGCTTCAATCACATTACACGGAGCCGCATCATGTCGAATCAATCTGAATTTCCGCGCACGGGATTTGTGCGCCTTGCCTCAATCCTCGCTCCCAAAGGGCCCCTGCCCGTCAGCAAGAGCACCTGGTGGCTTGGAGTTAAACAGGGCCGTTACCCCCAGCCAATGAAACTTGGGCCTCGTGTGACCGTCTGGAGGGCCGAGGACATCTGGTGCCTGATCGAGGGGGGTGTCACCAGTTAAATGGGCCATCGCCACCCCAATCCTCGTTTGGTAAAGATGCATCGCAACTATGACACCCATGAATTGTCGAAGTTGCTCGGTATCCACAAGAACACTTTGCGAAGCTGGACCAAGATTGGACTAGAACCGATTGATGGGAGAAGGCCAGCTTTATTTCTAGGGCTTACGATCAGAGATTTTCTAACTGAACGTCGACGGAAAAAACATCAGACCTGCCGTCATGACCAAATGTACTGCCTGGTTTGCAAAGCACCAAAAACTCCCGCCGGAGGAACGGTGGACTATCTGCCAATATCGCCTCGGTCCGGCAACCTTCGCGGGTTATGCCCTGACTGCGGAAACCTCATTCACCGCTGCATTTCATTTGCCAAATTGAACAGCTTTCAGGAGTTTTTTCAAGTTGTGTTCCCACAAGGGCTTCCACGCATAGAAGAGACCCGTGACCCCTGTCTGAATTGTAACTCCGAGGAAGGAACCAACCACCATGACTAACCACAATGCCCAGAACGAGCGCCTCAAGAGAAATTATTTCGTCTATCTCAAGGAGGCCAAGCGGCACGATAACTCAACTTTGGATGGTATTGCCAAGGCGATCCATCGGTTTGAAAGCTACACCAAATTTAAGGATTTTAGAAGCTTTCGCATTGAACAGGCCGTTGGCTTCAAGCAACACATTGCAGGGCTGGCCAATCTTCGAACCGGCAAGCCCTTGAGTAAGGCGACATTGCACCAAACCCTGAACGCTTTGAAAAATTTCTTTCGGTGGTTGGCTGGCCGACCAGGGTTTCGATCACGCCTGAGCTACCAGGATGCCGATTATTTCAATCTTTCGGAAAAAGAGACCCGGATTGCCACCGCTCACCGGCAGGGGCCTGTTCCCACCCTTGAGCAAATACACTTCATTCTCAGCGCGATGCCATCGAGAACGGATGTTGAGAAAAGAAACAGAGCCCTTCTAGCCTTTACCATTTTGACAGGTACTCGCGATGGTGCCATCGCATCGCTCAAACTTCGCCATATTGATATTATTGACAGCAGTGTCTTCCAGGATGCGCGTGACGTGAAAACAAAATTCAGCAAGACCTTTACGACTTGGTTTTTTAAGGTTGACGGCGATGCGCAGCAGATTTTCGAGGATTGGGCGCGATTTCTGCAAATAGAGAAATTATGGGGTATGGACGATCCCCTTTTCCCGGCGACCAAAGTCATAAACGGTCGTGACCAGGTTTTTGAGTCTGCTGGGCTGGATCGGCGCCATTGGACTACCGCGTCACCGATCCGTGCCATCTTCAAGGCAGCGTTTACAGCCGCAGGGTTGCCCTATTTTCATCCCCATAGCTTTCGAAAAACGCTCGTTAAACTTGGACAAGAGGTATGCAATGGGCCCAAGGAATTCAAAACTTGGAGCCAAAACCTCGGCCACGAAGAAGTCTTGACCACGTTCAGGAGTTATGGACAGGTCGAGCCGGACCAACAGGCGAGCATCATCAAGTCCTTGAGTCGCCAAAGCTCAGATAGCATCCCACGATCAGAATTGCCAAAATTAATTGAACAATTTCTCAATCAAACCAACATACGATAAGCTGCCTTGGCAAATGCTGCTAGCTTATCGCAAAGCCTGATCATCCTGGTGACAAGGTCTATCTGCAATATCCTGGGTAATCCCCCCGATTTTGGAGGGGGATTACCACATGGGGAACACTTTTGGCGCATGGCTGGGGTACCGACGTCTATTTTATCTGGCGACGGACACCTCCGATACGCCGATCACTTGACTGAGGATGTCAGGGAGCACAGTCAGATCACGGCAAGCCCTATCGCTGCGGAATGAGAGATTGCAGTTGAGAAAAGTCAGCTTGAAAGAATCAATTTAAACCCATTCCATAAAATTCTGGGGCTGAACAGACCATTTGATTCTCCCAATAAGTGACTTTTGTCACTTATTCGCAAACTACGCAGCCATTATATTTCTAAACAACGCGTCCGGTGCCTGTGCGCCATATCATGGTGGGAGGGCTTGTGCGCTAGAGGGTCCTGCGATCATGCCCTTGCATCGCAAGACTTCAATAGCCGCCCAGCGCGTTGCCTCGCGCTGGGCGTTCTCATTTGCAAAGTCCGAATTGCCAGGCCTGCAGCATTTACCATTGTGAGATATTGAGGCCAGGCGGGCATCAGTCACCAGCAGAAATGACTTTCGTCACTGGCGGCTGCCCGCGAAGTTTGGGAAGCCTAACAAATCGTTTCGACTGTCACTTAAGATTGATTCCCGAAAACGGCTGCGGCCGGGGATAGAGCCAGGTGGCTGGGCAATGCAAGTTTCAAAATGCGCGGGGCAAACGGCGCGTGACGGAACTAGAATTCAGATGCGGCGAAGTTGATCAGCGGTCCCGGTGCGCCTTGCAAAAGGCCAGCGCGGGCGAGTTGGCCAAGACCATGAACGCGAACGGGCGCCTGCCAGATCGGGCGTTTGACTGAATTTACGGGCAAGCAAACAACGGGCAAGCAGCGACATGCGAAAAATCCACGGCACCGGACAGTAATTCCACCCATTGGATGCGAGGCGATCGCGCCCAAAAACTCTGGCTGAATGGGCGGAGCGGCGAAGCTGCGCCCTGATTTCTAAAATTGAATTTGAATTTGAGCAAATACGTCAATCATCCGCCAACAGGAGCGCAACCATGACCCTCAAACCATTTGTCATCAATCTCAATGATCTCGTTTTTCTGCTGTCGCAGGTGAATTTCGTGCCGCTGTTCGATGCCGAAACGAATGGCAACGGCATCGTCAATTTTGATCCGCTGACCATGGATGCCTGGGACGCCAAGGGCAATCAGGTGTGGGATTGGGAAACGCAAGAAGGCTCCTATCAGGGCACCGATCTCACGGCTGCTAACGTCGCATTGCTGGGCCAGGGCTTCCCACAAGTCTCCGCCCCCGTCGGCGTCCGCGACGTCTCGGGCCTGCACAACAACCTGTTCGGCACCCAGGCCGATTGGGGCGCGGTCGATGTGCCCTTCCGCCGCGAAATCGCCGCCGACTTCACGAATTATGTGACGACAGCCGGCGCCGACTATACGCCTGGTAATAGCGTCATCGACTACATGCCGCGCATCATCAGCCGCACCATCACGACGGCTGGCGTCAATCTGTTGCTGGATGGCAGCGGTCACTATGTGAATTGGGACTCGGCTCGCTATCTGTCCGATATTGCCTATGCTGCACTCGTCGACAATTCCGGCGTCACCATCGCCAATCTTGTCGAAGGCGCCAAGATCGTCGCGCCGGTCAACACAGAAATCGCAATCCTCGACTACAATGGCGACCCGCTGATCTGGGATTCTATCAACTATTCAACGAGCGTGGCCTACACGACCGCATTGGCCTTTTACGCCGCGAACAGCTACGGCGGCCTCATGGATTCTACCGGCGGCACCTTACAGGCCGGTGAACAGATCTACTATCGACCCGCCCCTGGAGCCGCGCCCACTCTCCTCCCCACCGGACCAACCTATCAACCCGATGTGCTGGCCTACAAACAGCTCATCGACGCCAACGTCGATTTCAGCGCTGGTGCCCCTGCCGACGGTACCGCTATCGTCACGACCGTCTCTGAAAGCGGCTATGGCCTACTCGAAACGCTCGGCCACGTCGACTTCCAGCAGCCGGACAATGGCGAATTCTTCATCGGTTCGGAGAACCCGGGCGTCGCGCCGGTCAACAGCTGGTTTGCGATCTTCGGCCAGTTCTTCGATCACGGCCTCGACAAGCTCGGTGCCGGCGGCAACGGCAAGATCACGATTGCCCTCGAAACCACCGACCCGCTCTACCGTGCGCCGGGTACGAATGGCCCGACCGATCCCGGTAACACCAAGATCACCGTCACCCGCGCGACCATCGACCCGGCGAGCACAACAGATCCGAACAGTCCCAACTACATCAACCACACGTCGCCCTTCATCGACCAGAGCCAGACTTATGGCTCCGTCGACCAGATCACCCAGATTCTGCGCAAGTGGGTGTCGACTGATAGCGGCGCCACGTATCACGCCGGCATGGAGCTCTACGACGGCACGACGTTGGTCGACGCTTGGACCCGCAAGTGGCCGGACGGCACGACGACCCAAGTTCACGACACGCTGCCAACCTTGAGCGAATTGCGCAATCACGTGGCCGACACCGGTCGCGATGAACTGACTTGGAACGACGTGTCCAACTTGCGCAACCGTGATGCCACCACCGGTGATGTGTCCACAGGCCTTTCGGGCCATGCCCTGATCCTCGACATGAACCCCCGTTTTGACGCGGCCCATCTGACGTCGACGCAGGATGTCGGTGCTCTCGGCGGTGATACCGTCGCGTCGCGTGTAACAGCAGCGGTTGTCACACTGAACGCCAGCATTGCCACGACAATCACCGGGATGCCGGGCTATGCCGCGAACAATCCCACCCGCGTTGGCGGTTCAGACGTGTTCTCGCAGAACCCGGATGGCACGCTCAATCTCTCTCTCGGTGAAGCCCTTGCGATCCAAATGGGACCTGGGCCCGCCACGGTCATCCCCGCCGGCAACTACGGCGGCGCCAATGCGATGATGCTGTGGGTGAACTTTGCCGACTTCTCGATCATGGCACCGCCCGCAACGAACGAGAACGCCGCCGTCGGTGAAATCCTGATGGCGACCGTCGGCGATCACTACATCGCCGGCGATGGCCGCGTGAACGAGAACTTCGGCCTCACCTCGATCCATCACGTGTTCCACGAGGAGCACAATTTCCAGGTCGAGAACCTGAAGAGCTGGATCTACCAGCACGACGCCAACAACTCGCCGGTCACACATGATGGCCTGCATGCCTGGCAGATCAACACCAGCACGCAGGATGCCCAAGGCAACTACATCTACGCCAACGGCGACGGGACTGCGGACGACGTCATCGCCTGGGACGCCGACAAGATGTTCGAGGCGACGAAGCTGATCGTCGAGATGGAGTATCAGCACGCCGCCGTCGACCAGTATGCGCGCACCATCACGCCGCGCATTCAGGAATTCGTTGGCTACTCCACAGGCGTGGACTCGACGATTTCGCTGGAATTCGCACAATCCGCGTTCCGCTTCGGCCACTCCACCATCCGCGAGACGATCGACACCATCGATCCGTCCGGCTGGATGCTGGGCAATGTCACCCGCTACGCCCTCGAGAAGGCCTTCCTCAATCCCGGCGAGTTTGCCGATGAAGGTGTGGCCGCCATCACGCTCGGCCTCGCCCGTCAGCAGATGAACGAGGTCGACGAGTTCATCACCCCGGCGTTGAACCAGGGCCTGCTCGGCATGCCGCTGGATCTCGCCGCGATCAATATCGCCCGTGGCCGCGACATGGGCATCCCCACGCTGAACGACTTCCGCGAAGGCATCAGCCTCGCCCGCTACACGAGCTGGGACGATTTCGGGAAAAACATGGTTCACCCGGAATCGCTGGTGAACTTTATCGCCGCCTATTCCTTCGGTGGCGATGTTGCCAAAGCCAGCGCCATTATGGGCCTTTATGATGGCACGCTGGCCGATGGCGATCTCAATGCGCTCGGCTACACGGCAGCCGACGCACTGGCCTTCATGCTCAACAACACAACGGTCAACGCTGACCTCGACACCGCCCGCGACGGTTTCAACCACATCGACTCATGGATCGGCGGCCTTGCGGAGGCGCATGTTCCCGGCGGCCTCTTGGGCGAAACATTCGACGCCGTGTTCGTAGCCCAGATCCAATCGCTGATGGACGGCGACCGTTTCTACTACTTGTTCCGCCTGTTCGGCACGAACCTCCATGAAGAGGTCAACAACGGCCAGTTCAAGGACATCGTCGAGCGCAACACCGGCCTCGAGCACCTCAACGGCTCGATCTTCGCCTATGCCGACAAGTACTATGACTTCAACCGTGCGGCAGATGGAACCGTCGACGGCACAGGCGACAACCTTGCAGAGCACCTGTACCACGACACGCTGGCCGCCAACCCCACCCTTGGCATCTTCTCCGATGGCGGCGCCAGCACGGCGCCCAACGGCTCCCTGATCACCGTCACCGGTTCGGACTTCATCCGCCCCGATGTCACGCAGGCCTACATCCGCGACGTGCGGCCAGAGCTCGATCCGACTCAGGTCCACACCGTCGAAGGCACACCGACATCGGGCGCCGACAGCCACGAGGTCATCGTCGCCACCGACAACCGTGACTACATCCACGGCCGTGCCGGCGACGACACCCTCTATGGCGAGGGTGGCGACGACTTCATCTTCGGCGACGGCGGCGTCGACCGCCTCTACGGCGGCGAAGGCCACGACATGATCGACACCGGCGAAGGCCCCGACCTCGCCGACGGCGGCGGCGGCAAGGACATCATCTATGGCCGCGGCTCCGGCGCGGAAGTCGGCGGCTTCGACCAGCTCGTCGGCGGCCTCGGAAATGACATGCTGATCGGCGGCGAAGGCATCGACAAGCTCTCAGGCGGCTCGGGCGACGACATCATCTACGGCGATGGCCTCACCAACCCCGAAATGGGCAACACCGACGCGTTCACCCATGGCGGCGACGGCAACGACTACATCGACACCGGCGCCTCCGGCGACCTGCTCTTTGGCGAGGAGGGCGATGATTACATGGTCGGTGGCCAGGACCAGGACTTGATGCAAGGTGGCCAGGGCGACGACATATTGCGGCCTGGCGCCCCGTCGCAGGCGACCGGCACGGTTGGCGGTCCAGACGAAGTGGTGGGCGACAATGGCCAGGCCGGTGAAATGGGCTTCGACCTGATCGACCTCAGCGACTGGGCCGGCAGCGCGCCTGGCACGACGATTGACTTCTTCAGCCAGCAGAACCCGCTGGTGGCCATCGACATGAACACGCCGTTCCCGGCTTGGTTCCAGATCGAAGGCGCCATCGGCACGAGCAACGGCGACACCTTCATCGGGTCGAACGCGCTCGACGTCGCCGACAACGCCAATCCCTTCGGCGGCAGCAACTGGCTGATCGGCGGCTCCGGCAGCGATACGTTCACCGGCAACGGCGGCAACGACGTCATCATCGGCGGCTCGATCCGGCTGGATACGCTGATCGGGCAATACGTAGGCGCCGACAATGGCGACCTGGCGCTCGGCAGCACGGCCTGGCTCGCGGACGCGATGCAGACGGCGCCGGGCGGCATCGGTTACAGTAACAATACGGAAGACGCCTACACCGGCGCCTCGAACCGGGCACTCGGTGACATCGGCACCGGCCTGCTCGACAATGCGCTGCTCGGCACCGACATGTTCGACAAGCATTTCACCGAAATGCTGCGCTCGCGCATGTTCAAGGATGTGAAGTTGGGTGATGGCTTGGCGGACGGGACGGCAGACAAGGCCTTGTTCACGGGCAATTTCGCTGACTACACAATCACCGAAATCGTGTTCACACCGACCGGATCATCGACACCTATGACAGCCTACAAGGTTGTTGACAATGTCGCGGGCCGGGATGGCACGGACATCGTGGTTGGAGTGGAATTCCTCCAGTTCGCCGATCAAACGGTGAACTCGGCTGACCATGCCCCGACGGGAGCGCTCAGCATCGTTGACTACCAGCTGCGCGGCGGCGCACGGCAAAACTCTGTCGTCCGGCTTCAAGCGGCAAGCACGATAGACGATGCAGATGGCCATGCCAATGTGACCAACACCTGGCAACGCCAGAATGCCGACGGCACATGGTCCAACTTTGGCGTGGCAGGCAGCTTCACGCTGCGCGTCATCGCGGCAGGAACCTATCGCTTCGTTGAAACCTACACCGACTCGTTCGGCGTCAAGACCGTCGTGTCAGGCCATGTCGCGTTTGTAGGTGGCGCTGCAGGACAAGTAATGGCTGGCACCGCTGGCCAGGACATCATGCTAGGCATGGGCGGCAACGATACCCTCAACGGCAGTGCCGGAAATGACATCATGGATGGCGGTGCAGGCGTTGATACCGCAAGCTTCGCAGCCATGACACAATCTGTGACGGTCAATCTCGGTGCCAGTGCGCCAGCAACCATTCTAACGGATGCAGGTGCGGGAACGGCAACAGGTGCGGAAATCGGGTCTGACTATCTGGTCTCAATTGCCAACGTCACCGGCGGTGCAGGAGACGACGCGTTGACAGGCGATAACACCGCCAACGTTCTCATCGGCGGTGCCGGCAACGACACCTTGGACAGTGCAGGCGGCAACGACACCCTGACTGGCGGTCTGGGCGACGACACGATTGATGGTGGCTTGAATACAGACACGGCAATCTACGGCAAGAGCGTGTTCTCGTTCAATTTCAGCACGACGGGTTCACTCGTCGTCGCCGACACCGACGTGGCCCCCGCAACCAGCCTCGGAACGGATACGCTCAGCAACATTGAGCTTCTCCAGTTCACGGAAGGAACCTACAACCTGGTTCTGGGCACCAATGCAGTGAACAATCCGCTCAATGGCGGAGCTGGCAACGACCTCATCCTCGGGTTCGATGGCGCGGATACGTTGAACGGCAATGGCGGCGCAGATATTCTCATCGGTGGCCTCGGCGCGGACTTCATGAACGGCGGCGGCGGAAACGACATCTACGTTGTTGACGACGCTGGCGACACGATAACAGAAGGTGCAGGTGGTGGCTCAGGCACCGACCTTGTGCGCTCGTCCGTAACCCGGACGCTCGAAATCAACGTCGAAAACCTCACCCTGACAGGCCTTGCCGCCATCGACGGCGGGGGCAACGACGGAGCAAACACCATCGTTGGCAACAATGCTGCAAACTTGTTAAGTGGTGCTGGTGGCAATGATACGCTCACCGGCGGTCTCGGCAACGACACCCTCGATGGCGGAGCCAATGGTACAGCCGCTGGCGACTTGGCAGTCTTCGGCAAGAGTGCAATGTCCTTCACATTTGGCGGGACCTCCGCTGCACTCACAGTCGATGACACTGATGGCAACGCGGCGACCGATCTGGGAATGGACACGCTCACCACTATTGAGCGGCTCCAGTTCGCCGAGGGAACGTTTGTCCTTAACACCGCTGGAACCGGCGGCGACGACACCATTACGACAACCGGCGCCAACGACCTCATCCTAGGGTTTGAAGGCGCCGATATCCTGAATGGCGGCATCGGAGCCGACATCATTGACGGTGGCATCGGCATGGATGCGATCACCGGTGGCGCAGGCCGTGACATCATGACGGGTGGTGCAGACGATGATACCTTTGTCTTCGCGACAGGAAACAGTGGCAACACAACCGCAACACGCGATATCGTGACGGATTTCGCTTCTGGCGACCGGATTGATCTGTTTGGTTGGGATGCCAACGGTGGTGTCGTTGGAGACCAAAACTTCGCCTCGCTCTTCGTGGATGACTTCACGGTTGCCGGTGAGTTGCGCTACTACCTTGATGTGAATGGCAACACCATCATCGAAGGCAACACCGACGCTGACGCTGCTTCCGAGTTCCAAATCCAGCTCAACGGTGCCTTCGAGTTGCAGCACGTCGTAAGTGCAACAGAGGACTATCTGATCCTGGCTTAGAAACTGAATTTGCCCAACACGGCAAATGAGCCCCTTCGGGGGCTCATTTAATTTTGCGGGCTTGCTCTACGGCGCCTCGTCCATCACGGCCAGTATCTCCGCCAGCTTCATCTGCTCCGCCAGTTTCCTCGGCGTGTCGCGGTTCTGGTCGCGGGCGTCGGGGTCGGCCCCGGACTTGAGCAGATGCCGCACGGTCTCCAGCGAGGCAACCCGCGTGGCGATCAAGAGCGCCGTCTCTCCCAGCTTGTTCTTGTCATCGCTCTTGGCCAGCTTGGGCAATATCACCGGCATGCACTTGGCGCATCCCCTGGCCGCCGCCAGCATGGCTGCGTCATTGCCCGATTGCGTGACGGCGGAAATTTTTGCGCCATTGGCCAGGAGAATTTCAACAACGTCGGAATGTCCCATGGCGGCGGCGATCAGCAGCGGCGTGAAGCCCCTGATGTCAGCCACATCCGGCTTGGCCCCCGCCGCGATGAACACCGCCAGCGTTTTCGCGTCTCCGGATTTCGCCGCATGCCACAAGGCTGAGCGGCCTCCCGCGTCAACCGCATTGACATCGCTGCCCGGGATCAACTGCGCGATCAGGGGGCGGCCGGGGCAATTCTGCGTCGCCACCATGAGCGGCGTTGCGCCGTCCTTGTTGGCCATGTGGTCGGCGCCCGCCGCCAGCAAAACGCTGATCGCGGCGTCATGGCAGTTCTCCGCCGCGTGGAAAAGGGCCGTGTAGCCTTCATTGTCCCGCCGCAGCACATCCGCGCCATTTTTCAGCAAGACCGCCGCCACCTGTTCCTTGCCATGGGCCGCCGCCAGCATAAGGGCCGTATAGCCTTCGGCATCCTTGGCTTCCTTGTCGGCGCCTGACTCAAGAAGCGCCAGCGCCGCCCCGGCTTCTCCGGCCTGGCCCGCAAACAGCAGCGCCGTGCTGCCCTCCCTGGTGGCCGCGTCAATGACAGCTCCGGACTTCAGAAGCGTTGGCAATTTTGCGAGTTGCCCGCGCGCCGCCGCCCGCATCAGCCATGTCAGCCCCGCCTCATTCCTGGACCCAGCCTCAACGGGGGGAACATAGGAGGCCGCGCCCCGCAGCGCCGGCACGCTGCGCTCCATCAAATCCTTGGGCGTTTCAACAGTGTTTTCGAGGCGCGCGAGAACGGCCCTGGCCCGCTTGTGCTTGTTGCCCGCCGCCCGCGAAATCCACATGGAGGCCAATTCAGGGCTGGCTTCAACGCCAACGCCCAGCCGGTAAAGGATGCCGAGCTGGAATTGCGCTTCGGCTTCGCCAACCTCCGCCGCCGCCAGCAGGATTTCCGCTGCGCGCCCATATTGCCGCCTTACGGTGGCCTTCTTGAAAGAAGTCACGGCCTTGTCCGCAGCCCATGCATCCGCCGGCAACGCCAATGAAACTGTTGAAGCCAGCAGCAAGCGCGCCGCCAATTTACGCAGTGCCATATTTCGTCTCCATATCTATGCCGGCGGCCTTGAGGAATTCAGTGGGCAAGATGCCGCCGGCGCAAATGATCACGGCCTCGTTGCGGATTTTCTGGCGCGCGCCATTCCATTCGATTTCAACCCCGTCAGCCGTGAAGCCCTTGACCTTCGAACTGAGCATCACCTTCATGGTTCCATCCTTAGACATGCGGTCAACCCGGTCGCGGTTCTTCTGCTTGGCCCGCGAAAAAGCCTCGCTGCGATATGAAAGGGTAACTGTTGTGCCGGGTTGCTCGGCGATCGTGCCCGCAGCCTCAAGAGCTGAATCGCCACCGCCCACCACCAGCACATGTTGGCCCTTATACTGTTCAGCATCGATGAGCTGGTATACCACCTTCGGCAAATCCTCGCCTGGCACCTCTAGTCGGCGCGGCGTTCCGCGCCGTCCGATAGCGAGCAATACGGCATTGCTGCGGAGCGTTTCCGCTGTTGTTTGCACGGCGAACAAATCGCCCTCCCTGGCAACCCCGTCGACCCGCTCACGATAGCGCACGTTCAACTGGTATTTAGCCTCTATATCCTTCCAAAAACCGAGCAGGGCTTCCTTCGTTGTTTCCCTGAAATTGACCTGGCCTACGAGCGGCAAGACCGCGGGCGCCGTCATCACGATCTTGCCGCGCGGGTATTTGAACACGCATCCGCCTAGATCATCCTGCTCGATCACCACATAGTTCAGCTTGTGGTGCTTGGCGTTGAGGGCAGCGGCAAGTCCTGCCGGACCAGAGCCGACTATGACCAAATCATAGACTCCAGCCGTTGCGGTCTTCCGCGACTTGTTGATGGACTCGACTGCCTGGCGCCCCTGCTCCACCGCGTTGCGGATTAGTCCCATCCCGCCCAGTTCACCCGCTATGTACATGCCCGGCACGTTGGATTGAAAGTCCGGTCCCACGCGGGGAAGGTCAATGCCGCGTTTCTTGGTGCCAAATACCAGGGTGATGGCGCCCGTGGGGCAAGAGGCGGCGCAGGCGCCGTGGCCTATGCAATGTGTTGGTTCAATGAGCTCGGCTTTCCCGTTGATAATTCCGAGAACATCATGTTCGGGACAGGCTGTCGTACAAGTCCCACAACCGAGGCAGAGCGCCGGGTCGATTGAGGGATGCAGCGAAGAGGGCTCTGTGAGGCCAGCCTCGATTGCCGCAACTTTGATAGCAATGTACCTCTCGGTTCCACGCCGCTTCCAAATTACATAAATTGCCCATACGAAAGCCATGACGGCCAGGTAGAGGAAGATTGGTGAATTGAAGTTCAACAGCCAGTTCTCCTAAGTGTCTATTCCAGAACAACTCCCAATTGCTGTGCCGAAGTTACGATTTGGTTGCTGACAGCCGCGTCATTTGCGAATTCGGCCGTAGCCTTCTTCAGCGCTTCACGAGCAAGATCAGGTTGATTGAGCACCATGCGGGAGCGAATAAGTCGCAGCCAACCCTCGGAATCACGAGGTGACTGGGCAAGTTTTGCTGCAAGATTGTCCACCATGCCCCTGATCATGGCCTGCTGGTCGTCGGCAGGAAGAGCTTTGACAGCTGCCGCATCCTCTTCGGTAATGACCGGTGCCGAAGCAGCTGGAGCCGCAGCTGGCGCAGCTGTGGTCACACCCAAGGATTTGGCAAGCTCCGTAATTTGCGCATTCGTGGCCGGGTCATCAGCAAAGATTTCTGTCGCTCTTTTGAGCGCTGCCACAGCGCCCTCAGCATCGCCTTTGACTTTCAATGAGCGGATCATCATGGCCCAGCCGTCCCTGTCACGGGGATTGGCTTCAAGCTTGGCCGCGAGCTTTGCGATCATGCCCTCGACCGCGGCCTGCTGTTCCGGAGACGCCAGGCCGCCAGCCGCAGGTGCTTCAGGCGTTGGCGCGCTGGCCATTGCCGCGCTCACATCACGGCCGGTTTTCTTTGCCAAGTCGGCGATCCTGGTTTTGACATCAGGCACCCAGCCCGCATCAGCAGGCGCCTCGGCCAGAAGCGACAGCCAGCCGTCAAGCGCGGCCGAAAAGTCCCCTGCCTGTTCACGCGCCAGCGCCGTATAGAAACGCGCCCGCAGTTCCTTAGGATCAGCCTTGAGAACCTCGGCGAACAGGTCCTGCGCCCTGGGCGTCACCATGCCCTGCGCCGCTTGCACCAGCGCTTCCGCATGGGCCGCCTTGTAATCGAGATTGGCGGGATCAACAGCCATGGCCTTGCCATAGGCGGCAGCCGATTCTTCATAGCGCTGCGTGTTGAAGTAGGACCAGCCCAGCATGCGCCAGCCATCGGCGTCGCCTGGATTTTGCTCAAGGCGCTTGGCCAGCTTGCCGATCATTGCGTCAACTTCAGCGGTTGTCGGGGCGCCAGCGGCTGGAGCTTCCTGCGCTGCCGCAGCCGCAGGGGCCGGTGGCGGCGGCGCGGTCTTGTCCGGGCTGCCCCGCAGCGCATACATGTTCACGCTGCCCAGCACGACGAATCCAACGGCGGACACCAGCGCCACTGTGCGCCAGGCGGGAGAGACAGGCCGGGGCTCAGCCACATTCTTGGCCGCCGCGATGAGGCGCCGTTCAATTTCAATCTTGGCAAGGTCGGCTTCTTTCTCGCCAATCACGCCGAGGCCGCGGTCCCTTTCAATTTCGCGCAGCTGGTCCGTGAAAATATTCGTGCCCGCGCTGGCCATGTCCCGGTAATTCTCATACCGCCTGACCAGCGGAACAGTCACCAGCATGACCGCGAGCGAGCACATGACCGTCAATACAATCCATAACACCATAATTCAGGAATCCTTCACGAGTTCAGTGAGCTGCTGACGTTCATATTCCGTCAACGGCGCTTCAATTTCATCTTCATTGCGTTTGCGGGCGCGAAAATACAGCGCGCAGATGCCAGCGGCTGCGAAAAGGAACACAGCTGGCCCAATCCACAAAAACAGGGTATCGCCCTGGAACGGCGGCTTGAGCAGGACATAGTTGCCATAGCGCGCCACGAGATAGTCAATGACCTGCTCATCAGTGTCGCCCGCCGTGAGCCGCTCACGCACAATGACGCGCAGATCCTTTGCCAGGGGAGCGGATGAATCATCAATCGACTGGTTCTGGCAAACGAGGCAGCGCAAATTAAGGCTCAACTCCCTTGCCCGCGCCTCGAGCACGGGATCAGCCAGCACTTCATCCGGCATCACAGCGTAAACATTTCCTGCAAAAAGACTCAACGCTAGAATCAGCGCAATGGCGGTGAATGATTTCATGTTTTGCCCTTGGCCCTTTCATTGATATCCGCGATCAGCGGCTCAATCTCCGTCTTCCAGATTTCCGGCGTCATGGGCCCGGCAAGCCGGTAGCGAACACGGCCCTCGCCATCAATCACGAAAGTCTCGGGAAGCCCGGTCACACCAAGGTCTATGCCCGTGCGCCCCGACATGTCTTCGCCAATTTGCGCGTAAGGGTTGCCATATTGCGCAATCCAGCCCGCGCCCATGCGCGGCCGATCCTTCCAGTTGATCGCCACAAGATTGACGCGTTTGTCCTTTGCAATTTGCATGAGCAGGGGATGCTCATAGCGGCACCCCCCGCACCAGGACGCAAACACATTCAGCAGCGTCACGCCGCGCCCCTCGAGATCGGCGGACGTCAATCCATCTATGTTTTTGACCAGCGGCGGCAGCGAAAACTTCGGCACTGGCCGGTCAGCCAGCATGGTGGGCAAAGCCCGCGGATCATTGCCCAGGCCCATGCCGAGCACCGCCGCCATCACGGCAAACAGGCAAACAGGAGCCAATGTGGTCAATCTAAGCATGCTTTCCAGCCCTATTCAGCCGGCGCGGGATTGAGGTTTCCGCGCGCCCTTTGCGGAGCCCCCACCCGGAACCGGCGATCAGACAGGGATATGAATCCACCCAAAGCCATCGTCAATCCGCCAAGCCAAAGCCAAGGCGCCAGCGGATGATAATACAATCTGACAACCCAGCGCCCGGACCCATCCGGCTCGCCAAGTGTCACATAAATGTTTGAGATCAGGTTGGTGCGGATGCCCGTATGCGTCGTTTGCTGCTGCTGCACATGATAAAACCGCCGCTCCGCCGTCAGTGTTGTGATGGCCGAACCGCCCAGGGTCACGTCAAATGTCCCCATATCCGCGTCATACTGGGCGCCACGCAAGGTTTTCACATCGCGCAGCGAAAATGCATATCCCGCGATGGCGGCGCTCTCGCCCTGTTTCATGGTGGTGACATTTTCCAGCTGCCAGGTTGAAACCGTGGTGATAGCACCCACCACAAAGCCAAATCCCATATGCGCCATGACCAGGCCATAAAATGACCGGGGCGCATTGGTTGCGAGCTTGAGCGATTGCGAAAAATCCGTCCGGCCAAGCTTCATGCGGTTGACCACCGCCATCAGTGAGCCGCAGATGATCCAGAGCGACAAGCCAATTCCCATGGCGGTCAGCAAGTGCTTTCCCAGGGTGAGCGCGGCCACCAGAAATGCGCCGGCAACCGCGATCGCGATGGCTGTCCGCAATGTGAATATGGCGTTCTTCAAGCTGTCGCGTTTCCATTTCAGGGCGGGGCCGATCACCATGGCGATCATCAGAAGAACCATGATGGGAACGAAAGTGAGGTTGTAGAACGGCGGCCCGACGGAAATCTTGTCGCGCCCCATGAGGTCGACAAACAGCGGGTAGAATGTGCCGAGAAAGACCGTGGCCGTCGCCGCGAGCAGCAACACGTTGTTGACCGTCAGGCTGCCTTCCCGGCTCACGGCGGCGAAGGGCGCGCCAAATTTCAAGGCGGGAATGCGGATGGCATAGAGCGTCAAAGCGCCACCTGTCGCCAGGATCAGCAGCGCCAGGATAAACACGCCGCGCTCCGGGTCCGTCGCAAAGGCATGCACGCTGGTGAGAACGCCCGAGCGCACCACGAAGGTTCCAATGAGGCTGAGCGAAAACGTCAGGATCGCCAGAAGGATCGTCCAGTTCACCAGCGCGTGGCGGCGTTCGACAACCAGCGATGAGTGCAGCAGCGCTGTGCCCGCCAGCCACGGCATGAAGGAGACATTTTCGACCGGATCCCAGAACCACCAGCCGCCCCAGCCAAGGATGTAATAGGCCCAGAAACTTCCAAGGGTGATGCCAATGGTCAGAAAACACCAGGCCGCCAAAACCCAGGGCCTGACCCAGCGCGCCCATGTCGCATCAACCCGGCCTTCAATGAGGGCCGCCACCGCGAACGAAAACGCCACAGAGAAGCCCACATAGCCCAAATAGAGAAAGGGCGGATGAATGACGAGGCCAGGGTCCTGCAGGATGGGATTCATGCCATTGCCGTCAAGGGGAACTTGATCTAGCCGGTTGAATGGGTTTGAGGTTCCCAGCGAGAAGGCCAGAAACCCCGATGCGATCATCGCCTGCACCGCAAGCACCCGCGCCTTGAGCGAAGCCGGCAGGTTGCGGCCGAAGATCGCGATGGCCGCGCCAAAGATCACGAGGATCAAGACCCACAGCAGCATCGAGCCTTCGTGATTCGCCCACACGCCAGTGAACTTGTAGACCAGCGGCTTGGCGAGCTGAGAGCTTGAAACAACCAGCGCCACGGAAAAATCCGAGGTCACAAAGCACCAGGTGAGGGCCGCGAACGCCAGCGCCACAAAGGCGAAGCCGCCGATCGCGCAATGGCTGGCGAGCATCATCAGGCCCCGGTCGCCGCGAGCGGCCCCAACCAGCGGAAAACTGGCTTGAACCAGTGAGATAAGCAGCGCCAGTATAAGCGCGTAGTGTCCGATCTCGGCTGCCATGTTGCGATCCTTGGGTCATTAATTTTGATTCAAGCAAACTGCATTTCCATAAAATTGCAGCAATTCAGAATACCGATACTAAACTTTAGGGCATGTAATCAAATGACGAAGGTCAGCATTTTCCGTCAGCATATTGTCAGTTTCATTGGTTTAATTGGCATCCGCGTCGGCGCGCGAGACTGTAGTGTATTGAGAAGGTCAAAGGATGACTAATACAGCCGCCCAGCGGTTCAGCCCGTCGTTAGGACAGGCAAGACACAAGCGCGTGGAGATCAAGCCGGCGCCGTTCAGCCTTAAGAAGGCGTTGTTGAATCGTGTAAAATTCGAATCACCCTCCTCGTTTCTTTCCCGCAGCAGTGAGTTGCTGTTTGTCATTGGCACAATTGTCGCATTAGCCATTGGAATGCGTCTCAGCGCGCTGGAGCAGTTCACGCCCGAAGAGGGCGTTGGCTACTGGCTTGGAATAGCGGGCGGCGCAGCCATGCTGCTGCTGCTGCTTTATCCTCTTCGCAAGCGCGCGAAATTCATGGCAAACTTGGGAAGCCCCGCCGCCTGGTTCAGCACTCACATGATGATGGGCGTCATCGGTCCGGTCTTGGTTCTGTATCACGCCAATTTTTCACTGGGTGCCACCAACAGCAACGTGGCCCTGTTCTCCATGCTCTTTGTCGCCATCAGCGGAATCGCCGGACGCTATTTTTACGGCCGAATCCACAATGGCTTGTATGGCGCCAAAACCAACCTTGGTGAGTTGCTGGACAGCGTCACGGCGCTGATTGGCGAAGTGGAGAAAGATGTTGGAGGCGCGAACGGCATGATAGCCAAACAGCTTACGGACTTCGGATCGCGCGCTTTCGATCACGGCGATTCCCTATCCTCCGACTTCATGCATATCGTTAAGTTGCCGTTCGCAGCGCGCTTTGCCCAGTCGCGGATTCTCGGTTCCGTGCGCAAAGCGATTAAGACAAACGCCAGCACGATGCATTGGTCAGCCTCGGAAAAAAGAGCCTATTACAGGCAGGCGCGCCACCACGTTGGCCTGTTCATGCGTGGCGTCACCAAGGCGTCAGAATTATCTTTCTATGAGCGGCTGTTCGGGCTATGGCACGTTCTGCATGTGCCGCTGTTCTTCCTTCTGATTCTTTCCGGCATAGCGCACGTGATTGCGGTGCATCTCTATTAGGGGAAACAATGGCAGGGCGGCGGGGCGGCAAATTTCCGGCGGTTGTTATTAGGATTTGTTTTCTTCTCGGCCTGTTGATTGCTCCCGCGTCCGCCCAGGACACAATCGAAAAACTGTTGATGCCGGGCCCTGTCTCGTCAGCGCACATCAAGCAGGAAGACACTTGCGGCAACTGTCACGAAATGCTGTCAGGGAAGTCACAGGACACGCTCTGCCTGGATTGTCACAAGCCAATCGACAAGGACCGGGTTGCTGGAGCCGGGTTCCATGGCCGCAGCAAATTGATGGCGGGCGTCACTTGCCGCAACTGCCACACCGAACATCAGGGCCGCGACATATCCATTGTGCGGTTGGATGCCGACACCTTCGATCACGGTGTAACCGACTATCCGATCACCGGTGCGCACAAACAGGTTGATTGCGCGGGCTGCCATGTCAAAGGCAAAAAATACGCCGAGGCCCCCACCACGTGTTTTGGATGCCATGAAAAAGACCAGCCCCACAAAGGAAATCTGGGGCAGAAATGCGAGACCTGCCACGAAGTCGGCAAGTGGACAGTCCTTGCGCCTTATGACCACGCAAAAACCAAGTTCCCGCTTCTCGGCAAACATGAAAAAGTTGCCTGCCTGAATTGCCACCTGGGGGAGGTTTACAAAGGCTTGTCCACGGCTTGCAACGATTGCCACGCCATCCAGGACGTTCATGAGCGCCGTTTTGGCGAAAAATGTGAAACTTGCCATAAGGAGGCCGGCTGGGAAGTGGATAAATTTGACCACGGGAAGAGCACTAAGTTTGAGCTCCACGGCGCTCACGCCAAGGCCGAATGCCAGGATTGCCACCACGGCGATTTCACCACTAAAACCTCAATGGAATGCTTCTCATGCCATGAAAAACAGGATGCGCATAAGAACACCCTCGGCAAGAGCTGCGCGGATTGCCATAATGAAACGGCGTGGCGCTCAAACGTGATCTTCGACCATGGGTTGACAAACTTCCCGCTAGTGGGACTCCATGTGATCGTTGCCTGTGAAGAATGCCATGAAACGGCGGTTTTCCAAGACGCTCAAATCGCCTGCGTGGATTGCCACAAGTCTGATGATGAACATGAGGGCCGCTTTGCCGCCAAATGCGAGAGTTGCCACTCTGCCAATGGCTGGCAGCAAGTGAAATTCGACCACGACACCGATACCAAATACAAACTGACCGGCGCCCACGCGAAAACTGCTTGTTACGATTGTCACCAAAAGAAAAACGTCAAGGACGCAAGACAGTCAACTGCCTGTATTTCCTGCCACAAGGCGGATGACGTGCACCGGGGAGCATTCGGCGAGGATTGCGCCAGGTGCCACACGACAGAAACCTTTTCGACGGCTTTCATCAAGCAATAATAATTGCCTGAAAGTTTTTGTACGCGGCGAAAACTTTACCGCGTGTTAACTATAATTGGGCCCAATAAATCAATGTTTAATTGATTCTTAGTGTCAGCGTTCTGTCAGCTAGAATCTGACATTATATGCGGGCAAAGGCAAAACTAGGTAATTTGATTTTCGCGTAAATCATCCAACAATGCTCACACCGTGGGTTTGGGGATGTCATCAAATTATAAAAAGATGGGCCCGGCGAGTTTATGATTCGCTGGTGATGAGTTTTTGCGGTTTTGTCAGGCAGCACTATTTATGAGGGCGCTCGCGGTGGTCATCGCGATGCTCGTGCTTGGCCTTGCGCAAGCCGCTGCCCAGGACTCAAACGCAACCATCAAGGTTGACCGCGATTTCGATCACAGTTCCACTGCGTTTCCCCTCATCGGCGCCCATGAAAACGTATCCTGTGAAACCTGCCACGCGGGTGCCGTGTTCAAAGGCGTGCCGACAGCCTGCGAGAAATGCCACAATGGCAGCCTGGCAAGCGGCAGGAATGTGGAACATCCGGAAACGGGCGCGGTTTGCTCGGACTGCCACTCATCAACTAGTTGGAAAACGGTCCACGTTGACCACGGCCCGATCGTGAAGGGCTGCCTCAGCTGCCATAATAACGATATAGCGATTGGCAAAGACACCAACCACATTGAATCAAGCGACAGCTGCGAGACCTGTCACCAGACCGCGAACTGGAGCGTCGCGATGTTCGATCACGACCTGACAAAGCTTCCTTGTGTCTCCTGCCATAACAACAAGGAGGTTGTCGGCAAGGCTCCCCAGCACATGAACTCAAGCAATGATTGCGAAGCCTGCCACACAACCCAGGGCTGGACTGTTGGCGTGTTCGACCACACCGGCATCGTCGATGGCTGCGCCAGCTGCCACAACGGATCGCGCGCGTCTGGAACCCCCGGGAACCATATTCCCACCAGCGGCGTCTGTGAGGAATGCCACACGGTGAACAGCTGGGTTCCTGCGACCTTTGACCATGCTTCGACATCTCTCGCCTGCGTCAGCTGCCACGACGGCCGTCGCGAAACGGGCAAATCGGCCGCGCATTTCGACGTGACGACGAATGCATGCGATGATTGCCACACGAGGGCTGCCTGGACTCCTTCGGGCTTCGACCACGCGTTGGCCAGTGGCACGTGTTTCTCATGCCACACCGGCCAGAGGTTGACGGTCACAGGGACCGCCCTCGGCAAGAGCGTTACGCACTTGCGGTCGTCGAATGTCTGCGAAGATTGCCACACCAGCAATGCGGATTGGACATTGGTGACCTTCAATCACACTGGCGTGATTGGAAACTGCGTTTCCTGCCACAACAATACAAATGCGATTGGCAAGGGAACAGGGCATTTTTCCACAACTGATCTTTGCGAGGATTGCCACACGACCAGCAGTCCCGGTTTCGCGCCCGCAGATGTCGACCACAACCAGGTATTGGGCGCCTGCAAATCATGCCATGACCCAGCGCGTGCGCCCGCGCCAGGAAAGGACCCAGGCCACATCGCAACGGCCGCCGAATGCGACGACTGCCATTCCACTGTCGGCTGGATTCCAGCCACCGGAAAGCCAGACCACTCTGGTTTCTCAGGCAACTGTTTCTCATGCCACAATGGGACGAGGGCGAGTGGCAAGTCCGCAGGGCATTTGCCGACTTCAACAAATTGCGACAGCTGCCACACTACGGTTGCATGGAATGACAATCCAGTTTTCGACCATTTGGAAACTTCCGTCACCACTTGCTACACGTGCCACAACGGCACAAAAGCTTTGGGAAGATCGGCTGCGCACATCAAGACCACAACCAATTGTGAGGCTTGTCACACGAGCTACACAAACTTCGTTCCCGCACAAATGGTTGATCATGATTTTGTGACGGGGACATGCGCTTCCTGTCACGCGGCAGACAAGGCCGCGGTCCCGACCCACATTCCAACAACATCCGGCTGTGAGAACTGTCACTCAACTGCTGGTTGGGTTCCCGCCAGCGGCAGGCCTGATCACAGTGCAATCATGGGCAATTGCGTATCTTGTCATAACAACAACCCCACACCAGGCAAGCTTGCCGGCCATTTGTCAACGACAAATGTCTGCGAGAATTGCCACAACACGGTGACTTGGGCCCCGGCCAGATTCGACCACACTCAGACGTCAGTTGCTGCCTGTTTCACATGCCACAACGGCACAAACGCCACGGGCAAGGATCCCGCGACACATCTGGCGACGTCGAATACCTGCGACGATTGCCACGACAACACAGGCTGGACGCCAGCGGTGTTTGATCATGTTGGAATTACAACCGGATGTTTCTCATGTCACAATGGCATTAAAGCAACTGGCAAAAGTGTTCAGCATGCGCCCTCGTCAAATACTTGCGAAGACTGCCACATCACAACTCCCCCGTGGTCGAATGCGAGCTATGATCATGGATCTGTGTCGCCAGGAACCTGCGCGACCTGCCACAATGGGATTAAAGCCACTGGAAAAACCAATACCCATTTCGCCGTCACAGGCTCATGTGACGATTGTCACGCGGGCTTTGTGGCCTGGAAGCCAGCCAACATGGACCACAACTTGGCCGTCGGCACCTGCGCCTCATGCCATGTGGTCGGCAGGCCGCCCGCGCCAATCAAATCAGCCACGCACTTTATTACGACGCTCGGCTGCGAAGAATGCCATGTGACGACAAGCTGGGCGAACACGTCCTACACCCATGCCTCACCCGATTACCCGGTCCACAACAGCCGCGTGACCTGCCTCAGCTGCCACAAGCAGAACAATCAGACGATCACCTATCAGTGGCCCTATGGCCCGGATTGCGCCGCCTGCCACGCCAACAAATATGTCCCGGGCTCGCATCCCAAGTTCGGCGACACGAAATACACAGTCAGTGAATTGCGCGATTGTTCCGGCGCTTGCCATATCTACACAGATGCGTCGTTGACGACGATAAAGACCCGCAGGAATGGACCGGAACACCGCGCGACCGCGGGCGGATTCTAAGACATGATAGAGTTTGTGATAGTTGAGTGCGTTGCCATTGATCCGCTTGGAACAGACGGGGGGACGCGTAGCCGAGGGCTGCCCGTCAGTTTTTCCGATCTGTTAACGTTAATTGTTAACCATAATAAATTAAGTCTTTCAGGGCTGGGCGAAGAGTATGTGCAACAAATGGAGGTTCCTAGCTGATGTCGAGCAAACATCGGGCGTTAGTCAAGGTTTTCTTCTTTGCGTTGGTTTGCTGGATCGCCCATCCAGCTGGCGTATTGGCCCAGGGAACCCTCGATCAGTTTTTGGCAGGCGTGTTCGTGTCGTCTTCCGGCAAGTGCAGCCAGATCGACATTCGCTTCAATCGCGCGGCGTCGTATTCAGGACATGCGCCAGCCAAGGGCGGAACCAACCTTGTGGTGAGGTTGACGCCGCTTGGCACCGAACAAACCCCCGACAAGCAAAAGATTCCGCTGAAGGAATCCGCCAATGTGCCAGCGGGCAATCGCGCCGATCTGAAATCAGTTTCCTTCGACGCCACCACAGCCGGCGGCCCTGTTATCCGCCTGGCTTTTGGCCACGCGGTGAATTTTCGCATCGTCATGGGCAATGACTCCCGTGTCCTGCGCATCGACACGGCGGATGAAGCAAATGCCGCGAGATGTTTCAATGTCTCTGGCGCCCAGACCAAATCCCCGGCGAAGCCTGACGTTGCCACCAAAGTTGATACACCGGTCAAGAGCGCTGACCTCGTGGGTGACGGCAAGAAAGCCCTGACCGCGAAAGACTATGGCCGCGCCGTCGCCCTCTTCACCAAGGCTGTGGCCGAAGGCGACGCCGTCGCGAAGAAGGAAGCCCAGGAATATTTGGGCTTGGCGCGAGAACGCGCTGGCCAGCTCGCCCATGCCAAGGCTGAATACAAAGCCTATTTGAAGCTTTACCCCGATGGTGAAGGGGCGGCCCGCGTGAAGCAGCGCCTTGATGGCGTTGTCGCGGCGCAGCAGGATGCGGCGGAGGAGCAATTCGCCAAGCGCAATCTCAGCAAGGCGGAAAAAACTGCCGGGCAAAAGCCACCGGAGACACAGGCCAGGAAACCGGAGCAAAATTCTGTTGCCGGTGCCGACAACGTGGTTAATCAACCCATAAGCAACCAGAGAACCAAGCGCGACCTGGGCGGCGCGGCGCCGGATCCTGATGCGTGGGTCTGGCAGAAGAACGCCAGCGTTTCGCAATATTACTATCGCGATGACAGCTTCAGCAGCTCCGACCTTCTCAAGGGCAGCCTCGGCACCCATGAAACTGTTCAGAACGATCTCATTTCATCCGGCGATTTCTTTCTCGAGGCTGAAAATCAAACCTATGAGCTGGTGCTCCGGGGCGCTGCTTTCAATGAAAAAGGCTTTGGAACCCAGAGCGATATATTTGAAAGCAATGTGTCCACCATCTATATGGACGCCAAGCACAAGCCGAGCGGCCTGTTTTCAAGGCTGGGCCGCCAGAGCCGCAGCACCGGCGGCGTGTTCGGCCGTTTCGATGGCGCCAATGTCGGGATGGAAGTCAACAAGAATTTGAAGCTGCAGACCGTTCTGGGCTCGCCAGTGTATTCGCGGGACGCCCTGCCGTTCGCTGACGAGCGGCTATTCTACGGCGCCAGCATAGATTACACTTTCCCCAACCAAGAATGGGCCACCGCTCTTTATGCCATACAGCAGAACGTTGGAGATGTCATCGACAGGCGCGCCATCGGCGCCGAGCTGCGCTATGCGGGCAAGGATATTTTCGCCTATTCCGGCATTGATTATGACACCTATTACGGCGAGATCAACAACGCCTATATCTCAGCGACGTGGAACTACATGCAGGGCGGCTCTATTTACGCGACGGTTGACTACCGCCATGTGCCGTTCCTGCTCACATCGAACGCCCTCATGGGGCAGCTCACAGAAGATTTGCCGACCTTTGTTGACTTGTGGGGCGAAAGCACCGCCATAGCCTTGGCAATGGACCGGACAGCTTCCGCGAAATCAGTGACTGCCGGCGCAACCTATCCCCTGACCGACCAGTGGCAGATCGCGGTTGACGCGACAATCGCCGATTACACCGGAACGCCGGAATTGGACATACTGGCGACTGAGTTCATTGATGCGATACCCAATCCCGGCATCGAGTTCTATGGCTCGGCGCAACTGACTGGCACCAGCGTCTTCAAGGAAAATGACTCCCTTGGCTATGGCCTGCGCTATTCCGAGAACGACTCGTCCAGGCTCTACCTCGCCGACACCAGCTATCGCTACCCATTCAATGAAAAACTTCGTATCAACACCAGGTTCCGCACCAGCTACCGCGACAGCAAGACCGTGGACTCGCAGCGGCTGCTGTTCATGCCAACGGTGGGCTTCCGCTACCGCTTCGACAACAACTGGAACTTCGAGCTTGAAGGCGGAGCCCGCTGGGAGCGCAGCATGGGGGTGGCCGGCGATGACGAGAATCTCGACCTTCTGCTGAATGTCGGATACCGCTACGAGTTTTAACCCGCTTGCGTTATCGGTCCGCATTGCACACGTCAAAGTTTCCTGCGCTTGAGCGCTTTGATCGCCAGCTCGGTGCGCGAGCCCACATGAAGCTTTTCCATGATCTTGCTGACATAGTTCTTGACTGTTCCTTCAGCCAAGAAAACCTTGTCCGCGATTTCCCGGTTGGATTTGCCCGCGGCCACCAGCGCCAGGACTCTCTCCTCGCGCGGCGTCAACGGCTCCGCGGCCAATTCGTCGTCGTCGGGGGTCGCCACCTCGGACGGCCTCTGGCGGCGAAATTCATCAAGGATTTTTCCAGCTATGGATGAGGACAGGCGCGACTGGCCGCCATGGACAGCCCGGATGGTTTCAAGAATCTCTTCCTCTTTCGAATCCTTGAGAAGGTAGGCTTGCGCGCCCGCCGAAATAGCCTCGAAAACCAGCTCATCAGTGTCAAAAGTCGTCAGCACAATGACCCGCGCGTCCGGCACATCCAATAGGATGCGTTTCATGGCGCCGATGCCGCCAACGCGTGGCATCTGCAGGTCCATCAGAATGATATCCGGCCGCCACTGCCGCGCAAGCTGGATGGCTTCCGCGCCGTCAGCTGCCAAGGCGACTATTTTTATGTCGCTTTCAAATGACAGCATCGCCGAGAATGCCCGCTGCACGATTGGCTGGTCCTCGGCGATCAATACTCTGATTTGGTCCATGTCGCGTGTCAGGCCCTCGTTGCCGCCAACTGCTCCATGGTGACGCTAATTGGGCGCTTTGCCAAGCTCCTTCGCGCTGCTGTCCCGTGAAAGCGCATCGCTGACCCGCCCCATGAGCGGCGAAGGCAAACTCGCTGCGAGGTAGCCAAGCATGACAACAACCGCCTCCTCCGCCTCGGCCTGGCTTATTCCGCTTCTGGTGCGGATATTTGCGAGCAATGCTTTCATTTTGATGATTTTCCGGCGGTTCAATTTTTAACGGTCAGGAAACATTCCAATTTCACGCCCAGTTTGGTTAATCTTCGCCAGCTTGTCACGTGACGAAAGTAACCATTTTTGACCGGAAGCAAGGCCACATTCACAGTAAACTTAATTTAATTTTGAACCCGGACAGCCAGCCGCTATGTTGGAACAATAGGTTCTTGGCAGGCTTGCTGGCGCGCCGATCCGCTGGCGGGATTTGGAGACATTGTGACGCGCGCAAATACAATTCTCGGCTATTTGTCAATTGCGGCTGTGTTCCTCGGGCTGGCTCTGGGGGTTAGGCTGGTCATTCAGGACAATTTTGAAGCCGCCAAAAAGCACTTTATCGAAAATGCCCATGCCGATGCCGTTGCCGCCGAGGCGCGGGTCCGGGACAAGCTTCACGCCATCTATGAGAATCTCCGGACGCTGACACTTCTTCCGAGCGTCCAGAACATTGATCGCCACGGCATGAACCTGGGATATGAAGGGGAAATAGCGATACAGCAAGTCTACAACAATTTGGCAAATAGTGTCGCGGTATCTGAAGTTTACATTGTTCCAACCGACTTCAATCCGGAGCGGACTGATCCGGCGACGGGCAAGCCCGAAGAGCCGATCTTGATGTTTGATGAGTTGATAGTCAACGCGGCGTCACGTTTGCCGGCAAAATTGAAGATGCGCGGCGATGTCCAAGTGAGATTCCAAAACGCCCCGGAGGATGAGACCCATGAGTACCGGCAGCTTCAGCAGGTCATGGCCTATCTGCAGCAAAACTATCCGACAAACGCCAATATCGAGGGGCTCGACCTGCCCATAGTTAGCGGCCCGGAAGTGATAACTTGCGATAACAATGCCTACATTCATACAGGCCGCGACAAGGATCGCTCCGGCGTGATGTTCTCCGTCCCTTTTTTTGACGAGACAGGAATGCTGAAGGGGACTGTGACAGCGATCATTCTGACTAATGCCTTGCAGAAGATGCTTCCGGAGCGGGATTTCGCGCTGATCAACCCGGGATATGGCTACATCGTGCCATCCAGCGAGGGCGGCCAGGAAATCACCTCGATAGCCTGGGTTGCGCGGAGCAAGCCCGATCCCGGACTCATTTATTCGGAGATGATAACCCTGCCGTTTGCGGATCCCAGGTCGGATTGGGCGGTTTGGTCAGCTTTGCCAAATGAAAAATTCCACAGCGGCGCGGAGGCGACCAACATTCGCGCGACTGAAACCGTCCTCTACGTCGTCATCATGGCGCTGATGATGGCGTCCATGGCGTGGTGGTGGCTCATAGCAAGAAACATCAGCATGGCGGCTGCTGTCCGCTCCCAGTTGGAGCAGCGCGTCGCCGAGCGCACCAAGGAGGTTCAGCGGCTGTCCGATGAGACCCACAGCGCCGCGATGACGCGCGAGCGGCTCCAGATGTCAAGGAACCTCCATGACACATTGGCGCATTCAATGCTGGCTATGCTGATGCAGGTCAAGCTAATGCGCAAACTATACAAATCAAAACCTGATTTGATTGGCGAGGAACTGGAGCGCGCCGAACGGGCGGCGCAAGAGGGTCTCGATGTCGCGCGCGAGGCCATCGTCGAATTGCGCTATTTCGCGGTCCGCGACGACGGTCTCGAGTCGGCGCTGGAAAAGCTGGTGAAGCGCTTGAATGACCGGGTGGATATCAGCATCAGCCTGGAAGTTGACGCTGCCGCGTCAACTCTGGCGGGTCCAAAGGCGGAAACTCTGTATCGGGTTGCCGAGGAAGCCCTGCGCAACATTGAAAAGCATGCCGAAGCCAAGAACGCGGCGGTCCGCGTCACGCTGGATCAGGCCAACCGCGCAAATCATATTCTGAAACTGGCCATTGAAGACGACGGCAAGGGTTTTGCTCCCGATAGCAGCGCTTCTGGCGGTTATGGGATCACTGGCATGCGTGAACAGGCAAACATTCTCGGCGCAAATCTTGTCATTCAATCAACGCCGGGGAAGGGAACAGAAATTCAGCTCGACATAAATACCTGAACGGCGAATTTGGGACGTGGCCCTGCGAGTCCGTCCGGTTCGTTCATTTAGGCTTCGCCTGCTGCGAATGACAGCGGCACATAAGCCTCAGCCGTCACGTGCCCGCGCTCCTTCTGCCAGCCCCTCGCATAGCGCCTCACGGAATCGTAGCTGCCGTCGTAACCGGCTTTCTGCAAATCCTCGTACACCCGGATCAGCGTCAGCCGTTCGCGTGCCGCCTTCGCTTCATTCGCCGCCGGAACCGCATCCAGCCGCTCACGCCACGGACCGATCTTCAGCAGTGGCTGCTTCTCCCGCTCTTAGTGGAACTCGGTCGCACCCGACCGGATCACCTTCCTCACAACCTTGCGCGACGGCCCCAGTTCCCGGCAGATCACCTTGATCGGTCGACCCTGCCCAAAATACAACCGTCTGATCTTTGCAATCGTTTCCACAACAAGCATTCCAGGCAGGCCTCCACTCCCGGAGGCACAATGGACCCAACAGATACAGGGGTCCCTTTTGGATGCCGATCACCCCGTAACTGGGGTGCTTATTCCATGCCGATTCACAGGTTATGGAAGTACTGTGCTTTCACTGACAATGCGGTATCCTGGTGCGCGCGCACCTATTGCAGAATGTGGTATAAATTGTGGTACAGGTTGATATCGAAATTCTCAAGCATTTGAAATAGCGAGACTTATTTAAAATATCTGGCGGAGAGGGAGGGATTCGAACCCCCGGTACACTTGCGCGTACTTCGCATTTCGAGTGCGACGCGATCGACCACTCTGCCACCTCTCCGCATTTTGAAAACCTGTGGTCGCTGGAGACGCTCATTAGCCAAGACTTAAGCCCCTGCCAACCCCCATTCTGGCCAGCCGTTGACAGCCCGTCCGGACCTGCTAGAAACCGCCCATCATGAAGCCCGCCAAGACCACCAAGACCAAAAAATCCTAGCCTCATCCCTCGGCCTAGTCGCTCTCGGGGGATGGTGGCCGAACCCCCTATCGCCGAAAGCGGGCCTCCAGAGGTTCCAGAGCGGGCGGAACAGAGACGGACGAGGAGATTTCCATGGGTTACAAAGTTGCAGTCGTCGGCGCCACGGGCAATGTGGGCCGGGAAATGCTCAATATCCTGGCTGAGCGCGAATTCCCGGTGGACGAGTGCTTTGCCATCGCATCGCGGAAGTCCATGGGCGTTGAAGTTTCCTTCGGCGACAAAACCCTGAAGTGCAAGGATCTCGAGCAATTTGATTTCAGCCGGTTGATTTCGTGCTGATGTCGGCGGGCTCCGCCGTCTCCAAGGAGTGGTCGCCGAAGATCGGCGCGCTTGGCCCCATCGTGATCGATAATTCCTCCTGCTGGCGCTATGACGCGGAAGTGCCGCTCATCGTGCCGGAGGTGAATGCCCATGCGCTGGTCGAATACATGGCCCGCAACAAGCGCCGCAACATCATCGCCAACCCCAATTGCTCAACCGCGCAGCTCGTGGTGGCTCTGAAGCCCTTGCATGACGTGGCCAGGATCAAGCGCGTCGTGGTGTCCACCTACCAGTCCGTGTCAGGGGCCGGCAAGGAAGGCCTCGACGAACTCTGGAACCAGACCAAGGGCATCTTTGTCACCGACTCGCCCACGCCCAAGAAATTCACCAAGCAGATCGCCTTCAACGTCATCCCCCACATTGATGTTTTTCTCAATTCGGGAGAAACCAAGGAAGAGTGGAAGATGGTGGTTGAAACCAAGAAGATTCTCGATCCCAAGATCAAGCTCACGGCGACCTGCGTCCGGGTTCCCGTGTTCGTTGGCCATTCGGAATCGGTGAACATTGAATTCGAAACGCCGCTTTCGGCCGAAGAAGCCCGCGAAATCCTGCGCGAGGCGCCGGGCTGCATGGTGATCGACAAGCGCGAAGATGGCGGCTACGTCACCCCCGTCGAATGCGTTGGCGATTTCGCCACCTTCATCAGCCGCATCCGCGAAGATTCAACCATCGAGAACGGCATCAGCCTTTGGGTGGTGTCCGACAATCTGCGCAAAGGCGCTGCCCTCAACACCGTGCAGATCGCCGAATGCCTGATCAACCGCGGGCTGCTGAAGAAAGCCGCGTGAATGCGGATAGCGGCATCAACTCTGTTGTTGCTCACGTTCACACAGATGGCGCAGGCTGGAAGCATTGAACTCGGCTTGCCGATCGCCTGTGAGATTGGCAGAAATTGCTGGGTGCAGAATTACGTTGACCACGATCCTTCTCCCGCAGTGAAGGACTATGCCTGTGGCGGCCAGACCTACGATGGCCACGATGGCACGGATATCCGCGTGCTGA
Source organism: uncultured Alphaproteobacteria bacterium (assembly GCA_963816305.1). Taxonomy (GTDB): domain Bacteria; phylum Pseudomonadota; class Alphaproteobacteria; order Rhizobiales; family Aestuariivirgaceae; genus Aestuariivirga. The sequence goes on from CAWFJW010000006.1 coordinate 86,122, forward strand.
ACACCGCCGCGAGCGCCGACGTGATCGCAAGCGCCGCCGGCATCGTCAAGGGCATGCGCGACGGCGTCGCGGACAACCTCATGCGCACGGAAGCTGATCGCGCCGCCGTCGGCAACCGCGAATGCGGCAATGGCGTTGTCATTGATCACGAAGGCGGCTGGCAAACCCAATACTGCCACATGCGCCAGGGTTCGGTTGCGGTGAAGACCGGCGACAGGGTTCAGGCGGGAACCAAGCTCGGCGAAGTGGGCTATTCCGGCATGGCCGCCTTCCCCCATGTGCATCTCACCATCCGCAACAATGGCCAGGCCCTCGATCCCTTCGGCGGCGGAACTTGTGGGGCCGTTGGTGATCCGATTTGGAGCGCGAAAGCTCTTGCGTCTCTCAATTATGAAAAGGGCGAAGTCATCCAGTCGGGCTTCAGCCCTGCTCCCGTCGAACTGGCGGGCCTGGAAACTGGCGAGGTGCGCACGCAAAATCCGGATGGCGGCTGGCCCGCGATGGTGGCCTATGCCTGGGCGATCAGCCTCATGAATGGCGATACTGTCACTGTCACGCTGCGGGGGCCTGGCGGAATTGAAGCGGCAAACACTGTGACGCTGGATCGCAACAAGGCCGTTTATCTGCTCTTCGCCGGCAAGAAGCGGCCTGCGGGCGGCTGGCCAAAGGGCGAATATGCTGGCAGCCTTACAGTCAGCAATGAAGGCGAATTGCGCTTGTCGCAGGAATGGCGCGCGACACTCGAATAGCAGACTTCAGCTACCGGCCATCCCGCCCGTTGCAACGCCAATCACGGGGCCGACCTTTCCGGTCTGCAGCAGCGCGACCCACCCCTTGCAGTCTTTCGGAACAACACTGGCCTTGGGCAACACAAGTTTCGCTTCATCGCCATGCCACATGCCGGCCGGAACTATCTTGCGCACCACATTATGGTAGGCGACGGTGCTTCCGGCATTCTCGCCTTTCCTGATTTCAACGGAAATCTCCGGCGCATAGGCCATCAGCCACAGGGTTGCGTTCTTGTGGGCGGCATGAGCCGAAATGTTGATCATCACGTCGGTTTCATTGTCGGTCATGGCGACATCCACCCATTCGGTGGCTGAATTCGATCGGGCCTTGTCGATCCCCTCGTCAACGGCGCTCCGCTGGCTGCCCACATAGTGGTCCAACCCGTTCACAATGGTTTGCGGCGTGTAAACATTCCGGTCGCCGCGCGAGGCCGCGTAGTCATACTGCCGCTGGGAGCATTCGGCGCTGCCAAGCGTATCGCGCCAGCCCAGATAGTCCCAGTAATCCACATGATAGGATAGTGTTATGAGCCCCGGCCTGCCTTTCAGTTTTTCCAGATAGGCGTCGGCTGGAGGGCACGACGAGCAGCCCTGACTGGTAAACAATTCCATAACGACCGGCCGGCTTGCCGCGGAAACAGCAGGCTTCGCCAGCATGGCGGCAGCACCCAGAGTCAGCAGGTTTCGGCGGTTAAGGGCATTTGTCATATCATTGACATAACAAATCATCCCCCCACTGACTACTCACATGCCAGTGAGGGCCGATCACGGTTTCGTTCAGGCCGCCTTGGCGAGATTTCTTAACACATAGGGCATGATGCCGCCGTTCATGTAGTAATCCAGCTCGTCCAGCGTATCGATCCGGCATTGCACCGCAACAGAAACCGCCGTGCCATCAGCTTTCGCGATATCAACGGTAATCATGCTGCGGGGCTTCAGGCCCTCCGCCAGGCCATTGATCGTCACCGTCTCATCGCCCTTGAGGCCGAGGCTCTGCCAGCTCTCGCCCTCCTTGAACTGCAGCGGAATGACGCCCATGCCGATGAGATTGGAGCGGTGGATGCGCTCAAAGCTCTGCGCGACCACGGCGCGGACGCCCAGAAGCTTCGTGCCCTTGGCGGCCCAATCGCGCGAAGAGCCGGTGCCATATTCGCGGCCCGCGAAAATCACCAGCGGCGTTCCCGCCTCCTGATACTTCATCGCCGCGTCATAGATCGGCATTTGCTCCGTTGACGGATAATGCTTGGTGACGCCGCCCTCGACACCCGGAACCATCTGGTTCTTGATGCGGATATTGGCGAAGGTGCCGCGCATCATCACCTCATGGTGGCCGCGCCTGGCGCCATAGGAGTTGAAATCGAGCCGGTCAACGCCATGGCCGCTCAGATATTTTCCGGCTGGCGACGAGGCCTTGATGTCGCCGGCGGGCGAGATGTGATCCGTGGTGATCGAGTCGAGGAACAGGCCCAGAACCCGCGCGCCCGCGATGTTCTTAACCGGCTTCGGGGTCATGCTCATGCCGTCGAAGTAGGGCGGGTTGGCCACATAGGTGCTGGCGCCGTCCCAGGCATAGGTCAGGCCCTTGGTCACCTTGATCTTGCGCCATTGCGCGTCGCCCTTGAACACGTCCTTGTAGCGCTTGGCGAAAGGCCTTGCGGGTCACGTGCTTGCGGACGAAATCCGCAACCTCCTTGGCGTCCGGCCAGATATCCCTGAGATAGACCGGCTTGCCCTTCTTGTCATGGCCAAGGGGCTGCGTGGTGAGGTCAACATTCAGGGAACCCGCCAGCGCATAGGCCACGACCAGCGGCGGCGAAGCCAGATAGTTGGCGCGCACATCCGGGTTCACCCGGCCCTCAAAATTGCGGTTGCCGGAAAGCACGGCGGCCGCCACCAGATCATTCGCCCTGATCGCATTCGAAATATTCTCGGGCAGCGGGCCGGAATTGCCGATGCAGGTGGTGCAGCCATAGCCCACGAGATCAAATCCCAGCTTGTCCAGTTCCTTCTGCAGGCCGGAAGACTTCAGATATTCGGTCACCACCTGGCTTCCCGGCGCCAGCGAGGTCTTGACCCAGGGCTTGGCGGTCAGGCCGCTCTTCACCGCATTGCGCGCCAGAAGGCCTGCGGCGATCATCACGGAAGGGTTCGACGTGTTGGTGCAGGAGGTGATCGCGGCGATCACCACATCGCCATGGCCCACATCGAAATTCGCGTTCTCGACCTGATAGCGCGAGCGCAATTGATCAGCCTTCTTGAATTCATCCGCCATGACTTTGGCGAAGCCCGAGGCGGAGTCGCGTCAAGGTCACCTTGTCCTGCGGGCGCTTGGGGCCGGCCATGGAAGGGACCACGGTTCCGAGATCAAGCGACAGCGTGTCGGTGAAATCCGGATCAGCCGATTTCGGCGTCCAGAACATGTCTTGCGCCTTGGCGTATTTTTCAACCAGCGCAACCTGCGCCGCCGCCCGCGCCGTGCCCTTGAGATAGGCGATGGTTTCGCCATTGATCGGGAAAAATCCGCAGGTCGCGCCATATTCCGGCGCCATGTTGGCAATGGTGGCCATGTCCTCCAGCGACAGATGCGCCAGGCCCGGGCCAAAGAATTCCACGAATTTCCCAACCACGCCCTTCTTGCGCAGCATCTGGGTGACCGTCAGCACAAGGTCGGTGGCCGTGGTGCCTTCCGGCAATCTGCCATTGAGCTTGAAGCCGATCACTTCCGGTATGAGCATGGATATGGGCTGGCCCAGCATGGCCGCTTCCGCCTCAATGCCGCCAACGCCCCAGCCCAGGACCGCAAGGCCATTCACCATGGTCGTGTGGCTGTCGGTGCCGACCAATGTATCGGGATAGGCATAGGTCACCGCTTTGCCCTTCACTTTATCCGTCCGGGTCCACACGGTCTTGGCGAGATACTCCAGATTGACCTGATGGCAGATGCCGGTGCCTGGCGGCACCACGCGGAAATTGTCAAACGCCCCCTGCCCCCATTTGAGGAAGGTATAGCGCTCGCCATTGCGGCCATATTCCGCATCGACGTTTTTCTTGAAGGCGCCGGAAGTCGCGAAGTAATCCACCATCACCGAATGGTCGATCACCAGGTCAACGGGCGCCAGTGGATTGATCCTCGTGGGATCCTTGCCCAGGGCCTTCATCGCATCGCGCATGGCGGCCAAATCGACCACGGCGGGAACGCCGGTGAAATCCTGCATCAGCACGCGCGCCGGGCGGAAGGCGATTTCCTTCTCGGCCTTGCCGCGATTGGTCGAGCCACGCCGCAATGCCTTCGATATCCGCCTTGGTCACCGAGCGGCCATCCTCGAAGCGCAGCAGGTTTTCCAGCAGCACCTTCAGCGAATAGGGAAGCCTGGAAATCCCCTTGAGGCCATTTTTCTCCGCCGCCTTGAGGCTGAAATAGGTGTAGCTCTTGGAGCCAACTTTCAGTGTTTTGCGGGATTTGAAACTGTCGAGGGAAACGGATGACATGCGGGGCTCTTTCATGAACAGGGGTTTCGCGCCGCATATAGGCTGTTTTGCGCCGCAGCACTAGCCTGACGTAGCCTGTATCTTGCGCGGGGATGACTTTGCCGGGGCTTCGATCAGGTGGTCAGGCCGAGCCGTTCGCGCAATTTCAGCATCTTGGTTCTGAGGGCTGGCGTCATCGGCCCGGCGACTTCAGCGACCCGTTCCACCATATCGGAAAAAGACTTGCGCTCCTGATAGCTCAAAGCGCCACCCCAAAGCTTGGCGTAGCGGAGCGATACGTTGTTGGCGTCCTGCACGTGGGAAGCGACCCACTTGCTGAATGTGAGAAGCTCGACTGGATCAGAAACACCCATTCCATTGACGGCTTCTTTACGCACGGCCATTTCCACGGCCTCCGTCATGGGTCCCGCCTCATTGGCCATGGCCAGCATCATCACAACCCCTGCCGCAACGGGATCATCCACGGCCTCAAGCGGTAAATCCTCAACCTTCTTGCGAAATTTGTAGCGCTTGTATTTTCCCCAGGCGCGGCCCGCCACATCGCCGATTTCATTGGCGGCCTCCGAAACCATTTTCAGCCGCCACCACCAGAAGGCCACACCTCCCAAGACCGCGACAAAGGCCAGAATAATATGCATCGCCGTACCCGTTAAGCAGATGTTTACTTTTGGGCAGCCTAGCCGGGAAACGTAACAATTCGGCTAACGAAACCCCTCTAAACGCGCCGTTCCACCATCATCTTCTTGATTTCGGCGATGGCTTTGGCTGGCGAAAGCCCTTTGGGACAAGCCTTGGCGCAGTTCATGATGGTGTGGCAGCGGTAGAGCCGGAACGGGTCTTCGAGATTGTCGAGCCTGTCGCCGGTGGCTTCATCGCGGCTGTCAATGAGCCAGCGATAGGCCTGCAGCAAAACCGCCGGGCCCAGATAGCGGTCGCCATTCCACCAGTAGGACGGACACGAGGTTGAACAGCAGGCGCACAGGATGCATTCGTAAAGCCCGTCCAGCAAAGCCCGGTCATCATGGCCCTGCTTCCATTCCTTCTGCGGCGCTGGCGTTGTGGTTTTGAGCCAGGGCTCAATCGAGCGGTGCTGGGCATAAAACCGCGTGAGGTCCGGCACCAGATCTTTCACCACCGGCAAATGCGGCAGCGGATAGATCTTCACCGCCCCCTTCACCTCATCGCAGGCCTTGAGGCAGGCCAAGGTATTGGTGCCATCAATGTTCATGGCGCAAGAGCCGCAAATCCCTTCGCGGCACGAGCGCCGGAATGTCAGCGTCGGGTCCTGCTCGTTCTTGATCTTGATGATGGCATCGAGAACCATGGGGCCGCACTGATCCATGTCCACATGATAGCTGTCCACCTGCGGATTTTTCCCGTCATCGGGGTTCCAGCGATAAACCTTGAATTCACGGAGATTGGAGCCAGCCGGCTTCGGCCAACTCTTGCCAGCCTGGACTTTGGAATTCCTGGGAAGTGCAAATTCAACCATGATCTTCTCTCACTCCCTCCCCACAAGGGGAAGGGCAATCGCATATTTCTGGCAAAGGTCCCTCATCCGGCCTGTCGGCCACCTTCTCCCATTCGCGAGCGAACGGGCGAAGGCGCATAAGTGTTGCCTTCTCCCGTTTGTCCTTACAAATGGGAGAAGGTCCCCGAAGGGGGGATGAGGGCTCTTTCTTTCCATATGCGATTGCCGTCGCCACAAGGGGGAGGGGTTAGGGGTGGGGGTCGCTCCACGCTTGAACTTCATCAATACACCCTGGCCTTCGGCTTGATATACTCCACATCCTTGGACATCGTGTAGTCATGCACTGGCCGGTAGCCCAGCTTCACTTTGCGCTTGGGCTCATCGATCCAGCTCAGGGTGTGCTTCATCCAGTTCTTGTCGTCGCGCTTGGGGAAATCCTCGCGGGCGTGGGCGCCGCGGCTTTCCTTGCGGGCGAACGCGCTTCCAACAGTCACCGCCGCCTGGACAATAAGGTTGTCATATTCCAGCGTTTCAATGAGGTCACTGTTCCAGACCAGGGAGCGATCGGTCACGCGGATGTCTTCGGACAATCTTCCAGATGTCGGAAATCCTGGCCACACCCTCGCCCAGAACTTCGCCGGTGCGGAACACCGCGCAATTGTCCTGCATGGCGCGCTGCATGGCAAGCCGCAGGGCAGCCGTCGAGCGTGGAGCCCGAGGCGTAGCGGAACCGGTCGAGCCGGGCAATCGCCGCATCGCCCGCATCAGCCGCCAATTCCGCGTGCCGCGCTCCTGGTTCCACGTCTTCAGCGCATTTCAATCCGGCGGCGCGCCCAAACACCACGAGATCAATCAATGAATTGGAACCCAGCCGATTTGCTCCGTGCACCGACACACAGGCCGCCTCGCCAACCGCCAGCAATCCCGGCACAGTTTTCTCCGGATCGCGCGGATCGCCAGCGAGAGCCTCACCATGGTAATTCGTAGGGATGCCGCCCATGTTGTAGTGAACCGTTGGCAATATCGGAATGGGTTCGCGGGTTACGTCAACATCGGCAAAAATCTTCACCGATTCCGAAATGCCGGGCAGCCGCTCATGCAGCACGGCTGGATCGAGATGTTCGAGATGCAAGTGAATGTGATCTTTCAGGGGCCCAACACCACGGCCTTCCCGAATTTCAATCGTCATCGAACGCGACACCACATCGCGCGATGCGAGGTCCTTGGCCGAAGGCGCATAGCGCTCCATAAAGCGCTCACCTGCCGAATTGGTGAGATAGCCACCCTCACCGCGAGCACCTTCGGTGACAAGGCATCCCGGCCCATAAATTCCGGTGGGATGAAACTGCACGAATTCCATATCCTGCAGCGGCAGCCCCGCCCGCAGAACCATGGCATTGCCATCGCCGGTGCAAGTATGCGCCGATGTAGCAGTGAAATAGGCCCGGCCATAGCCGCCGGTTGCAAGGATTGTCTTGTGGGCGCGAAACCGGTGCAGCGTTCCATCTTCCATGCACATCGCCATGACGCCCCGGCAGGCGCCATTTTCCATGATGAGGTCAAGCGCGAAATATTCAATGAAGAATTCCGCCGAATGCCGCAGCGATTGGCCGTAAAGCGTGTGCAGCATGGCATGGCCCGTGCGGTCAGCGGCGGCGCAGGTGCGTTGCGCCGGCGGGCCTTCGCCGTAGTTCATCATCATGCCGCCAAAGGGGCGTTGATAGATATTGCCCTCCTCGGTGCGTGAAAACGGCATGCCGAAATGCTCAAGCTCATAAACCGCGGTGGGCGCGTTGCGGCAGAGATATTCGATGGCATCCTGGTCGCCCAGCCAGTCGGCGCCCTTCACCGTGTCATACATGTGCCAGCGCCAGTCATCGGCCCCCATGTTGCCGAGCGCCGCCGCGATGCCGCCCTGGGCCGCGACGGTATGCGAGCGCGTTGGAAACACCTTTGAGATGCAGGCCGTGCGCAGCCCCGCCTGGGATGCGCCAAGGGTTGCGCGCAGGCCAGCCCCGCCTGCCCCCACCACGATCACATCAAACGAGTGGTCAACAATCGCGTAGGCCATCAAATTCCAAAACTCATTTTGAGGATTGCGTAGAACGCCGCAATGCCAAGGGCTGTCGTATAGAAACTATTTAGGAGGAGCGCCAAAAGTTTCCAACCCGCCCTATGCACATAGTCCTCAATCACCACCTGCATGCCAAGGCGCATGTGCCAGAGAATGGACAGGAACGCGAGCGCCAGCATAATCGCCACAAACGGGTTGCGCACGCTCGCCAGAACCTCCGTGCGCGGCGATCCCAGATGCGAAATCACAAACCACACCAGCAAGATTGTGAGCGGCACATTGGCGATGGCCGTCAGCCGCTGATGCCAGAAATGCTCCGTGCCGGATTTGGCCGAGCCGAGGCCGCGCACCACGCCAAGGGAAGTCCGCATGCTCATGCGCGCACCCAATATGCGAATATCCACAGGGCCAGCGTCAGGACTATGGAGCCCGCAAGATTGGCCCTGGCCAGCCACTCCACCACTTTGAGGTCAAAGCCCCGCCCCGTGTCCCACAGCAAATGGCGAAGGCCGCCAAGCCCGTGGTGGATCAGCGCCCAGGTGAACCCGAACAGCAGCAGCCGCCCGGTCCAGTGAAAGAAAAATCCTTCAACGATGCCGAAGTAATGATCGTTGGACGCCGCCGAAATCAGCCACCACACCAGCAGCAGCACGCCAAAGTAAAGCGCCACGCCTGTGATGCGATGCATGATCGACATCATCATGGTGAGCATCGGTTTATAAATTTGCAGATGCGGCGAGAGCGGCCGCGCGGGTGGATTTGGTTCAGCCATCGTCATGATTCCAGTTGGATACAGCTTCTACCTTGAGCGAAGCATTATCGCAACCAGCGTAAAATTCAGAGCACGATGACTTTGGTGCCTATCCGCAGGTTTTCGTAGAGTTCGGAAACCTCCTCGTTCAACATGCGGATGCAGCCCGATGAAGCGGCATAACCAATCGATTCCGGTTCATTGGTGCCATGAATGCGAAACAGCGTGTCGCGCCCGTTCTTGAACAGATAGATCGCCCGCGCGCCCAAGGGGTTTTTCGGGCCGCCCGGCATGCCGTTGCGCCACTTCCGCAATTCCGGCTTGCGCCTGATCATGCTGCGGGGCGGCGTCCAGCGCGGCCACTTGACCTTGCGCCCGACCTCCGCGATCCCCGCCCAATCAAACCCTTCCTTGCCAACGGCTACGCCATAGCGGATGGCGGTCTCGCGCCCAATGATGTGATAGAGCGCCCGTTCGTCGGTGTTGACAATGACGGTGCCGATCTTCTCAGACGTCGCGAACTCAACGACCTCCGCCCCGAGATATGGAGGCCTTTTCTCCGCTTTTGCCTTTGTTTTCTTTTTCTTTTTCTTCTTCGCGGCAACCGCCGCGTGGGGAAACAACGCCGCCGCCACCACTCCAAAAACAAACTTTCGCCGATTCATTTCTGCCCTCGCGCCACTGAAGACTCTTATCGTCAGGCTCTTGGCAAGATTGTGGCGGAACGGCTCCTGGGCAAAGTCTCCCTCCCCCTTGTGGGGAGGGATTAAGGGTGGGGGTCGCTCCGAACCTACCGCATGTTGTTTGAACCGCAATTTTAGCACTGCTCGACCCCCACCCCAGCCCTCCCCACAAGGGGGAGGGAGACTTTTCCCCAGTTATGGATAGTTACGGTGACACTCCACTCCATTGACATTCCCGCCCGTTTCGGCCAATGCTCCCGGCCATGGCCAGGCTTGCCCGCGTCGTCGTACCCAACCTGCCCCACCTTGTCACCCAGCGCGGCAATGGGCGGGCCCGCGTGTTTTTCTCCGATGACGACTGCGCCTATTATCTCGCCCTATTGAAATCGGCCTGCGCGGCGGCGCGTGTGCGCGTTCTGGGCTATGTCCTGATGCCCAGCCATGTGCATCTCATCCTTGCGCCGCGCGATAGGGATGGGCTGCGCAAGGCCCTGTCGGCGGTGCACCGCGCCTATGCCGGCCGCCTCAACGCGCGCCGCAAAAAGACCGGGCATTTCTGGCAGGGCCGTTTTGGCTGCGTCGCCATGGACAATGATCATGCCCTGAGCGCACTCCGCTATGTGTTGATGAACCCGGTGCGCGCCAGGCTCTGCGCCAAGCCTGAGCAATGGTGGTGGTCTTCCGCGAAAGCCTATCTCAAAGCCCGCGACGACGGGCTCACCGAAACAGCGTTCCTGCGCGGGCTATGCCCCGATTTCAAAACCCTTCTCGCCAAAAGCCCCGAGCATGAAATGGCCGAAATGCATCTGCGCCGCGCCGAAACCATCGGCCGCCCCCTGGGCAGCGCTGCATTCCTGGACAAACTGGAGCGCAAGCTCAACCGCCCCCTGAAGCCAGCAAAGCGCGGGCCGAAACCGGCGGGGAAGAAGAGTTAAATGGAGTGTCGTCGTAATTCCAGCAGGAATTGTGCAAACCTCTGATGTGGCTGCGGCGATGCTAACTACCTATTAATGCATTTGGACCTCGGCAAAAATTGAACAATAGAAAAAGCATCCGGCAACTGATCGAGTTGGGATTGAGGGGGAAGCGGTGAACAAAGATTCATTTGATGACCGAAAGAAAATGACCTTCGAACAGGCGGAAGGAGTCGAGCCACTACCGTCTCAGCTGCAGCTCAAAGAGGTATCTCCGCAACTTCGGTCACTGCTCTGGAAGTTTGTTTATGAAAGTATGCAAAAAGATGTGGAGTATCCGAGCATGGGAGGCCGGAGCTACTTTCGAGGAAAGTGGAAGTCAATTCTTTATGACAAGCATGTGTTCCGCGATCATTTGATGGTGGACGACTTTACCAATGTTGCAAGTGCGCTGATTGATGGAATAAAAGCAATTTTCACAAAAGGTGACTATGTTTCCATTTTCGGCTTTTTAGAGTATGTATTGCGCCACCCTAGTCATCTCTACGAATTTTCGGAGCAACTTGGTTGGGCATTGGAGAGAAGTGGGGCAGCCTACGCAATTCTTGACGCCAAGACTATTGTTCCCATCTCATCGGAGTTCGACAAAGCGGCTCTCGAAAAAGCGTTTGCTGATCTAGCCGCAAAAGAATTTCATGGCGCAAGAAATCATTTGCGCAATGCCGGCTCCCATCTGACAGAAGCCAAGTATGCCGACAGCATTCGGGAAAGCATGCAGGCTGTTGAATCCGTTGCTCGTGTAATCGCCCCGTCTAATAGCTTCAAGGAGTCTTTGAATGAGCTAGAAAAATCGTGGAGAATTCACGGCGGCTTAAAGCAGGGTTTCCTCAACATATACGGATACACGAGCAATGAGAAAGGGCTTCGCCATCCCCTTATCGATGATCCGCAGGCCAAAGTTGATGAACCTGAAGCAATGTTCATGATTGGCGCATGTGCAGCACTCGTATCTTATCTGATCAATAAGGCACGGGCGTCCGGGCTATTGGTAGAAAAGGACTAAAGTATTTTTCGCTCATTGAAATAGCATCCCTGCATATTTGCCAAAATAGCTTCGAAAAGCCCTTGACAATCTACTCCTATTGAGTTCATATGTTCCTGTTATGTTCTTTGCGAGAGATAGAAAAACATCATGGACTGGGACTTGGCCATCAAACGCAACAGCAAGGCGCTGAAAGCTATAATTAAAGTGCTTTTCGCCCTGCTGGGGCTTGACGGCACGGATGCGGCTTCGCGGATTCCTCGCTCACTGCATAGCGCCGTGCTGGGCGTGCTGCGTCCCGCTAAATCCGCCGTCCGCCGCCTCATTGTCTTGGCGGCGCGGGGTGTTGTGGTGAAGCTCGTTGCTTCGCGTCCCATGCCGGCGGGGAAAATCATCGGCAAGGGCGGCGGAAATTCACTTCCCGCCTTCCAGCTCTTTGATCCGCGCAAGCGTCTCAAGCCCGCGCGGGCCATGAAACTCAAACGGATGGAGCCGCGCATCCATTTCTTCCCTTACGATCCAAGGGTGGCGGCCCTGTTTCCAGCGCCCCGGCCCGTGGTTGAACCCCCGCCGCCGCTCGATGGCCTCGTGGGCGCCGCGCGCCTCCACCGCAGGCTCCAGGCCCTCAAGCTGGCGCTTGACGACCTGCCGCGCCAGGCCAAGCGTCTCGTGCGCAGGCAGGAGAGGCAGAAAGCCTCGCCATGGCCGAAGTTCACCTCGCCGCTCCGTCCCGGCCGTCCCCCCGGCTACCGCCGGAAGCCCCTTCACGAGGTCGATGACGTGCTCATCGAATGCGATCGGCTCGCCGATAACGCGCTGCTGAAGCCCAACACAAGTTGAAGCGCCCACGTTTTCTCTCTACTCCCGGAAACGGCATAACCGTTTTCACAAGAGGCGAAGCCGTGCCCGGCGCCTATTGAAACGTGAAAACCAGCCCCCGTTAAGCCTATTCCTCACTTCTCCACACCCTGCCAATCTGCCCTTGCGGCCATGTGAATTCCCCCCTACACACCCACTTTTGATGATCATCGCATCCCAGCGCCCAAAGCTTTTGGCCAGCCAGCACCTCCTGGCCGTCGACGACATTTCCCCCGTTGAAATAAATGCCCTGCTGGACCTGGCCCAAACCTATGTGGTTGAAGACAGCGCGCCCAGCAAACGAAATCCCGTGCTGGAAGGGCAGACGCAGGTGAACCTGTTTTTTGAAACCTCCACCCGCACCCAGAGCTCCTTCGAAATCGCCGGAAAGCGCCTGGGCGCCGATGTCATGAACATGGCGGTTTCAACCTCCGCCATGTCCAAGGGTGAAACTGTCCTTGACACCGCCATGACGATCAACGCCATGCGCCCGAATTTCCTGGTGGTGCGGCATCAGTCCTCGGGCGCTGTCGAGCTGCTGGCGCAAAAAGTCTCCTGCGCCGTGATCAACGCCGGCGACGGGCAGCATGAACACCCCACCCAGGCCCTCCTCGACGCCCTCACCATCCGTCGCCACAAAGGCGCCATAGAAGGCCTGACCATCGCCATCTGCGGCGACGTCATGCACAGCCGCGTGGCGCGCTCCAACATTCACCTGCTCAACAAGCTCGGCGCCCGGGTCCGGGTCGTGGCCCCCTCCACTCTCCTTCCAACCGGCATCGCCAATTTCGGCGTTGAGGTTTTCCGCACCATGCAGGAGGGTTTGGCCGATGCCGATGTGGTCATGATGCTGCGGCTGCAGCTCGAGCGCATGAGCGGTTCCTTCGTTCCCTCCCAGCGGGAATACTACCGCTTCTTCGGGCTGGACGATGAGAAGCTGCGCCGCGCCAAGGCCGATGCCCTGGTCATGCATCCGGGCCCCATGAACCGTGGCGTCGAGATCGATTCCAATGTGGCCGACGGCGCCCAGTCGGTCATCCGCGAACAGGTTGAGATGGGCGTGGCCGTGCGCATGGCGGTGCTCGATGCGCTCTCGCGCAACTGGCAGGGAGGAGTTCCCCTATGATTTCCCCGGGCCCCAATCACGCATCCCTGCGCAAGGCCTATATCAACGCGCGGATTGTGGCGCCGGCTCAGGGTCTGAACGGGCCAGGCGGCATCCTGATTGACGATGGCTGGATCCTGGCTGTCGGCCCGGAAGTCACCAAGGAATCGCAAAGCATCGGCACGACGATTTTTGATTGCGCCGGCCTGACGCTCATTCCGGGCCTCATCGACATGCGGGTGTTCACCGGCGAACCCGGCACGGAATATCGCGAGACCCTGGCGACGGCTTCGGTGGCGGCCGCCGCCGGCGGCGTCACCACCATGATCGTGATGCCCAACACGCAGCCCGTGATTGATGACGCGGCGATCGTGGATTTCATTTTGCGCCGCGCCAGGGACACGGCCATCGTGCGCGTGGCCCCCATGGCCGCCATCACCAAGGGCCTTGCCGGCGAACTCATGAGCGAGATCGGCAGCCTGAAGGAGGCGGGCGCCGTGGCGGTGACCGACGCCACCCACGCTGTCGCCAACGCGAATTTGTTTCGACGCGCCCTCACCTACGCCAAGGATTTCAACATGCTGGTGGTGCAGCATGTGGAGGAGGCAAGCCTCTCAAAGGGCGTGATGAACGCCTCCGAGTCCGCGTCCCGGCTGGGGCTGGCGGGAAATCCCGCCATGTCGGAAGTCATCATGCTGGAGCGCGATATCCGCCTCGTCGAAATGACGGGCGCCCGTTACCACGCCTCGCAGATTTCCTGCGCCGGCTCCCTCGATGCCATCCGCGCCGCCAAGGCCAGGGGATTGCCCGTCACCTGCGGCGTTTCCATTCATCATCTCACCCTCAATGAAAACGACATCGGCGCCTATCGCACCTTCTTCAAGCTGTCGCCTCCCCTGCGGTCTGAAGCCGATCGCCGCGCGTTGGTTGAGGGCGTGCGCGACGGAACAATCGATGTCATCGTCTCGTCCCATGATCCGCAAAGCGCCGACACCAAGCGGCTGCCCTTCGCCGAAGCGGCGTTTGGGGCGATTGGCCTGGAAACCCTGCTGTCGGCGGCCCTTGGGCTTTTCCACAATGAAGACATGCCGCTGGGCCGGCTGGTCGAAGCCATGACATCCAGTCCGGCGAAAATACTGGGGCTGGAAACCGGTCGCTTGGCACCCGGCGCGCCCGCCGACTTCGCGCTCGTTGACACCCATCTCAATTGGACAGTGAAAAAATCCCAGTTGCGGTCCCGCTCCAAGAATTCTCCCCTGGAAGACTGCGCGCTCGAAGGCCACGTCGTCGAAACGGTCATTGCGGGCCGCACGGTTTACGCATACGCTTCCTAGATCATGCTGGAACTTGCGGCGGTCATTGTCGGCTACTTGTGCGGAAGCGTTCCCTTCGGGCTCATTCTGGCGAAGGCGGCGGGCTTGGGCGATGTCCGCGCCATTGGCTCCGGCAATATTGGCGCAACAAACGTTCTGCGCACCGGCAACAAGAGGATCGCGGCGCTGACGCTCCTTTGCGATGGCCTGAAAGGCCTGGTTCCGGTCTTGCTCCTGAAATACATCGGCGATGAGCAGGCCGCCACGATAGCGGGAATGGCGGCCATGCTGGGCCACATATTTCCCGTCTGGCTCGGCTTCAAGGGCGGCAAAGGTGTCGCAACCAGCATCGGCGTGTTGTTCGGCCTGTATTGGCCGCTCGGCCTGTTGTTCATCGCCGTCTGGCTCGCCGTGGCCCTGCTCTTCCGCATCTCTTCCCTCGCGGCTCTTGTTGCCTCGGCCCTCTCGCCCATTTTTGCCGCGGCGCTTGGCCGATACGAGATCCTGCCCCCGGTTGTCCTGATTGGCGCGATAATCTGGCTCATGCACCGCGCCAACATCCGCCGTCTGGTGAACCGCCAGGAGCCAACCATTGAACTCGGCAAGAAGCCTTGAACAGGCAGCTTCTCGATCCCACGCAGCGCCGTGACTGGCTTCGGCTGAGCCAGACCGAGAATGTCGGCCCCGCGACATTCCGGCAGTTGATTGGACGTTATGGCAGCGCGGCAGCGGCATTGGACGTGTTGCCTGAGCTCTCCGCCAAAGGCGGCCTCAAGCGCCCGCTTCGAATCTATTCTGTCGAGGCGGCGGAAGCCGACCTGGAGCGCGCCCATGAATTGGGAGCAGCCTTCGTGGCTGCCGGCGAAGCCGGCTATCCATCGCTGCTCCACCACATAGCCGGTGCGCCGCCGCTCCTCTGTGTGATGGGCGAGCTGCCCCTTGCGGATAAGGAATCCGTCGCCATTGTGGGAGCCCGCAATGCTTCTGCCGGCGGACGCAAATTTGCCCGGCAACTGGCGGCGGAACTGAGCGAGGAAGGCTATCTCATAACCTCGGGCCTCGCCCGCGGCATCGACACGGCCGCTCATGAGGCGGCGCCCGATGGCCGCACGGCGGCGGTCATAGCGGGCGGCATCGACAACATCTACCCGCCCGAAAACGCCGACTTGCAGAAGCTGATCAGCCGGAATGGGCTGCTGATCACTGAAATGCTCCCCGGGGCCGTTCCCAGGGCCGAACACTTTCCAAGGCGAAACCGCATCATCTCAGGCATGTCGCGAGCCATCATCGTTGTCGAAGCGGCCATGCGATCGGGCTCCCTCATCACCGCCCGGCTTGCGGGCGAACAGGGCCGCGAAGTTTTCGCCGTCCCGGGGTCTCCGCTCGACCCCCGCGCCGAAGGAACCAACAAGCTGATCCGCGAAGGCGCGACGCTTCTCACAAAGGCCTCAGATGTCGTCCAGAGCCTCCAGAGCCAGTTTGTGGGAGTTCCAAAGTCATTCTCCGCGCCCGAATTGCCAGCCCAGGAAGCGCCAGACCCCGGTCCCAGCGACCGCCTCAACGTCCTCGGCCTTTTGTCTCATTCTCCCACGGACATTGACGACATAATCCGCGAGAGCAAACTCCCCGCTGCCTTGGTCCTGGGCATTTTGCTGGAGCTGGAAATCGCGGGCAAGGCAACAAGGTCGGCCCAGCAAAAGGCAAGCCTCGCCTAGGCTGTGCCGCAAATTTCAGCTATAAGACGCATGGAGGCAGCTAATCGGGGGCTGGAGGAAATTTTGTGATGTCAAAACTTATTGTCGCTGCCGCGTTTCTTGCTCTTGTGTTTTCGCCCTTGTCGGACGCCGATGCTGCCAGCAAAAAGAAGCAGCGCAGCCGGGCAGATTACACCAAGGCGGAGCAGAAGAAATTTTTTGACGACGCCTTGGGTCTCTGTCGAAAGAAGTTTGGCGCCAGACTTCACAGTGTCAAGGTTGACTACAAGAAATTCCAGTATGTTTGCCGCTATTATTGAGGTCGGCGGCTAATCCACTTCATCTTCCGGAACGATCCAGCTTTCCTTGAGAGCATCGGCTTTCCAGGATTGGAAAGCTTTGGTCGCCATGACAGTCGCCATATAAGCACGCGTATCACCGGCAACCGGAATGGCGTAAGTCTCGAAGCGAGAAACAATCGGCGCATACATGGCATCGGCGATAGAGAATTTTCCAAACAGAAACTTGCCGCCTTTGCCATAAGTCCTACGGCAATCACGCCACAAGGTTTCAATTCGGGCCACATCGGACTTTGTCGCCTCACTCATCTCGACCGGTTTCGGCGGTCTTCTGATGTTCATCGGGCAGGCGTTGCGCAAACTGGAAAAACCGCTGTGCATTTCATTTGAAACGGAACGCGCCATCGCTCGCGCCGCTTTGGATTTGGGCCACAGATTCTTGCGCGGGAAAATTTCAGCCAGATATTCAAGAATTGCGAGTGAATCCCAAATCACCAGCTTGCCATGCAACAGCACCGGAACCCTGCCCGCCGGCGATATCTTTCGAATTTCCTGTCCAAACCGCGGCTCGCCGAAACGGACCATTTTCTCGTCAAACGGAAGGCCAGCCATGGTGAGCGCCATCCACGGTCGCAACGACCAGGACGAGTAGTTTTTGTTGGCGATGACAAGCACAAGTTTCGGCATCAAGTTTCCCTCACAAAGACCTGGGTAAAAAACGAAATGCCACGCCGCCCATGACCGCCAGGGCGAGGCCGAGAATGACAAAGACGATGCCAATCTCAAAATACGACAGGGCAACCGCAAAAATAATGGCTGGGATCAACTCTGAAAAATCAATATAGGTGCGGTAAACCGCAGCCATCCTCTGGCGTTCGTGGCCGCGCACGGCGCGCAGGAACGGAATGCCCCCTACTCCGTCAAGACCCGATGCCGCCAGCGTGCCGCACAGCAGGAAAAACATCGCCAGATAGGGTAGTTCCTTCCCGGCCATGCCGGCCGAGACTGCCGCGATAGACATCAAGGCAAAGCAAATGCCGATAACAGGCCGCACGCCGAACCGGAATGCCAGGCGGCCAAACACATAGGCGAAAAGCAGCAATGCCTGGCTGCCGGAAATCATCAATCCGCTGATTTCTTTGCTGATACCTCCTTCAACCGCCAACAATGGGCCGTAGATAAAGAACGTGGCCCAGAAGCATGATCGGCCGAACGCGATCATCCAGGCCAGCCGCAGCCGTGGCTGGCGCAAGAAGCGAATGACATTGGCTAGGGGATTGAAGGGTTGCAGGGTGCCGGATGGCATCGTCACTGGATCGGTCAATCGCAGTATCCAGAACAGGACAAGCAATGCCACGGATGCGAGGATACTTGCAAACTGTGGGCCCCAGGCGCCATATTGCGTATAGAGCCAGACACCGCTGGCTGGTCCAATCATCCAGGAAAAAGTTGATATGCTCAGGCGAATTGGCTCGGTTTTCGCCAACTCACTGCGCTTGATGTTGTCCAGAATGTAGAGAGACAAGGTGATGTTCATGATGGCCGCCGCGCAATTGCGGAAATACATGCCGGCGATTGTCCCGCCTATGCTGAAGCTGGCCAGAAACAGGCTGGCCACAATCATGCCCATGATGGCAAGCGTATAGGCCCAGCGCCGCCGCAAGCGGCCAAGAACGAAGGGCATGAGCAAGGTCGTCAAAAGCACAGACGTGGAAACAACGGTTGAAAGCTCGCTCACTTTCTGGCTGCTGGCCAGAAGATCATAGGCCTGCAAAGTGATCACCGTTGAGTTCAAGGACCTCACGAGAGATTCAAGCGCGAATATCGCGGCAAAAGTCATGGCTCCGGCCTTGCGGCCAGAAGCAAAATCGGGGGAAATCAACTCAGCGGTCATCGAGCGCCATGCCTATCAGGCGCATTTTCCAAAAGCAAATCATCCCAAAATGAGTTATGCAAGCGGCATGTCCTGGTCTGAAAAGCAGCGTGTCGTCATCATTTCCGTGTTGGCCAGCCTTGGGTTGACGATTGCCAAATTTGCCGCCGGCTTGTTCACCGGTTCGCTCGGCATCCTGTCAGAAGCCATGCACAGCCTGATTGACTTGGGCGCAACGCTTGTCACCTGGTTTGCGGTGCGCTGGAGCGACCAACCACCAGACGACGAACATCACTATGGTCATGCCAAGGCCGAGAGTGTTGCGGCTCTCATCGAAACAGGCCTGCTCTTTCTCATTACGGGATGGATCATTTTCGAGGCCGTCCAGCGGCTGGTCGCTGGCGAGCAAGGCATTGAGGTGACCTGGTGGGCAGTTGCCATTATCGCGGGCTCCGTCGTGGTCGATTTCAACCGTTCGCGGTCCCTGCGCGCGGTTGCGCTCAAAACATCCAGCGAAGCGCTTGAGGCCGACGCCCTGCATTTTTCGTCCGATATGTGGAGTTCGGTTTTTGTGCTGTTTGGCTTGATCGCTGTCTGGCTTGGTTTTCCCTTCGCGGATGCCGCGGCGGCTTTGATCGTCTCGTTCTTTGTGGCTCTTGCCGGCGTCCGCTTGGGCAAGAGAACCTTGGCCACCCTGCTTGATACCGCCCCTGCCGGAGCTACCGCCGAAGTGCGGGCATTGGTGGAAATGGCGCACGGTGTCCTCCAGATAAAGTCGCTGCGATTGCGTCCGGCGGGACCAACGCTTTTCACCAGCGTGGTGGTTGACGTCCGGCGCACATTGCCCGTCGATGACATTGTGAAGCTCAAAGAGACCTTGGCTGATTCAATTTCGGCCAAATTTCCGACAGCGGATGTCACCATTGCGGTTAATCCTGTGGCGCTTGATGATGAGACTGTTTTTCAGCGCGTCATGCTCATCGCGTCGCGCCGGAATCTGGCCATTCATCACCTCACCGTTCAGGAGATCAATTCGCGGCTCGCTGTCAGCTTTGATGTGGAAGTGGATGGAGTCATGGCTTTGTCTGAAGCGCATGAACAGGCAACCGCTTTGGAAGACGCCATTCGCCTGGAACTTGGAGCCGATGTCGAGGTGGAAAGCCACATCGAGCCCCAGCCGGAGCGGCATCTGGCCGGAAGCGATGCTCCCGCCAGGACGGCAAACGCAATTTTGACGCTCCTCAAATCCCTGGCTAAAAAACAGCCACGCCTGAGTGACCTTCACAACATCAGGATCCGCGAAAACGAGCAGGGCCTGTTCGTCCATTATCATTGCCGTTTCGCCCCATCGGAAACGATTGATGATGTTCACGATGTGGTGGATGTGATCGAAAATGGCTTGCAGGCGAAGTTTCCAAGAATCCGCCGCGTCATTGCCCACGCCGAGCCTGTCGGCCACAAGCGGCACAAGGCGTGATGCGCCTGATCCCGCGAGATGAATACCGCGCCATGCCCTGGAAAAATGGCCGTGGCACAACAACAGAAATCTGTGCCCATCCGCCAAATAGCGCAGATTTCGACTGGCGGGCCAGCATTGCCGCAGTAAGCGAAGATGGGCCGTTCTCGTCTTTCGCCGGTTATGAACGCCACATCATGCTATTGTCTGGAAACGGCATGAAACTGGAAATCGCTGGCCAGGAAGCTGTTGTGCTGCGCCTGCATCAGCCCTTCTCATTTTCAGGCGACGCGAATGTCACGGCGCGCCTCACCGATGGCCCGGTTGTGGATTTCAATTTGATGGTGCGGCGGCATTTTGGCATTGGCCGATTGCGCTTGCAAACCGGGCAAGGGACCGGCGAATTTGGCAGTGATCGCGGCAGCCTCCTCATCCACGCGATTGATGGAGACAGCCTCTACCTCGATGCTGGCGAGCGTGCCCAGTTCGAGCACCCATCATATCTCGCCGTTTGCGAAGTCACGCCCGCCTTGAGGCCCGCGAGAGTTCGGTGATCCTCTCAACCTCGCCTTCTGGTGGTTCAACACGGTTTGCAATGGTGAAAGCCTCGCAAAAGCTGAGTTCAAACAAGCTTGCGAGAGTTGTAAAACCCGCAGTTCTTGCCATATTCCGCATTTCGAGCAGCATATCGGCCATATATTGAGCCAACTCCCGCTTTCCTGCGTCATTTTTCAAATTCGGTGCATTAGGTTTTGTCACAGAAATGCCCCGCTTCCTACAGCCGATGGCGCCAAATGCTCGATTCCAAGCAATAGCGTGCACTATATACGTGTATAATATAAGTTAAAGAAATCTTGAGTTGCATGGGATGGTAAGTTGGGTGATTTGTTCCATATTTGGTCAGAACTTGCAGTTAAGAGAGGATGCCTATATGAGGCCCTCCCGTTTGAGCGTCAGGAACCAGAATGACTGTTGTCGTCGTTGAATCACCCGCCAAGGCAAGAACCATTAACAAATACCTCGGCAAGGATTTTGTGGTTCTGGCATCCTACGGCCATGTCCGCGACCTTCCGGCCAAGGATGGTTCGGTTTTGCCTGATGAGGACTTCGCCATGTCCTGGGAGGTCGATAGCAAGTCTTCCAAACGCCTGTCAGATATCGCTGACGCCCTCAAAGGCGATGACCGCCTTGTTCTGGCAACCGACCCTGACCGCGAAGGCGAAGCCATTTCCTGGCACGTGCTTGAAGTTCTCAAGAAAAAGGGTGCTCTCAAGAATGTAAAAGTTCAGCGTGTGGTCTTTAACGCCATCACCAAGCAGTCCGTGCTTGATGCCATGCAGCATCCCCGTGATGTGGATGGCCCCCTGGTTGACGCCTATCTCGCCCGCCGCGCCTTGGATTATCTCGTGGGTTTCACCCTTTCCCCGGTTCTCTGGCGGAAATTGCCAGGCTCGAGGTCGGCGGGGCGGGTGCAGTCCGTGGCGTTGCGCATCATTTGTGATCGCGAACTGGAGATCGAAGCTTTCAAACGGCAGGAATACTGGACCATTGAGGGCGTCTTTGCCACGCCTGCCGGCCAGGAGTTTTCTGCCTCCCTGCAAGCCATAGCCGGGCAAAAAATCGCCAAGCTTGACATCAAGGATGAGACCTCGGCCCGCGCCATCGAGCAGACGCTGAAGAATTCCCGCGTATCGGTTGACAGCCTGGAAAGCAAGCCGGCCAAGCGCCACCCCTATGCGCCGTTCCGGACCTCCACTTTGCAACAGGAAGCCTCGCGCAAGCTGGGCTTTTCATCGGCCAAAACGATGCAGGTCGCCCAGCGGCTTTATGAAGGCGTCGATATCGATGGCGACACAGTGGGCCTCATCACCTATATGCGAACCGATGGTGTCGATATCGCGCCCGAAGGCATTGCCGCCGCTCGCAACGCCATTCTCAAGACCTTTGGCGAACCCTACTTGCCGTCCGCCCCCCGCACCTACACAACCAAGGCCAAGAATGCCCAGGAAGCGCACGAAGCGATCAGGCCAACTGAGCTCGGCCGCCTTCCAGGCAGCGTGCGCTCAACCCTCGACGACGATCAATTTGCGCTTTACGAGCTGATCTGGAAGCGCACCATTGCCAGCCAGATGGAAAGCGCGGAGTTTGAACGCACCACAGCGGATCTCGGCGCCACGGGTCAGGATGGCAAGCACTACACTTTCCGCGCAACGGGCTCGGTTGTGAAATTCGACGGCTTTCTTAAAGCCTATCATGAAGACCTGGACGACGAGGAAGACGAGGACGCAAGACGCCTGCCTGCCATGGCCAAGGGCGATGGCATCGGTGTCCGCAAGGTTTCGGCCGAGCAGCATTTCACCGAACCGCCGCCACGCTATTCGGAAGCCTCCATCATCAAGAAGCTGGAGGAGCTTGGCATCGGCAGGCCGTCCACCTATGTTTCCGTGCTCTCCACCATCCGGGACCGCGGCTACGTCCGCCTCGACAAGAAGCGCTTCATTCCTGAGGACAAGGGGCGCATCGTCACCGCTTTCCTTGAATCCTTTTTCAGCCGCTACGTCGAGTATGATTTCACCGCCAACCTCGAAGAGCAACTCGATCGCATTTCCAATGGTGAAATCGATTGGCGCGAAGTGCTGCGTGATTTCTGGAAAGATTTTTCGGCCCACGTCGCGGATATCAAGGAGCTGCGCGTCACCAATGTGCTCGACGCATTGAACGAAATTCTGGCCCCACACGTATTCCCCGCGCCCGCCGACGGCGGTGACGCCCGCAAGTGCCCGTCGTGCGCGGATGGGCAGCTATCGCTGAAGCTTGGCAAGTTCGGCTCATTCGTGGGGTGCACCAACTATCCCGATTGCAAGTTCACCCGGCAGATGACCGCCGGCAATGAATCTGGCTCGGCTCTTCCGCCAGAAGGCATCGAACTTGGCGTTCATCCCGATACCGGTGAAAAGGTGACCCGCCGCATGGGGCGTTTTGGCCCCTATCTGCAATTGGGCGACGT
Source organism: uncultured Alphaproteobacteria bacterium (assembly GCA_963816305.1). Taxonomy (GTDB): domain Bacteria; phylum Pseudomonadota; class Alphaproteobacteria; order Rhizobiales; family Aestuariivirgaceae; genus Aestuariivirga. The sequence continues at coordinate 108,939 of CAWFJW010000006.1, forward strand.
GCCCGAGGGCAGCAAGGAAAAACCCAAGCGCGCCTCCATCCCCCGCGCCTTTGATCCCGTTGATATCGATCTGGAGACGGCGCTGAAATTCCTGTCGCTCCCCCGCGAAATTGGCCTTCATCCAGAAACCCAACTGCCAATTGTCGCGAATTTTGGCCGCTTCGGCCCCTTTATTTTGCATGATGGAACCTATGTGAACCTCGAATCCGCCGATGAAGTGTTCACGGTTGGCATCAATCGCGCCGTGGACATGCTGGCCGCGAAGAAAGCCAAAGGCTTCAGTCCCCGTGGCCGCGCTGCCGCATTGAGGGATCTGGGCGCCCACCCGGATGGCACAGGCAATGTGCAGGTCTTCAACGGAAAATTCGGCGCTTACGTAAAGCACGGCAAAATCAACGCCACGCTGCCAAAGGACAAGACGCCCGAGGCCGTCACACTCGCGGAAGCTGTTTTGCTCATCGAGGAGCGCGAAATGAAGGGCGGCGGGAAAAAGAAGCCCGCGCGGAAGGCCGTCAAGAAAGCGCCCGCGAAAAAGGCCGCGGTGAAAAAAACTCCTGCCAAAAGAGCTGTCAAGAAATCCGCCAAGAAGGCTGCGGCTTGACGGACGTCCCTTTCGAAAGTTGCTCTTTCCAGCTAACCCTTCCGCATGGTTAAAAAGTCAGGACACGAAAAGAAGGGGCTTCCCAGCGAAGCCGCCCTATTGGAATTCATCCAAACCTCGCCCTCTGTTGTCGGCAAGCGCGAGATTGCCCGGGCGTTTGGCCTGACAGGCGCGGCGAAGATTGAATTGAAGGCGATGCTCCGGAAACTTGAGCAGGATGGAAGGCTCGCCAAAAGCCGCCGCAAGCTGATTGATACATCCACCCTGCCTCCCGTTACGGTTATTGAGATGACAGGCATCGACCGCCAGGGCGAGGCCTATGGCGAGCCTGTGGAATGGGATGAGCGCGTTGCCGGCAAGCCGCCCTTGGTGTTGATTGAGATTTCCTCACGCGACACTGTCAAGCCACCCGCCAAGGGCGACCGGGTGTTGGCCAAAATTGAACCCACACCTGGAGAAGTCTACAAATTCAGGGCCCGCGTCATACGCGCCCTCTCCGATCGGTCCAAACGCGTGCTCGGTGTCTATCGGCTCGTGAAGGGCCAAGGCGCCCGCCTCATTCCGGTCGATAAAAAAGCCCGCAATGAATTGCAGGTCCGCGCTGGCGATGAAAATGGCGCGGTCGACGGTGAGCTTGTCGAAGCTGAAATGCTGAAGGACCACGGCCGTGGATTGCCGCTGGCCCGGGTCCGCGAGCGGCTTGGAGATCTCAATGATCAACGCAACATTTCATTGATAGCTATCCACCATCACGCAATTCCAAATGAATTCTCCGAACGGGTGCTGGCCGAGAGCGAAGCGCTGAGCTCCTTTGATCACAAAGGCCGCGTCGACCTCCGCAAAGTGCCCCTGATCACCATCGACCCGCCAGATGCCCGCGACCACGATGACGCCGTGTGGGCGGCGCCTGATGATGATCGGGCAAATCCAGGCGGATACCAAACCATCGTCGCCATAGCCGATGTGGCAACCTATGTGAAGCCGGGATCCACCCTCGACAAGGAGGCGCGCTTTCGCGGCAATTCGGTCTATTTTCCTGATCGCGTCGTGCCAATGCTGCCCGAGCGCATCTCGAATGATCTGTGCTCGCTCCGTGAAAAGGAAGATCGCCCGGCGCTTGCCTGTTTTATGGTTTTCGACAAATCCGGCATCAAAATATCCCACCGCTTCGCCCGCGTCATCATGCGGTCAGCGGCGAAACTCTCCTATGAGGAGGCTCAGGCCGCCATTGATGGCAGGCCCAGCGCCAAGGCGGAGACACTGGTTGAAGATGTGCTCAAGCCCTTGTGGGCCGCCTATGGAGCCTTGGTGAAGGCGCGCGACAGGCGGGGACCCCTGGAGTTGGACCTTCCCGAGCGCAAGCTTGTCCTTGATGACAAAGGTCATGTCCTACGCGTGGTCACCCCTCTCAGGCTTGATGCGCACAGGCTCATCGAGGAATTCATGATCCAGGCCAATGTGGCGGCGGCCGAGGAGATGGAGGCGAAGAAAACGCCCCTGCTCTATCGCATTCATGAGCAACCCTCAGCGGAAAAAGTTCGCGCGCTCGCCATGTTCCTCAAAACTGTGGACCTGTCGCTGCCCCTTGGCCAAGTCATGAAGCCCAAGCACTTCAATGATTTGCTGCGCGAGGTTAAGGGCAAGGATTATCAGAATCTGGTCAATGACGTGGTTCTTCGCACCCAGGCGCAGGCAATCTATTCGCCCGGCAACAAGGGCCATTTCGGTTTGGCCCTCAGGCGCTATGCGCATTTCACCTCGCCCATTCGCCGCTATGCGGATTTGATTGTGCACCGAGCCCTAGTCAGCGCCCTGGGAATTGGCCAGGACGGCCTGTCAGCGGATGATGTTTCCCGGCTTGCGGAAACCGCTGACATGATTTCCGATGCCGAGCGCCGCGCCATGGCGGCTGAACGTGAAACAACGGATCGCCTGATAGCATCGCATCTTGCGGGCCAAACCGGAGCGCTGTTCCGAGGCCGCATCGGCGGCGTTGTGGGAGCCGGGCTATTCATCAAGCTGAACGACAGCGGCGCGGATGGTTTTGTGCCCGTCTCAAGCCTGGGTTCGGATTATTTTGTCTATTCCGAAGTGGAACACGCGTTGATCGGCCAGCGCAGCGGCGAAAAATTCCAGCTTGGCGACCCGGTTGAAGTCAAGTTGCTTGAAGTGGCCCCGGTGTCCGGTGGACTGCGATTTGAAATGGTGTCTGACGGCAGGCAAGGCAAGCCGCCGCCCCAGCGCCAAGGCCGATCCACTCGCCTCAGCCGACAGACGCCAAAATCCCGCCGAAAGAAATAGGCGCTTGCGGCAAGCCGCCGCGCGGCACGGCAACCTCTTCTCCAAATCATTGCGCGTGTCCAATTTGTTCAGATGGAAAAGCTCTCCAACGCAAGGTCGTGGAAACAGGCGATGTGGCGCGGCGCGCGGCGCAAATGCCCGGCTTGCGGCACCGGTTCTGTCTTTCGCAAGTTCATGAAAATAGCCGAGACTTGCGACAATTGTGGCGAAGAGCTGCACCACCAGCGGGCCGACGATGCGCCGCCCTACTTCACCATTTTCATTGTTGGCCACATGATCGTGCCGCTGGTATTCATCGTCGAGCGCGCGTGGCACCCGCCCTATGCGCTGCATGCGGCCCTCTGGCTGCCCCTCACGCTTGGCTTGACACTTGGCCTCATGCCCGTCGTAAAAGGGGCCGTGGTGGGCCTGCAATGGGCCCTGGGGATGCACGGATTTGGCTTTGAGCGCGCAAACGAGGAAGAATGGCCCTAAGGACGCCGCCACCCTCATCCTGGTCCGCTTTGATGGCGCAACGCCCCGCATTTTGATGGGCCAGCGGCATGACTCACATGCTTTCATGCCGAGCAAGCATGTTTTCCCGGGCGGGCGTCTTGAGGCCGCCGATTGCCGCAAAGCAGCCTGTCGCACGCCTGAAGGCGTCACAATTCAGAAACTGCTTCTGCGCATGCGGTCAAGACCTTCGGCCTCGCGCGCCGCCGGCTTGCTCGTGGCGGCCGTTCGGGAAACCTACGAGGAAACCGGCCTGCTCTTCGGGCGCGCGCATTTGGATATGCCCCCGGACGTTTCCAGCCTGATCTATTTCGCGAGGGCGATCACGCCACCGGGGCGGAGCCGCCGGTTTGATTCAAGGTTTCTAGTGGCTAACGCGGCCGATATCACCAATCTGGACAACCCCCATCCGCTCGATGCTGTCGAACTTTTGCGACTCAATTGGGTGACCCTGGCGGAGGCTTTCGCTCTAAACCTGCCGTCGATAACACGCGACATTCTGGGGCTTCTGCGACCCCATCTTGAGGAAAATTCCCTGCCTCCAAAGGATTGCCCGGTTTCGTTTCACCATAGCCGGGGCAAGGCCTGGATCGTTGAAACATTGTCTCTCGCCCAAACTTGACTTTCCGCCTGGGATAGGGTCTATCCGCCCCTAAATCCCGTTCGGAGACTGTTATGGCCAAAGGCAATGTTATCAAGATCAAGTTGGCGTCAACTGCTGACACCGGTTATTTCTATGTGACCAAGAAGAATTCACGCACCAAGACGGAAAAGTTTTCGTTCAAGAAATATGATCCGGTTGCGCGCAAGCACGTGGAATTCAAGGAAACAAAGATCAAGTAATTTTGCGATTTTATTCAAACCATGGGCACTGCGCAGGCGGTGCCTTTTTTGATTCAGGGCGTCTTGTGAATGAGGTACCGGCCCGGGTTTACTCGGATCGAGGAGGCCACTCAAAACCGTCCCGGACCGGCCTTTTACCCCTCGTTCCAGGTGATGCGGTTTACCTGAACCGTGGGGAAAGCAACGTCTTTAGGTCTTTCCGGAGCCGCAAGATTGCGCAGGTCTCGCCCCCCGTTTTTTGGCCGTCCAGCTATTTTAAGAGATATGTCTGAATGGCCCTGATTTCAATTAAATCTTTACACGAATTTTCACCGTTCCCCTAGTGCAACCTATGGTAAACGCTGAGTTTTCGCGGACTAGAATGAAGCGTTAAGGTAAACGCCGGTTCAGCCAGCCGGGTCCTCTTCAGTACTTTCGAGCGCCTCTGACAGATGCATTTCAAGCGGCAACCGTTCATCGCCATCTAGTGGTTCTTCGTCTGCGGCAAGTTCGTCAGTGCCCCTTGGCAACGGCATTTCAAAATCTGGTGGCAAACTGGCATCGAGCAACCCAGCACCCTTCAACTCTTGAAGTCCGGGCAGATCTATGAGTTCATTGAGGCCAAAATGGCTCAGAAATGTGTCAGTTGTGCCATATGTAACGGGTCTTCCAGGTGATCGCCTGCGGCCACGCATGCGCACCCAGCCAACTTCCATCAGGATGTCCAATGTGCCCTTGGAAATCGCTACGCCGCGAATGTCCTCGATGTCAGCGCGGGTTACCGGCTGGTGGTAAGCTACTATGGCCAGGGTCTCAAGCGCAGCCTTGGAGAGGCGCTTCTGCTCAAAGGTCTCGCGCCGCAAGATGAAGCTCAAATCCTCCGCCGTCCGAATGGTCCACAATCCGGCGACCTGCACCAGGTTGACCCCGCGATTGGCATAGTTCTGCTGCAAATCCGCAAGAAGCGCCAATATATCCGTACCCTCGGGAAGGAAGCCCTGTATTTTCTCAATCGCCAGAGGCGCGTCGGCCGCGAACAGGATTGCCTCAATGATGCGCAAATGCTGGCTTCTGTCGGCGCGCGGATGAATATGGACGGTTGCGTCCTGTTCTTCGGCGGCTTCCATCTCCGGGGCGTCGCTGCTTTCGTTGTTCATGTTTGCTTGTATCATGATCTATCCTTTGCATCCATTATGATGCTCGCTTGCGCATGAAAATTGGCCGGAAAGCATCGTCCTGCCGCATCTCGATCAACCCCTCGCGCACCAATTCAAGGCTGGCGGTGAAGCTTGAGGCCCGCATCGAGCGGCGCATTTCAGGCGGCGCGAGGTATTCTGCGATCCAGGTGTCGAACGCGCCCCAATCGCGCATGGTGCCAACCAGCCGCTCAAGCGCCTCGCGGGCTTCCTTGATTGACCATGTCGTGTGCCTCTTCAGCGTGTAATTCTGGTGCCGGGCCTTGCGCTGGCGGCGCTCCGTGTAGGCTTTCAACAAATCAATGAGATTGTCAGCATATTCCCGCTGGGTTTCAACCACCAGCGGCTCCGGATTGCCCCGCCCAAAAACATCGCGTTCATATAGATTGCGCGCCATCAATTTAGCGGCCGCATCACGCATCGCCTGCAAGCGCTGCAGCCTGAAAGCCAAGCGGGCGGCCAAATCCTCAGGTGGCGTTTCCTCCGACCCTGGCGGTTGGGGAATCAACATGCGTGATTTGAGATAAGCAAGCCAGGCGGCCATCACCAGATAATCCGCTGCCACCTCAAGGCGCATCTTGCGGGCGCTGTCGATGTAAGCAAGATATTGTTCAGCCAGCGCCAGAATGGAAATTTGCGCGAGGTCAACCTTATGATGGCGCGCCAGCTCAAGCAGCAAGTCCAGCGGGCCCTCAAAGCCCTCCACGTCGACAATAAGCGCCTCGTCGGATGAAGATGAAATATCCTTGCGGACTGGCCCTTCGCCATCGGGCCACAGATCCTGCGCCTTGATTTCTCTCATGTCTGCCACGGAATGCACTGCCCCAAAATTTCTCGATGCCAGCTTCTCAAACGCGCCACTGATTCGCCTGATTGACCTTAGTTTATCCCCGCATTCAAGTGGAAACGATCCGCTCGAGGTCCCGGAGCGCGGCTGGCCTGTCAAAGGGCTGCGGCTTGCGCGCCGATTTGAGCGCTGCCTTCGCCCGGCGAAGCGCCTTGCCCTTCAGCTCGACAGAGGCGGCCGCGACTTCCCTCATTTCATCAAGCTTGCCGTTGCAATGCAAAAGCATGTCGCAACCGGCGGCAAGCGCGCTCGCGCACTTCTCTGGCAGGCTCCCCGAAAGGGCTCGCATGGACAAATCGTCCGTCATCAAAAGCCCGCGAAAGCCAATGTTCTGGCGGATGATCGTCTTGATGATTTTTTTGGAAAGGGTGGCCGGATGGACTTTATCCATCGCCGTGTAAATGACATGCGCTGTCATTGCCATTGGCGCATCGGCGAAAGCGGCGAATGGCGGAAAATCTGTTTTCTCCAGCTCATCGCGCGTGGCCTTCACCACAGGCAAATCATGATGACTGTCCACTTCCGCCCGGCCATGGCCCGGAATATGTTTGACGACTGGCAGCACGCCACCATCCATAAAACCTGCCGCGTGGGCGCGCGCCAAAGCCATGACTTGCTCAATGTTCATGCTGTAGGCGCGATTGCCAATCACATCGTGGGAACCCGGTTGCGGCACATCCAATACGGGAAGACAGTTCGCCGTGATCCCCGCTTCCATCAGGTCTTCGGCCATGAGACGGCCAACGTGGCGGGCCGTCCGCAAGGCGGCCATTGGATTTGACTCATAGAGATTGCCGTAAGCACGGCCGGGCGGGTATTTTTTCCAGTAGTTGGAAGGTGGTCCCAGGCGCTGAACCCGTCCGCCTTCCTGATCGATAAACACCGGCGCGTCTTTCCGCCCAACCGCCTCGCGGAATGCGCTTGTCAGTGTTTTCAACTGGGCGGGTGTCTCGCAGTTGCGCTTGAACAGGATCAGGCCCCAAGGGCTGTTTTCACGAAAGAAAACGGCTTCATCAGGCGACAGCATTGTGCTTTCGCACCCGCTGATAAAACTTCGAATTTTCATGTCTATTGGCGCGGCACGAGGCAATCGCGCACGCCTGCGGCGCGCAATGATTTGCAGACTCCATCCGCCTTTTCAAACGACGCCAGCGGGCCGACAGCCAAGCGGTAACGCGTGCTTCCGCCAACACTGGCGGGATTTATGACGGGCGGAAGATTGCCGATGACGACGCCATGCTTGGCCTTGATGCGGGCATACTCAGTCTTGGCTTCCGCCTCAGACCGGAAAGACGCAAGCTGCACATAGAACCCCGTTGCCGCGCTGGCGACCTGAACAGGTTCAACGGATTTCTGCGGCAAAGGCTTCGGCGCTGGTTCAGCCACCGCGGCAGCTTCCTGCTTCGGCGCAGCAGGCGTTGGAGCAGATGCCTCCGCAGCGTCACCTTTCGTGCCGTTCAACAAATCCAACAATGTCCTCTTCTTTTTCACCACAGGCGCAGGTTGCGCTGCAACAGCTTGTTGTTGAACAGCCGGAGCGTCGGCATTCTCGGCGGGAACAATTGGATCAGATGGAGGAACCAGAACAACTGGCTCAGCGCCTAGCGCCGCAACCTGTTCTGTTTTTGCCTTGGGTTTCTCCACAGCCTTTACGGTCGTTTTTTTCTGGATGGGAACAGGATCTACGATAGCAATTTCTTCAGCAGGCGCTGCTGGTGCTGGCGGCGTGGCCTGCTCTGAATTCGCCGCCACATCAGTCGATGTGGTTTCTGGTGTTTCCACCACCGGTATTTCTTCATCAACGGCTGTCTCGGGAGGCAAAGGCTCTTCAACAACAGGAGGAGCGGCCAAGGCAGCGGTTTGTTTTGATGTGGGAGCAGGCAGGGCCCCTTGTGTATCGTTCGTCGAACCAGGCGGCGGCGGCATAGACAAGGGCAACGCCTCGTCCGTTATGGTTTCGTCGTTGGACGGCTGAATTGTCTGGCCAGTCGGTTCTGGAACCTGCGTATTGTCCAACTGAACAGGGACTTCCTCAGTGGGCACAACTTTTCCGCCAGGCACTTCCCGATCCCCGATGATGCGATCGTAAATTTCCTTCTTCGAAGAACCGGCGGCGCCTTCATCAGGCAACCCGGCCTTGACAGGCAGTTCGGGCGCCACCTTTGCCGCCTGTTCAGGCGCCGCGACGACAGGAGCCGATTCAGTTGAAACCGCCGCAGCCTCGGTTTTTGAATTGCCGTTGACGTACCAAACCGCGGCAGCCCCAGCGAGAGTGAAAACAACCAGCAGCGACAGGATAATCAGCGGCGCCGATGAGCGCCGGCGCTCTGCTCCGTAGGCATCTTCTGATTCGCGGTAAGCCTGATTATAGTCCGTCGCGCTGGCGCGGCGGTTGCCATTTGGCAATGGCGCGTCTTCAAAAATCTCATCGGAAAAATCATCGTCAAAAACCTGGGGTTTCATCCGCGCCGGTTCTTGGCGCAGGGCTGGACGCTGAGGTGGTTCATATGCGGGCCGTGTATAGCCAAAATCATCCTGTGTGGGCCGCACGTAGGGAGGCGGGTTCTGGCGTGGTGGCTGCAACCGGGGTTCACTGGCGACCGCTTGCCCCATGGGCCCAGCTCCAGGACGCCGCTGCATTGGCGGCATTGATGGCTGCCTTGAACCATTGAGGCCTTCGATTGGCCGGTAACCTTGGGAAGGCTGCGGCCTGAACTGCGGTTGGTAACCAGCAGGTGGCGGGCCTGGCTGCCTTTGTGGCACGCCCAGTATCCGCTCGCCGCCAAGCGCTGGACGCGGCGGTGAAAGCTGTGTCTGCTGAACCGGCCTCTGCTGTGGCCTGCTGGGAGCCGCGCCTTGCAAATTGCGGATATAGTCGGGCTTCGCTTCATCTTCCGCGAATGTGAACTTGGGCTTCTCTCCGGCGGCAGAAGCCATTGGCTTCGCAGGCGCCAAAGATGGATTATCATTGCGGTCGCGAGCAGAGGAAACACGTTGCTCCGCCAGCTTTTCAGCCGCAGCCCGCTGGCTGCGCAACTTGTCCGCAAGGGCATCCTGCGGCTGCGGCAGCGACGGCTGCATCGGTTTCGAGTTCTGCGCCGAAAATTGTCGTTCCGCCTGTGGTGCGGCACCCTCGGTCTTTGGCGTCACGCGAGGCGCCATGGGTGCTGGCTTGGCAACGGCGACGGGCTGGCTACTGCGCTCCTCAGGCTTGACCTCAATCAATGTGGCCTCTTTCGATCTGGAGAACTCTCCCGAAATACGAGGCAGTTCCCGATTTCCTATGCCCAAGCGTTCACGCCAATTCCGTTTATCAGTGTCATTTGAGGAGCTTTGATCCATAAACAGTATTTTCCGCTGTTACATTTCTTCAACAGGGGTTACCCCCAGGATTCGAAGACCATTAGCAAGAACATAACGAATCGCTTTCAAAAAAGCGAGCCGCGTGTCGGTTATAAGTACGTCATTATCAACAATAAATCGCAATTGCGGCAACTCTTTGCCTTTGTTCCATAACGAATGGAAATCACTCGCTAACTCATACAAATAAAAGGAGATGCGATGCGGCTCATGGGCCAGCGCAGCACCCTCAAGCATCTTAGGGTAACCAGCGATTCGGCGCACTAAAATTCTTTCCGCCTCATCGGCCAAAAGCGCAAAATCAGGCGCGACCGATGCCCGTCCCTGCGATGCGGCGTTCCTGAGCACCGAACACACCCGCGCATGGGCGTATTGGACATAGAACACCGGATTGTCTTTTGAATGTTCCGTCACTTTGGCAAAATCGAAATCCAGCGGGGCCTCATTCTTCCGGTAGAGCATCATGAAGCGCAGAGCGTCCGGCCCCACTTCATCGACAACTTCGCGAAGCGTCACAAATTCGCCGGAACGCTTTGACATCCGGACCGGCTCGCCATTTCGAAACAGCTTCACCAACTGGCAAAGCCTTACAACAACGTCGATTTGCCCCCTGCCCGCAATCGCCGCGGCGAGCGCTTCCAGCCGCTTCACGTAGCCGCCATGATCAGCCCCCAGAACATAAATCAGTTCCTTGAAACCGCGCTTGATCTTGTTGCGGCTGTAGGCGACATCAGATGCGAAGTATGTGTAGCTGCCATCCGATTTCAGCAATGGCCTGTCCATGTCATCGCCAAATTCCGTCGCGCGAAACAAAGTCTGCTCACGGTCTTCCCAATCCACCGGCGCCTCCCCCTTGGGTGGAGGCAGGCGGCCTTCGTAGACATGGCCTGCGGCGCGAAGGTCAGCGACCGTATCGCGCACTTCGCCCGAATCATGCAGCGACTTTTCAGAGAAAAAAACCTCCTGATGAATCTTCAAGCTTGCGAGATCATTCCGGATCAACTCCAACATCATCGCCATGGCCTTCGCGCGCACGAGCGGCAGCCAGGTCTCCTCTGAAGCCTTCTCCAGCCTGTCGCCATGCTCATCGGCCAGCGCTTGGCCAACGGGTTTCAGATAATCACCGGGATAAAGGCCAGCGGGAATTTCACCAATGTCCCGGCCCAATGCCTCAAGGTAGCGAAGATACGCCGACCTTGCGACTGTATCGACCTGCGCGCCCGCGTCGTTGATGTAATATTCCTTGGTTACGTCATGCCCGGTGGCTTCAAGCAGAGCGGCCAGCGCATCGCCAAACACCGCGCCGCGGCAATGCCCCACATGCAATGGGCCAGTGGGATTTGCCGACACATATTCGACGTTGGTCTTCTTGTTTTTGCCCAGATCCGAACGACCGTAGGCATCGCCCAGAACCAGCGTCGCCTCTATTATTTTGGGCCAGAACGATTCCTTGAGCCGCAGGTTGATGAACCCCGGCCCGGCGACCTCAGCGAACGCGACATCCGCGTGCTTCGCCAATCTCCTCGCCAGATTTTCGGCCAGGACCTTTGGTGGCGTGTTGGCGGGCTTGGCCACTACCATCGCCGCATTTGTCGCCACATCGCCGTGCGTTGCATCACGCGGCGGCTCCGCGGTGACTCGCGAAAAATCAAGACCGGCCGGCAGTTCGCCAGCCAGCGTCATGGCGGACAGCGCGCCTCTGACAACTGTTTGAAAATAACCAAAAAGGTTCATATCATCATTCTAAGCCATTGAATCTGTGGTGTTTGGTGCCTACCGGAAAAGCGGATCAAGGTCAAACAAGCGCTTGTGCTGTTCCAGCGCAAAACGATCCGTCATGCCTGACAGAAAATCACACACCTGCCTGGCGTGGTGACCCGAGTTCTCCGCATACAGATCATCGCGCCAGTCCGGCGGCAGCAGCGATCCGTCATTCATGTAGGCTTCAAAAAGATCGCGAACAACCCGTTGCGCCCGCTCCATAATTTCCAGCACCCGCGCGTGGCGGTACATGCGGGTGGAAAGGAAGCTCTGCAGCACGCGGTTGTTTTCAGACATCTGGGCGCTGAACTGCGCCATCGCCTGCGCCTGAGAGCGCACAGCCGCGCTCGATTTGACCTGGCCCTCGGAGCAATTTCTTCGTGTTTCCGCTGTCACATCCGCAACCATTCCGGAGATGACCCGGCGCACGGTTTCGTGGACTATCCGGGAGCGCTCCAAGCCAGGGTAAAGCTTGAGCACATTGGATAACGCATCGCCCACCAGCGGAATGTCGCCCAGGTCGATGATGTCGAAGAGCTTGGCGCGAAGGCCATCGTCGATGTCATGGGCATTGTAAGCGATGTCATCGGCGATAGCGGCGACTTGCGCCTCCGCCGATGGATAGCTTGTGAGATGAAGATCATGGGCTTCGTTGTATTCGATAACCGCTTGGGGAAGCCCCCGGTCCTTGAAGTGACCAACACCATGTCCGCGCGAATCAATCAGCGGACCATTGTGTTTCACCAGCCCTTCCAGGGTCTCCCATGTAAGGTTGAGTCCATCGAAATTCGCGTATTTCTTTTCAAGCTTTGTGACAATGCGCAGAGACTGCGCGTTGTGGTCAAAACCGCCAAAAGGCTGCATCAGCTTGTCGAGCTCGCGCTCGCCCGCATGGCCGAACGGCGTGTGCCCAAGATCATGCGCAAGCGCCAGCGCTTCCGTCAAATCCTCGTCCAGTCCCAGCACGCGGGAAACGGAACGGGCGATTTGGGCAACCTCGATGGAATGTGTTAACCGGGTTCTGTAATGATCACCCTCATGATAGACAAAAACCTGGGTCTTGTGCTTCAGGCGGCGAAAGGCGGAACTGTGGATCACACGGTCCCGGTCGCGCTCGAAAACCGAGCGCGGCGGGCTTTCGGCTTCGGGAAACAGCGCCCCCTGCTCTCCTCAGGTTGCGCCGAATAACTCGCAATCAATCGCTTCATTCCACCCTGCCATTGACATTCGGTCCCGCAGGACCGACATAAATATATATGGAAAACACCATAAACATAACCGCCCGCGCTGCAAACCGCATTCGCGAGATCACAGCCGCCGAAGGCCGGAAGCTGGGCCTTCGGATCTTGGTTAACGGCGGCGGATGCTCGGGTTTTCAATATGAATTTGCGATGGCCCACGACCGCGCCGACGATGATGTTGCTTTCGAAAAAGACGGCGCGACCGTGCTCGTTGACCCGGTTTCACTGGAATACATGGCGGGATCGACGGTGGATTTTGTCGATGATCTGATCGGCCAGGCTTTCAAGGTGCAAAACCCGCTGGCCAAGGCCTCTTGCGGCTGCGGCACCAGCTTTACGATCTAAGGCAGCGCAATGCGGGTTGCCACGTGGAATGTCAATTCAATCAAAGCGCATATGGATGTCGTGGCGCGCTGGCTCAACGAAGCCAAGCCAGATGTCGTGTGTTTGCAGGAAATCAAGTGCGAAGATCAGAATTTCCCGCAAGCGGTTTTCGAGGAGCTGAACTACACTGCGGCGGTTCATGGCCAGAAGACCTATAACGGAGTAGCCATCCTTTCCAAATTTCCGCTTGAAAATGTCATTCGCCGGCTGCCAGGCGACGACAGCGATGAACAGGCGCGCTACATTCAGGCGACTGTGATGGATGGCAAGAGCAATCCAACCATCGCCTCGATATACCTGCCAAATGGCAATCCGGTGAATTCAGACAAATACCCTTACAAGCTGGCCTGGCTTGACCGCCTGACAGCCCATGCCCGCGAACTGATGAAACTTGAGGAGCCATTGGTGCTGGCTGGCGACTACAATGTCATCCCGGCTGCGATTGACGCCAAGACACCCAGCCAATGGGTGAATGACGCGCTTTTTTTGGCGGCCACCCGCTTGAAGTTTCAGGAGCAGGCCGCTTCGGGATTGACTGACGCATTCCGCGCCTTGCACCCCACAACTGCAAACCAATACACTTATTTTGACTATCAAGCCGGCGCCTGGCAGCGCGGCAATGGCATTCGCATTGACCACATGATGCTGTCGCCACAAGCGGCGGACAAACTCATATCGGCGCAAATTGAGAAACATGTGCGCGGCTGGGAAAAACCCTCCGACCACGTGCCCCTTGTGATTGAGATATAGAAAAACCCGCCAGAAAAGCTGGCGGGTTCTGCAGGGGGAGTGTAGGAAATTACTTGGGTGCTTTGACGCCAAACGCTGCGAAGCTGGCCTCGAAAGGCTTGAAGGCTTCCTTGGCGGTAGCAACATAAAGTTCGTTCATCTTGGTGGCTTGCGCTACGAAAGCTTCGTAAGCTTCCTTGGCATAGCCCTGCTGAACTTCAAAAGCCTTCTCGATGGACTTTGTCGCAGTCGCCTTTTCAACAACTTCGGTGCCCTTTTCGAAGGATTTACGTGAGAAATCAGTGGCTTCCTGAGCAATGCTCTGCAGGCCCTTGGTCAGTGCCGTGGCCGAGGCAATGTAGGCTTCATAACCGTCTTTGCCCATAGCCTGAAAATCTTCAAATGACTTGTTCATAACTCTCTCCGTTGATCTCAGTCGTTCACTGATTACCTCTTATATGTGCACTGCACCATTATTGTCAAGTTTATTTTGCGTTGCAGCATATAAAAACTGAATTCCGTTGGTGCGGGTCGTGAATTTACCTTTTAGTAATGCTAGAAACGATAGGTTAATTGATGAAGACTTAATGCGACTTGGTGGGACTGGAATGTATTTTGCCGACTTAAGAAAGCCGCGCGAAGCCTGTGGCAGTTTATTGACCCGCGTCATGCTATTGCTGCTGGCCTCCCTTCTGGTATTTGGAACACCCCGTCTGGCGGAAGCCAAACCCGGGTTTTCGGCAATCGCCATTGACGCCCGAACCGGCAAAATTCTTTACGCGAATAACGCCGACGAAGTCCGCCATCCCGCTTCACTCACAAAAGTCATGACGCTTTATCTGTTGTTCGAGGATCTTAAATCCCGCACGATCAAGCTCAATACCAATCTCATCATTTCCCGCCGCGCCGCCGCCATGGCGCCGTCCAAAATTGGCATGAAGCCAGGTTCAACCATTTCCGTCGAAAATGCCATCAAGGCGCTCGTGACAAAATCCGCCAACGATGTGGCCGCTGCGATCGGGGAGAACCTTGCCGGCAGCGAAGCCAATTTCGCCGTCCGCATGACCAAGACGGCCCGTGACATCGGCATGTCGAAAACCACCTTCAAGAATGCCTCAGGCCTGCCCAATCCAGCGCAAGTGACAACGGCCCGCGACATGGCCACATTGAGCCTGCGGATTCAGCGGGATTTCCCGGAATACTACCCCTATTTCCGCCTCACCTCATTCACCTACAAGGGCCAGACAATCCGGACCCACAACCGATTGCTCGGACGCTTTCAGGGGACTGACGGCATCAAGACGGGCTATACCGCCGCGTCTGGCTTCAATCTCACGACGTCAGCCAAACGTGGCAAAAAGCGGATTGTCGGCGTCGTGTTGGGCTCCAGTTCCGGCAGCAGCCGCAACAAATACATGATGACCATGCTGGACAAGGCATTTCCCAAATGCGCCGAGGGAACCACCATTGCGGCGCTGGCTGGATCATCAAAAGGCGCTATCGACCCGCTCGCCAAGTTGAAAACGCCGGCGACGGCAGCGGCGAGCGATGGGCCGCTTGAAACCAAGGTTTTGGAGGCAAAGATCGAGGACCTGGTCGCTGAGCCAAAAGAAGAACCGGTGAAAACTGTCAACGCTGGCGCAAGCCTTCCCGCGAAGCTGCCTTTCGCTGTCAAAAATGCGCCCCAAGAAGCCACTGCCGCAACCGTTGATCCGACCTGGAAGATACAGATTGGCGCCTATCCCAAAAAGGAAGACGCCCGCCTGAAACTTCAGGAAATTCGCGCGTCCGGCTACAGTTTTTTGAGTGGCAAGCAAGCCTTCACCGTGGAGGTGCAAAAAGGCAGTGAAACCATTTATCGCGCTCATTTTTCCGGCTTCACCCAGAAAACCGCCAAGGCCGCCTGTTCCAAGCTTTCGAAGAAAGGCCTCGAATGCGTGACCCTTTCACCTCAATCGTGAGTTAGCATTTCCTTAGCTTGATTGATCTTGGTTGCGAGATAATCGGAACCGCCGCGATCGGGATGGAATTCCTTCATCAAGCGGCGGTGGGCATTTTTTATGTCCTCCTGCGTTGCCCCGGCCTTCAACCCCAGGACCGCCAGCGCCTCCTCAACGGACATGGCGCTCGCGCCAAAATTCGAGGCCCGCTGTTCGCCTTTCCAGCTATCTCGCCACTCGGGCTTGTGGCGGTCAAGCCAGGCCTCGAGAAGAGAGAGGCTTTGGTCTGTCGCGCCAGCGCATTGTTTATAAAGCTGCTGCAGATTTTCCAAGCTCATGGCTTCGAGCCTGGCGTTCTTGAACGGGCCGGATAAAACCACGCCCGACATTTTTCCCGAGTCATGGTCAAGTTCCATGGCCAGAATGGATGTCGCGACCCGGGACTTCTGGCCGGCGGATTTGTCCGCCCAGGGAAACCCATTGGGAAATGCCGCGGCATGGCCAATCAGGCCAAGACCGATGGCAAACAGCGGCGCCGCGAATTGCGCCTTGCCAGTCAGCGCCAAAACGGCGGAAACAATAATCAATGCGCCGCCCGCCAGCTTCTTCGACAATCCCTTGGATTGGGCCGGTGTTGCGCGTGCAAAAGTCCTGATCAGCCACAGGCCGCCAAACACTATGATCAAGGCGATAATGAAATTGGGCATGGCGTTCCTACTTGAGCTGCTTTAGCAGCAAATCGGAACCACCGCCCTTGCTTTTTGCGTGATGTTCCAGCGCGGTTCTGCCGCCCGCCGCGTAAACAGCGACAGCTGACAGCAGCTCCCGCAGCATATGCGCCGAACCTTCATCAAGCTTGAAATAGGCGCCGCGGCTGAGCTTGGCGATTTCCCGAAAGGCTCGTTCGGCCACGCTGTCATTTCCATCTTGAAACATGAATATCGGTGTCCCCTGCAAGCCGATTTCACCCGCCGCCTGGCACAGGACATCAATGTTTTCCTCCATCGCATCGCCCACATAAACCACCGCGTTCACCTTTGTGGCGCGTATCTCTTTCTTGATGTGCGCCAGTGTCCGCCCGATCTGCGTGTGGCCGCCCCGGCAATCCACAGTGGTCATGAGCTTGGCCAAGGCCTTGGGTTCGCTCACCCACTTGGACGCCCGGCATTCGTCAAAACCCCTGAAATACACAAGCTGCACATCCAGGCCGCCGATGCGGCCCGTTTCTGCGAACATTTCAGATTGTATGGATAGCGCCCGGTCCCAGCTGGGCTGCCTGCTCATGGTGGCGTCCATGGCGAAAATCAGCTTGCCGCGGACTCCATTTTTGGAAACCGGCGGCAGCCCACGCACCTTTTCCAGAAAAGCCGAAACATCGCCTTCGCTTTTCTCGGGCAATGAATGGGGTGGCTTGGCCATGGCATAAAACCTATTGGCAGGTTTCGACCTTGAACAGTTCAAGATTCTTCAGCCTGCCTTCAAGCGCGAATTCGCCGTAGTCCATCACAAGTCCGGTGGAAACGCCGTTTTGATACATGTCAAAGCTGATTTCATAGATTGGTGTTTCGACATTCGCCTCATCCGTTGAATAATAGCCAATGCTGACGGGCCATGACGGCATCGCGCTCAGCGCGGCGGCGGCCTGATTTGCCGCATCTTCCCTGCTCTCGCCCGCATTCACCTTTTTGCCGATCGTGCTGATCGCCCGCACGGTCTTGTCTTCATCTGACCCATCATAAACCAGCGACGCATCGCGCAACTCGCCATTCTCGGCCGCTTGCATCAGGCGCAATTGGTGGCGCATCGGGAAAATGGTTTCCGGCGTGATGGTGAAATTCTTCACGCTGGGCAAATTGATGACGCCCTCGCCCGGGCCGTCCTTTTCAGCCCGGGTCACGCTCAGGCGCTTTTCGCTTTCCTGCTTGTTGTCGACAAATTCCTTCTGGCTGTAGTTCATGGTCAGTCCGTCGCCGGTTTCCCAGGACGACGACTGTAAATCGATAAGCCGGGAATTGCCCTCCTTATAGTCAAACTGGTTCACCAGGCGGAAATTCACGGTCCAGCCATCGCACTCGCTGCCGGACACTTCATAGGCCATCAGTCCCGAAACGGCCCCGATTGCGGCTCCTTGGCTGGACCGCAAGAGCTTCAAGTCGTAAACGGCCCGGTGCGGCACAACGGCGGCGGCCATTGCCGCATCGCAAAATGTCAACAAACCGACAGATAACAATACTCTTCTCAACACCCTTGAATCTCCGTCGCTGCGGTGGTCCATTGCCTATCAAATCAGGTTGATTTGATTGCATTCAGGTTACGGCATAGAAAAGAAGACAACAATGGCAAAAGCAAGAATTCTGGTGACCCGCAAGCTTCCCCAAAAGGTGGAAGAACGCCTGACACGGGATTTCGCCGCTGCGCTCAATCCGGAAGACCGGGGCATGAGTCCGGCCGAAATCGCCGAAAAGGCCAAGGACTTTGACGCCCTCCTGATCGCCTCGCTGGACCGCTTCCGCGACGGGGTCATCGAAAGCCTGCCGTCTTCCATCCGGATGATCGCCACTGTCTCGGTGGGCGTTGATCACATCGATTTTGCCGCCGCCAGGGCAAAAAATATTATGGTTTCAAACACGCCCGGCGTGCTGACCGACGCCACCGCCGATATCGCGCTGCTGCTCATCCTCGGCGCCGCCCGGGGCGCGGTCTGGGGTCATGAAATGGTGAAGGGCAACAAGTGGCCAGCCCCTTCGCTGGTAACGCCTTTGGGGTTTGATGTCAGCGGCAAGCGTCTCGGCATTTTGGGAATGGGGCGAATTGGGCAGGCCGTCGCCAAACGGGCGGCCGCCTTCAACATGACGCTGCACTACCATAATCGCAAACGGGTGGACGCCTCGCTTGAGCATGGCGCCACCTATCACGCCACGCTTGAGGCCATGCTGCCCCATTGTGATTTTCTGTCCATCAATTGCGCGTCGACGCCCGACACGCGCGGCATCATAAATTCCAAGGCGCTGGGACTGCTGCCCCAAGGGGCCATTGTGGTGAATTCGGCCCGCGGCGATATAGTCGATGACGACGCCCTCATCGCGGCCCTGAAATCGGGGAAACTTGCAGCCGCCGGCCTTGACGTGTTCAAGGGCGAGCCAAATATCGACCCGCGCTACCGTGAACTGGGTAACATCTTCATGCTGCCGCATCTCGGCAGCGCCACAAGCAACACCCGCATTGCCATGGGCATGCGCGCCGTTGATAATCTCGAAGCTTACTTCAAGGGCGGCAAACCCCGCGATCTTTTATGACAGGAGCCTGATATGGGAAAAATTGACCAAAGACTGCAAGAGCTCGGCTTGGCGCTGCCCGCGCCAGCCAAGCCCGTGGCCACCTACGTGCCGTGGGTGAAGACCGGGAACCTTGTTTTCATCTCCGGGCAAGGCGCGCTGCGCGACGGCAAGATTGAATATCAGGGCAAATTGGGCGACACGCTTTCGATTGAAGACGGCATCGCTTCCGCGCGCCAGACGGCGCTCAACATCATCGCCCATCTGCGCGATGCCTGCGACGGCGATCTCGACCGGGTAAAACGCATGGTCAAGCTCCTGGGACTGGTCAATTCCACGCCGACCTTCGGCGAGCATCCCAAAGTCATCAACGGCGCTTCCGATCTTTTCGTGGAGGTATTCGGTGACAAGGGCCGGCATGCGCGCTCCGCCGTGGGCGCGCCTTCGCTGCCCTTCAATCTCTCGGTGGAAATAGAAGCCATCGTAGAGGTCGAATAGCCCCATGCGATTTACGCCCCAGTTGCGGGAATTGCGCTGGCTGGTGGCCCGCCCCATTGCCCACAGGGGGCTTCACGACAGCAACGCAGGGATTATCGAAAATACGCAGAGCGCCTTCGCCGGCGCCATTGAAAACGGCTACGCGATTGAATGTGATATCCAGCTTTCCGCCGATGGCGAAGCGATGGTGTTCCATGATGACACAGTGGACCGGCTTGCCGAAGCCCAAGGCGCAGTAGGCGCGCTCGCGTCCGGCGCGCTCCGGAAGTTGAAATTGAGATCCACTTCAGACCGCATGCAAACTCTCGGCGAATTGCTGGAGCAGGTGAATGGGCGTTCGACCCTCGTCATTGAGTTGAAATCCCGCTGGGATGGCAATGCCGAGTTGGCGAAGCGGGCAGTCGAAGTGCTTGGTTCCTATGACGGTCCCTTTGGCCTGATGTCGTTTGATCCCCGCCTGCTGGAGGCCTTGCGCGAATTGGCGCCCGATATGGCGCGCGGCATCGTGGCTGATCGCGCCACCCATCCCTATGACAATTTTTTGCCGATCTCCAAACGCTGCGAGCTGCGAACCCTCGCGCATCTCGAACGCACCGAACCACATTTTGTCTCCTACAACTGGCGCGACCTGCCGTTTGAGCCCATCACCGAAATCCGCCAACGCGGCCATCCCGTAATCACCTGGACATTGCGCTCCAAAGAGGCTGCTTCAAGGGCGTTGCGCTATTGTGATCAGGTGACATTCGAGGGCTACACGCCTTGAAACTGCGGACTGTCGCCAGTGTCCTGGATATTCCGGCGAATGCGTGGAATGCCTGCGCCAATCCATCCGGCCACAACCCGTTCGTCACCCATGAATTTTTCCGTGCCGTTGAGGAAAGCGGGTCCGCTGTCGCCAGAACCGGCTGGCGCGGCCAGCACCTCGTTTGTGAAAACCAGCATGGCGAGGTCGAAGGCATCGCGCCCTGCTATCTCAAGTCCCACAGCCAGGGCGAGTATGTTTTCGACCACGGCTGGGCGCAAGCCTTCCAGCGCGCGGGCGGAAGCTACTATCCCAAGCTGCAAGTCTCGGTGCCCTTCACGCCCGTCACCGGCCCGCGACTGCTGGCAACCAGGGCGGGCACCCGAAAGCTTTTGGCGCATGGCCTCGTGGCGCTGTGCGGACAAACCAACTCATCTTCGGTCCACATCACCTTCCTGCCCGAAAAGGATTGGACAGCCGCAGACCAGCCATCCTGGCTGCGCCGGCAGGACATCCAGTTCCATTGGAACAACCGGAACTACGTGAACTTCGAAGATTTCCTGGCCAGCCTCTCCTCATCCAAGCGCAAGAACATCCGCAAAGAGCGCCAAGCGGTGCGCGACGCAGGATTGACTTTTGAATGGGTCACCGGAAGCGACTTGCGGGAACACCACTGGGACGCCTTCTTTGAGTTCTACATGGACACCGGATCGCGGAAATGGGGATCGCCCTACCTGACCCGGACGTTCTTCAGCCTGATCAGCGAGACCATGCCCCGATCCATCCTTCTAATCCTCGCCAAGCGCGGGGGCCGCACGATTGCCGGCGCTCTCAACTTCGTCGGCGCCGATGCCCTCTATGGCCGCAACTGGGGCGCAACCGAAAATCACCAATATTTGCATTTCGAAGCCTGTTATTATCAAGCCATTGAATTCGCCATCGCGCGCAAGCTGAAGCGCGTTGAAGCAGGCGCCCAGGGCCAGCACAAGCTGGCCAGAGGCTATCTGCCAGTCAAGACCCACAGCCTCCACCACTTCGCCCACGCCGGGCTTGCCCGCGCTGTCGGTGAATATCTGGAACAGGAAAGGCCTTCAGTCGACCACGACCAAGCCCTGCTTGCGGAACATTCGCCGTTTCGGCATGAAGTGGAGGACTGAACCGGAGTCCGCCCATGACCTACGATCCCGACAACATCTTCGCCAAGATCCTGCACGGCGAAATTCCGTGCCACAGGATTTACGAGGATGAGCACACGCTCGCCTTCATGGATGTCATGCCGCAAGTTGATGGGCATTGCCTGGTGATCCCGAAAGTTGGATCGCGCAATTTGCTGGATGCCGAACCTTCAACTCTGGCCTCACTCATGGCGACCGTTCAGAAGGTGGCCCGCGCAGCCAAGTCAGCGTTCAAAGCCGATGGTGTCCAAGTCCGCCAGTACAATGAAGAAGCCGCCGGGCAGACGGTTTTCCATTTGCATTTTCATATCCTGCCGATGAGCGCAGGACAATCACTGCGCCCGCACACCGGCAAGATGGCCGATCACGCGGTGTTGGCAAAGCATGCCGGGATGATTACTTCGCTTTTACCGGCTTCTTCTTAGCAACCAGCTTGGCCTCAACCTTCTTGTTGCGCGGCAGCGATTTCCGCTCCGGCGGTTTGGGCAGGGATTTTTCTTCGTCCCGGCCCAGATACTGGAAGGCCAGTTCCTCGCCTTTCAGCAGGATGCGCACGGTGCCGCCCTTGGCCAGTTTTCCAAACAGCACTTCTTCCGCCAGGGGCTTCTTGATGTGCTCCTGAATGACGCGCGCCAGCGGCCTCGCGCCCATTTGCTGGTCGTAGCCTTTCTTGGCCAGCCAATCGGCGGCTTCGGCTGAAAGCTCGATGTTGATCTGGCGCTCGGACAATTGCGCTTCGAGCTGAAGGATGAATTTCTCCACCACCTTGCGCACGATCTCGGGCGGCAGATGGCCGAAGGCTATCACCGCGTCCAGACGGTTCCGGAATTCCGGCGTGAACATGCGGGTGATCGCTTCGTTGTCGTCAGCATCGCGCACGGAATTTCCGAATCCGATTGCAGAGCGGGCCATGTCAGAGGCGCCGGCATTCGTGGTCATCACCAGGATCACATTGCGGAAATCGACTGACTTGCCGTTGTGGTCGGTGAGCTTGCCATGATCCATGACCTGCAGCAGGATGTTGAACAGATCCGGATGGGCCTTTTCGATTTCATCGAGCAGCAGCACGCAGTGCGGGTGCTGGTCAATGCCGTCGGTCAAGAGGCCGCCCTGATCAAAACCCACGTAGCCCGGAGGCGCGCCGATGAGACGCGAAACGGAATGCCGCTCCATGTATTCCGACATGTCAAAACGCAGCATGTGGACGCCCAGAACTTCGGCGAGGCGCTTGGCCACTTCGGTCTTGCCGACGCCTGTGGGGCCGGAGAACAGATAGGAACCGATGGGTTTTTCAGGCTCGCGCAATCCGGCCCGCGCCAGCTTGATGGCCGATGTCAGCGCATCAATGGCCTTGTCCTGGCCGAACACCAGGCGGCGCAGTTCGGTGGAGAGATTTTTCAGAACCGTGGCGTCATCCTTCGAAACAGTCTTGGCCGGAATGCGCGCCATGGTGGCGATGGTGGCTTCAATATCGGCCACATCAATCACCTTCTTGCGCTTGGCTTCGGGCAGCAGCATGAGGGACGCGCCGGTTTCATCGATCACATCGATGGCCTTGTCCGGCAGCTTCCGCTCGCTCATGTAGCGCGACGACAGCTGCACGGCGCTTTCGATGGCGTCGTCCGTGTATTTGACCTTGTGGAACTCCTCGTAATAGGGCTTGAGCCCCTTGAGGATGGCGATGGCGTCGGGCAGCGACGGCTCGTTCACGTCAATCTTCTGGAAACGGCGCACCAGCGCGCGGTCCTTCTCAAAGTGCTGGCGGTATTCCTTGTAGGTGGTCGATCCCATGCAGCGCAAATTGCCGCCAGCCAGCGCCGGCTTCAGCAAATTCGAGGCGTCCATGGCCCCGCCAGACGTGGCGCCAGCGCCAATCACCGTGTGAATCTCATCAATGAACATGATGGCGCCGGGGCGGGCTTCGATTTCCTTGATCACGGCCTTGAGCCGCTCCTCGAAATCGCCGCGATAGCGGGTGCCCGCCAGCAGCACGCCCATGTCGAGCATGTAGATGGTGCAATCCTTCAGGACATCCGGCACTTCGCCCTTGATGATCTTGCGCGCCAGGCCTTCGGCGATGGCGGTTTTGCCGACGCCCGGATCGCCCACGAACAGCGGATTGTTCTTCGACCGGCGGCACAGGATCTGGATCGTGCGGTTCACTTCCATTTCGCGGCCAATCAGCGGGTCAATCTTGCCTTCGGCGGCTTTCTTGTTGAGGTCTATGCAGTAGGCCTCAAGCGCGTCGCCATCGCCTTTTTTCTTCGCCCCCGTTTCGGAGGATTCGCCATCGCCGCCGCCCGGCTGCTGGTCCTGGTCAACGCCGCGCACGGGCCGCGTCTCGCTGTGGCCGGCGCGCTTGGCGATGCCATGGGAAATATAATTCACCGCGTCATAGCGCGTCATGTCCTGCTCCTGCAGGAAGAAGGCCGCGTGGCTCTCGCGTTCGGCGAAGATGGCGACAAGCACATTGGCGCCCGTCACCTCTTCGCGGCCCGACGATTGCACATGGATGACGGCGCGCTGGATAACCCGCTGGAAGCCAGCCGTGGGCTTGGACTCCAGCACTTCGTCGGAAATCAGATTGGCCAATTCGGCGTCGATATAGCCCACCAGATTGGCCCGCAGCTCGTCCACATTCACATTGCAGGCGCGCATGACGGCCACCGCGTCCTTGTCGTCGATCAGGGACAAGAGCAGGTGTTCGAGCGTCGCGAACTCGTGGTGGCGCTCATTGGCATGGGCCAGGGCGCGATGGAGGGCCTTCTCAAGGCTGCGTGAAAACGTCGGCATGATGGCGAGGCTACTCCTTTTCCATGGTACATTGCAAAGGCTGCTGGTGCTTCTTCGCGAAATCCATGACCTGGGTTACTTTTGTCTCAGCGATTTCAAAGGTATAAACGCCGCACACGCCAACCCCCTTCTGATGCACATGCAGCATGATGCGGGTGGCGTCCTCGGCCGACTTGCCGAAGAACTGCTGCAGCACATGCACCACGAACTCCATCGGCGTGTAGTCATCGTTCAGCAGCAGAACCTTGTAGAGGCTCGGTTTCTTGGTTTTGGTCTCGGTGCGGGTGATCACCCCCACCTGCCCGCCGCCATCCCTATGTGAGTCTTTCTGCGCCATGGAGGGGATTATATAGGAACTCATGGCGAAATTGGGAGGGGGTGTGGGAAAGTGTTTAATCTTTGGTTTGCGGGCATAGCTCCGCCTCTTGTGAAAACGGTAATTCCGCTTTCGGGGTAGATGAAAAGCGAAGTTTTCGGCCTCAGCTTGTGTCGGGCTTCAGCGCGTCCCAGGCGAGGGCATGGCATTCCTTGAGGACTTCATCGACTTCGTGAATGGGTCTCTTGCGGTGGCCGGGCGGGCGGCCGGGCCGCATTGGCGAGGTGAACTTCGGGTTTGGCATCTTGTCCCGCTTCAGCCGCCAACGGGCCAGTCGCTTGGCCTGGCGCGGAAGGTCTTCGAGGGCGGATTTGAGGGCCTGAAGCCTGCGGGAGAGGCGCGCGGCGCTGACCAGCCCATCGGGCGGCGGGGGAGGCTCGATCACCGGCTGGGGCGCTGGAAACAGGGCCGCCACCCGGGGATCATAGGGGAAGAAATGGATGCGCGGGGGATTGCGCGTGAATTTTGGGCCGCGCAGGACAGCGAAGCTTTTCCGCCGGTCGAAGAGCGGGAAGGAGGGAGACCTGCTTCCACCGCCTTTGCCGATGATGGGCCCCGTTGGCTTGGGCCGCGAGGCAGCGGGCTTCACCACAAGCCCCCGTGCCACAATGACAATGAGGCGGCGCACCGCGGACTCAGCAGGCCTCAAAACCCGCAGCACCGCCCAGTGCAGCAACGGCGGAATGCGCGCAACCGCAACATCGCCCAGCAGGACGAAAAGCGCCGCGATTATCCCGTTGAGCGCTTTGCTGTTGCGTTTGATGGCCAAGTCCCAGTCCATGGTGTTTCCCCGTAAGAACATAACAGGAACACAAATGGCATGCTAGGAATATACTTGTCAAGGGGAAATATACTTTACCGCCTGTTGCCTAATTGGAGTCTTGCTGGGCCGCCCTCTGCTTCGCCCGTGGCAACTAGGGATGGCAACGCCAATAACATTGGCTGGGCGTTTTTCGCCGCGTGGACCTTTAGTCGCCACCGCCTCCATCACCGCCAGAATCGCAGTCTCCCCAGGAGCCACCACCTGAATCGGACCCACCGGAATTTCGCGGCCAACGGAATCCGAGTAGCCTCACGATTAAAAGTAGCGCCAAAGTCACACCGATTATTATGCCGAACATTGTGACAACTGGGGAAAGCTCCATGTCGCCAATGATACAAGAATTTCAGCGGGAGCGCCATCGCTGCCTCATTCAAACTGAGACACGGGCGAAGGCGATAGCTTGAAACAACACGTTTGATGGCAAATGATTATAGCCTTCTCCCGTGCTGCGCAGCGCTCGCGGAAGCAAGGTGGAATCAGATTTAAGCGAGTGGCGGCGTGAGCGACCGCGAATTGAATGCACTTTCACCGGAATTGCAGTCGATTTCAAGGTTTCAAAGGTATCGAGCGAATCCGAACGCGAAATGGCTTTGATGAAAATGTATGGAATAATGCAAAACAAGCGATCTTGGACCGTGTAAGATTTTCAACCTCATCGTCCTGGATCATCATTGATCGCCATTCTCCACCCACTGGTAACAGGCCAGGCAAGGGATATGCAGGCATGGAATGGTTCACGATTGCTGTGAAGCTTGGACGGCCTCGCCAATAAGCAACTACAGAATCGTAACCAAAAAAACCAATGTTTGTAATGTAGGTATCGGCAGTACCTCGATTTGCTACATTGAAGGTCACGTACATCTGATCAGGGTTGCGACTGGGATCATTTAAAATCATCATGTTGATGCCGGAATATCCAGATAATTTCGGACCTCGGCTCCACCACTGGTAAATGTTCCAGATGCCACCGATAGAGGCCACAAAGGCTCCATAGATGGCAAGGACAGTGGTAATAGCGTTTTCGGTCATCGAATATCCATACTGTCAGTCGCGTCAACTTTTCCGGGACGGCCTCCGACTACCTGTGGTTTGAAGGATATTTCTATAGATTGGGCGGGGTTTGTCGCCACGAGGGCTTGTTCCTGACTCCCAGAAGGGGGCTGGCACTTTGTAACTTACAGCCGTTGACAATGAAGGCGTGCCTCCTCGTATTTCATATGTTGGAGGACCGGGTGGAACAAGAATTTGCTTTGTTCGATGGCTCTTCTCAATTCGTGGAGTTCGCGGAAGAATAATATACTGCGAGAGTGGCATCTGGGGAGCCACTGGACTGCCGGGACCATGAATTTGGTCAGTGACCATATCAATTTCTTCAGAATTCAGATTTTCAATTGCCAAACGAAATAATTCCTCAACTGAATTGACTTCGATAGAGGTCGGTGGCCGACCATTGATTTTGCATGAATGCTCCAGTGCTTCGATGCGATTGAGTAAACGGTCAATGCGCCCCACCGATTTGGTTCTGCGTTCTTTGCGAAACACTTGTTTCGGAGCAACCTCGATATTTTTGAAAAATGTCTCGTTTACTTCTTGCGCAAACCGTTTCGAATCGATCAAAATTTCGTGGATGCTTTTCTTGAAATCTGAATACTGACTTACAGCTGCGAAAAGGGTAATGGCTGCATTCACCGCAATCCAACCTTTGAGTCCTCCCGGCCCAAGCTTAATTTCCACCGTCGTTTCAAATTGGAATGCACTCTCGGCTCGATCACGGGCAATTTGAGAAAGTGCTTCGCCTAATCTTGGCAAAGAATCATAATCGACTTCGAATGGACTGAGATGAAAATATGCTTCGCCAATATCCACCGTGATTTTCTCACAATTGAAGTTGCATTTTAGCGAGTCATGAAATAGTGCAAAGCTTGTAGAATAACGCCCAGAGCGGCGACGCCTGCAGCACAAGCTGCCCACCACCCTTGCCGATATATATCATTCATGAACGAATCGATTTCATTTCGAATTGGGACATTGGCGGCGATAAGTGCCAGTCCTGCGGCGACAATACCCGCACCGATGGACGCAATCATCAACCAGTCTTTCATCTCTTCTCCTTCAGCCTCAACTCGACCAGTCGGCGGATGGCATCCGAACGCGTTGTGCTGTTGGTTTTAGCCCATGCGTCGATAACTACCGTTTAACTGAAAAACAAGCTGAAAGAAAGCGTATGGCCTCTACAGCGAAAGTCTGGGTGGCCGGGTCAAGCCCGGCCATGGAGAGTTTTTGCTATCGTTTAAGCGCACAATTCACGCCTGATACTACAGCTTTGAGCGAAGCCACCACGATGTTCTTGTCGATACCCACGCCAAACAGCGTGGCCCCATCGGCCAGCCGCAGTTCCACATAGGCAATCGCCGCCGCGTTAGCGCCGTGGCCCATGGCGTGTTCGCGGTAGTCGGCCACGTCGAAGGCAAGCCCTAACTCTTTCCGCATCGCGTCCACGAAGCCGTCAACCGGGCCGTTGCCGTGGCCGTGGATGGTTTTGTGCTTGCCGTCCACGGAAACTTTCGCCGTCATTTCCTGGTCGCCATGGTCTGACTTGGCCTTGTGCTCGATGAAGGCGTAGCGGCCATTGCCTTCCAGATACTCGCTTTCAAATGCGGTCCACAGCCTGGAGGCTTCAACCTCCACGCCCTCGCCATCGGCGATGACCTGCACCACTTTCGAAAACTCGATCTGCAGCCGGCGCGGCAGTTCGATGCCGTGTTCGGTCTCCATGATATAGGCGATGCCGCCCTTGCCGCTCTGGCTGTTGATGCGCACCACGGCCTCGTAAGACCGCCCCAGATCCATCGGATCAATCGGCAGATAGGGCACCTCCCACAACGGCTTGTTGGACGCCTTCATGGCCTTGAAGCCCTTGTTGATGGCGTCCTGGTGCGAGCCTGAGAACGCCGTGAACACCAGTTCGCCCGCATAGGGGTGGCGGGATGGATGGGAAGCTGGGTGCAATATTCGGCCATGCGGATGAGGTCATTGATGTTGGAGCAATCAAGCTCCGGCTCAACCCCTTGCGTGAACAGGTTCATGGCGAGTGTCACAAGGCAGACATTGCCGGTGCGCTCGCCATTGCCGAATAACGTGCCTTCGACGCGGTCGGCGCCCGCCAGCAGCGCCAGCTCGGTGGCCGCCACCGCCGAGCCCCGGTCATTGTGGGGATGCAGCGAGATGATGACGCTGTCGCGGTTCTTGATATGGCGGCAGAACCATTCGATCTGGTCGGCGTGAATGTTGGGCGTCGACATTTCAACGGTCGCGGGCAGGTTGAGGATGAGCTTCTTTTGCGGCGTGGGCTTGATCTCCGCCATCACCGCCTCGCAAATCTCCACGGCGTAATCCAGCTCCGTGCCGGTGAAGCTCTCCGGGCTGTATTCAAAGCGGATCGCATCCGTCATGCCGCTCTCGTCGGCCAGCCGCCGGATAAGCCTGGCGCCCTCCACCGCGATGTCGATGATGCCCTGGCGGTCTTTCTGGAACACCACGCGGCGCTGCAGCTCGCTGGTCGAATTGTAGAAATGCACGATTGCTGATTTGGCTCCGCGGATGCCTTCAAAGGTGCGGCGGATCAGCTCCTCGCGGCATTGCACCAGCACCTGGATGGTGACGTCATCGGGGATTTTCCGGTTGTCGATGAGGTGGCGGCAGAAGTCATAATCCGTCTGCGACGCGGAGGGAAAACCGATCTCGATTTCCTTGAAGCCCATGGCGATGAGCGAATTGAACATCCGCATCTTGCGTTCATGGCCCATGGGCTCGATGAGCGACTGGTTGCCATCGCGCAGGTCAACCGAGCACCAGATGGGGGCTCTGGTGATGGTGCGCGAGGGCCACTGCCGGTCAGCCAGGTTGATCGGGCCATAGGGCTGGTATTTTTCTTTGGGCGAAATCATCATCGGGAAAGTCTCTGATTCTCAGCTGCTGGGATTGTGTTTATGTCGTTTTCCCCAAAGAGCCAAGGCGAAGCGCCCAGCCGGCCCTTAGGGACTGCCAAGAAGGAGAAGAGCTGCGCGATGCAAGTTCAACATGGAGGCCTGCATAAACCAAGAGCGGCTGAAGCGCAAGTTTGGGCCATTGAAACATTTCAACCCTGTGTTAGCATCCCGTTCCACGGGCCGCGATGTGATGGCCCGGAAAGATATCATGGGAGAGTCAAATGCTGAAGAAAGCCTTAGTTTGCTCGATTGCCATCGCCGCCGTGATGGCCACAAGCACCGCCTTCGCCGACACCAAGGACAAGAAAATCGCCCTGTCCAACAACTACGCCGGAAATTCCTGGCGCCAGTCCATGCTGAAAAGCTGGGATAAAGTGACCAAGCAGGCGGTCGCTGACGGCATTGTCGCCGCCGCTGACCCCTTCACCACCTCGGAAAACCAGGTGACCGAACAGGCCGCCCAAATCCAGAACCTCATCCTGCAAGGCTACCACGCCATCGTCATCAACGCCGCCTCGCCTGACGCGCTCAATGGCGTGGTGAAGCAGGCCTGCGATGCCGGCATTGTGGTTGTCTCCTTCGATGGCATCGTCACCGAGCCCTGCGCCTACCGCATCGCCGTTGATTTCGCCAAGATGGGCGAAGTGCAGCTTGATTACCTCAACGAAAAGATGGCGGCAGGCGGCAACCTGCTCGAAATTCGCGGCCTTGCCGGCGTGTTCGTCGATGATGAAATCTCCAAGGGCATCCATCGCGGCGCCGAGAAATACTCGCAGTTCAAGATCGTAGGTTCAGTCCACGGCGACTGGGCCCAGGAGGTGGCGCAAAAAGCCGTCGCCGGCATTCTGCCATCGCTGCCAGAAGTTGCAGGCGTGGTGACGCAAGGTGGCGATGGCTACGGCGCAGCCCAGGCCTTCAAGGCCGCTGGCCGCCCCACCCCCTTGATCATCATGGGCAATCGCCAGGACGAGCTGCAATGGTGGAAAGAGCAGAAGGACGCCAATGGCTATGAAACCATGTCGGTTTCCATTGCGCCGGGCGTTTCAACCCTCGCCTTCTGGGTCGCCCAGATGATCCTCGATGGCAAGAAAGTGCCCCAGGACATGACCGTGCCTTTCCTGCAGATCAACCAGGCCGATCTTGAGAAGAGCCTCGAGACCACCGAAAAGGGCGGCGTCGCCAACGTCGAATATTCCGCCGAGGACGCAGCCAAAGTTGTTGGCGGCATGTAGGCCTTGCACGAAACGGCGATAAAGCTGGACGGCGTCGAAAGAAGTTTCGGCGCCGTCCGCGCCCTTGCGGGCGTCAGCCTCGAAGTGGGCGCGGGCGAATGCGTGGGGCTTGTGGGCCACAATGGCGCCGGCAAATCCACCCTCATGCACATCCTCGCCGGAACGCTGTCCCCCGACAAGGGCGAAATCAGCGTCGGCGCTTCAAACCTGACGCAAGGGTGGTCCGTGCAAACCGCGAAAGCCAACGGCATCCGCTGCGTGTTTCAGGAACTCTCGCTCTGCCCCAACCTCACAGTCGCCGAAAACGTCCGCATCGTGCACCGCTCGATCAAGGGGTTTGGCTGGAAACAGCGGGCCAGCAAGCTGGCCATAGCCAAGCTCGATGAAATCTTCCCCGGCCACGGCATCAGGCCGGACGACGCCATTTCAGACCTGCCCATCGGCAAGCGCCAGATGGCCGAAATCGCCCGCGCCTTCACGGTGACCGATGTGCCGCTCCGCCTGGTCATCCTCGATGAACCAACGTCGTCGCTCGATGCCGTAACCGCCGCGCAGCTTCTGGCCTTTGTGCGCAAGCAGGTGGCCAAAGGCGCCAGCGTCATTCTCATCTCGCATCTGCTGGGCGATATCCTCGGCGCCAGCGACCGCATCGTTGTCATGAAAGATGGCAAAACCGTTGCCGAGAAACCCGCCGGGAAATTCACCCGCGACAGTCTCGTGGCAGCCATGGGCACAGAAGTGAGCAAGGAGAAGACTGCCGCCAAAGTTTCAAAAGCCCGGCCAGAAGCGCCCATAATCATTCGCGCTATTCCTCAGACCGGGAGCGGCGCCGCGGAACTGGTGGCCCGCAAGGGCGAGATCATTGGCCTGGCTGGTCTTTCCGGCCACGGCCAGACCCGCATGCTGCTCCAGCTCTTCTCAAAATCTCACGCGCAAGTCGATGGCCCTGTTGCCTTCATCGCCGGTGACCGCCAGTCCGATGGCATCTTCAATCTCTGGTCAATTGCCTCCAACATCACGGTGCGTTCGCTGCGCTCCATGCTGAAGCGCGGTTTCATCACCGGCGATGGCGAGGCAAGGCTCGCCGAAGACTGGAAAGCCCGCATGGCCATCCGCACCCCGGATGTGAACAACAATATCCTGACGCTCTCCGGCGGCAACCAGCAGAAGGCGCTTTTTGCCCGCGCCCTTGGCTCTGAAGCGCAAATCATGCTCATGGATGATCCGATGCGCGGCGTCGACATCGGCACCAAGCTTGAAGTCTATCAAATGATAGCCCAGGAGGCGAAGGCGGGGCGCACCTTCATCTGGTACACGACGGAAATTGACGAGCTGCGCCACTGCGGCCGGGCCTATGTGTTCCGCAACGGCGAGATATCCGCCGAGCTCCATGGCCAGAACCTGACCGAGGAAAAAGTCCTGCAGGCCTCTTTCGCCGAAGGCGCCGCCGCATGAGCAAGGGCCTGCTCCGCTCCCTGCTGCCGTTCATGTCGCTGGCCATCGTGCTGGGCGCAACCTTCTACGTGCAGCCCCGCACTATGAGCTACTTCGGCCTCAACCTCATGCTGCAATACGCGGTTCCCATAGCGCTCGCCACCATCGCGCAAATGTTCATCATCACGGTCAATGATCTTGATTTGTCGATTGGCCCCTTCGTTGGCCTTGTGGGCTGTATTTCCGCCACCCTGCTCTACACCAATCCGCTGCTCGGAATTCTCGCCCTGCTCCTGTGCATTGCAGCCTACGCAGCCATGGGCGCCCTCATCCACAGTCGCAACCTGCCCGCGATTGTCGTAACCCTTGGCCTGTCATTTGTCTGGCTCGGCATTGCCGTGCTCATTCTCCCCTCGCCCGGCGGCAAGGCCCCGGAATGGTTGAAGGCCATCATGTCGGTGCAATTGCCATACATTCCGTTTCCAATTATGGCCGCTGTAGTGATCGGCATCGCCGTCCATCTCGCCCTCATGCTCTCGTCCTACGGCGTCATCGCGAGGGGCGCTGGCGGCAATCCAAAAGCCATGGAGCGCGCGGGCTGGTCCATGCTGAAAACCAAATCCACGATGTATGCAATCGCTGGCTTGTTCGGCGTGCTGTCCGGCCTTTCGCTGCTGGGCCTCACCACATCAGCCGATGCCCACGTGGCCGACCGCTACACGCTTTATTCAATCGCAGGCGTCATCCTGGGCGGCGGCGAATTTGTGGGCGGCAGGGTGTCGCCCCTGGGCGCCGTGGTGGGGGCGCTCACATTGGCGCTTGCGGGCTCATTCCTGATCTTCCTCAACATCAATCCGGACTGGCAGATCGGCGCGCAAGGGGCAATCCTCATCATCGTGCTGGCGCTCAAATCCCTGGTTGTTTTCTGGGAGCAGCGCCGATGATGGCGCAACTTCGCAAACTG
This sequence comes from uncultured Alphaproteobacteria bacterium, assembly GCA_963816305.1. Taxonomy (GTDB): domain Bacteria; phylum Pseudomonadota; class Alphaproteobacteria; order Rhizobiales; family Aestuariivirgaceae; genus Aestuariivirga. The sequence continues at coordinate 141,914 of CAWFJW010000006.1, forward strand.
CGCGGCGAGCCCTGGATATGGTCATTCGTGGCAGCGCTCGGCGTGTGGCTTGCCACCATCGCCTACACCGGCGGCCAGGGTGCTGGCGAAATTCTCACCGCAGCGCTTTCCTTCGCCACCTTCAGCATCATCGTCGGCCTAGGCCAGATGATGGTCATCACCACAGGCCCCGGCAATGTCGATCTCTCAATTCCCGCCACCATCACCCTGTCCGGCGTGGTCGCGATGAAGGTCATGAATACGAATCCCGATCTTTTGCTATTGGGCGTTGCGGCAGCCCTTGGTGTCAGCTTCCTGGTCGGCATATTCAACTATGCGCTCATCCGCCTGTTGCGCATTCCCCCAATAATAGCCACGTTGTCAGCGAGTTTTCTCATTCTCTCAACCGCGATTTACTTTGGCCATGGCATCCGCATTAAGCCGCCAGCGCCACTAGACACTTTCGCCACAACCCGCATTCTTGGAATTCCGCTGGCATCAGTGCTTGTGCTGGCGCTCAGCGTGATTCTGGCGGTGGTCATCAAGCGGACAATCTATGGCAGGGCTGTTGTCGCCATTGGCCAGAATCCCAGGGCCGCCTGGCTCGCGGGTTTCAACGTCGATCAAACCCGCTTCATCACTTATGTTCTGAGCGCGCTCCTGTCCGGCGTTTGCGGCATCCTGCTTTCCGGTTTTTCCGGCGGAGCAGCCCTCAACATGGGCGAGGAATTCCTTCTGGCTTCCATCGCTGTTGTCGTGATCGGCGGCACCTCAGTGGCAGGCGGCCGCGCCAGCGTTCCCGGAATTTGGGGGGCGGCGCTCTTCATGTACCTGCTCGTCACCATGCTGAACACCTTCGGCGCCAGCGCCGGCGTGCGCCTGATCATGACCGGACTGATCATCATCACGGTGATCATATTGGCGGCTGAGAAAAATCAGGCGCGGTGAAGGCTTCATGCTTCGCCGATTGTCATTCCAATATTTGTCATCCCGGCGAACGCTGCCATCGGATTCACACATCTTTTTTTGATGCCTGAACGCTTGTTTTCTCTATCCAAAATTTGTCATCCCGGCGAAAGCCGGGACCCAGACCCGCATGACAAGCGGTTGCGATTTCACTCAGCGCGTCACCCTCACTGGGTCCCGGCTTTCGCCGGGATGACAATTATTACTTATTGAATTCAGCTTCTCGTGGTTGTGATCCGTGGGAAAAACGTCAAGATAATGCATGAACGCCACAGCGGTGAAAACCTGAATGACGACATAGGGACGGCAGCCAAATCAATTAAACGCCAGCACCGCGCATACCAGCGCGCCCGCTGACCCGGCAAACGCCAGTGGCGCGAATGTGTTGATGCGGCTCATGAGCGCCATGTTGCCGGTGCGCATGATCTGGCCGCCGGTGATCCGCACGATGCCATAGGACACCACCAGCAGCACGACAAATGCCATCTTGAGGCTGAACCATGGGCCTGAACCCGAGTTCCCCGTTGTCCATAAGAGCAGCAGGCCCGTGATCAGAAAACCTGCGACCACAATATCCGAATACATCCGCAGCGCCATCCGCGCCATGCCAAACCCCTTGGCAATGTCGTCAGTCTGCCCGCGGGCAGTGCGCAGGTTTATGAGATTTGAAAAGCTTATGCCAACACCCATGGCGATGAAAAAAAGATGTAATGCCAGCAATAATTTATCCATCGTCAAATCTCCAACGTCCCCTGCATCACCCCAACGGCCTGGCCCGCCACCCGCACGGCGGCGAGCTTGCCTTGTTCGACATCCGCTTCAAGGAAAAGGTCTGAAGGACGCCCCATCTCATAACCCTGCTCCAGCTGCCATTTATGCAAGCCATCGCTCAGCGCTTCCGATTTCAAAAGCTGCGCCGCCAGGATCGCCGTAGCCGAGCCCGTCGCCGGATCTTCCGGAATGCCGCCCGTCGGCGCAAACATCCGGCTGCGAAAACTGGTTTTCGCACTGTCGCCGCCGCGCGTGTAGACATAAGCGTTGTCGACGCCAAGTTTGGAAATCATCGCGGTCCAATGGGGCTCGCACACCAGACACGCCTCCAGCGCCTGGCGCGAATTCACCGGCACGTAGAAAAACCTGGGGCCGCCCTCGAACACGCCGATATGATGGCCCTCGAAACCTATGTCCTCAACCCGCAAGGAAAGCGCCTGCGCAACCAGCGCCACTTCCGGCAGCGCCAGATCGACGGGAAATGGCACAACGGGCGCGGTGAACTGCGCCCATGGAACCTCGCCGATACGCGACACCTTCACGGGCACCAGCCCTGCATTCTCCTCAAGCAGAATGGTCGTTTCAAAGCTGCAGCCCGGCTTGTATTTCTGCTCGGCCAGCAATATGGCGCAACCCACCGTCGGGTGGCCCGCGAACGCCATCTCGCCTCCGGGAAAGAAAATTCGCACCTTCGCCATGTTCGCCGCATCTTCCGGTTTCATCACGAAAATCGTTTCGGAAAGATTGAACTCTTTGGTGATGGCTTGCATTTGCCCGGTGCTGAGGGCATCCGCCCCCAGGACAACAGCCAGGGGATTGCCGCCAAAGCGGCGGTTGGTGAAAACATCAAGGGTGTGAAAGTTAAACTTCATTGATGGCTGCGACTACGGCAGAACGCCTTCCGTGCGCCCCCCAGCCTTCACTTCAAAATCCTTTCCGGCCACAACCGCTCCATCGGCGCCCTTGGCGGTTACGTGATAAACGCCTGCGCCAAAGGCCTTGTTGATCGATCCGCCATATTCGGTTGCAAGATATGCGCGCTTGCCAGAAATATCCTTTTCAGCGGAAAACACCTCAATGGTTGACCCGGAAGGCCCCGTCACCGCCAGATAGCCGCCATTGACGCTGACCTCGACTTTGGCGAGGCCCGCCGCGGTGACTTCAACGGGCGCCGAGCCTTCGGCGAAATCCTGCTTGAAGAAAACCAGATACTTGCCCGCCGGCACCTTGAACTGGGTTGTGGTGCCGTAGGTTGTGGTGATCCACTCATGCTTTCCATCAAGGCCGGGCTCGCCCTTGCGCAATTCAATCGCAGCGCTGTCCGGCACAGCCTGTCCACCAGTGCTGAACACGCCGCTGGCTTCGATAATACCAGCACCCAAAGAAACCGACTGCGAAACCACCTTGCCCGCCTCAATTCGCGCATCCTGCTCGGCCATAGCCGTGCCGAGTTTCAGCCTGATCTTGTAGGCCCCCGCAGCAGCCAGGAACGACACTTCCGGATTGTATTTTGTCGCCAGGACACTGCCACTCGCGTCCAGAAGTTCCCAGGTTGCGCCGGAGTCCGTGAGCGGCGCCGTGCCATCCATCGTTCCTGACACATTCAACACGCCAGCCTCCAGGCTTGCATCCAGCGTTGTCGCCTTGCCGTCCTCGATTTTGACCGGCACTTCGATCCGCGCCAGGTCAACCGAAATTCTGGCGATATAGTCTCCAGCCTTCGGCAAGTTCGTCTTGGTTTCAACGCCATATTCGGTCTTGACGCCGTTGCCCGCCTGGCCGCCAACCGCCTCAAAGAAATCCCAGCCGGCGGAATCATATGGCGGCGGCAGATCAACACCTTCAGCCATCACCACACGGCCAAGAAAATTGAATTCAGGAGCGGCGGGCTCAGGCGCCGGCTCGGGCGCTTTTGCCTCAACGGTTTTTGTCAGCGCGTCCTGCAATTCGCTGGCATTATCAGCGGTTGAATAAGTGCCGCCGGTCTTTTCCGCCAGGCACTGCAACTGGCTGACGGCCCCCTTGTTGTCGAGGCCAAAACCAACCGTGTGGACGGTGAGGTTGACGCCCAGCTGCTCCAGCTCTTCGGCCACGGCGCAGGGGTCCACATCGCAGGTCTCGATGCCGTCCGACACGAGGATGACGGTTGCCTTCTTCTCGGTGAACTTGAGGGATTCCGCCGCCATGCGCACCGCCGCCGTCATTGGCGTCTTGCCCTTCGGGTTCAAGGCGTTCACTGCCAACATATAGTCAACGCCATCAAGAGGCCCCGCCTCGCGCAGCACTTCAATATCGGCGCACGAGCCTTTTTCCCGGTGGCCATAGGCCACCAGTCCAAGTTCGTCTTCCGGTTTCCAGCTGCCAACGACCGAGCCCACGACTTCCTTGGCGATTTCCATCTTGGTCTTGCCGTCAATCTGCCCCCACATGGAGCCCGATGCGTCAAGCACCAGCACAACGCGACCGCCCTCCTGGGCTTGCGCGGGGATTAACATGGTGAACAAGAACAGGAATGCGGCGAGAACAGCGGAACGGAAATGTGGCATCTTCAACTCCAGTTGAACCCCCGCCCGGCAATGAAACTGGCAGAGACTTCAGCTGTTTGTCAATCCGGCAATACCGTCATAAATCAATTTCAGCGAAAGCAGAAACAGCGCTACTTCCACAATGCGGAAAAACAGTTTCTGCGGAATGACCGACGTGAGCTTGTAGCCCAGATAGGCGCCCAAAATCGCGACGGGCGCCAGATACAGGCCTTTTTCGAGGCTGGCCATGTTCACCTGCCCCAGAAACCAATAGGGCGGCAGTTTCAGCAAATTGATGATGGCGAAGATAATCGTCGACGTTCCCGCATAGACCATCTTGTCGAGGCGCTGGGGCAGCACATACATCTGATAGGGAGGCGCGCCCGCGTGCGACACGAAGCTGGTGAAGCCCGCGATCGTCCCCCAGAAAAATCCGCGCGGCACATCCGCAGGCCGTGGCGGCAAATTGCGATGAAAATTCAATATGGCTTCAATGCAATAGGAAAGCCCGATAATGCCAACAAGCAGCTTCACCTGAACGGCGCTGGTGATCGAAGCCGCAGCCCAGCCGATGCCGATGCCGATAGTTGCCGCCGGCACAATGATCTTGATGTTCCGCAAATCATAGGACTTGCGGTAAAGCCACAAGCCGTAGACATCACTGACGATATAAATTGGAAGCAAGAGGCCCGCCGCCACGACCGGCGAAATGGCCAGCGCCATGATCGGCACGGCCAGTATCCCAATCATCGGCAGGCCCCCCTTCGAGGCACCCACAAACAGGGCCGCCAGCGAGGCCAGCGCCCACAACAAGATGTCAAATTCCATCAGGCGGACTCAGGCCCCAGCGCCATTCCGGCGGAATCAATTCCAAGAAACCGGCACAAGGCTTCCACCGCCAGATTATGATCTTCGCGCTGGGGAATGCCGGAAACCGCCATGGCCCCAACAACGCCCGTTCCAATGATGTGAACCGGAAATCCGCCGCCGGCGGCTGCTATGTCCATTGGCGACACACCGCGCGATTCATCCAGTTTCTGGCCGCTCAAGGTGATCTCGCGGTTGATCCTGTAAGTTGATTTGTGATAGCGCATGACCGTGTTGATCTTGCGCCTGGCCCATTCCGCGTTGTCGGGACTGGCGCCCGAAAGGGCCGCAAGAAACAGCGGCCGCCCGGCCACGCGGATATCCACCACCATCGGCAAATTCCGCGAAGCCGACATCTCGCGGATCAGCGATCCCAAAGCCCAGGCATCCGCCTCGTCGAACTTGGCAAACCGCAGTTTTTCTTCCTGGGTCTTGATCCGCGCGATATCGCTTTCGAGTGTCATTTGGCCTCGCCAATAATTTCCGCCATCGCCGTATAGCCACGTTGCCTGGCGTGGTCCAGCGGGGTCACGCCGGACCGGTCTGCGATGGCCGCATCGGCCCCCGCCTCTACAAGCGCCTTCACAACATTCACATGGCGCAGGCCCCCATCGCCCAGGATCACAGCCTCGATCAGCGCCGTCCAGCCAAGGTTGTTCACATGGTCAAGCAGCGCTCCCGCCTTGATCAATTCCGCGACAACCTCGTCGTGGCCAAGATGGGCCGACGCAATCAGCGCGGTGCCCTCGTAGGGGCTGGTAACATTTGTGGCTTTCCCGCCGATCTCCAGCGCCACTTTCAGGGTGGGCACATCGTTCGCCACGGCGGCGATGGTCACAATATCATAGGCCTGGTATTCCAGCGCATTGGGGTCAGCGCCGGCCTCGGCCAGCGCGCGCATGGCCTCATGCCGCCCAAGATAGGCCGCCACATGCAAGGGCGTGCGCTGATAGGCATCACGCGGGTCTGGGTTCTGGTCTTTCGCCAGGGCCGCCGCGATTTCATTTCTGCCGCCGTTCGCCGCAGCCTTGTGCAATCCGTCGTACTGGCTAATTTCCGCAGCGGTTGGCGGCACCTGCGCGTGAGCCGAACTCCCAGCCAGTGCCAAAAGCAATGTCAAACCAACCAGCCCCAAAAACCTTCGCGCCGTGATCATCGAACCACCCCAATTCACCCGCTGCCAACAGCCATAAAAAAAGCCCCGATTGGGGCTTTTTTCCATCAGCAGAAGAAAAATCAATTCCGCGCCTTGTCCACCAGCTTGTTCTTGCCGATCCAGGGCATCATGGCGCGGAGTTTTTCGCCCACGTCTTCGATCTGGTGGCTGTCGTTGTTGCGGCGGATGGCCTTGAAGCGGGCGGCTCCGGCGCGGTATTCCTGCATCCATTCTGACGTGAACTTGCCGGTCTGGATGTCGGCCAGCACGCGCTTCATTTCGGCTTTGGTTTCGCTGGTGATGATGCGCGGGACCGGACACATATTCGCCCCACTCCGCCGTGTTCGAGATCGAGTAATTCATGTTGGCGATGCCGCCTTCATAGATCAGGTCGACGATCAGCTTCACTTCATGCAGGCATTCGAAATAGGCCATCTCCGGCGCGTAGCCAGCTTCCACCAGGGTTTCAAAACCGGCGCGAATGAGTTCAACCAAGCCACCGCAGAGCACCACCTGCTCGCCGAACAAATCGGTTTCGCATTCTTCCTTGAAGGTGGTTTCGATAATGCCGGAACGGCCGCCGCCCACGCCTGAGGCGTAGGACAATGCGAGGTCATGGGCGTTGCCGGACGCATCCTGGCTGATGGCGATGAGGCAGGGAACGCCGCCGCCCTTCTGGTATTCGCCGCGCACCGTGTGGCCGGGGCCCTTGGGGGCTATCATCACAACGTCGATGGTCTTCTTCGGCTCGATCAGGTTGAAATGCACGTTAAGGCCATGGGCAAAGGCGATGGCCGCGCCATCCCGGATGTTTGGCGCAATGTCGGCCCTGTAAATATCGGCCTGCAATTCGTCGGGCGTTGCCATCATCAGAAGATCGCCCCACTTGGCGGCTTCGGCTACCGTCATCACCTGAAGGCCGTCCGCCTCGGCTTTCTTCACTGTTGGCGAGCCCGCCTTCAACGCCACGGCCAAATGCTTGGCGCCGGAATCCTTGAGGTTCAGCGCATGCGCCCGGCCTTGGCTGCCATAGCCGACGATGACAACTTTCTTGCCCTTGATGAGGTTAACGTCGGCATCCCGGTCATAGTAAACGCGCATGTGGAAGTTCCCTGTTGAAGTGTTGGGAGCGGAATTAGCGGGCTGGCAGGATTAAGGCAAGCACCAAAGAACAGCGCCACCACCGTGTACCACCACACTTCGCGGCCCCGGACTGATCACCGCCAGAAGCTGAACCAGGCCGATGGAAGCAAGCGTGGAAAGATCAGATGTCGCCAATGGCATGCCGGAACAGTCGCACGGTTTCCGCCATGCCGAAAGTGAGCGCGTCGGCAACAATGGCGTGGCCGATTGACACTTCCAGGAGGTTTGGCAGCGCGTGAACCAGGGCCGGCAGGTTTTCCCGCGTCAGATCATGGCCTGCGTTGAGCTCAAGGCTCGCCGCCGCCGCCGCCCGGCCCGTGGCGACCACTTTCACAAATTCGGCGTTGTGCTGGGCGGGATCAAATGCGCCGCCATAGGGGCCCGTATAAATTTCAATGCGGTCCGCCCCAACGGATTTGGCGAGTTCGGCCAGTTCCGGTTCCGGGTCAACAAACAGCGACACCCGCATTCCACCAGCCCGCAGCCGCGCAATCACGTCCACCAGCGCGGATTTGTTCTTGGCAATATCCCAGCCATGGTCGGACGTGCCCTGCCCCGGCGCATCCGGCACCAGCGTCACCTGGTCAGGCCTGTTGGCCTCCACCAGCTTCAGAAACCGCTCGTCCGGATAGCCCTCGATGTTGAATTCGCGCGATGGAAAATCCTTGCGAATAAGCGCCAGAAGCACAGGCACATCCGCATGCCGGATATGGCGCTCATCAGGGCGCGGATGAACTGTGAGCCCCGCAGCGCCCGCCTCCAGAATAATCCGCCCCAGCCCCTCAACCAAGGCCAAGGCAGATCCCGCCGATTGCGCAGGTAGGCAATGGCATTCACATTCACTGATAGTTTGCATGTCATGGGCTCTAAGCTAAGGGGAAATTGGCTGGCTAGAAAGTCCGGTTTTGGAAAATAATATCAGACCAGTTACCATGCTACTCAATCTTCTTAATTCCTGTCATGCCGGCTTTCGCCGCTATCGTATGCACACATCTTTCTCGGTGCTTTTTCCCACGGATCACAACCATAAGAAACCGGTTCCAATAAATAATATTTGTCACCCCGGCGGAAGCCGGGCCCCAGTGAGGGTGACGCGCTGAGTGAAATCGCAACCGCTTGTCATGCGGGTCTGGGTCCCGGCTTTCGCCGGGATGACAGAGGTCAGAAATTTGGCGTCAACACGCTAAACCTTCATCCCCTCGGCGCCGCGCGAAATGCCGGCAACACCGGTTCTTGCCACCTCGACCAGGCCGATCGGCACCATCAGCGAAATGAACTGGTCAACCTTGTCAGGCTTGCCGGTGATTTCGAAAATGAAGCTTTCGGTTGAGGCGTCGATGACCCGGGCGCGGAAGGCGTCGGCCAGGCGCAAGGCTTCCATGCGCTTTTCGCCCGTGCCTGCGACTTTCACCATGGCCAACTCCCGCGCGATGGAATTTCCCTGCACGGTCAAATCCGCCACCGAATGCACCGGCACCATGCGCTCAAGCTGGTGCTTGATCTGGGTCAAAACCTTGGGCGTGCCCGTGGTCACAATCGTGAAACGCGAGACATGCTTGTCGTGGATCGTTTCCGAGACCGTGAGCGAGTCGATGTTGTAGCCGCGCCCCGCGAACAGCCCGATGATGCGCGCCAGCACACCCGGCTCGTTATCGGCGACGACGGCCAGCGTGTGGGTTTCCACTTCCTTCTTGCTCATGTCGAGGAAATAGGCGGATTGCGGCTGGCCTGAAACTGTCACAACTTTATCCATCATGTCTCTCCTCAAACCAGCTCTTTGCCCTTGGCGTCAATGGCGCTGCCGACGACTTCATCTGAAACATCTTCGCCCAGCAGCATTTCATTATGCGCCTTGCCCGACGGGATCATCGGGAAACAGTTGGCAAGGGCCGCGACCCGGCAATCAAACAACACGGGATGCGGCGTCCTGATCATTTCCCTGATCTTGTCATCAAGCTCCGAAGGCTTCTCGGCGCGCAGGCCAACACAGCCATAGGCTTCCGCCAGCTTCACGAAATCCGGCAAGGCCTCCGAATAGCTTTCGCTCAGGCGATTGCCATGCAGCAATTGCTGCCACTGCCGCACCATGCCCATGTACTGGTTGTTCAGGATGAATATCTTGATCGGCAAACGGTATTGAACAGCCGTGGACATTTCCTGCATCGTCATCTGCACGGAGGCGTCGCCAGCGATATCGATGACCAATGATTTGGGATGCGCCATCTGCACGCCAACGGCCGCAGGCAGGCCGTAACCCATGGTGCCAAGCCCGCCGCTCGTCATCCAGCGATGCGGCTCTTCAAACTTGAAGAACTGCGCGGCCCACATCTGGTGCTGGCCAACTTCCGTGGTGATGTAGACATCCTTGTCGCGGGTGAGCGCATAGAGCCGCTCAATGGCGTATTGCGGCATGATCACGTCTTTGTTGGCCTTGTATTTCAGGCAATTCGTGGCTTTCCAGCCGTCAATTTCCTTCCACCAGCCGGCAAGCGCCTTCTTGTCCAGCTCGCACGACTTGGCCTTCCAAACCCGCATGATGTCTTCCAGCGCATGAGCCACATCGCCCACAACCGGAATATCGACCTGAACCGTCTTGTTGATCGACGACGGATCGATATCGATATGGATTTTCTTCGAACCTGGCGAGAAGGCATCAAGCCTGCCCGTGATGCGGTCATCAAATCGGGCGCCCACATTGATCATCACGTCACAATCATGCATGGCCATGTTGGCTTCATACGTGCCGTGCATGCCCAGCATGCCCAGCCAGTTCTTGCCCGCCGCCGGATAGGCGCCAAGCCCCATAAGGGTCGACGTGAGGGGAATATTGGTGAGCTTCACGAATTCCCGCAGCAGCTTCGAAGCAACCAGGCCGGAATTGATGACGCCGCCACCGGTGTAGAGCAGCGGCCGCTTTGCCTTGGCGATGAGATCAACAGCGGCGCGGATGGCGTCTTGATGCGGCTTCACCTGCGGCCGGTATGTCTTGTGTTCGATGTTCTTGGGGCCAACATATTTGCCCTTCGCGAACTGGACGTCTTTCGGAATATCGACAACCACCGGGCCGGGCCGCCCATGGGTCGCCACATAAAAGGCCTCGTGCAGGATGCGCGCCAAATCATTCACGTCTTTCACCAGCCAGTTATGCTTGGTGCAGGGCCGGGTGATGCCAACCGTGTCGCATTCCTGAAACGCGTCGTTGCCAATGAGATGCGTGGGAACCTGCCCCGTGAGGCAGACCATCGGAATTGAATCCAACAGCGCATCCGTGAGGCCTGTCACCGCGTTGGTGGCGCCGGGGCCGCTCGTCACCAGCACAACGCCGCATTTGCCGGTGGAGCGCGCATAGCCTTCCGCCGCGTGGGTGGCGCCCTGTTCATGCCGCACCAGAATGTGCTTCACCTTGTCCTGCTGGAAGATTTCGTCGTAAATGGGCAGCACAGCGCCGCCGGGGTAGCCAAACACATGCTCAACGCCGTGGTCAGCCAGCGCCTTCAGCACTATTTCCGCACCCGTCATCAATTCGCCCGTAGCCATCTTAAGTCCTCTTCCTTGTAGCGTCTTCGTTTCACATGATCCGCAGATTCAGGCAATAAAAAAGGCCCCCAAGGGAGCCTGTTTTCGCGCAACACCGTGTATCCCGGAGGGTTAACCCTCCACGGCGCTACGCGGTCCCACGACAATAAGAATGCTGTTCATGCCCCGGTTTGTAATTGCAGATGGGCCGGAGGTCAAGCCTTTTGCCAGCCCGCAGCTTGCCCCCGCCACCAGGTGAACTGCCGCTTGATATAGTGGCGGGTGGCGGTTTTAGCCAATATTACAGCCTCTTTCAGCGAAATTTCGCCGCGTAAATGCCGCGTTAACTCGGGGATTCCGATGGCCTTCATCATTGGCAATTCGCTGCCGTGGTTAAGCAACGGTTTCACTTCTTCGAGCGCGCCTGCAGCGATCATCTGGTCAAAACGCGCCTCGGCCCGGGCATAAAGCTCCGCCCGCGGAACATCCACCAGCAGTCGTTCAACCGAAACATCCCGGAGAAACGCCTGCGATTGCGCCTCCGCCTGCCAATGGGACAGCGGCTTGCCCGTGCCCTCGATCACTTCAAGCGCCCGCGACAGGCGCTGCCGGTCATTGGGTTTGAGCTTGGTCGCAGCAGCTGGATCCCGCTTCAAAAGCTCTGCGTGAATATCGCCATCAAACCGGCGCCACTTGTCGCGAATATCCGGCGAAATCGGCGGAACCTCAGCCAGCCCGCGCTCCAGGGCCATGAAATAGAGCCCGGTCCCGCCAGTGACGATAGGCAACAGCCCACCAGCCCATGCGGCTTCGATCTCCGCCACGGCGTCAACCAGCCAAGCCGCGACTGAATAAGCTTCGACGCCAGAAACATGCCCATAAAGCCGGTGCGGCGCTTGCGCCAGTTCAGCCTCGCCTGGCCTAGCCGACAATATCCGCAATTCCCGGTAAACCTGCAGCGCGTCGGCATTGATGATCACGCCGCCCCGTTCGCGCGCCAGACGCAATGCCAGCGCGGACTTGCCGCTGGCGGTGGGGCCTGCGATAAGCAGCGCAGATTTGGTGCTAGACTGGCTCATCATGACATCTGTTCTCGTTCTCATAGCAGCCCCGGGCTCGAACGCAATCAATGCCGAGGTTATTGGTATTTTGGGAACAGCGCCCCGCTGGCTGTCAGAAGCCGAGGCCGCTGAATTTCCCGCGCCGGAAAATCTGGATGCTTTGCGCCAGAAGCTGGCGCACCTGCCGATCGACATCAATACCGTGCCGAGGGAAAACCGCCGCAAGCGCCTGCTGATCGCCGACATGGACTCCACCATGATCGAGCAGGAATGCATTGACGAGCTGGGCGTCGTGGCGGGCGTTGGCGACAGGATAAAAGCCATAACGGCGCGCGCCATGCGTGGCGAGGTCGATTTCGAAGGGGCTTTGAAAGAACGTGTCAGGTTGTTGGCTGGCCTCGAGGCAAGCGTGATTGATGACATCATGCGCGAAAGGATCACCCTGATGCCCGGTGGCAAGGCTTTGGTGGCCACCATGAAAGTTCACGGGGCGGTCACGGCCCTGGTCTCCGGCGGCTTTCGGCAGTTCACTTCCAAAGTGGCGGGCCTTTTGGGCTTCGACACCAACGAGGCCAATGACCTCATCATCGAAGATGGAAAACTCGCCGGAACGGTGGCCGCGCCGATCCTCGGCAAACACGCCAAGGCCGAGGCCCTCAGCCGATTATGCGCTGCATGCGGATTAACCCCCGTCGACGCCCTGGCCGTGGGTGACGGCGCCAACGACATCCCGATGCTGCAAGCCGCTGGCATGGGGGTGGCGCTGCACGCCAAGCCAAAAACCCGGGCCGCCACGAGGTACCAAGTCAACCACGGCGATCTCACGGCGCTGCTCTATCTGCAGGGCTATAGCCGGGATGAATTCGCCTGACGCTTACTTCTTCAGCTTCAACGCGATAAACCGCATTTCGGCTTTCTTGCCGCCTTTTGACACCAGCAGCAGCACGGAATTCTTGCCGGCCTTTTCGGCCTCTTCAACGCTGGTTGAAATATCCGCGGCTCCCGTCACGGCTTTCTCGCCGGCCTCGGTGATCACATCGCCCGGCTCAAGCCGCTTGTCGACGGCGGCGCTGTCAGGCGTCACTTCCGTCACAACCGCGCCCTTGATGTCGGCGTCAATCTTGAACTTCGTCCGCAACTCATCGGTCATCGACGAAACCGTCATGCCAAGCACGGTGGCGACCGCCGGCGCGGGCGAGCCGCTTGAGTCCTTGTCCTGCTGAGCCACCACTTTTTCGCCATCCTCAAGCCGGCCCACTTCCGCCATCAGCGAAATCTCCTTGCCCTTGCGGAAAACCTTGACCGGGACCTTGGCGCCAATTTCCGTATCGGCCACAATGCGCGGCAGGTCGCGCATCTCATTGATGGGCTTGCCGTTGAATTCAATCACCACATCGCCGGGCTCAATGCCGGATTTCTCGGCGGGGCCGGTTTTGGTCACATCCGCGATGAGGGCGCCGCGCGCCTTGCCCATGGCCATGCTCTCGGCGATATCGTCAGTGACCGATTGGATCTTCACGCCAAACCAGCCGCGCCGCGTTTCGCCAAACTTCACCAGCTGGGCGATGACATTCTTGGCCGTGTTGGAGGGCACCGCGAACCCGATGCCCACAGAACCGCCGGTTGGCGAGAAAATCGCCGTGTTGATGCCAACGACTTCGCCATTCAGGCCAAACAGCGGCCCGCCGGAATTGCCCTTGTTGATGGCGGCATCCGTCTGGATGAAATCATCATAGGGGCCCGCATTGATGTCGCGGTTGCGGGCGGAAACAATGCCAAGCGAAACCGAACCGCCAAGGCCAAAGGGATTGCCAATGGCCATCACCCATTCGCCAATGCGCAAGCCATCGCTGTCGCCAAAACTCACGGTCGGCAGCGGTTTGTCGGATTTCACCCGGATGACGGCAAGGTCGGTTTTGGGGTCGCGCCCAACTAGCTCCGCCTTGAGAATTGTCTGGTCCTGGAAATGCACTTCAATATTGGTGGCCCCTTCCACCACATGATTGTTGGTGACAATCAGCCCGGTGGCGTCAATGACAAAGCCCGACCCCATGGAGCTGATAGAGCGATCCGGCGGCGGCTGGTCTGGCGTCTGCCCCTGGCCCTGGCGCTTTTTCAGGAACTCGTCGAAAAATTCCCTGAATGGAGAGTTTTCCGGGATTTCCGGCAATTGCATCTGGGGATTGGTGTCATTGGGGGATTTGGATTGAATGGAAATCTCAACTACCGCGGGCAGCAGCTTCTCAGCCAGGTCGGCCACGGACGGCAGCTGCTCCAACGCCTGTGTTTGCGCATGAACTGGCGCCGCGACGCCAAGAGCTGCCCCTAAAACCAAGGCGGAAAACGCGACACTGCCCAAAAAATTCCGTACCCGCATTGAAGCTATCTCCCGAAAGTCATTCAACAATGAATATCCGCACAATCCAAACCAGAAATACGCCAATCCCTATAGCACAAATTCCACCGGTGCGGAGCGCTTCGTCCGGCATGGTTTCCATTGTTTTCATCATCGCCTTAAGCTGCCCCGGCAGCAAGGCATAAAGAAGGCCCTCGATCACGAACACGAGACCAAGGGCCAAGAGCAGCGAGTTCATCATGGAGCAGGCGGAACTGCCGTGGCTTCGCCTGTTTGCGTCGTGCCGAAATACTTGAAAAACGCGGAATTCGGATCAAGGACAAAGGTGGTGCCCTCCGTTCCGAGGCTCTTTGCATAGGCCTGCATGGAGCGATAGAAGCTGAAAAACTCGGGATCCTGCTGGAACGCCTGCGCGAACACCTTGTTGCGCTCGCCGTCGCCTTCGCCGCGGACAATCTCAGACTGCCTGCGGGCGTCAGCCAACTTGGTCGTGTATGTCCGGTCAGTCTCGGCGTTCATCCGCGTCTTGGTGGCTTCGCCTTCGGAGCGAATATCGGCGGCAAGCGCGTTGCGCTCGGACTCCATGCGCTTGTAGGTCTGCTCAAGCACGTTTTCATTCAGGTCTGTGCGGCGCACGCGAACGTCGACGATGTCAATGCCGAAGGACACGGCTTCCTTGCGAACTTCATCGCGGATTTCGCGCATCATGACGGCCCGGTCAGATGACAGCGCCGCGTCAAAAGAACGACGGCCATAGGTCTGCCGCAAAGCCGCATCCAGGCGCGCCGCAATGCGGGTTTCCGCCTGTCCCAGATCGGCGCCAAGGGTTTCTCGGAACTTCCGCGTGTCGACAATGCGCGCCAGCGTGATGGCATCCACAATGTAGACTTGGCTGGCAATATCCTGCACTGGGCGGTCATTGTTCTCCCAGATAATAATGCGGTCCTCGACATTAGTGACGGTGTCGGCGAACGGAACCTTGAAATAGAGCCCCGGATCAGCGACCATGCGATTGATTTCTCCAAACCGCAGGACAAGCGCTTTCTGCCTCTCGTCGACAACGAAATAAGACGAGTAAGCGATGAAAGCAATAATCGCGGCGAAGATTCCCAAGATGCTCTTGAAGTTCATGTTCCTGTCCTACATCAATTCTATTGGGCGCTGGCGGGGCCAGCCGCGCGCTTTTGTATTTCTGGCAAAGGCAGGTAAGGCACAACGCCCGAGCCATTCTGGCCGCCTTCGATGATCACCTTGTTTGAACGCGCGAGGATGTCTTCCATGGTTTCCAGAAAAATCCGCTGGCGGGTGACATCCTTGGCGTTCTTGTATTCTTCGTAAACCGAGACAAACCGCGCCGCCTCGCCCTGCGCTTCGAACACGACGCGCGCCTTGTAGCCATTGGCATCCTCAACGAGCTTCGCGGCCTCGCCTTCGGCCAGCCTGACCTGCTGGTTTCTGTACTGCTCCGCTTCGTTGATAGATTGCTGTCGGTTCTGGCCGGCGCGCACAACCTCGGCAAAGGCGTTTGCGACCTCGGCTGGCGGCTGAACGTCTCCAAGGTTGATGGCCGTGACCAACACGCCGGCCTTGTAGTCGTTCAACAGGCCTTGCGTAATTTTCTGCACCTCGGCCGCCACCGTGTCCTTGCCGGTGGTCAAAATCATCTGCGCCCGGGTTTGCCCGACGACTTCGCGCATGGCGCTTTGGGCCACGTTGCGAATGGTTTTTTCCTGATCGGCCACATTGAACAGGAATTCCTTCGCGTCGGTGATCTGCCAGAACACCGAGAAAGGCACAGAGATGATATTCTTATCGCTAGTCAGCATCTGGCCTTCGGCGCTGTCCATTCCAATGTTGATTTGGCGGACAGCACCTGTTCTGGGCTTCTCCATGGTTTCAACAGGCCATACGGCAAAATGCAGGCCGGGCTCGGCGGTGCGGGCGTACTTGCCAAAGCGCAGCACGATTCCACGCTCGTCAGGCTGAACCTGATAGATCGAATTATAAACAAAAAACGCCGCCAGCAAAACAATTGGCAGCATCCAGGAATTGCCAATTCCACCCGGCAGAATGGTTTTCAGGCTGTCCTTGCCCTTCTGGATAAGATCGTCAAGATTTGGCGGCACCGGCCCGCGTCCGCCGCCCCCGCCGTTGTTTTTCGGCCCCTTCGGCCCCTGGCCCCACGGTCCCTGCCCCCAAGGCCCCTTGTTTCCACCACCTTCGTCGCTATTCCACGGCATGCAGAGCTTTTCCTATGTTACGGGCCGAATCTCGTCCCTGTCGATATAGGAAGCCCGCCCCTAAAAGTCCATGATTTTAGGTAGGTTCAACTCTTGCGGTCCAAAACCCGCAACACAAAGCTGGCGCTGTCATTGGGGCCTGCAGCATGGTTCTCACGCGCCGATTCACGCCAATGGACGGAGCCGACCTCAGGAAAGCGCGTATCGCCGTCAACGTCCATGGCTACTTCCGTCAGGTAAATGCGGTCAGCCAGCGGCAGGAACATCTCGTAGATTTCGCCGCCGCCAATGATTGCGATTTCCTCCGCGCCGCCCGCAGCGGCCAGCGCCGACTTCGCATCATGCGTCACCACAGCGCCCTCAGCCCGGTAATCCGCCTGCCGTGTGATCACGATGTTCTGCCGCCCTGGCAGCGGTCGTTTCGGCAGGCTCTCCCAGGTTTTCCGCCCCATGATGATGGGGTTGCCCATCGTGATCGCCTTGAACTTCTTCAGGTCTGAGGAAATATGCCATGGCAGGCCGCCGTCCCGCCCGATAACGCCATTCAGCGAAACTGCGACAACAAGGGAAATCTTGCTCATTTTGCCAAAGCCTCGAGTGCTCCACCCGACACACGATACACGGTCCACTCCTCCTGCGGAACCGCGCCCAGAGATCGGTAAAATTCTATCGATGGGGCATTCCAGTCGAGCACCCACCATTGCAGACGCGGCAAGCCTTCGGCCACGCAGCGCTGCGCCAGGCGCTTCAACAGGCCCTTGCCGATGCCGTTGCCGCGCTTGTCCTTGTCCACAAACAGGTCCTCGAGATAAATCCCGGCCTTCCCGCGAAATGTCGAATAATTGTAAAACCACAGCGCAAATCCCGCAGGCTCGCCGTTCCAATAGGCCAGGTCACAATGGCAGCGTGGCTGTGTCCCAAACAATCCGGCTCGAATATCGTCAACCGTTGCCTGAACCTCGTGCAAAAGATTTTCATAGTCGGCAAGTTTTCGGACAAAGTCGAGCACCAGATGCTCGTCCCCAGCAACCGCTGCTCGAATGGACAGGCTCACGGCCGAAGCGCCACAAACACCGCCAGCATGTTCGCGCCGTTCCACGCAATGTGGCAGGCCATGGTAATCCAGATGCTGCCAAACCGGATCAGCAGCGCGCTTAAAACCAGGCCAATGATGAAAATCATCCCAATCGAAAACCATGGCTCGGTAATGTGCAGGAGCGACCACAGAGAAGTCGTGATGAGTGTTGCCCCTGAAAGCCCCGCCCTGCTTGTGGCCAAGGCTGAGAACAGATAACCCCGAAAAATCAGTTCTTCGATGAGTGGCGCGCCGATCACAATTGCGGGAAACGCCAGCCAGAAGAGCAGTGGCTCATTGGCCAGGTCAAACATCGCTTCCTTCATCGCGCCGGCCGACCCGGTTGCCGGAGATTCACCATCAGGACCGGGCAGATATTGCTCAATATCTATCTGAAAAATGGCCACGACCGCCGTCATCACAATATAAATGCCGATGAGGAAGCCGCCGACAATCAGAAGCCAGCCCAGCCAAGTGAGTTCAGGCTTGCGCAGCGCCAGGATTTCCCGTGGAATTCCGCCCCGCGCTTTGGAAAGCCGCCAGACAAGCCATGATGCCAGAATGGCGGCGGGCAAAGACCCGATGACGGCCCCCTTGATAACCAGCTTTTCATTGGCGAAGTCACCGCCTAAAAACAAGCCAACGACCGCCAAAGCCCCAATTGCCTGCAAAATAAACAATGCCGCGACGATGGCCAGCCAAAGGCCCAGAGCCACCCACAGCCCCGCAGGCTGGCGCGGCGCATAAAGCCATGGCGCGCCGAATTTCTGCAAATCGTTTCCAAACATCGCCATGATCTAAACCGCCACGGGCGCTGAAATATGCGGATGCGATTGATAATTCATGACTGCAAAATCCTCATAGTCAAATTCGTCAATGGCCTTCACGTCACGCTTGAGCGCCAGCTTCGGCAAATCATAAGGCTTGCGGGCGAGCTGGGTTTCAATCTGATCCATATGATTGAGATAAATATGGGCGTCCCCCAGCGTGTGAATGAACTCCCCGACATCCAGCCCCGTCACATGGGCCATCATGTGGGTCAGCATCGCATAAGAAGCGATATTGAAAGGCACACCCAGGAAAATATCCGCCGAGCGCTGATAGAGCTGGCACGACAGTTTTCCGTTCGCCACATAGAACTGGAACAGGCAATGGCACGGCGGCAGCGCCATCCTGTCCACATCGGCGGGATTCCAGGCCGTCACCAGCAACCGCCGCGAGTTCAGGCGACTTTTTGATGCGCTCAACCGTGTCGGCGATCTGGTCGATCACGCCGCCATCACGCGAAGGCCATGAGCGCCACTGCGCCCCATACACCGGCCCCAGATCGCCATTCTCATCGGCCCATTCATCCCAGATGGTCACTTTGTTGTCGTTGAGGAACTTGATGTTGGTGTCGCCCGCCAGCAACCACAGCAACTCGTAAATGATGGAGCGCAGATGCAGCTTCTTGGTTGTGACCAGCGGAAAACCGTCGACCAGGTTAAACCGCATCTGGTAGCCAAACACCGATTTGGTGCCAGTTCCAGTGCGGTCGGATTTCAGCACACCATGATCACGGACATGCCGCATAAGTTCAAGATATTGACGCATGGGAGTGTTAGTTACCCGATTCTTCACCCAAATTGAAACTGGCCCTTTCGTTGGGCGGGCTTACCTCCTATATTCCCCCTGCCACCCAGCGATGGGCGGCTATGGTGATAAAATGCCATCGTAATAAACCATTCGGACCCGGGGGCGGTACCCGGCGCCTCCACCACAGATTGCAGCAGGCCTGCAGGCTCTGATGGGGGCGAAATAGGATCGACGAGGGTGTAAAGGATGGAGCTTTGCCCGTGATGGTTCCGACGTTATCGGGCTAAACAAGTAGTTGCAAATGACAACTATGCTCCGGTAGCTCTCGCTGCTTAACGCAGCGCGAATGCCGAAATCAAAGTCCTGAGGCTTAGCCGTTTCAGGCGGGGTCCGCCGGTACCTGGCAACAGAAACCGGCACTTTCAAATATTGGGATAAGGTTGAGTTGGTGGCTGCGAACGGCGATAACCTGTAGTATCTGAGGGTATGAGTTGGCTTATTTCAAGGATCTCCATCCATGCCTGAGGACCTGATGCGATATGACCAGCTGGCGCAAAATGCCCTGCGCGGCGTGGTGCGCGAGGCTTTGCGGCGTGTCGAAAAATCAGGCCTTCCCGGGGAACACCATTTTTACATCGCCTTCAACACGCAGTATCCCGGTGTCGACATCGGGGCACGCATGTCGCAGCGCTACCCCCGTGAAATGACAATCGTGTTGCAGCACCAATATGAGAACCTGGCCGTCAGGGACGACCGGTTCGAGGTGCAGCTTTCCTTTGACAATATTCCTGAAAGACTGGTGATTCCGTTCAATGCGGTGAAGGGCTTTCTCGACCCGTCAGTTCAATTCGGATTGCAGTTTGAAGTTGTGACAGTTGAACCGGCCGAAGGCGGCGAAAAACCGGCCGAATCAAAAGCTGAACCTGAGGCCGAGGACCCGGACAAGCCAAAAGTTGTTTCGCTTGACTCGTTCCGCAAAAAATAAGGATAAGGCTAGGCATGAAGTTGCTCACGAACCTCGCATTTTGGGCTTTGGCGCTGCTGCTTTCGCAACCGGCCCTTGGGCAATCCGCCAAGGATCAGGCCGGTTTGGCCGCATTGTCGGCCAAGCAGCTTGAACACACCGCCGCCAAGGAAATATTCGGCGCCGCCAGGGTTCCGGCGAATTTGAAATCCCGGGCGATTGGAAGTTACGCCAAGGGCTGCCTGTCAGGCGCCTTGGAATTGCCCGAGGATGGGGCTGCCTGGCAAGTGATGCGCACCTCGCGCAATCGCAACTGGGGCCACCCGGCCCTCGTGAAGCTGGTTGAACGCCTGGCCCGTGAAGCCAAGGCAAGCGACGGATGGAATGGCCTGATGGTGGGCGATATCGCCCAGCCCCGTGGCGGGCCGATGCTCACCGGCCACGCCAGCCATCAAATTGGCCTCGATGCCGATGTCTGGCTCAATCCCATGCCGGACCGCAAGCTGACCCAAAAGGAGCGTGACGATATTGCTGCCGTCTCCGTGGTCAAGGACCGCAAATCCCTGGACTACAAGGTTTGGACCGAGGCCCATGCCAGGCTCATCCGGCGCGCGGCGTCCTATCCGGAAGTCGCCCGGATATTTGTGCATCCGCCGATCAAGGCGGAGCTCTGCAAATGGGCCAGGGGAGACCGTTCATGGCTTGCCAAGGTGCGCCCTTATTTCAACCACACCTATCACTTCCACATCCGCATGAAATGCCCGGCCGGTTTTGCCGGTTGCAAAAACCAGGCTCCAGCGGCCCCGAAAGATGGAACGGGCTGCGGCGAGGAGATGGCCCACTGGATGGGGGAAGTCCCGTGGAAGAAGCCAAAACGCGACCCCAATGCCAAGCCGGTCAAACCCGCCCCGGCCTTGACTCTGGCGGCTCTTCCTGCTGAATGCCGTGCCGTTGTGACGGCGCCCTGATCGCCCCTGATTTGCATTAAGGAGTGGAGCCCTCAAGGGCCTATCCATGACCAGCACAGAAAACGCCACGGGTGAGCCAGCCAACGGTTCAGGCCTCTCATCCACCAAACTCAAATTGGCCTTTGCCTCGATCGGTGTCGTGTTTGGCGACATTGGCACCAGCCCGCTCTATTCCATGCGCGAAGCCCTGCATCCGGTTGTGAATGCGGGCGGCGACATCCGACTGGCGGTCTTGGGCGTCGTCTCGCTTTTGTTGTGGGCTCTCATCCTGGTCGTGTCCTTGAAATACGTGATTTTCCTCATGCGCGCTGACAACAAGGGCGAAGGCGGCATTCTGTCACTCGTCGTTCTGGTTGAAACGCTCCTGAAAAAGAAGGGGGGCATCGTATTGGCCCTCGGGATCATTGGCGCCGCGTTCTTTTTTGGCGACGCAATGATCACGCCGGCGATGACGGTGCTGTCTGCGATCGAGGGCCTGAAAGTCATCAATCCCAATCTTGGGGCCTATGTCGTTCCTTTGACATTGGCGGTCTTGTTCAGCCTGTTCGCCTTTCAATATCGCGGCACGGCTGGCGTCGCCTCGATATTCGCGCCTGTGACCGCATTCTGGTTTTTTGTCATCGGTCTTATGGGACTGGTTCACATAGGTGACGACCTGGAGATATTCTACGCATTGAACCCGCTGTACGGCGTGGACATGCTGATCAGCCGGCCAGGCCTCGCGCTGCTGGTTTTTGGCGGCGTGTTCCTGGCGGTGACAGGTGGCGAAGCGCTTTATGCCGACATGGGGCACTTCGGAAAAAAATCCATTCGCCTTGCATGGCTCGCCGTCGTGTTCCCAGGGCTGGTGCTTAATTACCTGGGCCAAGGCGCGTTCATCATCGCTTATCCGCAGCATGTTGAAAACCCATTTTTCCTGATGGCGCCGACCTGGGGACTTATCCCGCTGGTCGTGCTGGCGACGCTTGTTTCCGTCATCGCCAGCCAGGCCGTGATCACCGGCACGTTTTCAATTGCCCAGCAAGCCATGCAGCTTGGCCTTCTGCCACGCATGAACATCACACACACCAGCGAAACCGAACAGGGCCAAATATATGTGGGTCAAATCAACTGGCTGGTGCTGGCAGGCGTGGTTTTGCTGGTCCTTGTCTTCAAATCGTCTTCAAACCTGGCCTCCGCCTATGGCGTTGCCGTCAACACATCCATGGTTGTCGATTCAATCCTGGCGCTGGTGTTCTTTTGGAAGGCCGGCGTATTCCCGCGCTACATTGTCATTCCGGCGATGGTTGGCATTTTCATCATCGAACTCACCTTCCTTGCCGCCAATGGCCTGAAACTGGCCAAGGGCGGCTACATGCCCGTGCTGATCGGAGCCAGCATAATCTTGATCATGGTCACATGGATGCGCGGGCGGCAGGCGCTTGCAGCCAAGCTCCGGAAAGAATCCATCGAACTTGAGGGCCTGTTGGAAAGCCTGGAGAAACGCCAGCCAACCCGTGTCGCGGGCGCCGCTGTGTTCATGCAAACCGATTCCCTCTACGCGCCAAGCGCGCTGATGCATAACCTAAAGCACAACCGCGTTCTGCATGATATTCTGGTTTTCATCACGCTTGAAACCACCGATGAGCCACGCACCGATCCCGAAAACCGTGTCTCGGTGAAGCACTTACCGCTTGGCGCCTGGCTGGTGGAGGCGAGATTTGGTTACATGGAGCAGCCTGATGTGCCGGCGGCCCTTCGCGCCTGCGAGGCCCACGGGCTATCCATTGATCCCCAGCAAGCCTCCTACTTCCTTGGCCGCCGCGTGATCCGCATCTCGGCGAAATCAGCCCTTCCTTTCTGGCAGCAGCGCATCTTCATCATGCTGACAAATCAATCGGCCAGGGCCATAGAATTCTTCAGAATTCCCCCCGACCGGGTCGTCGAACTCGGCATGCAGATGAGCATTTGATGGCAAGCATTTTCCCCTTCTCAAAACCTGGCCGCTTCTGGCGCGGCAATCTTCACACGCATTCCACCCTTTCAGACGGCGCGCTGGCGCCTGACAAGGTCATCGAAGCCTACAAAAACGCCGGCTATGATTTCATGATGCTGTCCGATCATTTCATCGGACATTACAACTGGCCCATCGCCGATACGCGCCTTTTGCGGTCCAATAGCTTCACCACCATTATTGGCTCTGAAATCCACGCGCCGGAAACATCCGTCGGCGAACTCTGGCACATCGTCGCCGCCGGCCTGCCGCTGGACTTTGCGCCAGCCGGAAAAACGGAGAGCGCGGAGAATCTCTGCCGCCGCGCCCATGAAGCTGGCGCCTTCATCGGCATCGCCCACCCCGCCTGGTCACAGCTCACCATCGAAGATGGCCGCGCCATCGACTGCGCCCATGCCGTTGAAATCTACAATCATGGCTGCGCCGTTGAAAGCGATCGCGGCGAAGGCTGGTATCTGCTGGATCAAATGCTGAACGAGGGCCATCGATTGTCGGCCTTTGCCACCGATGACGCCCACTTCAAAACACCCGATTACTTTGGCGGCTGGGTGCAGGTCAAAGCCGACAGTCTGGATCCGGGAATATTGCTGGCGGCCCTCAAGCAGGGCCACTACTATTCCAGCCAAGGCCCGCAAATCCACGATATTTCCATTGTCGGCAGCGAAATCAGCATCACCTGTTCGCCTATCGATAACATCACCGTTCTCTGCGGCAATTCGCGCTCGGTCGTGCGCAACGCCAAGTCCATCACCGAGGCGTCATTCGACCTGAAAAAGCTGGAAACCGGCTGGCTGCTGAACAAGATAAGCCCGTGGTTCCGCGTCGTGGCAATCGACCATGCAGGAAAACGCGCCTGGAGCAATCCGATCTGGAAAGATGAGCTTTAGTTCTTGGCCGTCCTGATAAACGGGAAAAGCATCATGGCCACGGCAGTAAATACCGCACCCGCCATGAAGGTCGCCCATGATCCATGCGTGTCCCAGAGATAGCCAGCCAGCACGCTGGCAATCAGAACAACCACGCCACTCAGCAGGCTGAAGACGCCAAAGGCTGTGCCGCGCATGTCGGTGGGCGCGGTGTCGGCCACCAATGTTGAGAGCAGCCCCTGCGTCAACCCCATGTGCAATCCCCACAGGGTAACACCGATGAACACCGCGCCAAGCGAATTGCCATATCCAAGCACAATATCCGCAATCAGCAACACGGCGAGGCCAGCAAGCAGCAGCCCCCTTCTGCCGATGCGATCTGACAAGGCCCCAACCGGATAGGATGTCAGCGCATACGCAAAACTCATGACCACCAGCATCAGTGGAATGTAGCGCACCGGCAAGCCAACCTCAGAAGCTTTAATGAGCAGAAATGCCTCGCTGAAACGGGCCAGCATCATCATCGAGCCAACCAGCGCCACAAACCAGAATCCTCGCCCAAGCTGCCGTGCCGTCAGCAGGTTGATGCCGGGCTTGCGTTGGGAAACACCGGATAGAGGCTCCTTCACGCCAATCGCCAGCAGCGCCACTGCGAGTATCGCGGGGACAGTTGCAAACCACAGAACCGTTCGCACGTCGTCGGCGTGGGCCATCATCAAAGCCACGGCAAGCAGCGGGCCCAGAAACGCCCCTATGGTATCCAATGACTGCCGCAATCCAAAGGCGGCCCCGTGAAGCTCTGGCGGCGTGATGTCTGCAACGAGCGCATCGCGCGGAGCCCCCCTGATGCCTTTGCCAATCCGGTCGGCAACGCGCGCCGCAAAAACCGTCGAGGCGGCTTCAGCTAAAGGAAACAGCGGTTTCACCACAGCAGCCATGCCATAGCCAACAAGCGCCAAAATCTTGCGGTTTCCCAATCGGTCACTCAGCACGCCTGAGCCCATCTTGACGATCAGCGCTGTGGCCTCCGAGACGCCTTCAATGACCCCCAGCACAATGGCGCTCACTCCTAACGTGCCCACGAGAAAAACAGGCAGCAGCGCATAAATCATTTCCGAGGAAACATCCATGAACAGGCTGACAAATCCCAGCACCCAGACGCCATGCGGAATTTTTTGCATTCTTCTTTCTAGCCATGATATCAAAGTGAAAACAACTCATAGAATTGCAGCCATGAAGAAAACCCGCACCGAGACCGATAGCTTTGGCCCCATCGAAGTGGATGCCACCCGCTACTGGGGCGCCCAGGCCGAACGCTCGCTGGGCAATTTCAAAATCGGCTGGGAGAAGCAGCCCGCGTCCGTGGTGCGCGCCTTGGGAATCGTGAAGCGCGCCGCCGCCGAGGCCAACATGTCCCTTGGCAGGCTTGACGCAAAGATTGGAGGCATAATTGTCAAATCGGCGCAGGAGGTGATTGAGGGCAAGCTCAACGATCATTTTCCGCTTGCCGTCTGGCAAACTGGCTCCGGCACCCAATCCAACATGAACGCCAATGAAGTGATTTCGAACCGCGCCATCGAAATGCTGGGCGGCGAAATGGGGTCAAAAAAACCTGTTCACCCCAATGACCATGTGAACATGAGCCAGTCGTCCAACGACACATACCCGACGGCCATGCACATTGCCTGCGCCGAGGAAATCCACTACGCCTTGCTGCCCGCCCTCCAGAAACTCCGCAATGCGTTGAACGACAAAGCGCAGAGCTGGAAGCGCATCATCAAGATTGGCCGCACCCATACGCAGGACGCGACACCCGTGACGCTGGGCCAGGAGTTTTCAGGCTACGCCAAGCAGATTGAAAACGGCATCGCGCGCATCGAGCAAACCATGCCCATGCTGATGGAATTGGCGCAAGGCGGCACCGCGGTCGGCACCGGCCTCAATGCGCCCAAAGGCTTTGCTGAACTCGTGGCCGAGCGCATCGCCGCAATCACAAAAATGAAGTTCACCACCGCGCCCAACAAGTTCGAAGCCCTCGCCGCCCATGATGCGATGGTGATGACCCATGGCGCGATCAACACGGTGGCGGCATCGCTCTTCAAAATCGCCAATGACATAAGATTTCTGGGTTCAGGTCCCCGCTCTGGCCTGGGTGAACTGTCACTTCCTGAAAATGAGCCCGGCTCATCCATCATGCCGGGCAAGGTAAACCCCACCCAATGCGAAGCGCTCACCATGGTCTGCGTGCAGATTTTTGGCAATCATGCGGCTGTCACCTTTGCCGGAAGCCAGGGGCATTTTGAGCTCAATGTGTTCAACCCTGTTATGGCTTATAATTTCCTGCAATCGGTCCGCCTCATGTCGGATGCCACAAACAGCTTCACCGACAATTGCGTGGTGGGAATCACGGCCCGCGAAGACAACATCAAGGCGGCCCTTGACCGCTCGCTCATGCTGGTGACCGCCTTGGCTCCCAAATACGGCTATGACCGCGCCGCCAGGATCGCCAAGACCGCCCACAAGAACGGCACCACCTTGCGCGAAGAGGCCATAAAAGATGGTGTGCCAGCCGCTGATTTTGATGCTATCGTCAGGCCGGAAGATATGCTGGAGCCAAGATAATGGCCACCGTCGTGAACCTGAGCCAATTCCGCAAACGCAAAGAGCGCGCGGACAGAGAGGCCGAGGCCGCCAGAAATCGCGCCGCCTTTGGCAGGCCAAAGTCAGAAAAAACGCTGACGAAGGCCAAGCATAAGCTGCAAGCCAAGCGGCTCGAAGATCACAAACGCGAAGACTGATGGTCAAGGATCTTAAACGTTCCCTCACCATCGCCGGCCATCGTACATCGCTCTCGCTCGAGCCGGAGTTTTGGCATGCCTTGCGGGAAGCAGCCACCAGCGAAAACCGCACAATCGCCAGCATCGTTGGCGAGCTGGATCAGGGCCGTGGCGACAGAAATCTCTCCAGCGCCATTCGCGTTTGGCTGTTCAAACGGGGAAAGAAAAGTTAAGGCTCAGACGGCGGAACCAGGATCAACGGAACCTGGAAAAACTCCGGTGACGCCGCAGGTTTCACTTTCCGCTTCACGGGTGCTGTCGGCCTCGTCGCGTCCGCCAACTGCTTGCGGAAAAATCTCAACTCACGCATGCGTTGACGGAGCTCCAGGCGGTTGAGGTCTTCGCCTTCCTTGATCAGCCGCGCCTGCTCAATTTTTGCCTGTTCAGCATCCAGCGCTTGCTGGTTCGCGTGGGTTCTAAGCTCCCGCGTGCGCAGCCGCAGCTCAACCCGCTGGGCGTAGAACGCCTCAAGCCGCTCCTGGTCCTCCCTGCGCTGGTTTTCCTCTTCGATTGCCAAACGCTGCTGCTCCGCCTGGATTTTCTCCAGATCGTCAACACCTTGCTGCAGAACCTTGAACCCCAGGAATGAGGCAAGCGCGGTTGTGTCCTCCCGGGATGACAACTGTGATGGCGTCCCGGCGTAGGAAATCTCCATCGGAGGCAAATTGGCAGAGGCCTTGAGATCAAGCCCGACATCTATCTCAATGAGGCCATCCACCAGCTCCATGCTTGGCTTGATCAAAACGTCCGCATCGACAGTGCTGGCCCCAAACGGCGCAACAGTTGCAGCGCCACGATCAATTTTAACTTCCCCAGCGGCCGTTCCAACCATCACGCCATTGCCCTTGCGCAGCGCGGCAAATGCTTCATTCAAGGTCCGCGCGTCCTTCACCCCGGCAACTTTTTTTGAGAAGTTCTCAGGCGATATGCCCAGAAGCTTCCCATTCGAAAGCGCAAACGATCCGCCGCCGCTTAAACCAGCCAACACGGCGCCAGGACTGCGGCCCTCGCCCGAAAAAGTCAGACTGACATTCAACTCCCCGGAAGCAATCGCTGTTCCATCAATCAGCTTGAGTTGCCGCAAGAGATCAATCGGCAGCAGGAGATGGCCCGATATCTTGTGCGCGGCGGCGGCTTGGGTCGCGGCGACCTCGACGGCAACCTTTCCGTTTTCGGCGGTCTTCGCAAAAACTGTGACGCGCGATTCGGCGCCATCGCCGGTGATGCCAACCTGCACTTCGTTCACATCCAGCCCAGGATAGATCGTCAGCGTCCTGGGTCTGATCCAGAGCTCTCCGGTCAGGCCGAAAGGAAGACCTTTGCCAAAGGTTTGCTCAAGGTTTGCAACTCTGCCATTCCACGGCAAGAAAACCGGGGCCATCACATCAGCCAGCGTGGCGCTGCTTGCCGTGAATTCGCCGGTAATCTTCCGGCCATCCTCCAGAGCCAGTGTTCCGCCGAAAGTCTGGTCCGCATATCTGGCGTCAATTTCGTCAAAGGTGACGATATTGGCGACCGTATCCACTTTTGCGCTCACTGAAAGTTTGCCGCCATGGGCCGAGCTTGTTGGAACCTTCAGCGCGGTCAGCAGATCTTTTGCGTCTTCGCTCTCCACAGCGAGTTTTCCGGCGACACCCCAGCCCGTCTCGCGCGAACTCAGCGAACCTGAGAAGCGCAGTTTCGAGCCATAGACGTCACTGTCAGCGTCGACCCTGTATGAATCCCGGAATTTTCCATCCGCCGTTACAATAAGCCTTGCTGGAACAGCGTCAGAAATATCGCTGGGAATTCCGAAAAGCTTAAACAGTGTGGAGCTTGCCGGGCTGCTCAACTCTGTGACGCCGTTTATGCGCGTGCCTCCGCCTTCTCCCACCGAGACGAAACCGCCATCTGATGATATCTTCAAATTCCCAACCGTGCCCGCCAAGTTGAAACTGGTCGCTGGTTCCGCGCCCGACGGCTTCGCCTGAAGACCAATCCTCACATCTGTCTTGCCCAGAACATCCGCCCATGGGGGATCATTTTCCCTCGGCAGAAGCCCGCTCAGGCGCAAAAGCGGCCTTGGGTCTTCGGCGGTGAATTTGATCTCAGCGGTGCCGTCGGCGCCGTTAGACGTGCTCAGGAACAAGCCACCGGCGCTGAGCCTCGCGCCATCCGCGAAACCTATTTCAAGTTTTTTGAGATCAAATCCCTTGACAGTGGTTTCCAATTCAACTGCGACATCTTTGGTTTCAACACCATTGAGCCGGAGTGTTGTGGCCTCCAGCGCAAACCGCAAGTCCCGCTTCACCTGTTCATTGACAAAGTTTTCCATGATGCCGGATAAGCTGGCTTCACCATTTGCGGGTGAAAGCGCTGTCAGGCCGCCTGCGACAAAGTTATCGATGTCAATGGTTTCAGCGGCCACATGAAAATCAATAATCGGGCGTTCACCGTTCACCAGAATGGCCAGACTGGCCTTGCCCGTTTCGCCATCCAATTCATAGTCCATGTTCTGGAAGTCGAGTTTCGAAGCCGTCAGCGCCACAGCGGTTTGCAGTTTCAGCCGGCCCCGGCTCCCTGTCCAGGACTTGTTGATGGCGGCCTTGCTTTCAGGCCACAGCCACCACGAAAGCTGGCGCGCATCCAGCGATTCAAGCGCCAAATCCCCAGCCAGCTCGGCGAACCTCTCGCCCGGAAAAAAAACACCGTCAAACTTTGAGCGCGAGCGCCCCGGCAGGGACGCCGATAGTTCATGAATGCGGACGGCCTGCCGATTGGCCGAAACATCCAACAAGACATTTTCCAGAATTTCACCGCCAGCCCGAAGCGCTGAAACCTTGACGGACGACCGCAGCTCGATATCCTCAGGCAGCGTCGTGAGCAGTCCATTCACCAGCGACAACCCGCCGCCATCGCGCAGCAGGCGCCGCGAACCAGCTCCCGCCAGCGCGTCCAAGTCCACCCGCGGCGCTGTGAGCTTGGCCTCTGCCATAATCACCTTGCCAATTGTGAAATTGGCATCGCCCGCCAGCAGCGTTCCCTGATCCTTGGCGTCCGCAGGCCTGATTTCAACCCCGCTCAGGGCAATTGTTTCAAAGTTCGCGGCGAGCTTGGACTTGAGCGTGACCGGGCGAAACTGCCCTTCGGTATCTCCCTTGCCACCCTCATTTTCGACGGGGGAAATGCGCAAGGTTCCATCAAACTTGTCCCTGCCTTGCATGCCGTCAACCGCATAGGAATAACCCGAGCTCAACTGCGATGAAACCCGCAATGCCAGGCGCAGCGGCTCCTGCGGGGCCCACTCGCCGGTGCTCGCCGTGAATGACAGGGGCAGCGCGTTGTAGGTGAACGAACCAGCCGAGCGCCATGGCCCGGCGAAATTGGCGGCGGAAAACGTCCCATT
Organism: uncultured Alphaproteobacteria bacterium; assembly: GCA_963816305.1. Taxonomy (GTDB): domain Bacteria; phylum Pseudomonadota; class Alphaproteobacteria; order Rhizobiales; family Aestuariivirgaceae; genus Aestuariivirga. Next base: position 172,157 of record CAWFJW010000006.1, read on the forward strand.
CAAATTCTCAAAATCCGCATGATTGCCACGCCGGTCATCAACCATCTGAATGGAGCCCGAGGTGATGGTTATTTTATCCAGCATCACATGCTCCAGCAGCCGGTTGTTCCGGATATTCCCGGCGGGCTCGAAATTCCAGTTGCCAACGCCCTCAAGCGTGCGGCGGAGTTTCATCTTTGGCTTGTCGATACTGATGCTTTCAACCTGGATCACGCCGTTGAGCAATGCGCCAAGCGTCATGCTGATCGTGATCTGGTCGGCCGTGGCAAACCATTGTTCCTCGCTGCCCTCCGGATTTGCCACGCGCACATCGCCCGCCGTCAGCTTGGGCCACGGGAACAACCTGACGCTGACCGGCCCGGCAACTTCCACCTTGCGGCCTGTGAGTTTCTCGCCAAAGGCCTGCAAGTCCGCGCGGTAGCCGTTCCAATCCACCACAAACGGCGCCAGCAATGCGCTGACAACAAGCAGCACAAGAACGACGCCAAAATAGAAAACCGGTGACTTCCAGACTCGCATGACGCTTTACAATAGGATTTCCCCATGAAGTCGCAAGTCTTTGCGTCATTCACAAGGCAAGTATTTTCCCCGGATTCATGATGTTGAGCGGATCAAGCGCCTGCTTGATCTGCCGCATGACAGCAAGTCCCCTGCCATGCTCGGCTTCCATGAACTTTATCTTGCCGCTTCCCACGCCATGCTCGCCAGTGCAAGTGCCGTCCATGGCAATCGCCCTGTGGATAAGCCGTTCATAGAAGCCTTTGACGCGAGCCACTTCCGCAGCATCCGCTGGATCACAATAAAGCACGACATGGAAGTTGCCATCCCCCACATGGCCGATAATCGGACCATAGAGATTGTTCAGGCGCAAATCTTCCTGTGTGGCGGTCACACATTCCGCCAGCCTTGAAATGGGAACGCACACATCCGTCGCAAACACATCCTGCTTGCCGGGCGCGATAGCGCGCGTCGCCCAGAATGCGTCATGGCGCGCCTGCCAAAGCTTCTGGCGGTCTTCTTCCCGCTCGGCCCACTCAAAGGCGCCGGCGCCGTGGCCTTCGGCGATTTCGCGGAAACTCTCAATCTGCTCGCGCGCATAGGCCGCTGTGCCATGAAATTCCAGAAACAGCGTCGGCGCGATTTTGAGTTCGAGCTTTGAATAGGCATTGATCGCCTTGATGTGTTCCTCATCCACCAGCTCAATGCGCGCCACCGGAATGCCGAGCTGGATCGTATCGATTGCCACATTGCACGCCGCTTCGATCGAGGGAAAACAGCAAACTCCTGCCGTCATGGCTTCCGGAATGCCATAGAGCTTCAGGCCCACTTCCGTGATAATTCCAAGGGTGCCTTCAGAGCCGACAAGCAGCCGTGTCAGGTCATAGCCCGCCGAAGATTTCTTGGCCCGGCTTCCCGTTTTCACAATTTCACCATTGGCCATCACGACAGTGAGGCTCATGACATTTTCCCGCATGGTGCCATAGCGCACGGCGTTGGTGCCCGAGGCGCGGGTGGCCGCCATGCCGCCGAGGCTGGCATCGGCGCCCGGATCGATCGGAAAGAACAGTCCTTGATCCCGCAAATGAACATTCAAAGCTTTTCGCGTCACACCCGCTTCGACCCTGGCATCCAGATCGGCCGCGTTGACGGCCAGTATCCGGTTCATCTTTGACGTGTTGACCGTGATCCCACCAAAGGGGGCGGTGATATGCCCTTCCAGAGAAGTGCCCGTGCCATAGGCGATGATCGGCGTTTGATGCTTGGCGCAAATCTTGACAATCTTCTGCACCTCCACCGTATCTTCCACAAAAGCCACCGCATCTGGCGGCGCGCCCGCAGCCCAGGTCTGGTCTTTGCCATGCTGCTCCCGCACCGCCATGGAAGTTGACAGCCTGTCGCCGAGAAATTCCCGTATTTCGGCGATTGTCTGCTGTGTGCTATTTTTGCGATCCTGTGTAATCATTCGGCATAAGTAGCAGATGAGTTGAAAATTGCGATGAATTTTCCGGCCCCAATCATAAGCCAGCCCTACACCATTGAAAGCCAGTGGATTGACTACAATGGCCACTTCAACATGGCCTACTACAATGTATTGTTTGATCGGGATTCAGATGTGGGCCTGACTCTTGTGGGTCTAGGCCCCAGCTACATTGAGCGAACTGGCAACTCCTACTTCACGTTGGAAGCCCATGTCAGTTATCTCCGCGAACTTCGCGCTGTCGATCATGTCGTGATCACCACACAAATTTTGGATTATGATACAAAGCGTCTGCACTATGTACAACAGATGCATCACGCGACGGAAAACTGGATAGCATGCGTGAATGAAATTATCGTCATGCATGTTGACATGACAACCAAGCGGTCGTCGCCCTTTCCGGATGAAATACTGGCCAAATTCAAAATCATGCGCGAAGCCCACAAGTCGCTGCCCGTTCCAAGGCAGGTCGGGCACAAAATCGAAATTCGGTGAAAAAGGCAGGCACGTCATAACTTCGCAACAATCTGGCGTCACATTGCCAGCTGACCGGGAACAACAATAAACTAGGGAGGCGAAGATGCGGGAGTCCGGCTATATGCAATTTGCCGAAGCGTTAGTATTTGTCCACGGCTCCAATGCCGAAGTAAAAGCGGCCGAGCAGGCCGCGCTGTGTGAAAAACTAGGTGAAATGAGAGCAGCGCAAATCTGGAATCACGTCCAGTTCGCACTGAAATTTGCGGACATGAAGAAAGCAGCCTAATCTGCAAATCCGTTGCTATAATGGGGTCTCAAGAATAGTGAGACCCCATGACTGCAAAACCGCTGAATTTCGAAAATACTGATGGTTCGCCGAAACCCGGCAGCATTTCCGCCCGCGCCATGGCGGGAAGCGATCCCGTTTATCTCAAGGGATTGAACACCGAGCAGCGGGCGGCGGTTGAATCAACCGAGGGTCCGCTTCTGGTTCTGGCCGGCGCCGGCACCGGGAAAACCCGTGTCCTCACCACCCGGCTTGCCCACATCCTCGCCACAAAAAAAGCCTTTCCGAACCAATTGCTTGCAGTCACTTTCACCAACAAGGCGGCGCGCGAAATGCGGGAGCGAATCGGCCACTTGATTGGCGACATGGTGGAAGGCATGGCCTGGCTCGGCACCTTCCACTCCATCGGAGTCAAGATCTTGCGCAATCATGCGGAACTCGCAGGCCTCAAATCCGGCTTCTCCATTCTCGATGCCGATGACCAGATCAGGCTGCTGAAACAGGTCATGACGCTTCACGACATCGATGAAAAGCGCTGGCCGGCCCGGCAACTGGCAAACCTCATCGATGGCTGGAAAAACCGTGGGCTTCTGCCCGACAAGGTTCCCGCAGGCGAGGCGAACAGTTTCGCTGGTGGCGCGGGTGGAAAACTCTATGCCGAATACCAGCAGCGCCTGAAGGTTGTGAACGCCGCCGACTTCGGCGACCTCCTGCTTGAGGTTCTGCGCATTTTCCAGAATCACCCCGATGTTTTGAAAACCTACCAGCAGCGCTTCAAATATATGCTGGTTGACGAATACCAGGATACAAATGTAGCACAATATCTTTGGCTCAGGCTTTTGGCGCAAGGCCACAAGAACATTTGCTGTGTCGGCGATGATGACCAGTCGATTTACGGCTGGCGCGGCGCTGAAGTGGACAACATCCTGCGCTTCGAAAAGGATTTTCCCGGCGCCAAGATCATCAAGTTGGAGCGCAACTATCGCTCCACGCCGCATATCCTGGGCGCTGCCTCTGGCCTCATCGCCAAGAACGAAAGCCGCCTTGGCAAGACACTGCACACCGACAAGCGCGAGGGCGATCCCATCATCGTCCGTAGCCATTGGGATGGCGATGAAGAAGCCCGCGCCATTGGCGATGACATCGAAAGCCTGCAACGCAAGCAGGAAAAACTCAATGACATGGCCATCCTCGTGCGCGCGTCCTTCCAGATGCGCGCCTTCGAAGACCGCTTTATCACGCTCGGCCTGCCCTACCGGGTGATCGGCGGGCCACGGTTTTATGAACGCGCCGAAATCCGCGATGCCCTCGCCTATTTCAAAGTCACCGCCTCGCCAGACAACGACCTGGCTTTTGAACGCATCATCAACACACCCAAGCGCGGCATTGGCGACACCTCGCTCAAGCGCATGTTCGATTTCGCCCGCGCCCGGGGGCTGTCACTTTACAGCGCCGCCGAGGAACTGACCAAAACTGACGATCTGCCGAACAAGGCGCGCACCGCTCTTCGCCAGCTCACCGAAAGCTTCGGCCGCTGGCGGCAATCGCTGCAGGGGCTTCCCCACACGGAACTCGCCGAAATCATTCTTGACGAGTCCGGCTACACCGAAATGTGGCAGAATGACAAAAGCCCGGAAGCCCAGGGGCGACTGGAAAATCTCAAGGAACTCGTGCGGTCCATGGGGGACTTCGAAAACATGGCGGGCTTTCTCGAGCACATTGCCCTGGTGATGGACAGGGACTCAGGCGGTGCGAACGAAGACAAGGTCAACATCATGACGCTTCACTCCGCCAAGGGCCTGGAATTCGGCACCGTGTTCCTGCCCGGCTGGGAGGAAGGACTGTTCCCCCATCAGCGCGCCCTTGATGAAAAGGGCCGTGCCGGATTGGAAGAAGAGCGCCGCCTCGCCTATGTCGGCATCACGCGAGCCAAACGCCGCGCCTTTATTTCCTTCGCGCAAAATCGCCGAGTCCACAACATGTGGCAGAACGCATTGCCCTCGCGCTTTGTCGATGAATTGCCGGAAGCCTTCGTTGAGGTTGCCCCCATGAGCAACCCATACGGCGGCTACGGCGTCAGCCGCTTTGAGGAAACCAAACCCTTCACCAACACCTACGCCACACCCGGCTGGCAACGCGCCCAGGACCGCTGGAGCAAGGGCGAAGCCCTTCGCGCCACGCCCAAATTCATCGAAGGCGAAATGACAGCCCGTAATTCCGAAACTCCGACCTTCGTCAAAGGCAACCGCATCTTCCACCAAAAATTCGGCTATGGCCGCGTAACATCCGTTGACGGCAACAAACTCACCATCGATTTCGACAAGGCCGGGGAAAAACGCGTTTTAGACAGTTTTGTGTCGGCTGCTTAGGTCTAAGCCCCCGTCTCGATTTCCCGCCCCAACACCGAGGCTCCAGCCTGTGGTTTCAACTTCGCAAATGGCACGACAGAAAACACCGCGATCAACGCCACGCAAAAGAACGCTATGGAGAAATCTTCGGCAACGATTGTGGCATTGCCCCTCGCCCATTGGGTGATTTCCAGGACGGCGGCGGCAACTGCGACGCCTGCCGAGAGGGAGAGCTGCTGCGCCACCGTATAAAGGCTGGTTGCCTTGCCCGCTTCATTTTTTTCGATATCCGCATAGGACAGGGCATTCATGGCGGTGAATTGCAAAGAACGCAGAAAACCGCCGGCCAAAAATACAAAAATCATCAGAACTCGTGGCCGTGACCGGCGAAAGCAGCCCGTAGCTCGCCATGAACGCGCAGGACAGCGCGCCATTGACCACCAGCAGATGGCGAAAGCCGAACCTTCGCAACAGTCTGGCCGTTGAAAACTTCATGGCTATGGCTCCAACCGCTGCGGCGCAGGTGAGCATCCCCAATTCAAACGCTGAGTAGCCAAATCCAATCTGGAGCAATAGAGGCACCAGAAATGGAATGGCTCCAACGCCGACACGGTAAAGGCTTCCGCCAACGACGCCTGCATAGAAAGTCGGATTGCGCATCAAGCGGAGGTCAAGAATGGGTTCGGGCACCCGCGCCGCGTGGCGCAAATAGAGCGCCACGCAAACCGCGCCCAACATGATCAAAGCGGAAGGAGTATGGCCGGGCAGTAAATCGCGCCCCAGCACCGTAAACCCAAATACCAGTGCTGACAGTCCCAACCCCGAAAGCAGAAACCCGCGCACGTCAAGCGGCGGCGCAGCTTCAATCCTGGTGTCATGCATCAGCCATGTCGCCAGCCCAATGCCAAGCAAGCCAATCGGAATGTTCATCCAGAAAATCCAGCGCCAGTCATAATAGGTGGTGATGAACCCGCCGATTGGCGGTCCGACCAAGGGGCCCAGAAGGGCCGGAATCGTAAGCCAGGCCAGCGCGTCCACCAGTTGCGACTTGGGAATTTCCCGCAGCATGATGATGCGCCCCACCGGCACCATCATCGCGCCGCCAATCCCTTGCAGCGCCCGCGCCGCCACCAGCCAGCCCAAGGATTGGGAAGCCCCGCACGCAATGGATCCCAGCATGAACACCACAATGGAGGCGCGAAACACATGCTTGGCCCCAAACCTGTCCGCCAGCCAGCCACTGATGGGAATGAAAACCGTGAGGCTGAGGAGATACGTGGTGAACGCCAGCTTCAAAACGATGGGATCTGTTCCCAGATCAGCCGCAATCGCTGGAAGCGAAGTGGCAATCACGGTCGAGTCCATGTTTTCCATGAACAGCGCCGAAGCAATTATCAGGGGAATCACGCGGAAGTGGGAAGCCATTTAAGCAAGCCATAGCACGCCAGTAGCGGTGTATTATACAGTGATGACCTTCAGGTCTTTGACCGCGCCCAGCCGAAGGCGCTATAAGCGCTCCATGATCACCCGATTTTTTGACTGGCTTGAAAATTTTGTCGATTCCTTCCCCACGAACAGGCCCGAAAAGCCTGCTGCGAAGCCCTTGGCCTTTGCCTGGCATTACACCAGGCCGTTTTTGCCGCTTCTTGTCGCTTCAATCCTGTTTTCAACCGCCATAGCCTTCATTGAGGTCTACCTCTTCGCTTTCGTGGGCGACATAGTGGACCTGCTTGCCACCGCCGATCGGGCGACCTTTTGGCAGGATAATGCAACCAAGCTCATTGCCATGGGCGCGCTGGTCCTGGTCATTCTGCCGCTGCTGAATTTCATTTCCGAATCCATCTCGCACCAGGGCCTGCGCGGCAGCTTCGCCATGCGCATTCGCTGGATGGCGCACCGCTATGTGCTGCGCCAGAGCATGGATTTTTTCCACAATGACTTTGCCGGCCGGGTGGCCACCAAGGTCATGCAGGCGGCGCTTGGCGTGCGCGACGCGGTGATGAAGATCACCGAAGTGGTGGTTTATGTGGCCGTCTACTTTCTGGGCGCCGTCATACTTGTGGCCAGCAGCGACTGGCGATTGATGATCCCGCTTTTCATCTGGCTCGCGGGCTATGCATTGTGCTGCTGGTATTTTGTGCCCCGGCTGGGCAAGCTGTCTGAAACCCAAGCCGACATGCGCTCGGTCGTCACCGGCCGCGTTGTCGACAGCTACACCAATATTTCCACCGTGAAGCTGTTCGCCCACGCCGACAGGGAGGATACCTACGCCAAAGAGGGCATGAGGTGGATGCTGGACGCCGTCAACAGCTCCATGCGCATGAGCACCTTCATGACTTCTGCTCTTAGCATGCTGAGCGGCATTCTCATTTTCACCATGTCCGCCATGTCCATCTGGTTGTGGCACGCAGGCCTCATAACCACCGGCGCCATCGCCTTTTCGATCGGCTTGACTCTCCGGCTGAAGGCCATGTCGCAATGGATCATCTGGGAAGTGGCTGGCTTGTTTGAGGATATCGGCGTCATTCACGACAGCATCGAAACCATCGCCCGCGACCGTGGGGTGGCCGACGTGCCCAATGCCAAGCCTCTCATTGTGACAAAAGGCGAGATCATCTTCGATCATGTGCGCTTCAACTACGGAAAGCCAACGCCCGAGCATGGCCGTGAAATCGTCGACAATTTTTCCTTGCGTGTGACCCCCGGAGAAAAAGTCGGTCTCGTCGGCCGCTCCGGCGCCGGTAAATCCACCCTCGCCAATCTGCTGCTGCGGTTTTACGATGTGGAAGGCGGCGCCATTCGCATTGATGGCCAGGACATCTCCCAAGTCGCCCAGGAGTCGCTCCGCGCCAATATCGGCGTGGTGACCCAGGATACCTCCCTGCTCCACCGCTCGGTGATCGATAACGTGCGCTATGGCATGCCCGACGCCACCCAGCGGGATGTGGAAGCTGCCGCCCGAAAGGCCCATGCCGATGAGTTCATCGCGAGCCTGGTGGACCCCAAGGGCCGCACGGGCTACGAGGCCCATGTCGGCGAGCGCGGCGTCAAGCTGTCCGGCGGCCAGCGCCAGCGCATCGCCATCGCACGGGTACTGCTCAAAAACGCCCCAATTCTGGTTCTCGACGAGGCAACCAGCGCGCTCAATTCCGAGGTCGAAGCCGCCATTCAGGAAAACCTCTACACCCTGATGGAGGGCAAGACCGTGATTGCGGTCGCCCACAGGCTCTCGACCATCGCGGCCATGGACCGCCTGATCATCATGGACCGCGGCCGCATTGTGGAGGAAGGCACCCACAAACAATTGCTGAAGAAGAACGGGCTTTATGCTAGCCTCTGGCGCCGCCAATCCGGCGGATTTCTTGTAAGCGAAGAAGCCATGGCGGCGGAATAACCTTATTTCAGCCACAAGTGAGTAGAAATAAGCCTGATAAATGAAGAGGGACACTATGAAAAATACTGTTACAGCGCTGACAGCCGCTGCATTCCTGCTCGCCGCCTGCACCACAAACCCCTATACGGGCGAACAGCAGCTGTCAAAAACGGCCATTGGCGCAGGCACCGGTGCGGTGCTCGGCACTGCCGCTGGAGCGCTTTTGGGCGGCACGACCAATGTAAAAACCCGCAAGGCCATGCTCATTGGCGGCGGCTTGGGCGCGCTCGCAGGCGGTGGCGTCGGTCTTTACATGGACAATCAGGAAGCCAAGCTGCGCGACCGGCTTGAAGGAACGGGCGTTTCTGTCACCCGCAACGGCGATAATATCATTCTGAACATGCCATCAAATATCACCTTCGCAACAGATCAATCCGACATCAAGCCAGCTTTTTATGACGTGCTGAATTCCGTCGCCATCGTGCTGCAGGAGTTCAACCAGACCCTGGTGGATGTGAACGGCCACACGGATTCCGACGGGTCCGACGAATACAATCAGGAGCTCTCAGACCGCCGGGCCAATTCGGTGGCTCAATACCTGGTCTCCCAACAGCTCGATCCGCAGCGCTTCTCGGTCCAAGGCTTGGGCGAAACCCAGCCCATCGCCACCAACGCCAGCGTTTCCGGCAAGTCTCAGAACCGCCGCGTCGAAATCCAGCTTGTCCCGCTGACCTGAACGTCAGTTCACTTCAACGGTTTTAGAAACGGCCCGTCAGGAGTGCTGACGTAGAAGATGACAACCTTGGTCTCGTCCGTCGCACTGCGATTGTAGCCCGTCATTTCCGTATTGGGCGGCTCGACCATGGCTTCTCCGGTTTTTATTGTCTTCGGAGGCCGCCCCTTGAGTTCGAGCGTGAAAGCCCCCTCAACAACATACACGGTGACGGGATAATCATGGGTATGGGTAACCGTTTTGTCGCCAGGCTTGAACGATGCCGTCAGCACACGCACCTCGCTGGTTGAACCCCCGGGCAGGCCCTCGACGATTTCCTTGAGCGCTAGATTTGGCTTGGCCACGCCACCGTCGGCCAATGCCGCGGCGGAAAGCGCCGTAACCGAAAAACCGCATGAAATTAAGGTAATGAGGCGCATCTGAAATACTCCCTTTTCAAGATTGCAATTGGCAATTCCTAATCCGGAAAAACCGTCTGCGGCAGCCGCAAGTTTGCCAAAGGGGGCAGCAATAGTGCATAACCCCCGGATGTTTGACTGGAATGACTTGAAATATTTTCTGGCGGTCGCACGGCAAAACAGCACGATTGCCGCAGGAAAATCGCTTGGCATCAGCCAGTCCACGGTCCATCGCCAACTCAACGAACTGGAGCGCCGCCTGCAGCGAAAACTCGTAACGCGGGAACCCACGGGCTATCGCCTGACGGATTACGCAAAGGGCCTCCTGCCCTATGCCGAGCGTATTGAAAGTGATGTTCAGGAATTCCAGCGCCACGTATTGGACCAGGCGCGTGATTTGTCCGACGTAATCCGCGTGACCTGCCCGGAGCCAATTGTTTTCCGGCTCACAAAGTCTCCGTTGCTAGAGCGCTTTCTCGAACGCTATCCCGATCTCCGCATCAAATTTGTGTCAAGCGACCGTTATCTCGACCTGTCAAAAGGCGAAGCGGATATCGCCTTCCGCTCCGGTGATACGGACGAAGAGCTCATCGGGCGAAAGATCGCAGATTCACTTTGGGCGGTTTATGCAAGCAGGGATTACATCGCAAGCCATGGAAAGCCACAAGGGCTGGAAGAATTGAAACGTCATCCGCTTGTAGCCTTTGACGGGTCATTGAGCAGCCACCGCACATCCTTGTGGCTGAAGGAGGTGGCACCGGACGCCACAATCGCAGCACAAAGCAACAGCGTGCTGGGGTTGGTTTCATCCGTAAAATCAGGCGTGGGCATTGGGCCGCTGCCAACGGCACTTGGCGATGCTGAGGAAATGCTGGTCAAAATTCTGGGGCCAATACCGGAACTCACACGAAGCTGGCGCATGCTCACCCATCCCGATCTTCGTCATACTCCCCGTGTTGCAGCTTTCTTTGATTTTGTCATCGAACAACGCGCCCTGTTGAAATCGGTATTCACAGGATAACCCTTATCTCCTGGCCTTATGGACATGCTTTACCCGGAAAGCTAAAGCCCCCGCATGACCACGGCGCGTGTAATCCTCACCATCCCTGCGCTCAGCCTTGCGGCGGCGGAAGACATGGCTAACCGGTTCGAAAATGACTTCCGGATCGAGCCCTTGGCTGTCACCATCAATGAAACCGATGAAGCGCAAAACCTTTGGGAGACAGTGGCCTATTTCGTTACTGACGCTGAGGCAAAGGAAGCACAACGGCTTCTGCAATTACCGTCAGGTATCATTTCGGAATTGCCCGACAAGGATTGGATCAGGCATTCGCTCGAAGGCCTCGCGCCAGTTGTGGCGGGACGATTCTTCCTTCACGGCTCCCACGACCGTGAACGCCGGCGTCATGGCGGCGTGCCGTTTGAGATTGATGCGGGAACCGCGTTCGGAACCGGCCACCATGGCACCACCGCCGGCTGCCTCCTTGCCCTTGATGCCATCCTGAAACGGCGGCGGCCGGAACGCATTCTGGATCTCGGCTGCGGCACGGGCGTGCTGGCCATCGCCGCCGCCCTTGCCGCGAAACGCAAAACCCTCGCCACCGACATTGATCCCGAAGCGGTGCGTGTGACGGAGTTGAATGCGGCACTCAATGGCGTGGCGCCGCTGATTGCCGCCGCCACGGCGCCGGGCCTCAAACACCGCAAGATTGCAAACACTGCCCCCTACGATTTGATCTTCGCAAACATTCTGGCAAGGCCGCTCATCAGTCTTGCGCAGGGCCTGGCTTCCATTCTGGCCCCCGGCGGCAGTCTCATTCTCTCGGGCCTGACACTTGATCAAATACGCTGGGTCTCAGCCGCCTATCGAAATCGGGGCCTCGTTCACGCCCAGACCCTGCGCCGTGACAATTGGGCGACCCTGACACTCACTTCAAAACGAAAACGCCCGGACCGCTTGCGCGCCGGGCGTTTGGTATCAGGGGCCGCAGGCCCCGGATGGGAGCTGGATTAGTTGCCCCAAACCATCTTTTGGATTTCCGCGCGGCGCACGCCGATATCGGCAAGCATCCGGTCGTCCAGCTGATGAAGCTGGCGCTCGGCGCGGGCGCGGGCAAAATATGTCTTTACGCGGCCCATAAGTCCCGGGGCAGCATTTGCTCCCATGTTGTGGATGGCTTCGCGGCCATAAGTAACTGTCGTCATTTTCATTCTCCTTCTTCTCAAAAAACCAGTCTAAAGCGAACCTAAACCAGACCCTTTGAGGTGTTGATCATTGTGCGGCGCACCATTACAAGATCCATATATGCGCCAAGTGAGACGGTTTCCAGAGCTCACTCGGGGCATCTGATATGCGTCATACACATGACTAAATTTACTTTCTCTAAATCGTCGCACTGTCCTGTATAATTCATTTTATACGCTTGAAATGTGACAATTATTCAACAAAATTGGGCTTTACTTCGTCATATAAGTTAATTTTTTGTTAACTTTCCAGAACGAGAGATGAAAAATTAATTCAAGTTTTTTGTCACAAGACATGCCAAATTTGCATGAATAGACAATACAATATGCTGCAAAGCAATATATCTAAACGAAAAATGCCCGACCTATCAGGTCGGGCACCGTAATTCGCAAATAACTTGCTAGCGATTAAGCGGCAGTCAGGTTACCAGCCGAGCTCTTGCCCGTGCGCTTGTCGGTCACGATTTCAAAGGAAACCTTTTGGCCTTCTTTGAGAGTGCGCAGACCGGCGCGCTCCACAGCGGAAATATGAACGAAAACGTCCTTGCTTCCATTGTCAGGTTGAACAAAGCCGTAGCCCTTTTGCTCATTGAACCACTTTACAGTACCCGTATTCATGGGATCGTCCTTCAGTTGGGTTATAGTGAGGTCCCGATGAATTGCGTGAGCAACGCACAAAGACCCATGTAGTCGATAGTTGGAGGAGTCTCTGCGTAAGCACATCCCTATGGGGACGCGATGCGGCCAATCGTCCGGCCCAAGTTTTCGATCACGTTGATATGGAACATCTTGACGCATGATGCAAGTATTTCCTTTTGCTCAAATCGGTGGAAGCGTTTAGGAATCACTCATGATTAACAAGTCACGCATTTCTGATTTTCGCATTCATCTCAAGAAACAAAAGTTCACTGGATTTATTATTCCGCGCCAGGATGAGTTCCAAGGTGAATATGTTGCTCCGTATGCAGAGCGCTTGAAGTGGCTGACGGGATTTGCGGGTTCCTGGGGAATGGCGATCCTGACGCTGACCAAGGGCGCCATATTTGTCGATGGCCGCTACACCATTCAGGTGCGCCAGCAGGTCGATACCAAAGTGTTTACGCCACACCACCTCGTCGATGAACCCCCAACAACATGGATTGAAAACAATCTTAAGAAAGGCGACGTGCTGGGCTACGACCCCTGGCTAATGACGGCGGATCAGGCCGACAGATTTTCAGCCGCCTGCGCCAAAGTCGGCGCCAAACTCAAGGCCGCAACGAGTAATCCGATTGATGCCATTTGGACTGACCAGCCGCCCAGGCCAGTAGCGCAGCTTTCTGTCCAACCCCTGCAGTTTACCGGCCAGAGCCTGGCCGACAAGCTGGCCATGGCATCCAAGGCGCTGGGCAAGGCTGACGCAACTGTTTTGACAATGCCGGACTCCGTGGCCTGGGTTTTCAACATCAGGGGCCATGACGTTCCCTACACACCCGTCGTGCTGGCCTATGCCATTCTGAAAAAGACGGGCAAGGCTGATCTCTTCATCGACAAGAACAGGCTTCCCGAAGATGTGCGGGCCCACCTCAGGAAATCCGTCACCATCAAGCGGCCTGCTGAGTTGGAAGCGGCATTGAAGGCGCTGGGAAAATCCAGGTCAACAGTTCAGGTCGACATCAACTGGACGCCCGCCCGCATCAAATCCGTGCTGGAAAAATCCGGTTCCAAGCTTATGAACGCAAACGACATCTGCCGATTGCCGAAGGCCAAAAAAAATGCGACCGAACAGGAAGGCGCGCGCGCTGCCCACAGGCGCGACGGTGTCGCTATGTCGCGCTTCCTCTGCTGGCTGGAATCCGCTGCGCCAGAAGGCAACCTCACCGAATGGTCAGTTGCCGAAAAGCTGGAGAGTTTCCGCAAAGACACCGGCATGCTGCTCGACCTCTCGTTTGACACCATCGCAGGTGCTGGCCCCAATGCTGCCATTCCGCATTATCACGTAGACCCCGAAAACTGCCTGCCGCTGAAGATCAATGAAATTTTCCTCATCAATTCCGGCGGCCAATACCAGGACGGCACCACCGACATCACCCGCACCGTCATCGTGGGCGAGCCAACGGCGGAAATGAAGGACCGTTTTACCCGTGTGCTCAAGGGCATGATCGGCGTGTCGCGCATCCGCTTCCCAAAAGGCACCTGCGGATCGCAAATCGATGTCCTGGCCCGCCAAAGCCTTTGGGTCGGTGGCCTCGATTACGATCACGGCACAGGCCACGGCGTAGGTTCTTATCTTTCTGTTCACGAAGGCCCCGCCCGCATCAACAAGTCAGATCGCACGGTTCTTGAACCAGGCATGATCATGTCCAATGAGCCTGGCTTCTACAAGCAAGGCGCCTTCGGCATCCGCATTGAAAACCTGCTGCTCATTCATGCCGAGAGAGATATCGAGGGCGGTGAGCGCCCGATGTTGGGATTTGAAACCCTGACCCTCTGTCCCATTGAGCGCCGCCTGATCGAGACAAAATTGCTCACCAGAGATGAACTGCACTGGCTGGATGTTTATCACGCCCGGGTGTTGAAGGAAGTTGGCGACCACCTCACCGGCGCTGAGTTGTCGTGGCTGCAAAGAGCCTGCGCTCCGTTCAACTGAGCAGCGTCCGCAAGACCACCACGCTCACAACGCCAATGATAATGGTGGTGATCAGCGGCAGCCGCATGAAGGCCGCGGCTGCGGTAGTCACAGCGGCAAGTGTTTCAGCCATTCCGGTTGCCAAAATGGTCGGCGCGATGACAGCCATGAGAATGGCCGGCGGCACTGCGTCAAGTGCCGATTTCAATCTCCCGCGAAACACAACGCCCCGCGTCAGATATAGTCCACCCATCCGCGTGGCATAAGTGGCCAGCGCCATGCCGACAATCGCCAGCAGCGTTGGAAAATCGAGACTCACGGCACGTCTTCTTTGTGGAGGGTCAACGCAGCAATCACGCCAGCAATACCGCCAATCACAATATGCCAGGCGCCCGGCACATAGGTCTTTGCGATCACTGCGGCAATCGCGCTCGCACCCAACACGCCGCCCGTGCGCGGCCCTTTCCAGAACCCGGCGAGAATTCCAATGAAGACGGCCGAGAATGCAAAATCAAAGCCATAGGCCGCGGGATCCCCCAGCGTGCGCCCAACGATTGCGCCAGTCGTTGCTGATGCCGTCCAAACAATCCACATCGGCGCGGCAAGGCCAAAATAATAGGAGGGCGTCAGCGGCGCGGTGAGGGCCCGCCTCTCGGAAAATGCCCAGTTCTCATCCGCCATCACAAACATCATCACGGGGTGCCAGCGGCGGTCAATGCCGCCCATATGCCGCGACAGGGACGCCCCCATCAGAATGTGCCGGACATTGACGATGAAAACCGTAACCGACAGCAGCATCCATGGCGCCGGATCGCGCCACAGCTCAATTGCCACAAACTGCGAGGCGCCGGCAAATGTTGTAGCGCTCATCAGGCCGGCTTCGAGGGGCGAGAGTCCCTTGCCCGCGGCAAGCGTTCCCCACAATAGACCAATGGGAACTACCGCAAAAAGAACCGGCAAAACATCGAAAAAACCACTGCGCAAGGCGCGAAATGCTGGTCTCAAGCGCCACCAACCCGCCTGAACCATTCCGCCTCATCAATCACTTCCACCCCGTGTTTTTCAGCATCCTTCAGCTTGGAGCCAGCGCCAGGCCCCGCCACCAGCAAGTCGGTTTTCTTGGAAACCGAGCCCGCGACCTTGGCGCCCAGCCTTTCCGCCATGGATTTCGCTTCTTCCCGAGTCATCATTTCCAGAGCGCCGGAAAAAACCACCGTCTTGCCAGATACGGGAGAAGATGACTGCACAGCCGCCAGTGCGGTCGGCGTTACATGTTTCAGCAGCTCATTCACCACTTCGACATTGTGGGGTTCCGCAAAGAACTCAACGATGGACCGGGCGACGACAACGCCAATGCCATCCAGCGCGTTCAACTCTTCGAAGGCCTCGGACCCCGGCTCAGCCGCAATCATCTGATCCCGGAACGCAGTGGCCGAAGCATAGGCCCGCGCCAACACCCGGGCCGTCGTCTCGCCCACGTGGCGAATGCCAAGCGCAAAGATAAACCGGTCAAGCGCTACCCGGCGCCTCTGGTCAATGGCATCAAACAGCTTCTTGACGCTGGCCTCGCCCCAGCCTTCCTGGTCCTTCAACTTTTTCAGCGAGCGGTCATCGCGCGCGGCCAAGGTGAAGATGTCCTGCGGAGACTGGATCAATCCGTCTCTGTAAAATTCCTCAATGATCTTGTCGCCCAGGCCCTCGATGTCAAAGGCGTTGCGCGACGCGAAATGCTTCAACCGTTCAACCCTTTGCGCGGGGCAAATCAACCCGCCTGAACAGCGCCGCACCACGTCATTTTCGCGCGTGGCAGCGCTGCCACACGCCGGGCAGTGATCGAGAAAGACATAGGGCTTGAAAGACGCTAGCCGCTTGTCCAGAACAACTGATGTGATCTGCGGAATGACATCGCCCGCCCGCTGCACAATCACCGTGTCGCCGATGCGCAAGTCCTTGCGGGCGATCTCGTCTTCATTATGCAGCGTGGCATTTGACACGACCACACCGCCCACCGTCACGGGCCGGAGCCTGGCCACCGGCGTCAAGGCGCCGGTGCGGCCCACCTGAATATCGATGCCTTCCAGCACTGTTGTGGCCTGCTCCGCCGCGAATTTATGCGCAATGGCCCAGCGGGGCGAGCGCGAAACGAAACCCAGCCGTTCCTGCCAATCCAGGCGGTTCACCTTGTAAACCACGCCATCAATGTCATAGTCCAGGTCGGCCCTGCGCTCTTCGATATCGCGATATTGCGCAAGAAGATCCGCCGAAGATCGGCATATTCTCATCAATGAGTTAACCGGAAGCCCCAGTTTCTTGAACGCCATCACCACGTCAAACTGGGTCTCGCCGGGAAGCTCCGGCGCCTCACCCCAGGAGTAGGCGAAAAAACGCAGGGGCCGGGAAGCCGTAATTGATGAATCGAGCTGGCGCAGGCTTCCCGCCGCCGCATTCCGCGGGTTGGCGAAGGTCTTGTCACCTGCCTGAAGTTGCTTTTCATTAAGAGCCGCGAAGTCCTTGTGCGACATATATATTTCGCCACGAATTTCGAGGATATCAGGCGCCGCACCTGTGAGTTTGGCTGGAATATCAGCGATGGTCAAAACATTGGCTGTTACATTTTCACCCTCTGCCCCATCGCCCCGCGTGGCAGCCTGCGCAAGCTTGCCCCTTTCGTAGCGCAGTGAAATGGAGAGGCCGTCGATCTTGGGTTCAGCCGTCACCTCGATTTCAGTGGTTTCGGGCAAATTCAAAAACCGTCGAACTCGGCCCAGAAAATCCGTCACATCCTCCTCAGCAAAGGCATTGGCGAGAGACAGCATCGGAACCCGGTGCCGCACCTTGCCAAATTTTTCCTGCGGCGCCGCTCCAACGCGTTTGGACGGCGAGGAGGCCCCAACCAGTTCCGGAAACCGCTCCTCTATCACGGCATTTCGCAATCTCAGGCGATCATATTCGGCATCTGAAATTATTGGCGCGTCCTGGGCATAGTAGCGTTCATCATGCTCGGCGATTTCCTTCGCCAACCGCTTCAACTCGTCAGCAGCCTCAGCCAAACTTAGCTGGTCTGGTTTTTTCTCAGCCACAACTTATCCCCGACTGGAAAGCAGGCGATCAGCCTGGGCCCGCGCTTCGTCAGTCACCTGCGCTCCTGAAAGCATGCGCGCCACTTCTTCACGCCTGCTCTTTTCCGACAGTGTCTGCACGCGCGTCACCATCCGGTGGCTGCCTACTTCTTCCATCTTCGAAATCAGCATGTGTTCGCCAGCCCGCGCCGCCACCTGTGGTGAGTGGGTCACCGCCAAAACCTGCAGTCCCTCCGCCAGCCGCGCCAGGCGCCCGCCAATGGCATCCGCCACCGCGCCGCCAACGCCAGTGTCAATTTCATCGAATATCAAAGTCGGCGCTGAGCCCTTGGTGGCGAGAATGACTTTCAGCGCCAGCATAAAGCGCGCCAACTCGCCACCGGAAGCAACCTTCATGAGGGGCGAAAGCGGCGTGCCTGGATTAGCCGCAACAACAAATTCAACCCGGTCAATGCCTTGTGGCCCGGGCTTGGCGGCATCACTGGTGATTTGGGTTTCAAATCGCGCCTTCTCGAGCTTCAGCGGTGGCAGTTCCGCCATTACCGCCTTGTCCAGCTTCTTGGCCACAGCCTTCCGCGCCGCGCTCAAATCATCAGCCGCCGCGTCATAGGCCTTCAGAGCGGTATTGTGCTGGTCTTCCAGTTTCTTCAACCGCTGCCCACCGTCGGTCAACGCCAATAGATCACTTTCAAACCGCCTTCGCATGGTCGCCAGGCCATCGACTGTGCATTTGTGCTTGCGCGCCGCCGCACGAAGCGCAAACAGCCGTTCCTCGGATTTTTCCAGATCCGATGGATTGAAAGAGAATGACTTCTGCGCATCATTCAAGGCCCGGCTCGCCTCGTTCATCTCAACCAGAACCCGGTCCAGGGCGGCGCAAACCTGATCAAGCCTGCCGCCAGCTGTTTCGCGGCGCCGCTCAAGCTTGCGAAGCGCCGCATTCAGCCGCGCATCTACGCTGTCGCCGGAAAGCACACTGTCAGCCTCGGTAAGCGCCGCCGAATACTGCTCCGCATGCATCATCAATTGGCGCGCGTCAGCCAGCTTGGTTTCTTCATCCACCTGCGGATCAAGCACCCGCAATTCCTCCGCCGCATGCTCGATATAGTCGCGCTCGGCTTCGGCGCGCGCCGTTGCTGCGCGGTGCTCCGCCAGTTCAGCGGCCACCTCGCTCACAGCCTGCCAAAGCCTGGCGACTCGCGAGGTTTGTTGATCAAGCCCGCCATAGGCATCAACCAAGCGCCGATGGGCCGCCACATCCACCAACGCGCGATCCGCATGCTGGCCATGAATTTCCGCGAGACTCCCGGCAATCTGGCGCAGCAAGTTCAAACTCACGGGTTGCTCATTGATTGTGGCCCGGCTGGGGCCTTCTGCGGTCTGAATGCGGCGGATCACCAACTCGCCATCCGCCTCAATGCCCTGATCCGCGAGGATGGAAAAAACAGCATGGGTTTTAACCAGGGAGAACGCCGCTGTGACCACACCCCTTTGCGCCCCATGACGCACCAGAGTTGAATCGCCACGCCCGCCTAGAGCAAGCCCCAAGGCGTCCAGCAGAATAGATTTTCCGGCGCCTGTTTCACCGGTCAATACAGTGAGGCCTGCCTCCAGCGAAATGTCCAGTTTCTCAATGAGAACGATGTCGCGTATCGAAAGTGCGGTCAGCATCGCGCGACTATAGCTGAGTCTCTAATCTCTTTGCGAGAGGTTATAATCGGACGGGCCTAAGCCCCCTTGAAAACGCGGCTGAGCCACGACCCCTGATCTTCCACCGGCTGCTTTCCATCGGAAGAAACAAGGGTGTAAGCGTCCCTGTACCACTGGCTGTCAGGATAATTATGCCCCAAAACAGCCGCAGCGGTTTGCGCCTCTGATACAACGCCCAACGCCATGTAACCCTCCGCAAGGCGGTACAGGGCCTCTGGAACCTGTGTCGTCATCTGGTAGTCCGTCACCACAGTCTTGAACCGGTTGATGCCGGCAAGATAGGAACCTTTCTTCAAATAATAGCGACCAACTTCCATTTCCTTGGCTGCCAAATGGTCCTTGGCCTTGACACTCTTCTTGGCGGCATCTGCCGCATATGGTGACTCAGGAAACCGCTTGCTGACTTCATCCAAGGCTTCCAATGCTTTCTTTGTAGCCGACTGATCCCGGCGCACATCGCTGATCTGCTCATATTGCGAGAGCGCCGCCAGATAGTAGGCGTAGGATGAATCCTTGTGGCCCGGATGAAGGGTGATGAAGCGGTTGGCGGCGTTGATGGCATCCTCATAGGAGTTCCGCTGATAGTTGGCGAAGGCCTGCATCAGCAGCGCCTTTGTGGCCCACTTCGAGTAAGGATGCTGGCGCTCAACTTCAGCAAAGCTCTTGGCCGCTGATTTGTAGGAGCCCGAGTTGAGTTGGTCCAAGCCGGCATTATAGAGTCCCGCAACCGGGTCGCCCGCGCCCGCCCCCGTCAGATCGGGACTTAACGCGCCGCCACTTGAAGCCGCATTGGTGGAGGTTGACCTATCGCCAAATATGTCCTTGACCACGCTGGGCGTGGAACAGGCGGCCAGCGGCACAGCCAAGAGCGCCAGCCCAATGATATTCCTGATGATCAAATTCATACTTAAGCTACTCTCGCTTCCCGCACATCGCGGTCTTCTAGCCCATCCCGGCCAAAACTTGAAGCGCCTAGCGTTAGAAGCACGAAACCCGGCGGAAATGTGACCGCCGGGCTTTGAATTCACGGGCCTAATTCGCCTAGTTGGCCTGCCTGCGCAGGAAGGCTGGAATGGTCAGCTGATCATCATCCAGATTGGGATCAATATAGGCCTGTGGCTCAGGCTCGGCAGGCCGCGTTTGCTTGGTGCGCGGCGCCGGAGTTTCGGTCCTTGATGCCATCATCGGCTCCTTCTGAACGGGTGGTGGGTCTTCCCTGCGGCCAAGGCCGACATTCGCAAGACGCTCAAACAGGCCCTTTTTCTTGCGTGCGGCATGTTCGGCAATATGCTCGATGCGATTTTGCTGGGCGGCGATTTGCTTCTGGGCGATCGGCGGAAAATCCTCAATTGGCGGAATGCGCTGGCCACGCGGAGCCTGTCTCGCGGCAGGCTCTTCATAAGCTTCTTCAGGGTGTTGCTGGACAGGCTCAACTGGCAATGGCTTGTGAATCTTCACTGCGGCTGGCTGTACGCGCGGCACCATTGGTGCTGGCGTGATGGGCTTTGGCAACACGGTCTGCGCCTTGCCCGTGTAGCCATGCTGGGAAGGATTTGCCGCTGGCTCGTGCTCCTCTATAGAACCTAGGGAATTGCCGCTGAGAGCTTCCTGGGCCAAACCCGTTGCAACAACAGAAACCCGCATCGTGCCCTCAAGCGAGTCATCAAATGTGGCGCCCAGAATAATGTTCGCCTCAGGATCAACTTCTTCACGGATACGGGTCGCGGCTTCATCAACTTCATAAAGTGTCAGGTCTGGTCCACCGGAAATTGAAATCAGCAGCCCGCGCGCGCCGCGCATTGAAACATCATCAAGCAATGGGTTCGAAATGGCGGCTTCAGCAGCTTCAATAGCGCGCCGTTCGCCGGTAGCTTCGCCCGTGCCCATCATCGCTCGGCCCATCTCGCTCATGATGGCGCGCACGTCGGCGAAATCAAGATTAATCAGGCCTTCCTTGGTCATCAACTCGGTAATCGAGGCAACGCCGGAATAAAGCACTTGATCAGCCATTGCGAATGCGGCGGCGAATGTTGTTTTCTCATTGGCGACACGAAACAGATTTTGGTTTGGAATGACGATCAGCGTGTCAACATATTGGGCAAGTTGCTCAATGCCGCGTTCTGCGGTTTGCTGACGGCGAATGCCTTCGAAGTGAAATGGCTTGGTGACGACACCAACTGTCAGAATGCCCTGTTCTTTCGCGGCGCGCGCGATCACTGGCGCAGCGCCTGTGCCGGTGCCCCCGCCCATGCCTGCTGTTATGAAGGCCATATGTGCGCCGGCGAGATAATCCAATATTTCAGGCAGCGCTTCTTCGGCAGCAGCGGCGCCAATTTGTGGTTGCGAACCCGCACCCAATCCTTGCGTAAGGGCTGTGCCCATCTGAACCCGGCGCGTCGCCGAATTTTGCAGCAGCGCCTGGGCATCGGTGTTGGCAACGACGAACTCGACGCCCTCAAGGCGGCTTTCAATCATGTTATTTACAGCGTTGCCACCGGCCCCGCCCACACCAAAAACAGTGATGCGTGGTTTCAGCTCCGAAAGATTTGGAATGTTCAGATTGATTGTCATGGCGACTTCCGCAAATGTTTGCCCATGAAGCCATCTTTCTTACTCAAACAATAACAAATGGTTAACGCCCGCTAACCAAGTTCATCAATATTTATTTAAATGCCGGGGAAATGGGCCAGGACGGCCAAAATACCGCCAAATTCCGGCAAAGAGGGCGCCACAGCGACATTTCCTGGCCAATTTAGAGGCTGTCGGCAATCCAGCGTCCAACCCGCTTCACATAGCTCTGTCGAGTGTGATTGGCATTCAGCGCAACCTGCGATGGCACAACGCGGTGCCGATCCGGGTCTAAACCATAGGTTAGCAACCCGAGCGCTACAGAAAATCCTGGGTTGCGCGCTGCTTCCGGCATGCCCGCAGTCGGCGCGGGATTGCCCAGGCGAACCTGGCGGCCAAACCACAGGGAAGCCACTTCCCGAATGCCCGTCAATTGGCTGGCGCCGCCAGAAAGAACAAATCGCTGGCCGCCGAGTTGCGCCACAGGGCAGCGTTCCAGCCGGTCGCATACCATTTCAAATATCTCGTCAACGCGTGGGCGAATAATGCCCGTGAGAGTGGCCCTCGAAACCTTCTGGACGGTATCGATGCCGCGTTCCCCGAGCAACGGAACCGCCAGCAAGTCCATGTCATCGGCGACCGAGCCAAGCGCGCTGCCCCATAGCGTTTTCATGCGCTCGGCATGGGCTATTGAGGTTTGCAGGCCCCTTGCGATGTCGCTGGTCACATGAGCGCCGCCAACTGGAATGCTGTCGGCAAACACCAGGTTCCCTTCATGGAAAATCGAAATTCCAGTCGTGGCGCCACCCATTTCAATGAGTATGGCGCCAAGCACCGTTTCATCCTCGACCAGCACCGCCTTGCCAGCCGCATGGGGTGCGATGACATAGTCGGCGACCGACAAATGCGCGCGCTCAACGGCCAAGCCGAGATTCTGCAATTGCGAAGACTCGACCGTGATCACGCCAAGGTCAACACGCAGGATTTCACCGTGCATGCCAAGCGGCGCCAAAATTCCGCTTGCATCATCGAGTTGATATTGGATGGGCGCCATGTGCAGCACAGTTCTGCGTCCCGGATTGATGTGGGCGGCAGCCGAAGCAATCACCGCGTCAACATCGCGCGGAGCGACAGCGTTGCCTTGCACCGCGCATTGGCCGCGATAACAATTTGACTGCGGGCGGCCACCGGACACATTCACATAGACTTCGGAAATTGTCTTTTGGGACATGCGCTCAGCCGCATCGACGCTCAACCGGATGGCTCGTTCAACCTCATCAACGTCGACAATGGCCCCGCCGCGAACGCCGCGCGAGGCCTGATGGCCCAATCCCAGAATTCTGAGCGCCTTGTGTTCGTTGCCATTTGGCAACCGATGCTTGGATTGCAGCACTTCGGCGATGAGGCAGGATATTTTTGACGAACCAATATCCAGCGCGGCAACAACGTTCCGCCTGTCAGAAGCCGAATTCCGCCCTGAAGATTTTCCATGCAAATGCACCAGCGACATAGCTCAATCATTCCCCAACCCATGACCTAGTCCGACTGGCTCACTTTCACCACAGACTGGTCAGGGGCAACCTCGGCAACCCCAACAATCACGCGCCCCGACAGCCGCAGATCCACATTCCGGATGCCTTTTGAGAGCAGTTGCTGGCTTGCATCCAGCGCATCCAGTCGCGCCAAAGCCGCCTCAACGTCCTTCTCCGGCAATTGAATGGTAATCCCGCTGTCAAGATAGAGATTCCATCTCCGCTGCCCTACCCGGGCCGCGGCCTTAACCCGCAATAATAGGTTAGGTGTAACTTCCAGTTGGTTAACAAGTTCTTGCGCTGCAAATTGCGCCCCCTCGCCGGTCACCAGCAGCAACCCATCCATTTGGCCCGGTGTCACGTTGCTCATGGCGGAGCCCGATTGGTCAATCACGTAATATGAACCGCCGCGTTGCCAGATCGCAAACGGGACGCGCTCCGTAACGGAGATATCAAGCTGATTGGGAAAGTGCCGCTGCACTGTTGCTGCCGCAACCCAATCCAGATTTTCCAGCAATTGCTTGGCCTTATCCGCATCAAAACCCACAAGGCTTGCGCCGGGCTTTACGCCCAGTGCGGCAAGCAGCTTCTCCGGTTCCTGGTGAACCAAGCCCTGAATCTTGATGTCATCGGCGGCCATGCCGACGAGGCCAGACAGTTTGCCCGGAATCTTGCGCCACGGGCTGCCCTCATAGCTGAGATACCCGCCCACAGAAACACTGTGCATAACCGCAATGCCAAGAAACAATACAGCGCCAGCCCGCGCCGCGATGCGAACCCGCAATGAGGATGGGGAATTTCGCTTCGTCATCGGTTGAGCGACGCATCGTTGACCATCCATGTCACCAACTCCTCATAAGAAAACCCGGAATGCCTGGCAAGTTCAGGCACCAGCGATGTGCCCGTCATTCCAGGTTGCGTATTGATCTCCAAAAGAAACAACTCGTGTCCCGGCTCGGCTGTGTCGTCATACCTGAAATCAGAACGGCTTACCCCTCGGCAGCCCAGAGCTTGATGGGCAAGCATCGAGTATTTCTGGCACTTGCCGTAAATTTCTGACGGCACATCCGCCGGCAAAATGTGCTTTGAACCACCCAGCGCGTATTTTGAGTGGTAATCATAAAAATCCGAAACCGACACAATATCGATAACACCGAGCGCTGCGTCACCCATCACGGCGCATGTGAGTTCTCTGCCGGGAATGAAGCGTTCCACCATCACGTGGCTGCCAAACAGCTCGCGCTGCGTCAGTATGATGGAGGCGGGTCCATTCGATTTGTGCGTCACAATGTGAACGCCAACGCTCGAACCCTCGGCAACCGGCTTCACCACATAGGGAAACGACATGGGGTGCTCCGAGGCCGCCCTCTCGATCTCAACCAATATGCTTTCAGCGACCGGGACGCCAGCGGCGCGGAAAAGTATCTTGGATTTTTCCTTGTGCATGGCCACTGAGGAGGCCAGCACGCCCGAATGCGTATAGGGTATTTGCAGGGTTTCCAGCAGCGCCGAGGCGCAACCGTCCTCGCCCCATTTTCCATGCAGCGCGTTGAATGCAACGTCCGGTCGAGCATCCCGCAGCGCTTGAACGATGGTGTCGCGTTTCACGTCGACTTCGACAATTTTGAATCCGGCGCTCACCAGCGCCTTTGCGCACTCACGGCCCGACGAGAGGCTGACTTCACGCTCCGCCGACCAGCCACCCATGAGGACCGCGACTGTTGTGGCGCCGGGATCACGCCTATTCATTGGCTACACCAATCCGCTTGATTTCCCATTCAAGTACAACGCCCGAATTTGCCTTCACCTTGGCGCGCACTGTTTCTCCAAGTTCTTCAATCTGCGCCGCGGTGGCGCCGCCCTCATTGATCAAAAAGTTGCAATGCAGTTCTGAAACTTTCGCTGGGCCAACCGCAAAACCTCGCATTCCTGCCGCATCGATCAACTGCCAGGACTTCTTGTCCGTCGGATTTTTGAAAGTCGAGCCGCCAGTGCGCGATTTGATCGGCTGGGTGGTCTCGCGGCTATCCGTGATCCTCTCCATGGCAGCGAGGATATCCGCCTGATTTCCGGGCCGTCCCTGCAACAATGCCTCAGTGAAAATCAGGTCGTCAGCCGCACCGCAGTGCCGATAGGAATATTTCATGTCAGCATTGGACAGCACGTGCGATTTCCCTGCTCTATCGACACCCCGGACTTCCACCACAACATCTTTGGTTTCGCCCCCATAGGCCCCACCATTCATGCGCAACGCGCCGCCAATGGTGCCGGGTATTCCTCTCAGAAAGGTTAATCCATCGATAACATTGTCATAGGCGAATTTCGCGACGCGCACGTCCGGCACAGCGGCTCCCACGCGAATGCGGTTGCCGGGCTCAATCTTCAATTCTGAAAACCCCCGTCCCAGCCGCACCACCACGCCGGGAACGCCGCCGTCCCGCACCAGTAGATTGGATCCGACGCCAATGACACAGACTGCGATATCTTTTGGCGTCGCCCGCAGCAAATCCGCGAGGTCTGCCTCATCCAGCGGCGTGAACAAGACTTCAGCCGGGCCGCCTACGCGAAACCAGGTGAAATCCGCCAACGCCGCATTGGCTTCCAATCGCCCCCGGACCGCCGGAAGCCTTTTGAGCAAAGCTTTTCCGTCGAGCTGCGGCATCAGGCCCTAACCCCAAGCGAAGCCAATTGACCCGGCAACGCATAGGCCCACTGACTGATGGACCCGGCGCCGAGGCAAACGACAATGTCACCAGGCTCAACCTGCCCCCGCACGATCGGCGCCAATTGCTCCGGTGTATCAATTGTAAATACCGAGCGATGCCCCCGTCCATGCAAGCCTTCCGCAAGATGCAAGTGCGTGGCGCCGTCAATCGGGCTTTCCCCTGCTGCGTAAACCGGAGCCAGCACAACCGAATCCGCGTCATTGAAACATGAGCAGAATTCATTGAAAAGACTCGACAATCGGGTATAGCGATGGGGTTGCATGACGGCCACAACCTTGCCTTTGGTAACCTTGCGCGCGGCGCTCAGAACGGCGGCGATCTCCACTGGGTGATGGCCATAATCATCAAACACGGTAACTCCATTGTACTCACCCGTGCGTGTAAAGCGGCGCTTGACACCAGCGAAACTCCTCATGCCCTTACGGATGCTGTCAGCGCTCAGGCCCAGCTCATGCGCCACCGCGAGCGCCGACGTCGCATTGAGCGCATTGTGATCGCCCGGCATGTGCAATTCGAGGTTCGCTATGTCCTGATGTGCGCCCGACAGGCGATCTGTGATGCGAACTGAGAATTTCATCACCGCGTTGTCGTAGGTCAGATCATGCAACCGGTAGTCAGCCTGCGGGCTGCGGCCGTAGGTGATGACCCGGCGGTCCTTCACCTGCCCGATCAGCTCCTGCACAATGGGATGATCGATGCACATGACAGCAAAGCCGTAGAACGGAATGTTTTCAACAAACGCCAGATAGGCTTCCTTGGCCCTTTCAAAGCTGCCGTAATGATCCAGATGCTCCGGATCGATGTTGGTCACAATCACCACGTCCGCCGGAAGTTTCACGAATGTGCCGTCGGACTCATCCGACTCGACAACCATCCAATCGCCTTTGCCAAGCCTGGCGTTGGTGCCATAGGCATTGATGATGCCGCCATTGATGACTGTCGGGTCAAATCCGCCGGCGTCCAGCAAGGCCGCGACAATGGAGGTGGTTGTCGTCTTGCCATGGGTGCCGCCAACCGCCACGCAGGACTTGAAACGCATGAGCTCAGCCAGCATTTCCGCCCGGCGCACAATCGGAATATATCGCGCCCGCGCTTCAACAAGCTCCGGATTGTCCGGCTTCACCGCCGAGGAGACCACAACAACCTGGGCCGCGCCAATATTCGCCGCCTGATGGCCGATAAAAACTTCAATGCCGTTTTTCCGCAAGCGCGCCACATTGTAGTTGTCGCTGAGGTCAGAACCTTGGACTTTGTAGTTGAGCGTCGCCATGACTTCGGCAATGCCGCTCATGCCAATGCCTCCAATTCCAATGAAGTGGATGGGTCCGACATCGCGCGGCATTTTCATATCGTTTCAGCCTCCGGTTGCGCCAGTTTTTCCACCAGGTCAGCCAATCGTTGCGCCGCATCCGGTTTGCCGTGGCCAAGGGCTGCCTTTGCAGCCGCCACAAGCTCACCCTCCTGATAGCGCAATCGCGTCAAAAATGCGGCGAACTCAATAGGTTCCAGTTCGGCTTGCGGCTTTATCCAGCCCCCGCCCGCTTTGGCAAAACTTTCCGCGTTCCGCAACTGGTCATTGTCAATGGCATGGGGCAAGGGAACCATGATGGCCGGTCGGCCGATAACCCCAAGCTCCGCGATCGTCGAAGCCCCCGAACGGCAGATCACCAGATGGGCTGCGGCAATCCGCTTCGGCATATCCGCGAAGAACGGCTGCAGATCATGCTTTAGGTCCAGTTCTTCATAAGCAAGTTTAAGCGCTTTCATATCTTCAGCGCGGCATTGCTGCGAGAGGCGCAGTGTTTTCAGAATCGCGCGCGGCAGTTCCGCAATGACCTTGGGCATGAACTCGGCAAAAAACCGGGCGCCCTGGCTTCCGCCAAAAACCAAAAGGTGGAAAATCCTGTCCGCATTGCTGATTTGATAGGGCGCCGCAATCTGCTCCATCACCACACGGCGCACCGGATTGCCCGTCACAACAACTTTCCCGGTTGCCCTTTTGGGAAGTTCCGCCAGTGCTGGAAATGATGAAGCGACCGCATCGACAAAATAGGCCAGCGCGCGGTTGGCCCTGCCCATGACCGCATTCTGGTCATGCACACAGGTTGGAATTTTGAGCCAGGCTGCGGCGAGGACCGGTGGAAACGATGGATAGCCGCCAAAGCCGACAACAGCGACCGGCTTCAGATTTCCCAGAATTGCCTTGGCTTTCATGAAACCGTTGAGCAGCCGAAAAAGCCTTGACGGCAACAGCCAGGGCCTGGACAGCGACAAAGTCGCTGATGGCACAATATGGGTCCCGTTGGCTGGAAACGCTTTGCCGTAATCGGCCACACGCTCGTCGGTGATGAGGTGAATGACATAGCCGCGGGATAAGAGTTCCTCAGCCAGGGCCTGCGCCGGAAACAAATGCCCGCCCGTTCCTCCTGAAACCAGAACAACAGTCTTTTTCATGCTTTGGCCAGCTGCCATGGCGGGTGAGCGGCGGACGTGTCAGCTTGCCGCCTGCTGAACGCCAGCACCATACCCATGGAAAATGCGACGCCCACAAGCGAAGAACCGCCATAGGAAATCAGCGGCAGCGTCATGCCTTTGGCTGGCAAAAGCGAAACATTCACGCCCATGTTGATGACCGCTTGCAATCCAAAAATTATCCCCAATCCGCTCAGCGCCAGCGCCGGAAACGGGTCCGGCTCGATCTTGGCGCGCTGCAAAATCCGCATGACGACAAACGCAAATAACAGCATCAGCACAATGCAGGCAATAAAACCAAATTCTTCCCCCACGACGGCAAACGTGAAGTCCGTGTGGGCGTCAGGCAGAATCTGCTTCGCCTCGCCGCCACCGGGGCCAGTTCCCATCAGCCCGCCATTCTCAAACGCCGTCGTCGCCGTATCAACCTGGAAAGTATCACCGTTGTCCGGATGCAAGAACCGGTCAATGCGCGAAGCCACATGCGGCACAAGGGCATAGACTGTCATGACGCCCGCCGCGCCCAGCCCCGCCAATCCAAGAACCATAACCCAAGGTATGCCATAGACCAGCAGCATCGCGGCGAAAGCCATGACAACAAGCGCCGTCTGCCCAAAATCCGGCTGAATGATCAACAATCCCACAAACACAGCAAACAACAAGTACGCGATAAAATTCCCCGGCATGTCAGGCCGTTTCGTATGTTCCGATAGAAACCAGGCGGTCATCACGACAAAGCTGGGTTTGGCGATTTCCGACGGCTGGACACCGATAGGCCCCAGATTGATCCAGCGATGGGCGCCCTTGATCTCTGGCCCCCAAATCAGGGCCGCGAACATCAAGGCAAGCGACGCGCCAAACATGAGAAAGGCAGCGCGCCGCGTTTGCCTGGGCTCCAAGAATGAAACACCGAGCAAAGTGAAAATTGCCGGCACAAGGAATGCAAGCTGATATTTGAAGAAATGAAACGAATTAAGGCCGAGCCGTTCTGCGACAGGCGGAACTCGCGGCCATGCTGACCAGCACGCCGATGGCCATCAAGATCAGGACGGCGGACAGCAGAAGCCTGTCGACGGTGAACCACCACCTCGCGATGAGACCACGATCACTTCGGGAAACCAGCATCAATGCGCTCCTTCAATAGTCATCTCTATGCCCGGCAACGCCGACACCAGTTTCACAAACGCATCGCCGCGAACCTCAAAATTCCGGTAGTGATCAAATGAGGAGCAGGCGGGCGACAGCAGCACAACGGCGTTTTTGGCCTCGCGGGCAGCAGCCGCTACAGCCCGATCCAATCCACCGCACACTTCATATTCAACTTTGCCAGAAAGTGTCCGCGCGAACTCATCCGCCGCTTCACCAATAAGATAGGCCTTGGCGATGCGTGGAAAAAAATCTGCCAGCGGTTCGATGCCGCCGCTCTTGGGCACACCCCCCGCAATCCAATAAATCCTGTCAAATGACGCCAAGGCCTTTGCCGCTGCGTCAGCATTGGTGGCTTTTGAATCATTGACGAATGACACGTCTCCGAGGCGGCCGATTTCCTGCATCCGGTGCGCCAGCCCCGGAAAGCTTTGCATGGCCCGCGCTATTTCATCGACACCCAAACCCATTGCCCGCGCGGCCCCATAGGCCATGCAGGCGTTCTGGCCATTGTGAATGCCTTTCAGGGCGGGCATTCCACGCAGATCAAGGCGTGCCACCTCCTTGCCTTTCCGGCAATCAACCAGAATGCCCCGGGTGAAAAATACCCCGTCATCCAGGGTGTGAACAACCGAAACTCTCCGCACATCGGAAGCATTGTCGATGCCACCTGCAATCGCAGCGCTCCAGGCGTCATCGACGCCAATCATCGCTGTATCGCCCATCCTCTGCTTGGCAAACATGCGGGCCTTGACCGCCGCATAGTTCTCCATCGTGCCATGCCGATCCAAATGATCAGGCGTCAGATTTATCAGAATGCCCACATCGGGTTTCAAACCCGGCATCAAATCAATCTGGAAAGACGAGAGCTCAAGAACATAGATCCTGTTTTTCACGGGCGGCCGCATGAGAAAAACCGCCGTGCCGATATTCCCGCCAACATCCACATCGCGCCCACTGGCCTTGAAAATGTGCCCGATCAGCGCCGTTGTCGTCGATTTGCCATTCGTGCCAGTAACCGCCACCATGCGGGCGCCGCTGCCCGCCAACTCCCGCTGGAACACTTCGGTGTCGCCAATAATTTCAAGTCCCGCCGACTTCGCTTTAATGACTGTCCAATGCGGTTCTGGATGAGTGAGCGGAACGCCCGGGCTCAGAACCAGACAGTGCAGCGACTTGAAATCAACTTCGCGCAAATCAGTTGCGGGAAAACCGGCGGACTCCACCGCAGCGGGTGAATTATCCCAGGCAAAGACCTCGGCGCCCCAAGGCGCAAGGCTTCCCGGCACGCCGTGCCAGAACGCGCAAGGCCAAACAGCCCAACCCGCTTGCCATTGAAAGTCCTTGCCGGAAACATTGGGGCTACCTGAGCTTCAGTGTCGACAGGCCAATGATGGCCAGCACAAAGGCAATGATCCAGAAGCGGATGACAATCGTCGCTTCCTTCCAGCCCTTCTGCTCAAAATGGTGGTGCAATGGCGCCATGGCGAACACCCGCTTGCCTGTCATCTTGAACGAAACCACCTGCACGATGACAGAAACCGTTTCGAGCACAAACAGCCCGCCAATGATCCCAAGAACCAGTTCATGCTTCACCGCCACCGCAATTGCGCCCAGTGCGCCGCCTAGCGCCAGCGATCCCGTATCGCCCATGAAAATCATCGCGGGTGGCGCATTGAACCACAGAAAACCCAGGCCCGCGCCAACCAGCGCGCCACAGATAACCGCGAGCTCACCCGACCCCTTCACAAAGTGCAATTGCAAGTATTCCGCAAAAACCGCATTGCCCACAAGGTAAACGATCAACCCAAAGCTCGCTGCCGCAATCATCACCGGCACAATCGCCAAACCGTCAAGGCCATCAGTGATGTTGACAGCATTGCCAGCGCTTACGATCACCAGCACACCGACAATGATAAACAGTGAGCCAAACGGAAGGAGCACATCCTTGAAAAACGGAACTGCCAACGAACTCGATAGAGGCTTTTCACCGATCCACATAAAACAGACCACTGCTATTCCCGCGATCACGAACTCGGCGGCCAAGCCGGGCTTTGCCCGAGAACCCTTTGGTCGTGGAGCGCGTGACTTTCAGAAAGTCATCATAAAAACCAATGGCCCCAAAGCCCAGCGTCACAAACAAAACCGCCCACACATAAAGGTTGCTGAGGTCGGCCCACAGGAAAGTGGCCACAAATACGCCGGACAAAATCATGAGGCCGCCCATGGTGGGCGTGCCCTGCTTTTCAAGAATGTGGCGCTGCGGACCATCGCTGCGAATCGGCTGCCCCCGCCCCTGCTTCACCTTTAGCAAGGCGATTATGCGGGGGCCAAAAACAAAAATGAAAAACAATGCCGTGAGCACCGCGCCGCCGGTGCGGGTGGTTAGATAGCGGAACACATTGAGCGCCGAAACGTCGTCCGTGAGGCTGATCAGAATAAGATAAAGCATTCCCTAGATGTCCCTCTCCACCGGCGCAAACCGCGCCCTGATTGCCTCGACCAGGGGCCCCATGCGGCTGCCAAGCGAACCTTTGATCATCACAACATCGCCCGCCCTGAAGCCACTAAGAAGATTGTCCCGAAGTTCCGCCGAAGTATTGGCATAGGCCCCGCGTCGATTGGTGGGGGTGTTTTCCCAGAGATTCGCCATGAGAGGCCCCGCCGCATATAGAACATCCACATTGTGGGCGTCTACAGCCTTGGAAAGCCCCGCGTGAAGGCCAGGGCCATGATCGCCAAGCTCCAGCATGTCGCCCAGAACAGCGATGCGCCGCCCGCCCTTGCCAAGTTTGGCGCGCTCCAGCAAGCGCAAGGCGGCAACCATGGACAAGGGGTTGGCATTGTAGCTTTCATCAATAAGCAGGAATTCTCCATCGTCAATTTCGAGCCGGTGCTGAACACCCCGGCCCTTTGGCGCTTCCGCTGCGACGAGCGCCAAGGCCGCGCGGGCTAAGTCGGCCCCCAATAGCTTCGCGGCCGCAAGCACCGCGAGGCTGTTCAGCATCATATGCTCGCCGGGCATGCCCAGCTTGTAAATCAGTTTTTCGCCCATCAGGTCAGCTGTCACGCAACTGCACATTGCATGGTGCACGACCCGCTCCGGCCTCACATCGGCTTTCTCATGTGCCCCAAAGCTTATGACATTTTGAATTCCAAAACCTTTCGCAACCGCGGCCAGGCGATCAAAAAAGGGGCTGTCCCGATTGAGAATGGCGGCGCCATTGGAGTCAACACCGCTCAATACTTCCGCTTTCGCATCGGCGATTTCCTCAATCGAATTGAAATTGCCGATATGCACCGGCGCCACATTGGTGATGATCGCCACATGGGGCCTCACCATTCCAACCAGCGGAGTTATTTCGCCGGCATGGTTCATGCCGATTTCAAACACCCCATAAGCGGCGTTCCGGGGCATTCTGGAGAGCGACAGGGGAACGCCCCAATGGTTGTTGAAGGACGCCACGGAAGCATGGGTAAGTCCAGAGGCCGAGAGCGCCACGCGCAGCATTTCCTTGCTGCTGGTCTTGCCAACACTGCCGGTCACCGCGACGATTTTGGCAAGCGACCGCGCCCGGGACGCCCGGCCGATTTTCTCCAGGCCTTCAAGTGGATCATTCGCCACAACCAGCAATGGCCCGGCGGCTTTCATCTCATCGCTGGTGCGGGAAACAATGGCAAGCCCGGCGCCCTGCGCCAGCGCGTTCGGAACAAAATCATGGGCGTCATGAACATCGCCCTTGATCGCCACAAATATATCGCCTGGAGCGATCGTGCGGGTATCAATGGAAACACCATTGAGCGGCAGCTTCACTTCGCCAATGATTTCACCGCCACTTGCCGCAACAAGTTCGTCTACGGTCCAAAGTGGCAGATCAGCCATGATAGGCTTTTCCCTGAATTGCCGCGCGCACCGCCTCTTGGTCGCTGAAAGGAATAACAACCTTCCCAACAGTTTGGCCTTCTTCGTGGCCTTTGCCCGCCACCAGCAAGACATCGCCAGCGGCCATTCCCTCAACCGCCGTAAATATCGCCTTCGCCCGATCGCCGATTTCCATGGCCCCCGGACACGCCGCCATGATCTCGGCGCGAATGGCGCCTGCATCCTCCGTGCGCGGATTATCATCGGTCACGACCTTGATATCTGCGTATTTGGCGGCGGCGGCTCCCATCAACGGCCGCTTGCCCTTGTCGCGGTCGCCGCCAGCGCCAAAAACCACAACGAGCCTTCGATCCGTGTAGGGCCGCAGCGAGGTGATGGCGTTCTCCAACGCATCCGGCGTGTGGGCATAGTCCACAAAAACCGGCGCGCCTGCTTTGTTTTTACCCACCAGTTCCATCCGCCCCTTGGCGCCATGCAGCGATTCCAGCGCATGCAGCACCATGGTCTCTTCGCCACCCGTGGCGATCACCAGGCCAGCCGCGACCAAAGCATTTGATGTTTGAAACTCTCCAACCAGGGGCAAATAAACCGAGTGGCGTTTCTGCGGTCCCTGAACGTCCAGATGCTGGCCAAAGCCTTCCCGCCTGCTGGCAAGCAATTTGAGGCCAGACCCCAGTTTCCCAACAGTGAAAATCTTCAGGCCACGACTCCCGGCCCGCTTGATCGCTTCAGCGCCATAGGGTGTGTCCGCGTTGATGACAGCCGGCGCGCCCGCAGGCAGCAGTTCCTCAAACAGGCGCATCTTCGCGTCAAAGTAGTTTTCAGCCGAACCGTGATAATCCAAATGGTCGCGTGTTAAATTCGTGAAAGCTGCCGCTGAGAACCGGACGCCATCAAGCCGGAACTGCGCCAATCCGTGGCTCGAAGCCTCCAGCGCCAAGTGCTCAATGTGGTCCTCGGAAAGCTTCGCCAGCATTCCATGCAACTGCGCCGGGTCGGGCGTCGTATGCGAGAGGGATTCACTGGCATCAGGGCCAACCAGACCGACTGTGCCGAGGCTCGCCGCGCGAAATCCCATGGCTTGCCAAATTTCCCGCACAAAAGACGCAACGGACGTTTTGCCATTGGTGCCCGTCACCGCAACCGTGAGATCAGGCTGCTTGCCAAAAAACCGCGCCGCTGCCTTGGCGAACAACTGCCGGGGATTCGCGGTTTCGATGACGAGGCAGGAGCCCTTGTACGCCCCCTTGGCGGCAATCGCAGCCACGGCCCCCCGCTCAAACGCCTGATCAATAAATCTCGCGCCATCAACAACGGTCCCAGGCAAGGCCGCAAACAAATATCCGGCCTTCACCTCCCGGCTGTCCGCCGTCAGCCCCGAAATCGGCAGCGAAGCCGCGGCATCGGAAAGCCGAACATCAGGCGCCACAAGCCTTGCCAAGGTGGCGGTCATTTCCTGGCCAGCTTCTCAAGTTCTTCCGGCGTGAATTTCGGCGCGACACCCAGCAGCGGGGCAATCCGCTCGATGATTTTTCCAGCCGTCGGAACCGCATTCCAGCCCGCCGTCGCAAAGCCAAAGGTCTCGGATGTGGCCTTCGGCTCATCCAGCATCACAATAATGGCGTAGCGCGGCGCATCCATCGGAAACGCCCCGATGAACGAATTCAGCAATTTGTCCGGGACATACCGCCCGCTGACCACTTTTTCTGCCGTGCCGGTTTTCCCGCCGACCCGGTAGCCGGCCACATTGGCCTTTGACGCTGTGCCATCGGTCACATTGAGGCGGAACAGGTAACGCATCTTCTCGCTGGTTTCCGGCTTCACGATGCGCTTTGCCAAAACCCCCGCCTCCGCCACATCCCGCTTCAGAAATGTAGGCGCGGTCATGACGCCATCGTTGAGCAACCCACCAATCACCGAAATTCCTTGCAGCGGCTGCACGGCGAAACCATGGCCAAATGCCGCCGTCGCTGTGGCAAGCCTGCTCCACTGCTTCGGCAGGAGCGGTTTGGCGCTCTCCGGAACCTCGGTCGTCAGCCGGTCAAACAGGCCAACCCGGCGCAGGAATTCCTGATGCCCCTCCAGGCCTACTTCGAGCGCCATCTTCGCCGTGCCAATGTTGGAAGAATTGGTGAAAACTTCCGGCACTGTCAAAACCCGCTTCTGCGCGTGGTAATCGCTGATCGAAGCATTGCCGATCACCAGCGGATGGGTTGCGTCATAGCTGCCGTTGAGATCGGTGACGCCATAATCGAAGGCCATGGCGAACGTCACCGCCTTGATGACCGAGCCAAGCTCGAAGACGCCGCTCGTCATCATGTTGGCTTGCTGCTTGGTGAATTTCTTGTCTTCCTGATTGGGGTTGAAGTCCGGCAGCGAAACCAAAGCCACGATTTCACCCGTTGTGATGTCAATCACAATGCCGCCGCCGGCGATGGCATTGAATTTCTTGACCGCTTTCTCGATCTCGTCGGTCAACGCAAATTGCACCCGCGTATCGGTCGAAATCTGGGCCGGGCTTGCCGTCTGCGTGGCCGGGTCTGCCAGCGAGGCGGTGTAAAGCGCGCCCTGGTCATCAAGATACTTCTCGATGCCCGCCGTGCCGACGCTGTCGAGGTCCACGTAGCCCACTGTGTGGGCCGCCAGCCTGGCCAGTGGATAGACCCGTCGCCGCTCGTTCACGAACCCGATGCCCGGAATTCCCAAATTATAGACCGCATCGCGCTCCTCCGGGCTGGCCTGCCGCTTGAGCCAGACGAATGCGCGATTGGGCTGCGTGAGTTTTGCTCGCAACGCCTTCGCTTCAAGCTCTGGAATGATGGCCGTGATGCTTTCAACCGCCTCCTCCACATCCAGAATTTTCCGCGGATCCGCGTAAAGCGATGCAACCGCGATATCCGTGGCGACCACCACGCCATTCCGGTCGATGATATCCGGCCGCGGAATTCGCGGCTGATGTTCCGCCAGCGCATCCTCAACGGCATTGCCGGTCCTGAGAATGGTGAGATTTGCCAATTGCGCGGCGATTGCGAAAAAGGCCACGCAAAAGCCGATGACTACAAGGCGAATGCGATTCTGCCCTGCCAGCTTCGCTGGCCCTTTCAATCGATTTTCCAATCCCTCAGTTGCCATTGAGAATTTCACCGATGGGATCTTTGCCGTGTTCATTGAGCATAATGACGGGTTCCGCCGGCACATGCGACGCAAGTTCGCCCTCCGTCACAAACTGCATGGCCGAAACGGTCTTAAGCTGCAGGTTTTCCTCCGCAAGCTTCTGCAGCCGGGCTGGCCGCGTGAGGCTTGCCCATTCAGCGCTCAACACTTTGATCAGCTCAAGCTCCTCTCGAATGCGCAGTTGTGTTTTCACAGTCTGCCGTTCAAGGCCTCGTGTCGAATGCTCCAGCGAATACAGGAAGAAACCTGAGATGAGCACGGCGATGACCAGGCAGGCATTGAAAATCTTGTGCATCAGCGGTGGCTCCCTTCTATTCTGGGAATTCCGAGATCATGGCGTGAATCTGGCCATGCTGGCGCTCCGGTGCGAACCCCCGCCCTAAGCTTGGCGCTGCGCGATCTTGGATTGAGATTGCACTCCTCCTCATGGGCTTCCAGATGTCCCTTGAACAGCAGCTCGAAGCTCGGCGGCTTCTGCTCAAGGGTTCCCGGCATATGGCGTGAAACCTCCGGAGTTTTTCCACACCGCATGGTCAGAAACCGCTTCACGATGCGATCTTCAAGTGAGTGGAAACTCACCACGACGAGTCTGCCGCCCGCGTCCAAAACCTGCTCGGCCTCATGCAGCGCGTCAATGAGTTCGTCCAGTTCCGCGTTGATATAGATACGCAGCGCCTGAAACGTGCGCGTCGCCGGATGCGTGCGATCCTTGGCGCGCTGCGGTCCGGTGGCTTTCTCAATGGCCTTCACCAAATCAAGCGTTGTCAGGATCGGCGCCACGGCCCGCTGCCCGACAATGGCCTTGGCGATCGCCCGCGAGCGCGGTTCCTCGCCAAACAGGAAAATAACCTTCGCCAGCAATTCCGGCGCCGACTGATTGACCACATCGGCGGCCGATTGCCCGGACTGGGACATGCGCATATCCAGCGGCCCATCGCGCATGAATGAAAATCCGCGGGCGCCTTGATCAAGTTGCATGGATGAAACACCAACGTCCAGAACAACGCCCTGGACCTTGCTTATGCCAAGGCTTGCGAGATGTTCGGTCATGGCGCTGAAGCGGCCTTCAATGATATCGAGCTTTCCGTCAAATTTGGCCGCCATCCCCTGCCCGGCGGCTACCGCGGAAGGATCACGGTCAATTGCCACGACGCGGCAATCTGCGGCTTCCAAAATCGCCCGTGTGTACCCGCCCGCCCCAAACGTTCCGTCCACATAGATGCCACCGGCCTTGGGCACAAGCGCCCGCAAAACCTCGCCAAGCATGACGGGAACATGAGACGCCGGAGACTGGCCAATTTCTGAGTTCATTCAGGTTGAAAATCACAGTGAACAAGTCGTTAACATTTGCCGACATTGCCCCCGGGAACATTAACAAATAGTTTCAAATTCGACGCTTTTGGCCACAGAAATGTCAGTCGGCCTATAAGCCGGGTTCTGTCCCGGCGGTTTCCCGCCTTGGACGGCCATTCATCTGGAGCATTCATTGCTGAATGCTTCGCGCGACCTACCCGGGCAGTGAGCCGAAAACAGCCCTGAGCTTTCGCCCATACCACCCCTATTCGGTCTTGCTCCCGGTGGGGTTTGCCTTGCCACAATCGTTGCCGACCATGCGGTGCGCTCTTACCGCACCGTTTCACCCTTGCTGCGGACGAATCCGTTAGCGGTTTGTTTCTGTGGCACTTTCCCTGGGGTCGCCCCCGCCGGGTGTTACCCGGCACCGTATTTCCGTGGAGCCCGGACTTTCCTCCCTTGCGCCCTTTCGGGCCTCGCAAGAGCGGCCATCCAGCCGACTGACACCCGTCAGGTAAGCCGCAATCCCCCCGCCGTCAACCTGTCTCAAGCCTGATAGGTGATAATCCCGTCACAGATTGTCGTTACCGGGCGAACCTCATGTAAATTCTCGACTGCGGCATGTTCAAGATCAGCCGACAAAATCACGATGTCAGCTAGAAATCCTTCCTTCAATTGCCCCTTCCTGCCGTCGGCGAATTCTGCATAGGCCCCCTCTCGCGTATAGGAGCCCAAGGCTTGCGACAGGGTCTGGCGCTGATCAGGCAAATCATCGCTCCATTTCTTGCGGATCATCGCTGACTGGATCGAACGCACGGGATTGATATCCGACACTGGCCAGTCCGAAGCGAATACCAGCCGCGCGCCCTCGGCCCGCAAGGTGTTCCAGGCATAAGCCAAATGCCACTTGGCCTTTCCAATGCGCGAAATGGTCGGTTCCAGCGGCAGCCCATGATTGCCCGGCGGATGGGGCGGCTGCATGGAGGCCAAGACGCCAAGGGATGCAAAGCGCGGAATGTCATCGCCATGCACCACCTCTATATGCTCCACCCGGTGCCGGCTATCGCGCTTGCCATTCACCAGCGCCGCTTCCTCATAGCCATCCAGCACGGCCCGAACCGCGCCGTCGCCGATGGCATGAACCGCGATCTGCAACCCCCGGCGATCGGCCTCAACCGCCAGCTTCTTGAACTGTTCTGCCGAAAACAGCGGTTCGCCCCGCCAGCCCTGGCGATCCGCATAGTCATCGAGCATGACCGCGGTCCAGCTATCGAGTACGCCATCCATGAAGAATTTCACCAAGCCCGATTTGAGTTTCTCGCCATTGTAAGCCTTGGCCATGGTGCTGGCGCGCTCCAGCGCCTCAACTGTCATGAAATTTTTGAAGTGAAACGGCACCATGACACGGCACGGCAATTCACCGCGCCGATCCAATTCCGCCAGCAGCTCGAGTGTGTAAAGATTGCCATCCATGTTGTGGATGCTGGTGATGCCGTGCCTGGCGCAGTGGTCCAATCCCCGCCTCATGACGGCCAGGTCATGGGCAAACTGCGCTGCATCCGGATAGGGCTCCGGCTCGCCGCCTGTGATCATTCCCAGGCGATCCCGATTGCCCGAGGGTGAAAAATTCATGACCAGGCTGATCGCCTCGCTCTCCCGAAGCTCTCCTGAGGCAAATCCACCCGCCTCCATCACAACCTCATTGCCAGCGCCAACAACCTTGCCTGACAAAATGCCAGCCCGCGCCAGCGCCGTTGTATTGGCCCAGGCCGTGTGATGATCGGGCGAGAACAGCAAGAGCGGCCGGTCCGGCAGAATCCGATCAAGGTGATGGCGCGTGAGAGACTCGATTTCTGAGATGATGGTGTAATCCGCCTGATTGCCAATGAGCAGATAATCGCCCGGCCGGGCCGCAGCATAGGCGCTCACGGCCTGCGCTAGGGCTTCAAAACCACGCACACCCTGCAGATTGAGGTTATCAAGCTCGCCGGCGCCCGCGAAGAGATGCATGTGCGATTCGATGAAGCCCGGCATGACGGTGCCGCCTTTGGCGTCAATGACCCGCGTCTTCGGGCCAGCCAGCGCTTTCACTTCGTTGTCAGTGCCAACTTTGAGAATGTCGCGGCCCAGCAGCGCAACCGCCTCCGCGCGCGCCATGCCATCTTGCATTGTGAGAACAGCGCCATTGAAAATGATTACATCTGCGTCCATGCCACCCGACCCACAATTGAAAACCCCCGCCAGTGTCACTGACGGGGGAAGCCAATTTAAGCAGATTCAATCAAGTTTGATCAAGGGTCAAACAATGAAATCATCATATGCCAGGTAGTGATGACCGTGCAGCTCGAACTGGAAGTCATTACCGCTGTTGTCGTTGTCGCTGCCTTTGCCCTTGCCATGGCCGCTGACAATTGTCCTGTCGTAAATATCATCTGCGTCGTCAATCCAGTAGAAGGTGATTTGATCGTCATCGGAGACGTCAATCATGAGCAGAGCGCTATCGCTCATCATCAGGGCATCTTCAAAACCCTCATTGTTGCTGAATGTTTCTGGGAAGGCTGCGATAATGCCGCTCAGGTCAATCTTGTCTTCGCCCTGCACGAAATCGTAAATAATATCCCTGACTGCCTCAAGATCTCCGTCGTCTTCGTCCAACTCGATGCGGAACACATCGGCGCCATCGCCACCGACCAGGATATCCTTGCCATCGCCGCCCGACAACGTGTCATCACCATCACCGGCAATCACGACATCGTCGCCGTCGCCCCCGTCAAGATCATCGTCACCGTCAAAGCCAAGAACGAGATCGGACTGCTCAGTTGCCACGATCACGTCGTCAGCATTCGCGCCTACTGTGCCATCGATATTGCGCACACCGTCACAGAACATGACGGTTTCAATGTTCACAATAATGTTCATTTCCTGAACTGGCGAGCCTGCCATGTCTGGCGCGACATAAGTAACTGCGATTTCGCCCGAATCCGTGTGGCTGAAATCAGCTGATAGGGTGTCTACCTCAAAAACCGCTGTATCCTGGCCAACGCCGCCGTCAATAAGATCATTGCCTGCGCCGCCGATCAGAACATCATCGCCGGCGCCACCGATCAAAATGTCATTGCCTGCGCCGCCGATCAGAACATCATCGCCGGCGCCACCGATCAAAATGTCATTGCCTGCGCCGCCAATCAGAATGTTGTCGCCAGCATCGCCGATCAACACATCATCGCCCGTGCCACCCAGCAGCATTCGCGTTGTGCTGCCTGAATCGAATATGAATTCAACACTTATGGGCGCCACGCCGAGGATTGCGGCGCCGTCAAATTTGGCGACTCCGGACCCGCTTGCCTGCAGCTCGACAGGCTCTGTTGATTCGGTCGCAATTGAACCCGTGGGCTCCCCGGCGTCCGTGGTGGGAATCTCCGTATTTTCCACTCCGTCCGATTCATCCGGCGCAGCCTCGGCGAGGCCAATGTCATCATCAGCGGCGCCAATCACATGGTCGGCCTCCGCACGGCCTGCAATATCGGGGTCCGTCGACGGGGGAACCAATTCCAAATATCTTTTGTAAGACTCGACCAGCTGGTAAAAGCCGATCGCAATAGCGATCATCGCAAGGTGATCGCCACGGCCCAAACCAATGCGGGCGCTTTCCAATAGTTGAGAAAGTCTTTCCCTCGCCGCCTGGGCGGATTTTCCATCTGCTTGCGCCGTATCGATCGCGCTGCGATCACTCACATCAAGGGTCAACGCTCTGGTTGTCCCGCCGACAAATGAAATATAGCCCATGATTGACGCCTTTGCCCAGTCTGTTGCCCGTCAGTTCAAATCTTTTCTTCAAGTCCACCGGCGAACATCTTGTTCCACCATTGGACCCGCGCCGTCGAGCCGCATCACTTGCAATTATCAGGGGACATATTCGAGTTATTTGCCTCACTCGAATCACGGCCCGTGGCGCATTTACCCACGCCTAACAATTAAACCAAATGTTATCAAACAATTTACAACTTGTAAAGCATTTGCTCGGGCCTCAATAATTAACAATACTGGTTAAAATTCAAGCTCTTAACACTGTGGCGGGTCGTCAAAATTAGCCATTCCTGATCGCCCCACCGCAGCAAAAAATCACCTACCCATGATTTCTGTCGAATCTCAGCCGTCGTCACAGTCCCAATTCCTGGCCCCGGAAGCCCTAGGCGGTCAGCAGGCGATGCAAGGTAGCAACTGTTGACGTGTCGGCGACGCCATCAACCAGGGCCGGCCGAAAGTGCCTTTGAAAAGCCCTGACAACCGCCTGCGTAAGCGCGTCATAAGTGCCATTGATTTCAATGCTATATCCATATTTCTTAAACAAAGCCTGCAAGGCTTCAACGGATTGGCCGGTGTCCCCCAATTGGAGAAACGGACCGCCGGCTACCGGTTCTGGTTGAACCCAATGACCAATGCCTTGGGCATGCAAC
Organism: uncultured Alphaproteobacteria bacterium; assembly: GCA_963816305.1. GTDB lineage: Bacteria > Pseudomonadota > Alphaproteobacteria > Rhizobiales > Aestuariivirgaceae > Aestuariivirga. Next base: position 214,643 of record CAWFJW010000006.1, read on the forward strand.
AGCGACCAATCAAATTTTTCGCCCGGGTCGGTTTTGCGCAGGGCGCGCCACATCTGAATGGGCCAAAACCCGGGAACCCTGAATGCCATGGCGGGCAACAACCTCCCGGCACAAGGCGACGACCGCCATCATCTGCGCCTGCGGAAAGTCCGGATAGCCGGCGGCGTGGCCAGGGTTTTGAATTTCAATGCCAACCGCGCATGAATTGATGTCGTCGTCACCCTTCCAGGAGGAAGTCCCGGCATGCCAAGCCCGCAACCCCTCATCCACCATCTGGGTAATCGCCCCCCGCTCATCAATCAGATAGTGGCACGAAACTCCAGACTTGGGATCGCACAGCCATTCGCAGGCCCTCTCGGTGTCGTCCATGCCGGTATAGTGCAGAAGAAGCATGTCTGGCCGCTGATTATCGCGGCGCGGCCCAACATTCGGCGAAAGCACAAACCGGGAGGCGAGCCCAGATCGAATCATGACGGTCGTTCTTTCAGGATTTTCTCATAGGCCGCGTTGATCCGCGCCAATCTGCTGGTGGCCAGAACAACCATCTCTTTTGGCACGCCGGCCGCGATCTGCTTGTCCGGATGATTGTCGCGCACCAGCTTGCGGTAATGGATTTTGATTGCCGCGAGCTCCGCCGATCTCTCAACGCCAAGGATGAGATAGGGGTCGTCAATGCCGCCGCTCACATGCCGCGCCTTGATCCGGGCAAAATCATCCAGCCCGAATCCGAACTGCAACGCCACATTTTCGAGATAAACCAGTTCAGCCGGATGAATCACATCATCGGCCTTGGCGATATGAAAGAGCCCGTCCATGACATTCTCAAGAATCAGGGCCTTGGCGTGAAACAGCTTGGCGATCTGGCGCGCATAGGAATCGTAACCCGCGACATCCTGCTTTGCCAGGTTGAACACTCTGGCAACCGCCGCCAGTTCAGATTGGGGAACGCGGAACACGCGCTTGAAAGCGGTCACTTCATCAAGCGTCACAACGCCATCGGCCTTGGCCATCTTTGCGCCCAGCGCAATCATGCCAATCGTGAAGCCAATGGATTTCTCCGGCGCTTTGATCCGTGACTGCGCCAACTTTGCCAGAAAGTCGCCAATCAAATCTCCAACGAGGGCAAGCGCCTCAGTGATGCGGGTCCAAATAGACATGTTTACCCGGGTTTTGCGGATAAGTCCGCCATGCCAAAACTGCTATGAGGCTTTCTTGAAGTAGTGCCACAAATCAAATACCGGAACATCAATGTCCTGGTGCTGCGCCAGGCGGCGCTCCACATGCCATGCCCTGCCCGCCGTCCAGATCGTTGCAACAATGGCAGGCACCAAGCTCAAAACCATAAGTCCGTTGGCCAGCATATCCGGCAGCCCCAGCAATTTGGAAAAGGCCCAAACCGTCGTCACCGCGGCAGCGCCCCAGAGGCAAAATGCCAGCAGGGTTACTCCCGACGCCGCGATAAAACAGCCCAGCGGGCTGAAGGCTTGGGATGAGCCTGTTGGGGCGCTATCCGGTTTTATAAGTTCCTGTTCCATGGCTCGTGATATGCCCCTCCAGCCCCAAAATTGCAACAGTTTCAGGGGCGCGGGCCATGGCCTGAACAAGTCAACGATAGAAACGCAATGACGGCAAGGGCTCCAAGGGGTTTGAAATGGTCCGAAAACTTTCAGCGGGTGAGCGCCGCCACCAATTGGCTGATGTCGCCCTTGCGCTTGGACAGGTAGGATGTGAACAGCCCGCGCTGCAGGTAAGTCAGTGAAAAGCCCATGACCCTCACATCGGCGACCTTGTAGCGCCCCCCGATCCACTTGAGCTGCCACTTCACGCTATAGACCTGGCCCTTGAGCAGGTACACTTTGCTTTCAACAACAACATCCTTGTTGTCATCCACCTTGGCTTCGCCAATCTCGTATTTGGCGACTTCATACTCGCGCGATTGCTCAGCGAAGTAACGCGCCATGAACGTAACCACGCCGCGATAATATTTTTCGCGCTGGCTGGCCTTGAGCGCCGGCTTGAACTGGCCCAGCGAGTAATTGGATATCCCGGCGACATCCGAATATTGATCGATGACATTCTCAAACTTGCCAATTGTGCCGTGGCGGTGCGCGTTCAGCATTTCCTTGCCGAACTTGTGCATGAATGTGATTGAAGGATGATCAGCCGCCAACGCCGGTGAAGCTGTGAAAACGGCAAACAAACCCAACAGGGAGCGGCGTGAAATCATAATTCGAACATCCAAAAAATATCAATTGGGCCAGCATGGTTGAGGGATCATGAAAACCCCGCCAACTAAAACGTGATCACCACGTTTCGGCTTCTTTGAGCTCGGCGAACAGAACTCCAAAATCACCTTTAGACCGGTTAAGCACTTCGCTAAAGCGCTTTTTTGTGGCAATCGTAAGCCACACGCCCTTGATATTGATATCGCTGATCTTATAGCCGCCGCTTGTCTGAACAAGGCGCCACTTGACCTGCTCTCGGCCCCCGCCCCTTAAGATGATGGCGCTTGCAATCGTCGTGAATTTGCCCTGCTGGGTGTTCGAGATGATATCCAGGTCAGACCCGCGGAAATCCTCAACGTAGTAGACAAACAAAGCCGCTGCGTAATTGCCGAAAAGCCGGTAGAATTCGTCCCGCTCACGCTGGGGCAGTCGTTTTTGGTAGGGGCCCAAGGCGAAATTCGCGATTGTGCGCAAATTGATGTAACGGTTCAGGACATTGGCGAATTTGGACTTGAGCGCATTGCCGCGAGCCGATCCATTCGCCAGATCCATCACTTCACCGGCAATCCGGTCAACATAATCCTCCGCCGGATCCAGCGCCGCCCGCGCCAGGCCTGATTTGCCAAAAGCCACAACACCCAAAAACAAAGCCGCAAATTCACGCCGCGTGAACTGACGCTTTTTTGTTCCTGCCATGATTCCTCCTAACAAGCCGACAGTGCCCATACCAACTTTGCCCGAGCTTCGCTACTACGCAATGAAAGTATGAAAAAAGCAAGAACGGTCATATGTAAGCGCGAAATTCCTCCAGACAATCCCGCGATCTGCGCCTAGCACACCTATTGAATTCCATATAAGGATATGTTTATGTTTAAACTAAGAGGTGAATCTGATGGACGAGTTGCTGGTTGGACTGAGGGCCGTCGCAGAATCAACGCGCGTCCGCATTCTATTTGTTCTTTCACACGGTGAATTCAACGTCAGCGAGCTCACGCAGGTCCTGGGGCAAAGCCAGCCGCGGGTAAGCCGGCACCTGAAGCTCATGGTCGAAGCGGGGCTTGTGTCGCGTCACAAGGAAGGCAACTGGGTGCTGTTTCGCCTGCGCGAAGAAGGCCTGGGGGGCGCCTTGTCGCGCGCCATTGTCGATATGCTGCCAGCGCTGGATCAGGCGCTCATGCGCGATCTGACCCGCCTCGAATCAATCAGAAACCAGCGGGCGGAATTGGCGGCGAGCTACTTCAGCAGCAACGCCGCAAACTGGGAAAAACTGCGCTCCCTCCACATCCGCGAAGAAGACGTCGAAAACGCCATGCTCAGCATAATTGGGCCGGCGCGGATCAAAACGCTGGTGGACCTCGGAACCGGAACCGGCCGCATACTGGAACTGCTGGCGCCCCAGGCCGACCAAGCCGTCGGAATTGACGCCAGCCGCGAGATGATCGCCATCGCCCGGTCAAATCTTGAGCGCAACAACCTGCGCCAGGCCCAGGTCCGCCAGGGCGACATCTATGCCCTCCCCTTTGCCAATGACGCGGCGGATCTGGTGGTCATTCACCAGGTGCTGCATTATTTGGACGACCCCGCCCGCGCCCTGATTGAAGCGCGCCGCGTGCTCCACCCAGACGGCCGCCTGATTGTTGTCGATTTCGCCCCCCACGAACTGGAGATGCTCCGCGATGAGCACGCCCATCGCCGCCTTGGAATTTCAACGGAGCAAATCACCGGCTGGTTCAACCGCGCTGGCCTGGCGCTGCAGCGGCATGAGCTTCTGCCTCCGCCATGGTTGAAGGAGCAAACCGGCCTCACAGTTTCAGTCTGGCTCGGCGTCAGCAAGTCAGCGCGGGTCTCCAGCGCGCCAACCAAGATGGAATCGACCCGTCCATGACAGAGAAGCTTTCCGTTTCATTCGAATTTTTTCCGCCAAAGCCAGGCGAAGCTGAAACCGCCTTCTGGACCACCCTCAAGCGGCTGGAATCGATCAATCCAAAATTCGTTTCCGTCACCTATGGCGCTGGCGGCACCACCCGCGACCGCACACTTGCAAACACTCAAGCAAATTCACGAGCTAACAAGCCTGCGGCCAGCCGCCCACCTCACCTGCGTCGGCGCCTCCAAGGAGGAGGTGAACGCCGTCGTGCGCGACAATTGGAACGCCGGCATCCGCCACATCCTGGCCCTGCGCGGCGATCCGCCCGGCGGCGTGGGAAAACGCTTCGAACCCCATCCTCATGGCTATCAAAACGCCGCCGACCTTGTGCGCGGCATTCGCCAGATCGAAGATTTCGAGGTCTCCGTCGCGGCCTATCCCGAGCGCCACCCGGAGTCTGTTTCAATCGAGGAAGACCTGGCCTTCATGGCCGACAAGGCCGAGCACGGGGCGACCCGCGCCATCTCGCAATTCTTCTTCCACAATTCCTTTTTCCTGCGCCTGCGCGACCGCATCCACGCCCGCGGCATAGACATCGACCTTGTGCCCGGCATCTTGCCGATCACCAACTTCGCCCGCGTTTGCGAATTCGCGGCGAAGTGCGGCGCCCATATCCCGCCCGACCTCGCCCGCCGCTTCGCCGGCCTCGATCAGGACCCGGAAACCCGAAATCTCGTCGCCGCCATTGTCGCCGCCGAGCAGGTCGAAGCGCTGCGCCGCGAGGGCATCACCGCATTTCATTTCTACACCCTCAACCGCGCCGATCTGGTCTACGCCATCTGCCGCGTCCTCGGCCTCGGTTCGCCAAAAGTGGAAGCCGCCTAAAGCGTGCCGTTGCGCGCCCACACTTTTGCGATGGCGGGCCGCGCCGTGACCAGGTCATAGAGCGCCTTGATATTGGCGTGGCGGGCGAAGAGCTTCGGCACATCGGGCGCCCAGCTGAACAGCATGGCGGCATAGATGTCGGCGGCGCTCATCTTCTCGCCGAGGATAAAGGGTCCGGCTCCGAATTCACCGGCGAATATCTCGAAGTCCCTTTGCATGTCGGCGACGGCCTTGGCCTTGATGCCATCGGCATGGAAAGCTTCGGTTGAATATCTGGCCGGATAATACATCCGCAAATCGGCCGTATAAACAGTGGCGGCGAAATACAATATCCAGCGCAGATATTGCGCCCGCTGCGGCGACGCGGCGGGCGGCGCGAAGCCTGCCTCTGGATGGAGGTCCGCCAGATAAATCATCATGGCGGCGCTTTCTGTCATGATGCTGTTATCGGGCAACAGTAGAGCTGGCACCTCGGATCGGGGATTGATGTGCAGAAAACTCTTGGCAAGCAAGCCATCGGGATCGCGCGAGACTTCAATGATCTCATAGGCCGCGCCGCATTCCGCCAGCAGCGCCTCCACCGCCATCGAACCAGCGCCTTTCCGGCCATAGAGTTTGAACATGAACTTCTCCTATCGACGCCCTCAAATAGAGCATGTAAGTGGTAACAGCCAGCAAATCCCGATGAGCGCTTCAAGCCACCAGATGCCCAAACCGCCAGAGCCAGCGAGCAAGCCGAAGAAGGTCCGTTTCTCCTATTCAACTTCGGACCAGCCGGCGATCCAGCGCGTAGTCATCCAGGCCATCGAGAAAATGGGGGGCCAGCGCAAGCTGAAGAAACTTTATTTCCAGCATCAGAAAAGCGTGAAGGGCGGCGAGAATTTCTTCGACGCCGCCATCCGCCTGCTCAAGCTCAATGTCCTGTATGATGAAGCCGAGCTGGCGCTGACGCCAGCGGATGGCCCCGTGCTTTTTATCGCCAATCATCCCTATGGCGTGCTGGATGGCATCACGCTGACCTGGCTTGCCATCAAGGTGCGCCCCGACACCAAGGTGCTGGCCAATGATGTTCTCTGCCAGGCCCCGGAAGCGCTTGGCAATCTCCTGCCCGTGGCCTTCGCGCCAACCCGCGAGGCGCGCGAAACCAATGTGAGTTCCCGGCTTGCGGCCCAGGCCTGGCTGCGCGATGGCCATGCGGTGGGAATTTTTCCGGGCGGCGGTGTGGCGACCTCGGAGAAGCCCCTGAAGGGCCAGGCCGTTGATCTGCCCTGGGCGCCCTTCACCGCCAAGCTCCTGCGCAACTCCAGGGCGACGGTTGTGCCCATCTTCTTCACCGGCCAGAACAGCCGCCTGTTCCAGCTCGCCAGCCACCTGAGCCTGACGCTCCGGCTCTCGCTTGTGTTCCGCGAAACGGCGCGCCGCATTGGAACGGGACTCCATGTGCGCATCGGCAAGCCGGTTCCCTTCCATGAGATCGCCCACATCGAGGACCGCGACGAACTCGTCATGGAGCTTCGCAAGCGCACCTACGGCTTGGCCAAGGCCGAGGACATCGAAGGCACCCGCGCCGGCCTTCACCTGCGCGAAGCCCGGATCAAGGGCGTGAAGAACAGGGACAAGGAATAATTTTCGTTTCCGGCCCCGTTGAACTCTGCGACTCAGATTCAAACTGATTCACATAGCCGCAGTGGGGACTCATGCAATGCGGGCACGTTGGATTGCGGTATTATTTGTAAGTCTTTCAATTTTTGTCTGCACCAGCACGGCGGTCAACGCCTGCGAGGCGACAACATTCATCACCAATGCCGGCAATGCCATGATGGGCGCGGCCCGCAATGGCTCGCCCAAGGCATTCTCCGGCGTCGCCTCGCGCTACACGGACTTGAACGACATCGCCATGTTCGCCCTGGGGCCAAACAAGGCGGCGCTGAGCAAGGATCAGAGAGCCGAATATGTGGCGCTGACGCGGGGCTTCATCGGCCGCTTCATGGCCAGGAACGCCAGCAGGTTCTCCGGCAGCGGTTTGAAAATCACCGGCTGCGCCGGCACAAAGAACACCTTGATCGTGAACACCCAGCTCTCCAGCGGCAAGAAAATCATCTTCAAACTCTACAAGACCAGGCGCGGCTATCTCGTGCGCGATGTCAACGTGTCGTCGGTCTGGCTTGCCCAGCAGCTCCGCTCGACTTTCGTCGGCGTCATGCGCCGCAACCACGGCGACTTCGCCGCCCTGTTCAAATATCTGCGGACGTGACGCCGGAAGGCGATGCCAAATTAGTCCGTAGACGGATGATTTTTGCTCTGCGTGGACCGCTTCAACTTGCGTGGGGCTTCAGCAGCGCGTAATCGGCGAGCCGGTCGCATTCGATGAGCACGTCATCGACCTCGTGAATGGGCTTTCTCCGGTAGCCGGGAGGGCGGCCCGGCCGGAGCGGCGACAGGAACTTGTGGTCTGGCGATGCCATCCGCCGCTGCTCCCAGCGCACCAGCCGCTTGGCCTGGCGCGGCAGATCCTCGAGGGCCGACTTGAGGGCCATGAGCCTGCGGTAGAGTCGTGCGGCATTGACGAGGCCATCGGGCGGCAGCGAGGCTTTGGCCACAGGCCGGGGTGCCGACCTCAGGGAATCATACGGGAAGACATGGATGCGCGGCTCCATCCGTTTGACTTTCATGACCCGCAGGGGCTTGCGGCGTTTGCGCGGATCGAAGAGCTGGAAGGAGGGACGTGAATTTCCACGGCCTTTCCCAATGATTGTCCCCACGGCCATGGGCCGCGAGGGAAAGAGCTTCACCACAACACCTATCGCCGCCATGGCGATGAGGCGGCGCACGGCGGATTCGGCGGGCCGCAGCACAGCCAGCACTGCACTATGCAGTGAGCGCGGAATCCGCGAAGCCGCATCCGCGCCGTCAAGCCCCAGCAGGGCGAAAAGCACTTCAATGATCTCCCTGAGAGCTTCACTATTGCGTTTGATGGCCTTGGCCCAATCCACGGTGTTCCCCTGCAATGAACAAAACAGGAACACAAATGGCACAACAGGAATATCGTGTCAAGGATTATAATTCTATTCAACGATAAATCTCTTTGCGGTGGCCAATGCCAAGCACCAGAACTCTGATTTCATCGTCTTCTATACGGCAAATGATGCGATAGTCCCGGACGCGGTAGCGCCAGAGGCCCGCCAGTCCGTGGGTTAATGCCTTGCCAAAGCGGCGGGGATTTTCTGCCGTCGCAATTCGTTTGCTGAGGTATTGGATGATTTCGCCCTGGGCCGTTTTATCGAGCTTGCCCAAGGCGCGCTCGGCGGCCGGACTAAAGCTTATCTTCCAGACCGAGCCGCTTGGCGACTGCCCCAAGGCTTTTCCCCTTCTTCTTTCCCTTCGCGGCCATTTCTTCGAGCGCCGCGGCGGCAAGAAGGTGATCTTCCATGTCTTCGAGATAGCGTTCAAGGGCCTTGGTGGCGTAATAGGCCTTCGCCCTGCCCGTGCGGGCAGCGATGCGCGTGAGCTGGTCGTCCAGCCGCTTGGGAATGCGGACAAGACCATGGGACGAGGCAGGTTCGATTTTGCGGGTGACTGATGCCATGGGTTTCATATAACACATGTTACAAGTGTTGCAAACGCGAAACCAATTGGCTGCGCCCAAAAACCAAAACTGCCCATAGGCCGTCTCGCACTGCAGAATCTATCAGATTGCCCATAGAGGAGCATTTGCCGAACACGCAGTTTATGAGTCCGATTGCTTCCAGCAATGGCCGCAAAATAGTTCAGGCGCCGCGCTTGCTGCAAGATCAGGAGCAGAAGGGAAAAATGCGTGTGAACCGCACCGGGAGTGCCGCAGGTAAACGGCTGTTTCTGTCGCAGACTTCGTCGTGGTGGATGGCTCCATCGTTGGGTTGTTTTACGACAACGCCACCTTGGCACATCAGATGCCGTAAGCGAGCGCCGTCCACCTCATCACCGTAATTCCATATTCAATCCTTGATCCGGCAAAACTGTTTAGAAAGTCGGCCATCGCCAAGTCATCGGTGGGTAGCATTGAATACTACGGTCACTTTACGGAGCACACGCAAACAAGTCAAAATCACCATAAGATAAAGTATGGTCTGCCAAATCAACTGCATAAAAGCCAGAGAGTAATATTTTGCACCAAATGCGGTTATCTGACAGTTGTCAATGTATTCGCCCTCACCCCAAGCCGCAGAATACCCTTCACAATTGATAATAAACAAGAACAGTCGAATAGGGTACGCCAAAATACAAATCGTGGCGAAAACTGTATCAACGGCAAAGTGATACTTGTCACTTTCAAGACTTCGAAGCACTTTCGCAATCAAGTACGCTGGCAAAAGGTACAACACTACAGCAAACAGCGTATCCATTGTCGCATGAGCGTGTATCTTCCACCACTCGGCTTGGGCGGTACTTGGGAAGACCCGCCAATTGCCGTAGGTCAGGCTTTGCAGAATATTGCTCACATACACTGCCACAACTCTTAGCACAAAGCGAAATAGAGTACCGAAAAAGTGCGTGATGAAACTCCTCACCGCGTGAACTGCTTGTACTTGATCCTCTTCGGCATGACCGAGTCCTCGCCCAGTCTCCGCTTCTTGTCTTCCTCGTAATCCTGGAAATTGCCTTCGAACCATTCCACATGGCTGTCGCCCTCGAAGGCCAGGATATGGGTGGCGAGGCGGTCGAGGAACATGCGGTCGTGGCTGATGATGACGGCGCAGCCGGCGAAATCCTCCAGCGCCTCCTCCAGGGCCGCCAGCGTTTCCGTGTCGAGGTCGTTGGTGGGTTCGTCGAGCAGCAGCACATTGGCGCCGGATTTCAGCATCTTGGCCAGATGCACCCGGTTGCGTTGGCCGCCTGACAGCGTTCCCACCTTCTGCTGCTGGTCGGCGCCCTTGAAATTGAAGGCCCCCGTATAGGCGCGGGAAATCATTTCGCGCTTGCCCAGATAGAGCACGTCATTGCCGCCGGAGATTTCCTGCCACACGGTTTTCTCCGGATTGAGCGTGTCGCGGCTCTGGTCCACATAGCCCAGTTGCACGCTTTCGCCGATCTCGATTTTGCCGGCGTCCGGTTTTTCCTGGCCCGTCAGCATGCGGAACAATGTGGTCTTGCCGGCACCATTGGGGCCGATGATGCCGACAATGCCGCCCGGTGGCAGCTTGAAGGAAAGATCGTCAATCAGCAGCCGGTCGCCATAGGCCTTGCTGAGGCCCTCAATGGTGATGACATTGTCGCCCAGGCGCTCGCCCGGCGGAATGATGATCTGGGCCGTGGTGGATTTCATCCGCTCGTCATTGGCCTTGATCAACTCATCATAGGCCTTGAAGCGGGCCTTGGATTTCGCCTGCCGCGCCTTGGGCGATGACGATATCCATTCCTGCTCGCGCTCGATCACTTTCTGGCGCGCCGCGTCCTCGCTCTTTTCCTGGGCAAAGCGCTTGGACTTCTGCTTGAGATAGGCGGAATAGTTGCCTTCGTATGGAATGCCCCTGCCCCGGTCCAGCTCCAGAATCCAGCCCGTCACATTGTCGAGGAAATAGCGGTCATGGGTGACGATCAGGATGGAGCCGGGATAATCGCGCAAGTGATGCTCAAGCCAGTTCACCGATTCAGCGTCGAGATGGTTGGTGGGTTCGTCGAGCAGCAGCAGGTCAGGCTTGCGCAAGAGCAGCTGCGTGAGCGCCACCCGGCGCTTTTCGCCGCCGGAGAGATTGTCGATCGTGGCCTCGCCCGGCGGGCAGCGCATGGCGTCCATCGCCTGCTCCACCTGCGCTTCCAGATCCCACAGGTTCTGCGCGTCGATCACGTCCTGAAGCTTGCCGGCCTTCTCGGCATTCTCGTCGTTGTAGTCGGCCATCAGGGCGTTGTACTGGTCAAGGATGGCCTTCTTGGCGGCCACCCCCTCCATCACATTGCCCATGACATTGAGCGCCGGATCAAGCTCGGGCTCCTGCATGAGATAGCCGCTCGTCGCCCCCTCCGCGAGCCAGGCCTCGCCGTTCCACTCCTTGTCTATGCCCCCCATGATGCGCAGCAGCGTGGATTTGCCCGAACCGTTCGGCCCCAGAATGCCGATTTTGGCATCGGGGTAAAACGACAAGTGGATATTGTCGAGAACCTTCTTGCCGCCCGCATAGGTCTTGGACAGTCCTTGCATATGATAGATGAATTGCCGCGCCATGGTTGAGCCTGCCTGAACTGAGGGGAAATTTGCTGGGCGGGGTTTAGCCGAGCGGCCTCAAAAGAGCAATGCTACTTGCCCTTCAGCTCCTCGATGCTGATCTTTTTCTGGTAACGGCCCTGGATGATGTCGACAATGACAAGCGCTGCCACCACGAAATAGAACGTGCTCTTGGCCAGGGGCTCGACCGGATAGCCGAAGAACGCCAGATGCGCGATGTGGCCGCCTTCGGCCAGCAGCATGACGCCCACCAGCAGCAGCACAAACAGCCCCAGCACTTCATACATGCGGTTGCGCTGCAGGAAGCTGGCGACGTGTTCCGCCAGCAGCACCATCAGCGCGCCGGACACAATAATCGCCGTCGCCATCACGATGAAATTACTGGTCAGCGCCACGGCTGACAGCACCGTGTCGAAAGAGAACACGATGTTCATCACCAGGATCCAGAACAGCGCCGAGCCCACGCTGCGGTGCTTGGGCCCCTCGCCTTCCTCATGCTCGAGGTCATCCACCACCAGCATGTGGGATATTTCCCTGAGCGCCGTGTGGATCAGGAACGCGCCCCCCGCCATGACAATCAGGCTGTGGCCATTGATCGAGCCTGCGAGAAACGTGTTGTGAAACCCAAAAAACGGATTCTGGAACAGGCTGATGAGCTGCAGCACGACAAACAGCAGGACAATCCGCAAGCCGATGGCCAGAACCGTTCCCATTTGCCGCACATATTTCTGCCGGGTGGGAGCCACCCTCTTGGCCTCGATCGAAATGTAAAGCAGGTTGTCAAAACCCAGCACCGTTTCCAGCGCCGTGAGCACCACCAGGGTGAACAGGTTTTCAATCGTGAAAAGCTCAATCATGACAGGCCCCCGGAAGACTCATTTCCCACGGGTTCTTAAAGCTTCCAAATGGTTTTGACGAGGCCTTGATTGGTTCGGGTCGCGCGCGACCTAGCCGTTGTCTCCAAAGGCTTCGCTGATGATCTTTTGCAACTCGTCCCGGCGATAGGGTTTCATGATCACAAAGCCCTGCTTGAAGCGCGGCTCGTCCTGATGCGCCATGGCGCCCTTGGGGTAACCCGAGGTGTGGACAACCTTGAGGCTTGGCCGCATGCCGATCGCGGCCTGCGCCAAATCAAATCCGTTCATGCCGCCGGGCATGACAATATCGGAAAACATCAAGTCAATCCCAGGGTCTTCCTGCAGCTTGGCAAGAGCCTGGAACCCGTCGCCGGCCTCGACCAGATCATAGCCAAAATCTTCCAGGAAACTGCAGGCCACCGCCCGCACCGCTTCCTGGTCTTCAACCACGAGAATCTTGCGTTTGCGGCCGGCTGCGGCCGCAACGGGCGCATCGGGCATCGGGGTGGCTGCGGCATCGGCTTTCGGCGAAACCGCGTCCGCCGAATGCCTGACAGGCAAATACATCTTGACGGACGTGCCGTGGCCAACTTCGCTGTAGATGTTGATGTGGCCGCCGGATTGCTTGATGAAGCCATAGGCCATCGACAATCCAAGCCCGGAGCTCTTGTCGGAGTCCCTGGTCGTGAAGAAGGGATGAAAGGCTTTTTCAAGCACATCCGGCGTCATGCCGGAGCCGCTGTCTGAAACAGCGATCATCACATGCGGGCCCGGCGCGACTTCGGGGTGCTTGTCCGCGTATTCCTGGTCAAGATGGGCAAGCTCGGATTCGAGCGTCAGCACGCCGCCATCCGGCATGGCGTCCCTGGCGTTTATCGCCAGGTTGAGAATGGAGGCCTCGAATTGGGCGCGGTCAACAAGCACGCTTGGCGATTCGGCGCTCACATGCACCTTAAGTTCAAAATTCTCGCCCAGCGTCCGGGCAATGAGCGGCTCCATGCCCATGACAACGTCGTTGATGTCGGTGTCTTGCGGTTCAAGCTGCTGTTGCCGGGCGAAAGCCAGCAATTGCTTTGTCAGGACCGAGCCCTTGCGCGCCGTTTCAATCGCGTCATTGATGCGCGCGGAGATTTTTCCATCTTCAGCGTCTTCCGTTTCAGCCAGTTGAAGGCTGCCAATGATGACGGTCAGCAGATTGTTGAAATCATGGGCGAGGCCCCCCGTGAGCTGGCCAATGGCCTCCATTTTCTGGGCCTGGTAGAGCCGCTGCGATATCAGCTTGCGATCGGTCACATCGACCACATGGACCACCAACTGCTCAACGCCGCCGCTTTCGCTTTTCACCATGGAAACGGTTGTGGCGCCGTGGGCCACGCCGCCGGGGCCGGTCACATAGCGCAGATCCTGCTTCAGCAGGGCGATCTCGCCTGACAGCAACTGGCGCATGCCGCCCAGAAATATTCCCCGGTCGTCGATGTGGAGAATGTCATCGAACGGAACGCTGAGTTTTTCGCTGTCGCCGCGGCCCAGCAAATGATTGAGCGCGGCGTTGGCCAACTCAATGTGCCCGCTTGGCGAAACCAGCGCCACGCCATGCGCCGCCGCCGCGAACGCGCCCCGAAATCTCTGGTCGCTCCGCGTCGAGGCGATCTCGGCGACTTTGCGGTCGGTCACATCCTGCAGCAGGCAGATGGTGCGTTCCACCCTGCCCTTGTCGTTGCGATGGGCGGTCATCGACAGCGCCACGGTGGCAAGCGATCCATCCTTGCGGCGGACGAACAGCTCCTCATCCCGGCACGAGCCGCTCTGCAGGTACTGCGGATAGACTTTGGTGACCAGCCGCGAGCGCGACTCGACCGTCAGGAATTCATTGAATGATTTTCCGATGACTTCGCCGGCCTCATAACCCAGCGCGCTGCACCAATGCTTGTTGACGGAATACACCCGGCCCGAGCCATCCATGGCGTGCATCATCACCGGCAGGTTGGCCAGAAGCTTCTCGTGCGCCGCGCTGGTTCTTTCGGGAAAAAACGGAACCGCCGCGTTGGCCGATGGTTTGTCCCGTTCAATTTTCCACGATGGAGCGCTTGGTCCGAGTTCATCCCAGCCCGAATGGGCGGGCGCGGTGTTGGCTGTGCCGGTGGCGGCGGTCATGTGTCGAGTTTCCCCTGAATATGCGCCGGACCCTAGCAAGATTGTAGTTAACAGTGTCTTTCCGGGTTCCCATGAATTGTCCCGGCAAGCGCAACTCTTCGGCACCCCGCCGATGCGGGTAATTGAAGCGCTCGCCGGCGGGCAATCCATTGAAAGCATTGGTTATGCCAGTGCTGGCCGCCCGATCGCCTCCGCCACTATTTCAGCTTTCAACAAGCCGTTCTCATCCACGGCATCGGGCAAATAATACGTCTTAGTGTCAGTGCTGATTTGGGGCGCTATGGCTCCAGCGCTGAGCGCCAGGCTCTCAACCAGGGACTGCGCCGAGGTGGTGGCGAAACGCAAGGCGTCTTTCCCAGTTCCAAAGATTTGCGTGCCCTGCGCGCTGTGGACCCGGAATGCGCCATTGCCATCCCCTTCAACCGTGACCGTGACCCGGTGCGCCACAAGGCTTGCGGCGGCGCCGATGGCGTTCGCGACTTCACAATGCTCGGAAAACACCACGTCGCATTGAAGCCGCCGCCCAACCTCGCCATAATATACGCGGGCGGGCCCGCCAACGGCGACAATGGGAACCGTTGGCGAAACGCTGACAGTCGCCAATCCCACCACCGGCCGGCCGCGGCAGACCGCGTCAACCAGGGCGTTGTCTTCAAGGGACCCGTCAACCGCCGCGCTCACAATCGCCCGGGCCGAAAGGCTGACCGTCTCGCTCCAAATCTCATGGCAGAAATCCTTGATCTGCTCCGCAGCGCCAAGCTTCATATTGCGGAACCGAAAGGCCAGCTGCGCCGCCAGCCGGGCTGCCGGCTGCGACCAGTTGGCCTGCAGTCCAAGCACATGCGCCGCATCGGACGGCGTGAAGCCGCAGAGCTGAACCAGTCCTTTTTTCCGCAGCGACAGCGCCGCCCGCTGCGCTCCAGAAGACAGCGCGACTTTCCGAAGCGGCTTCGGCCTTTCGCCAACCAGCGAAAGCATTTCAATTTCCCGTTGCGAGAGCCCACTCACTTCTGCAGGCGTCGATTTGCCGAACGGCAGGACAACAAAGCGTCCGTGCTGGGAGCCGCCTTCTGTGTCCGCCAGGTCCGCCTCAAGCATGGCGATAACTTCAGGATACCGCTGACCCAGCAAGGAGATGGGCACTACACGCTGGGGCCCCAGCTTTACGGAGCCATCAGGAGCCAGACTCACTTCGCTGTCGCCACCCAGCCCTATTGTCCTGACATCAATGGCCTGCACCATGGTGCGCCAGCCCGCCACTTCGGCTCCCTGCTCCGCGATCTTTGGCCGGCCATCTCTCAGAATGCCGACATCGGTGGTTGTGCCGCCAATGTCCGACATGATGAAGCTGTCGAGGTTTGAAAGCCACTTTGCGCCAACAAGGCTGGCCGCCGGACCCGACAACACCGTTTCGATGGGGCGCAGCGCCACGCCCTCGGCGCGCGCCAATGTCCCGTCCCCCTTCACCACCATGAGCGGGCACGAAATATGCAGCTCGCTCATTGTCAACCGAACCGCCTCGATCAACAAGGATATCCGCGAAATCAGCCGCGCGTTCAAAACCGCCGTAAGCGCCCGGCGCGGCGCGTCGAGCAAGGCTGTGAGTTCGGTCGAGAGCGTCACGGGCTTGCCCGTCACCCGCGTGATGATTTCCCTGGCCTGTTGCTCGTGGGCGGGATTCCTCACCGCAAAGGCCGAAGCGACGGCGAAGGCCGAAACTTCAGCGCCCATCGCTGCCGCCTCGCGCTCAAGGCCTGCGAAATCGAGAGGCCGCGCGGCGTCGCCATTGTGATCGTGCCCGCCATCTATGATTTTCATTGGCAGCCCGGGGAAAGCCCTGGCAATTCCAGTGCGCTCCGCCATTGGCCCGTCAAACCCGATGAGAAAAACCCCCACGGGGCTTCCATGGCCTTCCACCACGGCATTTGTGGCAAGCGTCGTGGAAACGGAGACGAGCGCGATATCAGAAGCCCCGGTCCCCTCGGGAAGCTTCTGGACAACCGCCGCGAGCGCCTCTTTGACGCCGATGGACAAATCGCCCTTCGTGGTCAGGGCCTTGGCTGAAGCCATGATCCTGTGGCTGCCATGCTCGACAATAACGGCATCGGTATAGGTGCCGCCCGTGTCGATGCCGACAAAAAAACTCTTCCCAGCCTGCATGGTCAGCCGTCCACCCCTCGTTCCACCGATTTCTTCTAGTACGATAAAACGGCGGAAACCACGGATTAATACGTGACTGTGACAATGACGGTGTCCGTATAGACAAGCGAGGGTGGTGTTGGCTGGGCTGGAATGTATCCATATCCCGTATAGGTCTGCTGGGCGCCCGTGCCGGTTCCGGTTTGCGTGTTGCTCCCGGCGATATTTCCCCACGGGCCGGTGCGCGCAAGATCGCGATAAATGCCGTAAGTAATGGCTTGGGCCGTGCCGACGTTCGTCATGAGCCGGGCGGTGGGTCCCGTTCCGCCTGATGAGCCGTTGCTCAATCCCACCTCGAATTGTGTGCCCGCGGTGCAGGTCACCGCTATGGAATTTGTTGTCGCAGTTCCGGCTGCCAGGCTCGTCTGCGTGCCAAAATCCAGCGCGGTTGTCGTGACAGTGCAACTGCTGTTGTTGGTCACCCTGACAGTGAACGGAACGCTTTGCGTTGCGCCGCCGGGGGACGCATTGCAGCTCGTTGAATTTGAGTTTGTGTAAGCATACTGGACCAGCGCGTCATTGCCGGCAAACGCTGACACATACGTTCCCGGCGGCCGCGCTCCCTGGCCCGCCGGTATCCGCCCGTAAATGGTCTTGGCGACAGGACTGGCGGTTCCGGCGTTGTTGAGGTTGACCACCAATCCCGTCACATTGGGATTTGGAGCCCACAGGTTTGAACCCCATATATTTGTGAAGTTGCTGGCCTCATAAAGGTTGTAGTTCAAACGTGTGGCGCCCTGCAGCATGTAGCGGGGATTGCCGGAACCGGCCGACCCGCCGCTGCCCGCCCCGAAATTTGGGCAAATCAGTATTCTTCGATTTCTCGTTCCGGAGCAGCTTGCCGTGAAGGTGCCGCTGGCGGTGTAAACCACATTCGCCGCCAGGCTGACATTCCCGAAGTTCACTCCCGTATTCGAGAATGTGCAGGCCTGCGCGCTGGCTGCCGCGTTTTGCAGCAGAAGGAAGCAGAAGGCGGCAAGGAGCCGGGCTAGAGGCATTTCAGGGGGCCAATCATGGTCTGGCTTTCACTATCAGGCGTGTAGGAGAGTTTGACCTGGCATTGGTTACCACCAGCTTTAACACTCAAGAACATTCTCGGCGGCGACGCCGGTCACATAGACCTGTCCGTCATAGCCCATGATGAAAGGCTCATCCACGCCAGAAAGGAAAACTTCGGATCCTGCCGCAATGAACTCGCCATTCGCGTCAGTCAGAATGACCACCGCCCCCGCCTCGTTTGCCTTGACTCCGAAATCAATTACAACACCATTCATGTCGCCCGGCACCACAACGGCCTCGGATTCCCCGACTGTGGCGTTCAAAGGCAGGTTGGTGACGTCGATCGCGACCTTGTTTTTCTGGAATGAACGCAAATGGGGCAGCAGCATTTTACCGTTGCCGCCGGTTTTGCCCGCGAAGCGGTTTTCATATTCCACCGAAACGTCCTTGGCTCCAGCGTCCACAATGGCGAAGCTGTCAAGTATTTCATTGCCGAGAAACAATCCGCCACCTGCGAGGACTGCCGATCCGCTGGCCAGCAGATTGCCGCTCAGATTGCCGTCCTGCTGCGTGGCGCTGGCATTCACTTTTCCCTTCGTGCCCAGATAGCTCCCGCTGGCGGAGGTGAAACGCTGATCGCCTTCCCCATGGGACACGCGCCAGCCATAGGAGCCAGGCGTGTCATCGGCTTGGCGCGTCGCTTCGGCGACCGCGGTCCAGCCAGTCCTAGTCACGTTCAAGCCGGTTGATGTCGAGACCATCTCGCCAAAAGGCATCGAGAAACCGACATATGCGCCATATTCCCTCACATCGCCAAAATCGGCGAAGGCGCTGGCAAACGCCGATATGTTGTAATCGAAGTTCTGCGAATAGCTTCCACTCACGATCAATGACCGTTCGCCGTCCCTGTCCAGCTGGTGGATGAAACTGGCGCCAATGCCTGCGCGCAGATCACGGAACGCATAGGTGGCCGAGGCGTAGTCCATGGCCTTGGGCACGGAAGACGCAGGCGGCAGCGCCCCCACCGGCGTGGCGGTCGCCGCCGCCAGATCATAAAACTCGCCAAATGTCCTGCTGGTGGAAATACTCAGGCCCAGATCGCCGAAATGGCCGTCCCAGCCACCATGCAGGAACAGGCCCCGGTGACCATCGAACAGGCTGCCCGCAGCCGCGGCACTGAAAGTGCCAAGATTGCCCGCGGAGAACACGCCGCCCGCGCCGAGGTCGATTAAGTCAGCGCTCACTTCCGCGTGGGCTTCGCCTGTCACAATGTCGGTGAGGCCGTAGCGCAGGCTGGCAAGCGCCGCAGGCGCGGTGTCATAACCAAAGGACTCCACGCCAAAGTCGCGCCGCACCACGCCGGCCTCAAGCGAAAAATCATAAAGTCCCCGACTCAGAAGGTCTGGAGACGTGGAAAAATCCTGCTCGCTCTCAACTTCACGGCCGCTTGAATCCGTCAGCACAATGCGCGCGGTTCCGGAATTGGTGTAGACTGGCAGGCGATCGACCTTGAACGGGCCAGGCTGCACCTCGCCCGAATAGGTTTGCACGCCGCCTACAAAAACTTTCAATGTTGACGGAACTTCAGCCGTGCCTTCGAAGCTTGGCAGCGGCATTGTGATCAGATCGGGGCGCAGCGCGAAATTGCGTTGAACTTGCGCGCCGCCCAGCCGGACGGGCCGCGTCCAGGAAAGCCCGCCACTGATGATATCGCCGAGCCGGTAGCTCAGCATGGACTCCTGGTCCGAATGGGAAAGAGTTGTGTCGAGGCGAAGCGCCGTGAATTCAGAAAACGTCGTCGTTCCAATGATCCCGGTTTGGCGGATGGTTCCAAGCTTCGAGAAGCCCCGCGCGTCGATCGAAAGCGAAGCGCCGTCAAAACTGTCAATTCCATTTGGAATGTCATAATTCGCCGCGCCATAGCCGGTGTAATTCACGACAAGGCCAGTGCCGCTCTGCGCCGCAATGAATTCGCGCTCGCCGCCAGCCTCAAGCTTGCGCGCCAGCCGCATCGTGGATGGAAGCTCAAGCTCGATGCTTTGCGTCGCATCGTCATAGACATATGAAACGCCGGGAAGGGCATCAAGCCCGATGACTTCCTCGGGTGCGCCATCGCCTGGCACAGCCACGCCAAGCTCGGTGAGCTCAGACCGGGTTGAGGCAATCCTGCCATCCGGCGTCTGCACAAATGCGGCGATGAGATTGAGCGAATATCCGTTAACCCGGACATCCAGTTGAAGCTGCGCCTGGCCAGAATCCGCCATTTCTGCTGCCGCCGGAATCAGAAAAGCCAGGACGGTGAGCGGCAGAAAAAGTCCGAGCTTACTTGGAGGTGACCACATTTGCCGTCGCTTCGATCGGCCCATTGTCGCTCATGGCGACGATTCTGACTGGTCCACCTTTGACAATCGATTTGCCGCCGCCCTTGATCAGCCATTTCTTCGAAGACTGCCCGAGCACATAGCCCGCCAGGCCTTCTGCGATTGTGAAGGACTTGCCAGCGCCATTGAGAACTCTCAAGCTCGCAACCCTAATCCTGCGGCCGCCCTTGTTGTCCGCCGTGAGGAAATATTTTCCGCCAGACGAAACAACTTTCCACGAAACCTCGATATCTGCGCCCGGCTTGGAGAAGAAAACCGGAATTGAATAGCGCACCGCGAAGGCAACGCCGGCCTGGCCGGGCTTGGGCGGCTTCGGAACTTCATCCACAACGAGACGATAGGTTTCCTCAACAGCCGCAGGTGTCTTGCTCAAGCGCACAATGCGAATGACATTCTTTTTGCCCGGCTGCATCTTGAGGGCGGGCGGGCTTGCCACAACATCCTTGGTTGGCACAAGCTCGTCCTGGCCGTTGACTTGCACCCACTTGAAGATGCGTATCTGGGCATTGACGCTTTCAGCGCCAGAATTTGTTATCGAAACAGTCGATGCGGCTCCTGGAGCCGGAACTTCAATGTTGACCGGCATGACCTGCAGCGAAGACGCCAAGGCACTGACCGGCGCCACAGCGATGAAGCTGGTGGCGAAGAGACCGAAAATCCAGGAGCGCATCTTGATCACTCAATATGTGATGTAGACTGTTCTGTTGTCGGTGTAGAGCGCCGGAGGCGGCGTCACCTGGGCGGGAAGCGCGGCGTTGATGCTCACCGAGCCTGGGCCTGTGCCGCTGGTGCCGGAAAGGGCGGCGCTATAGGCGACGTCTTCAGCGCCATTCACCATGGTCCCGGTGTAGGCGGTGACAGCGCCGAGCGTGTCGAATGACAGCGTCCACGGCACGCCGCCTGAGCAGTTGATGGCGACTGTGCTTGTGGCTGTTTCAGTGCCGGCGATCACGCCGACGTTGCCGAAGTCAACATCGGCAGCGGTTACGACACAGCTTGATTGAATGTTGATACGCGACTGGAACGCATCGCTGGTCTGGGCTGCATAGGCGGCGGCCGAACTAGCCAAGACCGCTCCTGCGGCGAGAAGAATGATATTTTTACGCATGACACTTCCTGTTTGTTAATTTACCCAATTTGGGCAACAACAGGCGTCAATAATGATGAGCACTATAGACCCCTATCGCCGTTCCCGGTGCTACAGTTACTGGAAGCTGTTTAAGTTGATGTTCAGATTTATCGTTAATTTGCGCCTAATTTTTGCTGCGAACCGGGCGCCGGAGTTTCGTTAGAATTTGCCCACGGCATTCAGGAAAACCCCGTGATCGTCATAGGTTAGATCGCGCAGGTCATCGGAAAAGCGGCCCCAGTTGTAGCCCAGGCCGATCTTGAAATTTTCATTCACGTCACGGTAAATCGCCGCAAGAAGTCCGGTGTCCGTGGCGCTGTTTTGAGAATCCCAGAGCGCGCGGGCCTCCAGCAGGGCGTCCCATCTCTCAACAATGTGGAAGTCGGCCCGGACGATCCCAAGATGCGCGGAGGCTTGCTCCCAGCCGCCCACGCCGGAGCGATCCTTGGTTTCCCCAATTCTGAATCCGTATTTCGCGCCAACGGTGAGAGCGCGGTTGAGATCATAGGAAATATCCGCCGACAGGATGTTGCTGAGCTGGGCCGGGCCATCCGTGGTGCCATTGACCGTGATCTGGTCCGCGCCCGGATAGTCATAGAGCAAGGTGTACTTGAACAGGGCGTTCAGGCGGTCATGGTCAATCGGCCGGTAGGCATAGCCAACGGAACCTTCGGCGTAATTGCCATCCAGCAGGTCAGTCGCCGAATTCGAGACCACGGCGTCGAGGTTGGTGATCAGCCGCCAGTTTTCCGATGTCTTGAAACTTGCGCCTGCGGCCAGCAGGTAACTGTCGCGGTCACGCGTGCCATCATCGGAATTCTCAAAGCGCGCTTCGCCCTTGATGCGGCCTTCAACGCCATCTTCGCCATGGTAGGCCGCCGACAGCGACGCTGCGACGCGATCAAAATCGCTGTTCTTCAACCCCGATGCGGAATTGATCGTGTCATCCCCAATCCGGCCGATTTCCAGACCACCGCCAAAATTCCATGCGGCGGTCGGCGTGTAATTCACCCCATAGGTTTGCGTCAATGAGCGGCGGTCGCCATAAATATCATAGCTGTCTTCGGCAAACACCGAAACCTCTTCGCTGAACCGGTGCCGGCTTCCCACCACGATCACGCCAAGATCATCGCCTGCCAGCGCGCTCGAAATTTCGCCGGAAGATGCGCGGTCAGGATCAAGCCGGTAGCCGAGGTAGGAGTGATCGTCGGCGGTTGGGTGATAGTCGATGCCCGCCTTCGCCCCAAAGCCTGAGGTGCCGGTGGAAACTTCACCCGAAGCGCCGATTTTTTCGGTCAATGGCATGGTGCCACCTGCGCCAATGCGGTCATTATCCTTGCGGCTGCCCGTGTTGGCGACGGTCGCTTGCGCCACGACATAGGCCGATGTTTCCTCGTTCCACCGGTAGGTCAGCACCGCGCCGGCATCCGTGCGTTTGCCCTGATCGATCCCGGCGCCACCTGCGGCGGACTTGCTGGAATGCTTGACCGCGGGCGTGAGCGTCACGTTGCCGGTGATTGCGACCGCCACATCCGCATTGAGTTCGGTCGAGGCCTTGCCATCATCAGATTGCAAATCTTCAAACCTGACATGAGCCTGGCTATTTTCACTCACCGCGACGCGGCCCTCGACGCCCCATACGCGCTTGGTGACGAAAACCTGCTCATCCAGCGATGAAAATCCCGCCTGCTTCTTTTCGAAATAAGCGCCAGCTTCGCCATCGAGCCGGTCACCCGTGATATCGCTCAAACCAACTTGCCCATGCAGGCGGTAGGCTGTCGCGCTGTTTCCGGGCATGCCTGAGGTGGCCGTGTCAGAAATTGTAAGCCCGCCATCAGATGAAGCCGAATTGCCAAATCCGGGGCCCCTGGATACGGCGACTTCCGCATCGGCGAAGGTCTGCTCGGACTTCCTCACAAGAACATCGGCGCCATAGAGTTTTTGATCGGCAGCGCCGGTTTTTTCGACCGCACCCGTCACGCCAACACGAAGCGTGTCGCCAATCCACTGCTGCGCCCGCCCGCCCGTCGCATAGCCATCCGCGTCCGTCGCCGTTGGCGTGAACTCGTAATTGGCCACCAGGTATTGGTGAGCTCCGCCCAAGGCGTCATCGCGTATAATGTCCCCAACCGACGATGTTGAAGCAAGAGGAGCCTTGAGAATGATCAAGCCCTGGACATAATCGATTTCATAGTCAAAGCCCGCCCGAAGAATGCGGCGGCTGATGAACTGGCCGGTCGTGCCATCGCGCAACTCAATGGAGACGGTCTCGGAACCGATGGTGACATCCTGGTGTTTGAGGAAATAGGCCGAACCGCCCGTGCCCCGGAACACATCCCGCTGCGGCAAGGTGCCGGGCTGGGCCGCATAGACGTTAAACTCGGATTTCCGCGCGCCGAATTCCGTGGTCTCATCCGAGCGATAGACGCCATTGGCGCCATAGAGCGCCCGCTCGTTTCGAAGGAAGCGGGTGCCCGTGATGTTGGTTTTGAAATTGCCCCACATGACGCGGGAATCGCCCCGCTCGAACCGCACGTAGAGCTTTCCGCGCGTCGGCGCGTCCTCGACAGCCGTCGAGTCGTCGCCATAGACCGGATAATAGTCATCGGGATTAATCCGGCTGAGGAATTGCCGTGGATCCTTTTTGTCGAGGCCTTTGAAAATATCCTGCAACTTTCCCTCGCCCGTGTCAGCCGCCGCCGTCAGCAAATAGCGGCCCTGGATTTTCCCCTTCACGTAAAACGCCAGCCTACCCTTGGAGTAGATATTGTCGAACTCGCCGGGCTTCACATCCATGATGTTGTCAGAGCCGAAACGCGTGCCAACGGTCAAATCCGCCAACGCCACGTAGAACCATTCATTGGTGGGAATGTTGACGCTTCTGGTGAATTCAAGGCCCTTGCCAGCGCCGGCTCCGTCAAGAACAGAGACATCAATGCTGTGATCGCCCGGCGGCAGGATGCGCTGCATGACAAAGGCGTTGCCCGCGTCAACCGGAATGCTGTCCCCCAGCACCCGCACGCCATGGCCTGCGGGCACATTGCGGCCGCTCACGGTGATGGCGCCACCATAGACCGGAATATTCCTGAACGCCGTCCGGTCCTCGCCATAGCCAGGCGCAATCGCCGCGTCCTGCGGGGCATGTTGCTCGAAATCCTTGGACGCTCGCGCCAGCGACAAGGGCTTGGTCTCGTCAAAACGGCCCTTGTCGTCGCTCACCCGCAAAACATAAACCAGGTCGGATGGCCCATCGCCAGGCATCATCCAGGTGGCGCCGCCGTCGCGGCCCACCGGCAACCTGTGGAGCGGTTCACCGCCGAGGCTTGCGCCCTTCTCAAACACCCGGATTTCAGTGCTGGCGATCCACGCCGGATAGTTCGAACTCGCCAGGAAATTGATGGTTTCGCCCGCCGCGTAACTCCGCCGCGCCGGCCAAGTCGAGACGTTGAGCACAGGAACAGCGCCCAGGCCATCGAACTTAACCTGAATGTCAACATCATCGGCCACAACCCTCGGCGCGCTGCCATAAACCGGCTCGCCATCCACGCTGATGGACACCGGCGATTGCTCTTCCGCCACGGACGGGTGTGTGGCGGCCAAGAGGCCCGCTGCCAGCATCATGACGCCAAGCAGGAAGCGCCGCATGTCACATGATGTCATCAGCCCAGCTTTCATTTCGGACCCGCCACGCGGGTTTCGATCGAGAGGCGGTAGCGCGCGCCAATTTCCGCCCATCTCTCAGTGATCAGTTTTTCAACCGCCGCCGCGCGGTCCATCGCCAGCTTGCTGCCGCTCGTTTTCGCGATGTATGTAAGCCGCAGCGTCGCGTGGCCCTGCTCCAGCACCGCCATCAGCTTGTCGATGGATTTCAGCCATTGCGGCTTGAGCGCGGTTGATCCCGGAACGAAGGCGTCGTTGGTCATGTCGAAGCGCACCAGGCGGGCGCCCGCCGCGCCAAAATTGAGCTTGGTCATCTTGCCGCTGGTCAACCGCACAATGCGTGGATTTTCCGTCGTCACGTTGTAGCCTTCCGGCAGCGTGCGGATATCCAGCTTCAGGATGAAGTTGGAGCCGATGTCGGCGTCGGGCACATCGGCGCAGGCCACATGGAACAGGCCGTTCTTGTCGGTTGTGATCAGGACGCCCTTGACCGTAACCAACCGCACGCCAGCAAGCCCGCGCTCACGCTCGTCCTGACGGCCATTGCGGTTCTTGTCATCGAACACGCGGCCGATGATGTCGCCGCAATCGAACACATGCTCGGCGGTGATCGTCACGGTTGCGCGCGCCGTGGAAACCAGCGCGCCGGTCGACGGATCGATCAACTGGGCGGTGTTCACATGGGGGCCTGTGGCGACGGCGACCGTGGCAACCAGCACCAGTTCAAGCCGGATCGCGCCAAGCCCGTCAGGCATCAAGCCATCAAACGTCAAATTGCGCCCGGCGATCACCGGCGTGACCGGCGCCGCGTTGGAAGTGGCTGAACCCGCGACAAAGTCAAAGCCCGGCGGAATGATGTCGACAATGCGCGCCGGATTGAAGCCCACACCGCTGGCCTCGATCACATAGGGCACCCGCTCGCCCCGCCGAACTTCCGTGAGCAGGGCCCGCTTGGTGAAACCTGCCGCGGTGGAGAGGATGGGATCAATCGGGATGTGGTTGTTGACCACATTCGGATCGCCATCCTCCAGCAGGAAGCTGAGATAGTAGGTTCCCAATGCGGGCGCGACGGGCGGCGCGATGCTGGGCGAAATCTGGCAGGCGGCGGGAACAATCGCACAGCCAGTCACCTGCAGCGGCCCAGCCGCTGGCGGCAGGGTTGTTGAAACGCCTGGCGCATATCCAGCAGGGTTCACAAAAGCGATGCGGTATTCAGATTCGCCCAAGGGGCACGCAGCATCAGCACCCGGGACGATGTCAAACCGGTAAGCGCCGTTCGCCGCAGTCATCTGGTTCTGCTGGCTTGGATCAATCAGGCACGCGGCCGGCAATGCGGCGCCACCCGCATCCGTGATGGTGACGGTCACGCCCGCCACCGGAAGGCGCGTGACGGAATTATAGACGATGCCCGACGGATCAATGGGCTGGTTCTGGTCGGCGACCGTCAGGCCTGAGGGCAGCGTCAAGCCGGTGATGTGACCAACCGCGACGCCGCCCGGACTTGTGAAAAGCAGCCGGTAGCCAACACCCGGCACTGTCGCAATGGAATAGAACCCGCTTGCATCGGTCGTGTCGTTGCCGAGAAGCGCGCCAGAACTGTCGTAAAGCTGGACAAGGTAGCCAGCGCCCGCGTCCGTGTCACCGCCGCCGAACAGGCCATTGCTGTCGAGATCGTAAAAGACGGTGCCTTCGATGGCGGCCGCGTCGGCAACCACCACGATGGCATCGGCGGTGTCGCAATTTGCGGGATTGAAGACCTCGCAAATCTGATAGGTCACGGTGTAGGCGCCGCCCGGAGTTCCGGCGGGAATGGTCAGCGTGCCGTTAGCGGCGATCGAAACGCCAGCGAGGCCGCCATTTGCGGCAATCGAAGCCGTCACCGTTGCTGGCGCGAACGCAACGCCATTCAGGGTGTCGTTGGTGAACACTGTGGCTGTGGCGCCGCCAGCAAGGCCATTCACGGGCGCAGCCGAGAAGTCATCATTGCTGGCGACAAGTGCGGGCGGGGTCACGACGATGGTCGCGTTCGCCGTGTCGCAGTTCGCCGCATTCGCCAATTCGCAAATCCGGTAGGTGACGACATAGGTGTTGGCAGTGGTGCCTGGCGGAATGGTGAGCAGCCCGTTGCCGTCGACGGCGGCGCCGGTGAGGCCGCCATCGGCGGTGATAGTCGCCACAACAGCGCCAGGCGCA
This sequence comes from uncultured Alphaproteobacteria bacterium, assembly GCA_963816305.1. Classification (GTDB taxonomy): domain Bacteria; phylum Pseudomonadota; class Alphaproteobacteria; order Rhizobiales; family Aestuariivirgaceae; genus Aestuariivirga. The sequence continues at coordinate 241,391 of CAWFJW010000006.1, forward strand.
AAGGCAACCCCGTTGAGCAAGTCATTGGTGAATACGGTGGCCGTGACGCCGCCAGCAAGGCCATTCACCGGTGACGCCGAGAAGTCGTCGTCACTGGCGACAATCGTAGCCGCATTGACCGCCACAATTGCATCAGCCGTATTGCAGTTGGCGGGATTCAAGACTTCACAGATGCGATAGGTGACCGTGTAGGTATTGACCGCTGTGCCCGCTGGAATTGTCAACGTGCCAGAAGCGTTGATCGTGACGCCGGTCAGTCCGCCGTCGGCGGTTATCGAACCCGCAACGGCCGCTGGCAGAAAGGCAGCCCCATTGAGTGTGTCGTTGCCATAGACCGTCGCCGTGGTGCCGCCCGTGACGCCGCCAATCGGAAACGCCAGGAAGTTGTCGTCGTTGGCGACAATGGCCGCCGCGCTCACCGCCACGATCACATCACCCGTATCGCAGTTCGCCGGGTTCAGAACTTCGCAAATCTGATAGGTCACCGTGTAACTGCCTGCGGGCGTTGCCGCCGGGACATTGATGGTGCCGCTGGAGTTCAACGACACGCCAGCGAGACCACCATCCGCGGTAATCGAAGCGCCAACCGATGCAGGCAGGAATGGCGCGCCGTTCAAGCTGTCATTGGTGAATACCGTGGCCGTGATGCCGCCCGTCAGGCCGACCACCGGAGTGGCGGAGAAATCATCATCAATGGCGGCGATTGCCGCAGCGCCAACCACCACGATTGCGTCAGCCGTATCGCAGTTCGCGGGAACCGCCACCTCGCAGATGCGGTATGTGACGGTGTGCGTGTTGGCAGGTGTGCCTGCGGGAATGGTCAGCGTTCCAGCGGCGCTGATGGCAACGCCCGCCAGCCCGCCGTTGGCTATGATTGAGGCCGTCACTGCGGCTGGCGCGAATGGCAGCCCATTCAATGTATCGTTGGCAAAGACAGTCGCCGTGCCGCCACCCGCAAGCCCGTTCACCGGAGCGGCGGAGAAGTCATCGTCGTTCGCCGCCATCGATGCCGTCACCAGAGATGTCACCGTCACGTCATCATCCGCGCCGGTGTCGTCGCCCGGATTCTGGCTGTCGGACACATCGGTGATTGCGGGCCCGCTCGGCGGAAAGGCGCTGGCGACGGCGCTGTTGGTCACCGAACCCACAATCAGATCGGCAGCCACAAGCGTATAGGTCGCGGTGAATGTGGTGGTGTCGGCGACAGTCGGCGCCAATGACGCGATGGGGCCGCCAGCGACCGCGACGGCCGGGTCCGCTATGGTGACATTGGTGAGCGTGACGCTGCCCGTGTTGCGGACGGAGAAACTGTATGAGATTGTCTCTCCAACCTGGGCGGAGCCATCCGCGACAAGGTCATCATTGAATGTTGACGACTTCAGCAGCTCAAGTGTTGGAGCCGCCATGGTGACAGGGATTGAAACAAGCGAATTTCCGGAAATGACCGGGGCGGCCCCATAGGTTCCGCTTGCGGTGGCGCCATTCAAAATGTCCGCCACCGCGTTTTGAACCAATGAAAGCGACAAGACAAAGACCAGCAGCAGCCGCAGCGGGAAATTCATTCCCCGCTTTGGCAAGCCCGATGGCCTCCGTTTTACCGGTTTCATTTTCATTAATCGCTAACTCAGCGCTGAGGGTTTCAGTGACGCCTTGGGCCTACCCACAAACGGCGCGCCGCCGCCGCCAGTGACCTGGCGGCGGAGGCGAACCAATCAATGCAGAGCTATGGCTCAACTAACCGCCATCGACTTCAGCCTGTGTGACCGTGTGGACGTAGGTGAAGGTGACGACCGCCCCCGGTTGCAGCACGCTCCATGTGCCGTTGTTCGCCGTTGCATCGGTGGACGTCACGCCAGGCGCCAGCGGGCCATCGCTTGTGAGCGTTTCATTGGCGACGACGCCTGGCGCCAGCAGCGCTCCTTCGTGCGTATCATTGATCACAACCGTGCTGACGGCGACATTGCCTGTGTTGGAAACGGTGTAGGTGTAGGTGATTGTCTCGCCAACTTCCGCCTGCAGGGCAATTGTGCCATTCGTGTCGTCAAGCACGCCGGCTTTGGTGATGCTCAGCAGAGGCGACCCGGTGATTGTCGTCGTCGCTGCCGAAGCTGGCGCGTTCACAACGGCAAGAGCGGGCGAGAGGCCTGTCGCAGTCGCGCTGTTGTTGACTGCGTTCGCGGGAACAACAATGCCGGCCGCGCGGTAGACGTCCACTGCGGATAGTGTGTAGTCCGCCGTGAATGTGGCGGTTTGGCCGGGCGCCAGGGTGGTTGAGCCCGCCGTGAGGGTGAAGGCGGACATTGAGCCAGTTCCGGCGTCTTGCGCCGGTCCGAACAACGGTCCGGTGTCGACCGGGGTTACGCCGGTAATGGTGACATTGCCGTTGTTGAGAACGACGTATTGATACCTGATAGTGTCACCCCCATCCGTTATGGTGGCATTGGCGCCAGCCGCCACTGTTGCGACTGTATCAACCGTTTTTGTCACACTGAGACTTGGGGCCGCCGCCGAGACCGGTATTGAAATCAGCGCGGAGTTGCCCGATGTGACGGGTGCGGCATTGTAGGTGCCGGAGGCCGTCGCCTGGTTGGTGATTGCCGCAAAGGCTGGCTGCACTGCGATCGTGAATGAAGCCGTCAGGGCTGGCGCGTAAATCAATGTCCGCGCCAATGTTCTGATAGCCGATTTCTGGTGGGTTTGTTTCATTCTCATGTCCGTATTTCCTTCTGTGTTGCTTGAAAACTTGATTGATACTCAGGCCAGTGACTCATTCTTTTCGAACCTCCAAAAATTTGTAGTTTTTTGAAAGATTTCTCATTGCAGCAAATCCACATCCTGCTGCGTGACCGTGTAGGTGGCGGTGAACGTCACCGCGTCGCCGGGGCCTATCGTGTCCCAGCTGCCATTGGCGCCCGCGTCGGTTGAATCGCCAAGCGGCGCAACGTCATTCGTCAGCGCCTCGGCTCCGGGCGCGGGCGCCACGCCATAGCCATTGAAGGTTTCGCTGAGGGTGACCCCGGTGATCGTGGTGTTGCCGGAGTTTGTGACTGTGTAGGTGTAGGTGATGACGTCATTGAGCGCGACGGGCCCCGCCGTATCTGCCACCTTCACAATGGCCAGCGCCGGGATGAGCTTGGCGTTGGTGAAGACGCAGGTGAAGTCGGCGCCCGCCACCACATTCGCGGCGGGAATTGTGAGTGTCAGCGCCGCGACCGTGCCAATCGCGCCCGCATTGCCGGTGACAGCGCTGTTAGCGTCCGTGCAGCTAGCCGTCGACAACGTGTACTGCGCCGCCAAGGTTTCAGTGAGCGTGACCGCCGCGCCGATGGTTGTGACATCAATGGCGGTGGGCGCCGCTGGAGTTGCGGTGTTGGCGGCGAGTGTGGTGATGTCCGCAGGCGCGCTGGCAAGATTGGTCTGGGAAAATGTGAACGGGCCGCCAAAATCCCCAACCGTGGTTTTCTGCACCTTCACCGTGGGGATTTTCGAGTTGGTGAACACACAGGTGTAATCAGTTCCCGGGTCAACATTGGCGGCGGGAATTGTGAGCGTGTTGCCGGCCAGGGTTCCGATTGCGCCCCCATTGCCTGTGACAGCGCTGTTGGCATCCGTGCAGCTCGCAGCCGTCAGCGCATAGCCCGCGATCGGCGTTTCCGTCAGGGTCACCGCCGCGCCCAATGCCGTGATGTTGATCGCTGCAGGTGCTGCAGGCGTTGCCGTGTTGACAAGCGTTGTCGTGATTCCGCCTGGCGCTGCGGCCAAATTCGTTTGCGCGAAGGTGAATGCGCCGCCGACGCCGCCGAGCGTGATTTTCTGCACTTTCATGGTGGAGCGCGTGTTGGTGAACACGCAGGTGAAGTCCGCGCCTGCCACGACATTGGCCGCCGGTATGGTGAGAACATTGCCAACAAATGACCCGATCGACCCGGTGTTGCCAGTGACGGCGCTATTGGCGTCCGTGCAACTCGCCGCCGTCAGCGCGTATCCGGCGATCAGCCCTTCGGTCACCGTGACTGCGGTTCCAATTGCCGCGATGGTGCTGGTCACCGGGGCAGCGGGCGTAGGCGTTCCCGCCGCCGCCGTCGTGATATTGGCGATTGCGCCGGTGATATTGGTGTCGGCGAATGTGAAAGGCCCGCCAAACCCGCCCAACGTGGTTTTCTGGATCTTGACCGTTGGACTCCGGGAGTTTGTGAATACGCAGGTGAATGCCGAACCCGCCACGACATTGCCGGCCGGGATCGTCAGGACATTGCCAGCAAGCGCTCCAATGGCGCCCACATTGCCGGTTACAGCGCTGTTGGCGTCGGTGCAGCTTGCCGCCGTTACAACATAGCCGGCAATCGGCGTTTCCGTGATGGCCACCGCATTTCCCACTGTGGTGATATTGCGGACCGTTGGCGCGGCGGGTGTGGGCGTGTTGACCGCTGTCGTGGTGATGTTGGGAGGGGTGCCGGGAACATTGGTGTCCGTGAAGGTGAAAGCGCCGCCAAATCCGCCCAAGGTGATCTTCTGAACCGCGAGCGTGGCGCGCGTGTTGGTGAACACGCAGGTGAAGTCCGACCCCGCCACAACATTGGCCGCCGGAATCGTCAGGACGCTGCCGGCAAATGATCCGATTGATCCGGTGTTGCCAGTCACGGCGCTGTTGGCGTCGGTGCAATTCACCGCCGTCAGCGCATATCCCGCGATCAATCCCTCGGTCAGGGTGACTGCCGTTCCGACCGTCGTGATGGTGTTGGCTGCCGGCGCCGCAGGCGTCGGAGTCCCCGCCGCCACGGTCGTGATATTGGCGACCGCGCCGGTGATGTTGGTGTCGGCGAACGTGAACGCTCCGCCAGTGCCACCGAGCGTCGTCTTCTGCACCCTGACGATGGCACGGGTGTTGGTGAAGGTGCAGGTGATATTGGAGTTCAGGGCAGTCGCTGCGGCATCGAGCGTCACGGTTCGCGCCGCCAAGTTGTTCGTAGAGGTTCCGCCTGCGCCAAGGCCCGCGCAGGTAATTCCGGTCAGAGCAAATCCCGCTGGCGGCGCGCCTTCCGTCAGCGCCGTCGCGGTGCTGGGCAGCGAGAGAATGCGCCGGGGGCCTGCCACCGCCACACCCGCTGCCACCGTGGTCACATTATGCGCGGTGAAGCCATTGCCGCCGGTGAATCCGAAAATTCCAACGCCGCCATTGCTGACCTTGCTGATGGTGACGGTCGGCGGCGTGTCATAGGTGAGGTCGTCAACGGAGATATTTTGCGTGGCGGGATCCGTGCCGAATGCGCCGCCCGCGATGTGCTGGACGGTTACCGTGCTGATGGGGCCCGCATAGCAGACCCGCAAATCAGATGTGGTGTTGTTGACATACAGTCCGTTTGCGTTGGCGCGGCCCGTCAGCGCGTTGTAGACCACATTCGATCCGATGGTCGGCGCTGAGGAGGGAACTGGCCCGAATTGGACAATGTCAAAAAACGGACCCGCGCTGTTGTCGGTCGGGCTTCCGTCAATATCAACAACAGTGAAGCACAGGTTGAAAACCGGACTGGAAAACCCGAAAGTTATCGTGTTGGAGACAGAGAGATTGTCCGTGGTCGCGTTCATTGACGACTGAACAATGCCAAGATGCGTATTGACCGTCGTTCCCGGCAGAATATCGATCGTCCGGGCCGTGGTGGTGCCCGCGCCAACGCCCGAGCTGGTTACCGTGATGATGTTGGGTGTGGTGGCGCTCGAAGCGCCCAGGATGTTGGTGTTGGCGCCATACTGGGTCTCCCAGCTCAAAACCTCCGCCTGCGCCAATTGCGTGAAGGAGCCAAGGAACAGGACAACCAAAGCAATAGCGCGAAGCTGCCTGAAGCTGCACTTTACGTCGCAAAATGCCCGGCGCAAGAATTGCGCTGCCCGTCCCAAAATCAAGTCCCCCTACCCGAGGCCAGACACCTTGCTGTTAACCGCGGTTAACAAGTGCCTAATTCACGCTTTTCTCTGGGTTAGGTTAATGATTGGTAAACCACATGACGCTGGCCAAAAAACCTTCCGGAACTTCCAGAAGGAAACGCTAGAACTCATAAATTTATGGCTTTTGCGTCATTCATGCGCCAGCGAACCGCAGCTTCGTGGATGGGCTCATTAACCTTGAATCAGCCGCCTATGGTGAACAGGAAGTTAACCACACGAATCAAATTCAGTTTAAATCCATGCAATTTCGTTCATTGTTGATTCAAATTCCTGTCGAGCGATTGACGTGGGATTGTCTGCTTGTTTCGAGGCCCTGGCAGTGTCCGCACTGTTTGGAAACAAGATTGAGCACCGCGAGAGCGCGCATCCACCGCGCCAGCCGCGATTGCTCCAGACAGCCTCGAGTCTCTTTCACCAAAGTCTTGGCAGGATTTCATGGGCAAATGAAAGGGCCATACGATGTCAAAGGACTCCTATCTCGCAGAACTTCGCGGTTTGTTGCAGACCGAAGCGCAACGCAAAATGGCGCGAAACGACAAACGTGTTAGATTCTGGCAAAGGATGTTCCTTGCGACAACGCTAGTCGCGGCGAACCCCCTGCAAGTCAGTGTGGTGCACAGTTCAAATCGCCCCGCCCAAACCGATTGGAACACGGAAACGTCCAGCTTGGCTCTCGGAATCTTTGCCCAGAAGGCCGAAAAACGCGCCAATGCCAAACTTGTCCAGGTAGCTGATCTCGGCGGCAGAAACGGAGGAAACAAAGGCAGCGAGGGCGGCAACAAAGGTAATGGCGGCCGCAACAACGACAGCGGCGACAAAAGCGACGATGGCGGCAACGAAGGTAACGGCGGCCGCAACAACGACAGCGGCGACAAAAGCGGCGATGGCGACAAAGGCGGCGATGGCGATGGCAATAACGACGGAAATGAAGGTGGCGGCGACGGTAACAGCGACAACGGAGATGAAAGCGGCGTTGGTGGCAACCAGAATGGGGGGCCGCGAGTAGACAATCCAGAGCCAGAGTCCGGCGATGGCGATGGCGATGGCGATGGCGATGGCGATGGCGATGGCGATGGCGATGGCGATGGCGATGGCGATGGCGATGGCGATGGCGATGGCGATGGCGATGGCGATGGCGATGGCGATGGCGATGGCGATGGCGATGGCGATGGCGATGGCGATGGCGATGGCGATGGCGATGGCGATGGCGATGGCGATGGCGATGGCGATGGCGATGGCGATGGCGATGGCGATGGCGATGGCGATGGCGATGGCGATGGCGATGGCGATGGCGATGGCGATGGCGATGGCGATGGCGATGGCGATGGCGATGGCGATGGCGATGGCGATGGCGATGGCGATGGCGATGGCGATGGCGATGGCGATGGCGATGGCGATGGCGATGGCGATGGCGATGGCGATGGCGATGGCGATGGCGATGGCGATGGCGATGGCGATGGCGATGGCGATGGCGATGGCGATGGCGATGGCGATGGCGATGGCGATGGCGATGGCGATGGCGATGGCGATGGCGATGGCGATGGCGATGGCGATGGCGATGGCGATGGCGATGGCGATGGCGATGGCGATGGCGATGGCGATGGCGATGGCGATGGCGATGGCGATGGCGATGGCGATGGCGATGGCGATGGCGATGGCGATGGCGATGGCGATGGCGATGGCGATGGCGATGGCGATGGCGATGGCGATGGCGATGGCGATGGCGATGGCGATGGCGATGGCGATGGCGATGGCGATGGCGATGGCGATGGCGATGGCGATGGCGATGGCGATGGCGATGGCGATGGCGATGGCGATGGCGATGGCGATGGCGATGGCGACCGTGAAAACGAGCCTGAGGACAACGGCGTGGTCTCCGTGCATGGTTAACGCCTAGGCGCCAGCCCTGAAATTCAACGCCGCGCGGTCATTCGCGCGGCGTTCCCATTACAAGGACGCCATCTGGCGCCCAAAAAACGGAATGAACATTGCATCGCCCCGCTGAAAGCGGAGGAATTCGTGCCATGTTGGGACTACTGCCCAAACTTGATCAAGATAACGCGATTGAACCTTCAGAACATGGTTTAACCGCCTTTCTTAACGCGCCCAAACGATCTAGGTTGACAAACATTCTGAAGCAGGCGAGCCTCGCCCCTTTTGAATTAACGGCAAGATCCCGAGGCAACAAGGTTTTCTCGCAATGGCTTGATGGCGTGTCGCTTTATGGCGCGATTCATCAGATGCAAACAGACGCGCCCGCCGTTGATCTCCTGGAAGTCTCGCTTGTGACGGGCTGCAGCCGCCTCGGCGCCAACAACTGGCGGGAAGCGCTTGGCGCTGAGAGCAATGGCCGCTGCGGCCTCGAGGCATCGCTTCATGGATCGGTATTCCGCGTTTCGCCCCTCGCAACCATTGCCTGCAACCGACCCCTCCTCCGTTGGTTCCTGGCGTTGCTTGAGGAAAAGCGGCTCACTCAGGACGGATTTTTCAAGGCCGGGGCGAGCTGCGCCTACTGGAATGCAGGCAGTTTCTCTTGCATTGCGGCAAATCCGCAAAGGCAATCGAAACCTATCGCGGCAACCGCGTCATCAGTCCCGAGCAATCAACCGAGACACTGGCCAATGACATCATCGCCGGCATCTCTCGCTGGTTCATGGCGAACCAGGATAGCGCGGGCGCGCTGCCATACAAATATTGGCCGAGCAGCGGGACATATTCCACCGCCGACAATCCCATCCGCCGTTTCATGGCAAGCGTGGCCTTCAATCGCCTGGCGGAACATCTGGACCGCTCCGACGTGAAAGTGGCAGCGCGCAGAAACCTCCAATTCAACCTCAACAGGTTCTATCGCGCCGAGGGGAGCAAGGGGCTCATCATCTGGGACGAGAAAGTAAAACTGGGCGCCTTGGCCATGGCCGGCCTCGCCATAATTGAAAGCCCATTCGCCGAAAAATGGCCGGATGAACTGGCCCGTCTGCGCAACGCGATTGACAGTCTCTGGCAGCCATCCGGGGCCTTCCAAACATTCATTTATCCCGCAGATCGCAATGACAACCAGAACTTCTATCCCGGTGAAGCCCTCCTGTTCTGGGCCATAAGCCTCCAACAGAAGCGCGACGAAGCACTTCTGGCGCGCGCTCTGAAGAGCTTCAACTATTACCGCAAGCATTTTCGCAAGAGCCGAAATCCCGCCTTCGCGCCATGGCATACCCAGGCCGCGGCCATACTCCTCAAGCTGACGGGCAAGGCCGAACTTCGCGATTTCATTTTCGAAATGAACGACTGGCTGCTGGCGCACCAGCAGTGGGGTGGATCGCTCCCCAAGGACTGTTGGGGCCGCTTTTTCACGCCTGAAAAGCCTTCCTATGGCCCGCCCCACGCATCGGCCACGGGCGTCTACCTAGAAGGGCTTGTCGACGCTTGGGCCCTTGCAAGAGAGCTCGGAGATTCACAACGCGAGGCCGCTTACCAACAGGCGATAGCAAGAGGCATCCGCTCCATCGCGCAACTGCAATACCGCGACGAAGTTGACGCCTACTATATATGCCGGCGCGACCGCGTGATCGGCGCCATCCGCACCGAAGCTGACAACAATGAAATCCGCATCGATAATTTGCAACACGGCCTGATGGCATTGCTCAAGTTCCAAAGATTGAGTTCCAGCGCCAATCTCTGTGCCGGGCTCCGTCCAGAGCGGCGACTAGTGGGCTAGGAGAACCAACTTATGATCAAGCATTTCCTTGCAAGAGTGCTCATTGTTGGCGTCGTGCTTGCCGCCGCCATTGCCCCCTCGTCGGCCGTGCCGCCCAAGCCCGTGGCGGGCGAATACGCGGTTGGCAGCATCGTCATAAAGACCCAGGCCCGCCAGTTGCTCTTCGTCAAGAGCAAAACCGAAATTCTGATCTATCCGATCGCGGTTGGCAGAGCGGGCCGCAATTGGACTGGCACGACAGCGGTGTCGCGTAAAGTGCGCAACCCAACCTGGGCGCCGCCCCCGATCATCCGCCGCGACAACCCTGCCCTGCCAAAGCTCATCGGTCCCGGTCCCAACAATCCGCTGGGCGCCGCTGTCCTCGTGCTCGGCGATGGGACTTATGGAATTCACGGGACCAACCGGGACGAAACAATCGGAACCGCCGCCTCCTACGGCTGCTTCAGGATGCACAACGCCGACGTGCTGGCGCTGTTTGCGAAGGTTGCGATCGGCACGAAGGTTTATGTGCAGTGATGAACATTCACGTCCTTTCCAATCTGAATGACAACAGCGGCGGGCTCCTGGATTTACGTCCCTTGGCCCTCGCTGATGAGGCGCGGTTTCGCGAGGCCATTGAATTGGAACAGCCGCAATCATGGCTCTACTATTTCCCGTTTTTATTCTGTTTCGCTCAGCGTCAGGAGATGACGCTGGTATGGGAAGAGGCAGATTCCTCCATCTGCCTCTACTTGCTCAAGACCACAAAAAACGGAAAGCAACTGGCGCTCTTTGTTCCGCCGTTTCCTTTCAATCAAAAGGCGCTCGCCGCAGCCCGCCGCAGGCTCCAGTCATTCAACAATTGCGGCAATTGCCGCATCGTTTGGGTGGAGGAGAAATATGATGAGGAACTTGGAAATTCAGGATTTGATCTCGATGTCCGCGAGGACGAGTATATTTATGACACACGGAAAGTAATTTCCGCTGCGGGAAGCAAATTCAAGCACCTTCGCCAGTTGCTGAATAGGGCAAAGCGCCTTCCGGGCATAGAGATCAGGCCATTCCAGGAAAGCGATCAACAGTCATGCCGGGCATTGCTAGATTGCTGGTATTCCCAGCTGACAGAGGAAAAGGGCATCGAGGTCTACGGCTACGGCTATGTGAAGGCTTGTCTTGAGAATGGATTGTCCTTCAATCGTGGTTCTCTTGCCGGCCAGGTAACTTGCGTCAACGAGAAAATCGCCGGACTGACTTTTGGCGGGCCAATTCACTCCGGCCTTGGAAGCATTTTTGTGTCGATATCAGATCATGCGATCAGCGGTCTTGGCTATCTCCAGCGGCATCAATTCATGGCGAATTTTCCGGAACTCGCCTATTTCAATGACTCTTCTGACACCGGTCGCAAAGGCCTCGCCCACGTTAAGCGTCAATTCAACCCGGTGCGGATGAACCGGCTTTCACAGGCAACTGGTTGAACAGATGCAGATTGTGGAAACAAGATACTTCACCGGCGCCAATATTTACGCATGCTCCAGCGTAGTATGGTTGCGCTTTGGCTTGGCTGATTCTGAGCCAGAGGCCCACGCGCAGGCGCTTTTGGCGGAAAAGCTTTCCGCCGCTGGTTTGCAAGGGGCCGCCATCGTTTCAGGAGCCGCCGAAGCCGCGCCCGACCTGCCAGCTTGCGGCGCCACGTTCGCGTTGGCACTGGTTGAGATACTGGCAAAGGGCGCGATGAAGACAACGACTCCCCTCCCCCGGATAGTGGCCATCAATCCAACCGAAAATTCCTGCGCAGTGACCACGCCTCGCGAAATGGATGTGCCGAAGGCTGTCGTCCTGCTGCTCAGCGTGTTCAGAAATGCGGCCGAAGAATCCACCGAGACGCTTCGCAAGTTCATCAACCGGGCGCTAAGAGGCGCCGCCAAGCCCGTTCTGAGCGTGATTTTAAAGGCGGCCGAGGGTCGTGGGATTCCATGGCTTTGGAACAGCGATGTTGGCTATTATCAGCTTGGCCACGGACGCCATCGCAAATGGGTTGAGGCAACCGTTACCGGAAATCTGTCGGTTCTCGGATATGAGGTGGCCAGGCGCAAGTCTCTCGCCAATGAACTGCTCCGGTCGCTGGCTCTTCCAGTTCCACAATCGGTCGTGGCAACTGATGTTGAGGGCGCAGTCGCCGCCGCGCTGAAGATAGGCTATCCAGTCGTGGTCAAGCCAATGATTGGCCACAAGGGAATTGGCATAACAGTTGGCGTGAAAAGCGACTATGACCTCATGGGTGCGTTTAAGAAAGCGCGGAAAATCAACAATTCAGTCATCATCGAACAATTGATATCGGGAGGTGATACGCGCCTGCTGGTGGTCGGGCGAAAGCTTGTCGCTGCCGCAAGCCGCAGCCCACCCCAAGTAAGAGGTGATGGCCGGAATACGATCGCGCAATTGATCAGAATTGAGAACGCGCGAAGACTGGAAAATCCGGGTGTCGCCTTGCCAATCGATATTGATGATGATCTGCGCCAAACACTTCTTGGACATGGATTAAATCTGGATTTTATCCTTGCCGCCGATGCAACAGCCAGGCTCAGGACAGTCGCAAACTGGTCACAGGGCGGGACGACGACGGACGTAACAGATGTTGTTCATCCCGACAACGCCGACATGGCCGTGCGCGCGGCGCTGGCGGTCGGAATAGACGTGGCCGGTGTTGATTTTATAACGCCGGACATCACCCGCCCCTACTATGAGGTGGGCGGCGCCATCTGTGAGATAAATTACCGGCCAGGGCTTCGCGTGCATCTTGCTGCCGATGTCGAACGCAAACGCGACCTCGGCGCGCCAATTGTCGATAGCATGTTCGCACGCGACGGCAGGATTGATATTGTCTTTCTTCTGGACGCAGGCAATAGCGAGACTGTTGAAGAATTTGCAAAATGCTATCTGGATGCAGGAATGAATGCCACGATAGTTGATGCTTATGGGAACGCGGATGATTGGCAAACAGGAATTGAATTGGCTTTCAAGGACGCCGATTGCGATGCCATTCTGGTAAACGCACCTGCGTCAGCGGTTGTCGAGCAAGGCGCAGGAGTGACCTATTGCAGTGGTGTGGTTAAATTTGCGTACGATACTCCGGCGCGGTCAAAGGCAGCGCTGATCCTTGAGCGGATTTGCAAGCCCGGCCGCATCCTGAGTTGCAGCCGCGAAGAAATGGGAAGAGGCATTCTTCAGCGCTTTGCCAGAGCTATGCAGCTTGCTCCAAAGACAGATTTACCAATTTTACCCCCCGCAAAAGCCACATCATCGCGACGCATGTGGGAAATTGCCGAAAAGAGCGGGCTTTGGGTCGAAGAGTGCATTCGCTGGAATGACATGGTCCTGATGCAATACGGTTATGGTGCAACACGGGCGATCTATCGCGGCGCGCGAACTGGACGAACATCCCTCATCTCGACGCTGATTGCCGACGACAAACAATGTACCAACGCGCTTCTCCGCTCCTACGGCTTGCCACACGCCCCCCAGGCGGTGGTTAAGTCAACGCCGGCAGCTTTGAACATAGCACGCCGTTTCGGCTATCCGGTGATTGTTAAGCCGTCGGACTCCAGTGAAAGCCGCGGCGTCACCGGAAATGTAGTCAACGATGCGGAAGCTGCTGAAGCGGCAAGACTTGCGTTTGAGTATTCGAAAAAAGTCATAGTCGAGCCGTTCTTGCAAGGCGCCGATCACCGGTTTTTGATCATCGGCGGAAAGATGGCACACGTTACACGCCACGAGACAGCGCATGTCATAGGCAACGGCGTCATGACAGTTGAGGAGCTGGCGGCCGAAACCAACAAAAACCCCATTCGGGGACCGCTGAAACATCAGCCGTACACATGGTTGAGCGTCGAAGGAGATGCTGTCCGTGTGCTGGCGGGCCAGGGCCTCACAGTGAAATCCATACCCCAGAGCGGCCGCGTCGTTCATCTCAGCAGCATTTGCTCGCTTTCCACAGGTGGCACGGCTGTTGACGTCACCACGCTGGCGCACCCGGACAACATAGACGCCGCCGAGCGCGCTGCACGTCTTGTCGGTTTTGACATCTGCGGTGTCGACTTTCTCCTTCCAGACGTGGCCAAATCTCATCACATGACGGGTGGTGCGATCCTGGAGGTAAACCAGCGCCCTTCTTTCGACATGCATGATGCCAGCACAAATGCGGTGAACCAGATAAGAAGCCTGATTCTGCAAGAGATGCTGGGCGGCGGCGAGATCGCGCAGATTCCACTTCTTCATTGTATTCTTGATAGCGCCTGGCCAACAGAGGAGGTCGCGCGCGCAGTAGTCTCAAGGCTCAGGGCAAAATGCGCAATGACTGGTGGTGTGGCAATGCCAGCTTTAAACTCCGCTGTGATTGGCACTTCGATCATAAGGGCAAAATCTGTTGCGGCGGACGAAATTTGCAGGTCAATTCTCGCCGACCCGCGTGTCCAGGCGGCCGTTTTCCTGACAGACGGAGCAAGACCGCGGGTGCTTCCCGATAGGGCCGACATTCTTGATCTGCGTTCGTCCAAACAAACCTATTCAGTCGATGGAACTGTCGAAATCATACTGAACAAATTGTTGCCATGTCCGTTTGAAGAAAGGCGCCGCGCCCTCGATGTCAGGCTTGCATCGTGACGGAATCAAGAATTTTTTAACCATCTTCGCCGGCAATCTGATTCAAATTCTCTTAAACTTCGCCGGCCGACCCACACTGCCCATTAAAGCCGCCGCAGCTAAAATCGCCGCCGGATATTGGTGTGGTGCGAGCGTCGGCGTATGTGCGAGTTGTGTGAGAGTGATCCGTTTGTCGATTGGCATGGCTTGGAGCCGCTTGAAGCGGGAACCGTCCAGGGCGGCGCCAGCAACGGCGTTTCGACCGGTTTCAATCCCGCCCTCGTAAATCAGCTTAACAGCGGCGTCATTTGGACCAAGCCGACCGGTGGTGTGGCCCAGACAATCACCTATGGCTTCCCAACCAGCGCAGCATTTGCGTCAGGTTTCGGCGAAGCGGCGGGATGGTCAGCCTTCACCGCAACACAAAAGGCGGCGGCGCGCCAGATCGTGGCCATCTGGGACGAGCTCATCGCCGTCACTTTTGTTGAATCAACGTCAACGCCCAACACCGCCGACATCAAATTTTCCAACACAACGACAGACATTGGCTATGCCCACGCGTATTATCCGGGAAGGACTGCGACGGAAACGACCCAGAACGACAAGATATCGGGCTCGGTCTGGCTCAATCCGGCTTACAACAGCGGCATCAACAATCTCGTCACCCCGGCATCCGGCATCTATGGCTTCATGGCCATCATGCATGAGATCGGCCACGCCTTGGGCCTTGACCACGGCGGCAACTACAATGGCGGCGCGCCCGCCTATGGCAACACCTCCACTGGCTGGCTCTACGCGGAAGACTCCCGCCAATTCACCATCATGTCCTATTTCAACGCCAGCGCCACAGGCGCGAACTGGGGCGGCGAGTATGCCCAGACCCCCATGGTCTATGACATCATGGCGATCCAGCAGATGTATGGGGCTGACTACACCACGCGCTCTGGCGATACAGTCTATGGCTTCAACTCCACCGAGGGCAACTCGCTCTACAATTTCAGCCAAATACCTCGCCCATTCTCACCATCTGGGACGGCAATGGCATCGACACCATTGATGTCTCCGGGTGGGCATCGGCTTCGATCGTCAACCTGACCGCAGGCTCCTATTCAAGTGTCAATGGCATGACCAAGAACCTCGCCATCGCCTATGACGTCGATATTGAAAATGCCACGACGGCGCCGGCAACGACACCATCACCGGCAATGACCTCGGAAATATCCTGACCGGCAATGGCGGCGCCGATACACTCTATGGCGCGCGGGGAAACGACGTGCTCCACGGCGGCGCTGGCAATGATCGCCTTGAAGGCGGCGACGGCAATGACATCCTGGATGGCGGCGTGGGTGTGGACATCCTGATCGGCGGAGCCGGTGACGACTTGATATACTACGATAGCCTCGACAATTTCGCCCTCTTGAACGGCGGCGCAGGGATCGACACGTTGGTTCAGTATGGCGCCTATTTCGCCATCAACGTCGCAGTCTACAATATCGAGGTGTTGCTCAATATCGTCATTGACAGCGCTTCGGCCGCCTGGACAGAATGGGATGAATATTATGATACGGCTGGCCGCAATTTCAAATCCGACGTGAGCTTTGACGACGGAACCCGCACTCTGACGGAATATGATGTTGATGACCTGGCAATCTGGGAACAGCACATACTGAACTATGATTCCAATGGCACATTGATACTGGAGCAATACATCCCCGATGGCGGCGGCCCGCCCATCAACATGCCACCTATCATTCTTTCCGGTTCGACAGCAAGCTTTGCCGAAAACGGCAATGGTGTCGTCTACCAGGTGATCGCAAATGATGATGGAATTGGGGGAACAACACTGAGCTATGCTCTGTCGGGAACCGATGCGGCGCTGTTCAACATCGATTCCACAACGGGCGCAGTCACATTCAAGAACGCGCCAAACTACGAAGCGCCAGGCGATGCCGGCGGCGACAACGTCTATGATATTGTTGTCACGGCCTCAGACGGCGTCCTTTCGAACAGCAGGAATGTCGCGGTGACAGTCACCAACGTCAATGCGGCGCCAGTCATCACATCGGCCGCCACGGCGAATTTCACCGAGAACGGCACGGGCGTGGTCTATACGGCGACATCAGCGGACGATGCCGAGAGCGGCGCCAATGTGACATATAGCCTGTCTGGAACGGATGCCCTGAGGTTCAACATCAATTCTGCGACCGGCGCGGTCACGTTCAAGGTGGCGCCGAATTATGAGGCCCCCACCGACGTTGGCGCAAACAATGTCTACAACATCATCCTCAATGCCTCGGATGGCGCGCTCACCACCAGCCAGAATGTCGCCATAACCGTGACGAACGTCAACGCGGCGCCAGTCATCACATCGGCCGCAGCCGCGAACTTTGCTGAAAATCGAACTGGCGCGGTCTATACCGCCACCGTGACAGACGACGCGGAAAGCGGCGCGGGCGTGACTTACAGCCTGTCCGGAACCGACGCGGCTCTGTTCAACATCAACGTCACATCCGGCGTTGTCACGTTCAAGGCCGCGCCGAATTATGAGGCTCCAGGCGACGCTGGCGGCGACAATATCTATGACATCATTGTCACGGCTTCCGACGGTCAGCTTTCCACGGCCAAGAATGTCGCCGTAACCGTCACCAACATCAACGCGGCTCCAGTCATCACCTCGGCCGCCACGGCAACTTTCGCAGAAAATGGCACTGGCCTGGTCTGCACCGCGATGTCGACAGACGACGCTGAAAGTGGCGCAGGCGTGACCTACAGCATTTCCGGGACAGATGCGGCGCTGTTCAATGTGAATGCAGCGACTGGCGCGATAACTTTCAAGAATGCGCCAGACTATGAAGCCCCGGGCGATGCGGGCGGCAACAACATCTACGACATTGTTGTGACCGCTTCGGACGGCCAGCTCTCAACCAGCAAAAATGTCGCCGTGACGGTCACCAACGTCAACCTGGCCCCGGTGATTTCGTCAGCCGCGACCGCAAGCTTCACCGAGAATGGATCAGGTGCCGCCTACACCGTAACAGCAACTGATGATGCCGAGACCGGTGCCGCCCTGGCCTACACCCTGTCAGGAACAGACGCGGCGTTGTTCACCATTGATGCCGCCACTGGCGCCGTCACGTTCAAGTCAGCGCCAAACTTTGAGGCGCCCAAAGATGCGGGCACCAACAACGTTTACAACTTTGTTGTCACCGCCGCCGACGGCATGCTTGCTACAACAAAGGCCGTAACCCTCAATGTCACCAACCAGAACGAGGCGCCTGTCATTGCATCGGGTGGCGGGGGTGCCCAGGCAGCTACGCAAGTCGGCGTGGTGACTTTTGCCACAATCCATGTTGTCGAAAACAGCGCGGTCGTGACAACCGTGACAGCCTCTGATCCTGACGCCGCAACAGTGCTGACCTATTCAATCGCCGGTGGCGCCGATGCCTCGCAGTTTACAATTGACCCGGCTACGGGCGTGCTGAGTTTCACGGCGCCGCCGAATTTTGACCTGCCAACCGACATCGACTTCAATAATGTCTACGAGGTCATCGTGCAGGTGACAGACGGCATAGTGGCTGACACCCAGACAATCACGGTGACGGTAACGAATTTCGAAGACCCGCCGGTTGTCAGCACATTCAATGGAACGGCAGCGGCCAACATTATCACCGGCGCCGCAAATCACGACATCATCAACGGCAATGCGGGCAACGACACTCTCGCAGGACTTGGCAACGCTGACACGCTGAATGGCGGCCTCGGTGTCGACACCGCAACCTATGCTGCCTCGCTGGCGGGCGTTTCCGTCAGTCTCCATACGGGGCTTGGCAGTGGTGGCGATGCCGAAGGCGACACGCTCTATAGCCATTGAGAACCTCACGGGTTCAAGCCTTGATGACATTCTGGAAGGCAATGGTGGCACCAACGTCCTGAACGGCGGCCTCGGCATTGACACACTGTCCTATGAGCACGCCCTTGCCGCGGTAAAAGTCAGCCTGGCCCTGACCACAGCGCAGGCAACCGGCGGCGCTGGATCAGACAGGATCGCCGGATTTGAAAACCTCTCAGGCTCTGCCTTCAACGACACCCTCACGGGTTCTGCTGGCGGCAATGTGCTGACTGGCCTCGCCGGCAATGACACCCTCAATGGTGGCGCAGGCGCTGACACCCTCATCGGCGGCTTCGGCGATGACACTTATGTCGTTGACAACATCGGTGATGTCGTGACCGAGCTTGATAACGAAGGAACCGATAAAGTCCAATCATCAGTGGCGTTCTCGCTTGCTGCATTGGGTGCCGTTGAAAACCTCACGCTCACCGGCGCGGCGGCGGTCAGCGGGACGGGTAACGCGCTCGACAACATCCTCACCGGCAACACTGCTGCAAATACGCTCACGGGCCTGGACGGCAGCGACACTCTGAACGGCGGCGCTGGCGCTGATATCATGCTCGGCGGAACCGGCCACGATATCTATGTGATCGACAATATTGCAGACGTGGCCGACGAAACCGCAGGCGGCGGAACTGACACAGTGCAGTCATCACTGACCTTTAGCCTGTCGGACGCGCTCCATGCCATTGATCAGATCGAGAATCTGACGCTGACCGGCGCAACTGCGATCAATGGAACCGGAAACGCGCTGGCCAATATCATCACTGGGAATTCAGGCGTCAACATTCTTGCGGGCCTTGGCGGAGCTGACACGCTGAATGGCGGCCTCGGTGTCGACACCGCGACCTATGCTGCCTCGCTCGCCGGCGTTTCCGCCAGTCTCCATACGGGACTTGGCAGTGGTGGCGATGCCGCAGGCGACACGCTTATCGCTGTTGAAAATCTCACGGGTTCAAACCTTGATGACATTCTGGAAGGCAATGGCGGAACCAATGTGCTGAACGGCGGCCTGGGTGTCGATACCCTGTCCTATGAGCACGCCCTTGCCGCGGTAAAAGTCAGCCTGGCCCTGACCACAGCGCAGGCAACCGGCGGTGCTGGATCAGACAGGATCGCCGGATTTGAAAATCTTACAGGCTCTGCTTTCAACGACACCCTCACAGGTTCTGTTGGCGGCAATGTGGTGTCGGGGCTTGCCGGCAATGACACCCTCAATGGCGGCGCAGGAGCGGATACACTGATCGGCGGCCTCGGCAACGATATCCTGACAGGCGGCATTGACAGCGACACATTTGATTTCTCATTCATAACTGATGGCGCCGATGTCGTTACCGACTTCGCCACCGGCATTGATCACGTCAATCTCGCTTCGCTTCTTGTCTCGCTTGGCCTTGACGGTTTTGACTTCTCCACGCTGGCGGCACAAGGAAACCTGGTCATCGAGACAGGAAACTTCTCAACTGGCCTCGCCTCCAACAGCGCCGCGATTGCCGATTCCCGCTTCTTCGTTGATGCCGATGGGGCTGGCGGAAGCGACGCCGTGCTGATCGCGACGCTGGAAGACACGCTGCTGAACACCACTGATTTCCTGTTGTAGCACTGGTGAAAACGTGGTGGGCCCGCCAGACAAGCCCTGAACTAGACATTTCAAACGCTTGCAACGCTCCACCGAACCAATAATCCGCACTGAATCATTCAGTGTTTTGGTCGCGTTGCCCCACCTAATCCCCATGCTGTTTCTGGCGGTGGTAGCACCATGTGGAGTGGCTTCCGTCCGCACATAGCTTGACGCGATACTGAAGAAGGTGCCAAACGGCTGCATACTGCATGACGGTTTTCGGTAGATTGCATGCCAAAGAAGAAGTCCAGTGCACAAATTCTCGTTGCGGATGGCGCTGGAGGTATGCGTACAGTGACCGACTTTCGCTTCGAAGAGGGCGATTGGCCAATTCAACTTGAAGTATCGGCACATGATGCCGAAAACTGGATGGCACACCTCCACGCTGAGATCGACCATCGTGGCTGGCAATCGAGTTCTTTTTCTCAATTCGATGTCACCGAAAACAGTGGAACGCTTTCTGTGCATGCGGCAAATGAGCTGTCGCCCCCGACACTAGATATTGTCTGGGAAAGGCCACGGGGCAAAGAAATTCGGCTTAAAGCCCGTCCCAGTGGCACCCCTTTGCTGGCCCTGGATGCTGCGCACGATTTCCTTGCCTGCGTCAGTGAAAGGGCTCGAACAGGCACAACGCTTCGAGGACATAGACATGCTCTCTTAACCTATGATGGACTCCCTTGGCGAGGAGAGCTCTGGCTCGATGCCGATCATCGCCTCGGTCCACCATCCAAGCATCCTGACACGTTGCCTGGTCCGCAGATTGTCATACTCGATGCAATGATAGAAGGTATCGGGCAGCATGGGATAACTGGAATTTTTCAGAAGCGCCTGAAGGAAATTCGAGTATTCCTAGGATTCATTCTAGGGCTCAAACTTGAATTGAACAAACTCGAACAAGGATGGGTGTATGAAGTAGATGCAGAAGGTAAACGTCCAAAATGCAAATTGGGCTATATCGGCTACATCGAAGAGTTGACTCAGACGGATTTTCCAAAACGCGGTGGCGCGAAACCTGTAGAGAAACGCCCCGCGCAGCGCCCTGGTCTGGGGCCTTACGGGATTCATTCTGATATGCATGAAATGTGGGTTCCGGCCGATATCGAGCAGCTCTGGGCTTCATTTATGGGGTTGCCGAGTCCCAAGCGAGATCACTTGCTTCGAGCGGGTAATGCTTATCTAATTGCAAAATCGATGTGGCCCGATCAACGGACCGCCTATGTAACATTTCTTGTTGTCGCTTGTGAAGCGCTGAAGCCAAATGGCAAGCGGTACGATAAACTCAATGTTTACGATGTTATCGCAAGTCTTGTGGGTCTTAACGAGGCTCGACGTCTGCGCCAACTGTCTGTTCATCCGCAAAAAGTTCGCAGCAAGCATGTGCATCGTGGGCAGCTTGCCGCCGGAGAGTTCCTACCAATGCTCTTGCATGACTACTTCGGAGACCCGTCGTTTGACGAAATGTCGCGAGCCTTATCGATGATCGTGCGCGTGTGCCTAATTGAATGGTTGCGTTGTGGAGGGAACTTTCGTGTTGTCCGCTGCCCTGAATGAAGCACCGCCCCTCAGCCAACCCTAAGCTGGTGGGTTGGAAAGCGAGTTTGAACGAAGCCACCGCTACCGAGGTGCAGGTCAGTTCCCTACTGACTTGCACCCGCCGAAAAAGGTGAGAGTCTCCACCCCTTCCAAGTCTTTGAAGGAAAAAGGAGAATAGAAAATCGTG
>CAWFJW010000007.1:0-161361 GCA_963816305.1 uncultured Alphaproteobacteria bacterium
TACAGGAGCAGACCGGGGCATCGATCAATGAAACACTCTGGCAAAAGCTTTCAGGAACCGCCGCCACCCTGCCCTGATAGCTGATCCCAGAGTAACGAAAATGCCAATATCACCAGATTATGATCATTTCGCAGCCGCCTATGAAAAAGGCGAGGCGCAGATTGTTTCGACGCGCCTTGTGGCTGATCTTGAAACGCCGGTTTCGGCCATGCTGAAGCTCACGCGCAATGTCAAATATTCCTTTCTATTGGAGTGAGTCGAAGGCGGCGCGGTGCGGGGCCGCTATTCCATCATCGGCATGAATCCCGATTTGATCTGGAAAGTTGAACGGAGCTCGGCTTCGCTCAACCGCAAGGCCCTGCATAATCCGGATGGCCCGTTTGAGACGCTGTCCCTTGCGCCGCTGGAATCGCTGAGGGCCGTGCTTGCCGAAAGCCGCATCGCGCTGCCCCACGACGCGCCACCTATGGCGGCAGGTGTGTTCGGCTATATTGGCTATGACATGGTTCGCCTGATGGAAGAGCTGCCTGAACCCAACCCAGACTCACTGGGCCTGCCTGACGGCATGATGATTCGCCCGACGGTGATGGCGATTTTTGACAGTGTGCGCGATGAGGTCACCGTGACCTCGCCCGTCTATTTTGAGAACGGTGTTTCCGCCAAGGCTGCCTATGCCCGCGCCCAGGAGCGCATCGCGGAAGTGGTCGACGCGCTGGATCGCCCGCTTGATCACCGCGCCACCCAGGATGCCGGCGCGCCGCCGATTGCGGCCAACAGTTCGAACACCACGCCGGAAGAATATGGCGGCATGATCGCCACGGCCAAAGACTACATCGCCGCCGGGGACATCTTCCAGGTCGTTCTCTCCCAGCGTTTTGAAACGAATTTCACGTTGCCTCCCTTTGCGCTTTACCGGTCGTTGAGGCGGGTGAATCCTTCTCCATTCCTGTACTATCTGGATTTTGACGCCTTTGCGGTCATCGGTTCCAGTCCGGAGATTCTGGTGCGGGTGCGCGACGGCAAAGTCACAATCCGCCCAATCGCCGGAACCCGGCGGCGCGGCCAGACACCGGCGGAAGACCTGGCTCTCGCTGCCGAGCTTCTGGCGGACCCGAAGGAATGCGCCGAGCATCTCATGCTGCTGGACCTGGGCCGCAACGACGTGGGCCGGGTGGCCGAGATTGGCTCCATCAAGGTGACCGAGAAGTTCATGATCGAGAATTACAGTCACGTCATGCATATTGTGTCGAATGTCGAAGGCAGGCTGGCTCCGAAATATGATGTGATTGACGCGCTCGTCGCGGGCTTTCCGGCGGGCACCGTTTCCGGAGCGCCCAAGGTTCGCGCCATGGAGATCATCGACGAGCTGGAGAAGAGCAAACGCGGCGTTTATGGCGGCTGTGTCGGCTACTTCTCGGCTGATGGCGAGATGGACACCTGCATTGTGCTGCGCACCGCGATCGTGAAAGACGGCAAAATGTATGTGCAGGCGGGGGCCGGCATAGTCGCCGACAGCGTGGCCGAGAGCGAGCAGCAGGAATGCGTGAACAAGGCCAAGGCGCTGTTCCGCGCCGCTGACGAGGCGGTGCGCTTCGCGGGCCGCGCCGGGAGGTCCCAATGATCATCCTCATCGATAACTACGACAGTTTCACTTACAATCTCTATCACTATCTTGGCGACCTAGGCGTTGAAACCGTGGTTCACCGCAATGACAAGATCAGCGCGGGGCAAGTGATCTCCTCCAAGCCGCAGGCCATCGTGATTTCGCCAGGTCCGGGAACGCCTGATCAGGCGGGCATCTGCCTGGAGCTTATCGAGAAAGCATCGTCCAGCATTCCAATCTTCGGCGTGTGCCTGGGATTGCAGGCGATCGGCCAGGCCTTTGGCGGCAAGGTCGTGCGGGCGCCCAGCCTGATGCATGGCAAGCTTTCCAATGTTCGCCATGAAGCCAAGGGCGTGTTCAGGGGCCTGCCCCAGGACTTCGCGGCGACCCGCTACCACTCCCTTGTTGTCGAGAAACAATCGCTGCCCGACTGCCTTGAAATCACGGCCGAGACAGATGGCCTGATCATGGGCCTGCAGCACAGGTCTCTGAATGTGCATGGCGTGCAGTTTCACCCCGAAAGCATCGCATCGCAGCATGGGCATGCGGTGCTCAAAAATTTTCTTGATGGCGCAAAGGCGGTCTGATGTCTGAACTCAAGCCAATCATCGCCAAGGCGGCGGACGGCAAATCATTGACGCGGGACGAAGCCCGCGCCGCGTTCAGCATCATGATGTCAGGCGACGCCACTCCCTCGCAGATCGCCGGCCTCCTCATGGCGCTCCGGGTGCGGGGGAAACGGTGGATGAAATCACCGGCGCCGTTGAAATCATGCGCGAGAAGATGACCCGGGTGGCGGCGCCCCCGGGCGCCATCGACATCGTGGGAACTGGCGGCGATGCGTCCGGCTCGTACAACATTTCAACCTGCGCCGCCATTGTGGCCGCAGGCGCTGGCCTCAAGGTCGCCAAGCACGGCAACCGGGCCCTCTCCTCCAGGTCTGGCGCGGCAGATGTGTTGATGGCCCTGGGCGTGAAGATTGACCTGGCGCCGGAACAGATTTCAAACTGCATCACTGAAGCGGGCGTTGGCTTCATGTTTGCGCCCGCCCATCACGCCTCAATGAAATACGTCGGTCCAACGCGGGTTGAGCTTGGCACCCGGACAATATTCAATTTGCTTGGCCCGCTGTCCAATCCCGCCGGTGTCTCAAAGCAGATCACCGGTGTTTATTCAAAAGCCTGGGTTGAACCTCTCGCCCATGTCTTGAACAACCTTGGCAGCGAAGCCTGCTGGATTTGCTATGGTGAAGGCGGTCTTGATGAAATTGTTCCGACCGGCACGACCTGGATTTCGGAACTCAAGGCCGGAAAAATTTCCAGCTTTGAAGTGACGCCCGAGGCCGTCGGTCTCACGCGCTCCAAGCCCGGCGATTTGCGTGGTGGTGACGCGGCCCAAAATGCGGAAGCCTTGCGCGCGGTTCTGTCCGGAGGCAAATCAGCGTTCCGCGATGCTGTTGTGATGACTACGGGGGCAGCACTGTTCATGGACGGCAAGGCGGCTGACTACACGGCCGGTGTCCGCGCCGCTGAGAAAGCCATCGACAGCGGCTCGGCTCTTGCTGCGCTTGAAAAGCTGATCAGGGTTTCGCATAGCTGATGGCCACAATCCTCGACAAGATCGCCGCCTACAAGCGCGAAGAAGTGGCCAAGGCGAAGGCAGCGCTGCCATTTGCCGATCTTGAGGCGCTTGCAAAGCAGGCAGCGCCGGTGCGCGGGTTTCAAAAGGCGCTGGAGAAAAAGATTATCGCAGGCGAGTGGGCGCTGATTGCCGAGATCAAAAAAGCCAGCCCGTCCAAAGGTCTCATCAGGGAGAACTTTAATCCGCCGGAGTTGGCCAAGGCCTATGAAGCGGGCGGGGCTGCCTGTCTTTCTGTGCTCACCGATGGCCCGTCGTTTCAGGGTGCGCCTGTCTTCTTGGCCCAGGCCAAATCAGCCTGTTCGCTTCCCGCGTTGCGCAAGGACTTCATGCTGGATCCCTATCAAGTGGTTGAGGCGCGGGCCTGGGGCGCTGACTGCATTCTGCTCATCATGGCGATGATTGATGATGGCCTTGCCCGCGAGTTGGAAAGCGCCGCAAGGGATTGGTCGCTGGATATCCTCATCGAAGTTCATGATCAGGGAGAACTTGACCGGGCCTTGAAACTGGCTTCGCCGATGATTGGCATCAACAACCGGAATCTGCACACCTTTGAAACCACCCTGGAAACCACAATGGCTTTGGCTCCGCGTGTTCCCAGGGAACGCATGATTGTGGGCGAAAGCGGGCTGTTCACGCCGCAGGATTTGGCCCGGCTGTCGGCGGTGGGCGTCAACACTTTCCTCATCGGTGAAAGCCTGATGCGGCAGGTTGATGTGGCTGCCGCAACCCGTGCTATACTGGCGAGATCATGAGCAAGCTCACCCACCTCGATGCCCTCGGCAACGCCCACATGGTGGATGTGTCAGCCAAGGAAGTGACCGCGCGGTCGGCGACGGCCAGGGCCGTTGTGTTGATGCAGCCCGAGACATTCGCCCTCATTCTGTCAGGCGCGGCCCACAAGGGCGACGTTCTGGCAGCGGCGCGCATAGCGGGAATCATGGCGGCCAAGAAAACCTCCGATCTCATTCCGCTTTGCCATCCGCTGATGATAGCCAAGGTCTCAGTTGAGTTCGCGCCCGACGAGAAGGCGCATTCCATTGAAGTTTCCGCTACCGTCAAGGTTGAAGGCAAAACAGGGGTTGAGATGGAAGCGCTCACGGCCTGCGCCGTTGCCTGCTTGACGATTTACGACATGTGCAAGGCCGTTGACCGGGGAATGCGAATTACCGATCTGCGGCTGGTCGAAAAATCCGGCGGAAAATCCGGCGCGTTTGCGGCGGCGTAAACATGGCCCTGATGCCCGTTGAGGAGGCCCGCGCGCGCATTCTGAAAAACGTCAAGCCGCTGGCGCTGGAGAGTGTTGCGCTCAAGGACTCACGGGGCCGCGTGCTAGGCAAAACCCTCAGCGCCAAGCGGGACCAACCACCCTTCCCCGCATCCGCCATGGATGGCTACGCCGTGCGCGCCGAAGACGGCGCAACAACGCTCAAGCTTGTCGGAACGTCGGCGGCGGGCCACGCATTCAGGGGCCAGATGAAAGCGGGCTGAGGCCGTTCGCATCTTCACCGGCGCGCCAGTGCCGGAAAATGCCAATGCCGTCGTCATCCAGGAGAATACGGAGACAGATGGAAAGTCCGTCACCCTGCTTCAGGCCGTCCGTGTGGGTCAGAATATCAGGTCGCGCGGATTGGATTTCAAGAAAGGCGAGGCTCTGCTTCCAGCAGGCATCCAACTCAACGCCCGCGACATCGGCTTGGCGGCGGCGATGAATTGCGATTTAGTCCCTGTGCGGAAGGTTCCTGTGGTGGCCATCATCGCCACAGGCGATGAATTGGTGCTTCCCGGCGGTTCGCCCCGCGCCGATCAAATCGTTTCCTCCAACAGCAACGCGCTCGCCGCCATGGCCGAAGGCTTTGGGGCCATCGTTATCAATTGCGGAATCGTGAAGGACAATCTCAAGGCCACTGAGCGCGCCATCCTCAAAGTGGCCAAGGCCGATGTTCTGGTCACCACCGGGAGGCGCCTCCGTCGGCGACCATGATTTCATTCAGCAGGCGCTCCGCAACACGGGCGTCAAGATCGACTTCTGGAAAATCGCCATGCGGCCTGGCAAGCCCTTCATGTATGGCAGGAAGGCAAGACAACACGTCATGGGCCTGCCAGGCAATCCCGTCTCGGCCCTTGTTTGCGCCCGGCTCTTTCTCAAGCCCCTGCTTGACGCGCTGCGGGGATTGCCGGTCGATGATGCGCCACAACGCGCGCGGCTGGGCGCGGCGATGGCTGCGAATGACAGCCGCCAGGACTATGTCCGCGCGACACTTTCATTCGCCGATGATGGCGCGCGAATCGCGACACCGTTCGCGGTGCAGGATTCTTCCATGCAACGCACCTTGCAAAACGCCCATTGCCTCATAATTCGCGCGCCAAATGCGGCGGAAGCCCGCTCCGGAGACCTTGTTTTCATATTGAATCTTGATTTCTGACCGTTACAGAGAGTAAACACTTGCAGAACTAAACCGGAACCTGTATAAGTGTTGCAGGTTTGTTCCAAATCAGGTTTTTTTCAAGGAAGTGCCCCATGCTAACCCGCAAACAACTCGAGCTTTTGCTGTTCATCAATGAGCGTCTGAAAGAAGAAGGCGTTCCACCTTCATTTGAAGAAATGAAGGAGGCTTTGAATTTGCAGTCCAAGTCGGGTGTGCATCGCCTGATTGTTGCTCTGGAAGAGCGCGGATTCCTGAAGCGCATGGCCAATCGGGCGCGGGCTTTGGAAGTGATAAAGCTGCCGGAATCCCATTCGCCAAGCCTTGCGTCCAAAAAATCCGGCTTCTCGCCCAATGTCATCCAAGGCAGTCTTGGCAAGGTCAAGCCCATGCCTGCGGCGAATGATGGAATTCCAAGGTCGGTCATGGTTCCCCTGATGGGGCGCATTGCGGCGGGCGTGCCGATTGCCGCCATTCAGGACCATACGAACAATATTTCCGTTCCGCCTGAGATGCTGGGCGGCGGCGAGCATTTCGCCCTTGAGGTCAAGGGCGACTCCATGATTGACGCGGGCATTTTTGAAGGTGATACGGTTCTCATCCGCAAGAGTGACACGGCCAACAACGGCGATATCATCGTGGCGCTGGTTGACGGCGAAGAGGCCACCCTCAAGCGCCTGCGCAAGAAGGGCGATTCCGTTGCCCTTGAAGCCGCGAACCCGGCCTATGAAACTCGCATTTTCGGACCCAGATCGGGTGAGCGTGCAGGGCCGCCTTGTGGGATTGCTGCGAAAGTATTGACCGGAAGTTTTGCCTTTCGTTGCCGGCCTGCCCTAGTCTAAGCTGATCGGCGGAAGTTTGGACCGGCAGGAGCAGGCGATGAAGATCTATGGCGACACCATTTCACCTTTTGTGCGCATGGCGCTGGTTGCGGCCCATGAATGCGGCTTGGGAAACAAGGTGGAGCAGGTCAAGGAGGCCGTCAAGCCAACGGAACCCAACCTGAAGCTGACGGGCCTTTCGGCGCTTGGAAAAATACCTGTCCTCGAAACGGACCATCATCATCCCATATACGACAGCCGGGTGATCATTGAATATCTGGCGCATGTGGCCGGCAACAAGACCTTGATCCCCGATGATGGCGTGAAGCGGTTTCGGGTTTTGACATTGCAGGCGCTGGGCCAGGGCCTCGCCGATGTCGCGGTGGCCTATCGCTATGAAGTGGCCGCGCGCCCGCAGGGCTTGCAGTGGGCCGAGTGGATGACCCGCGCCGAGCAGCGCATGAATGCCGCGATGGATGACTTGGACAAGAACTGGACAAAAGATCTGGGCGACGTGACCGCGGGCTCGATTGCCGCCGCGGTCGCTCTTTCATACATCGACTTCCGCCTGCCCGACATGAAGTGGCGCGATATGCGTCCAAGCCTCAAGTCATTTCATGCGGCATTCTCGCAGCGGGACAGCATGGTCAAAACCGCCCTCGTGACAAAGCCGGCGTGATGGATTTCAAGGTCATTGTCGTTGGCGCTGGTCCTGCTGGTCTCGCCGCGGCTGTATTGCTGGCGAAAGAGGGTGTTCGCGCGGCCCTGGTTGCCCCACCGGGCCATGATGACCCCCGCACTGTGGCCTTGATGCAGCCGGCCATCCAGCTTCTGAAATATCTCGACGTGTGGCCCGGCGCCCTTGCTGGCCACGCCGCTCCGCTGCGCAAATTGAAGATGATCGATGACACTGGCGCCGTGCTGATGGCCCCCAGCCTTGAGTTTGATTCTGCTGATCTGGAGCTTGAAGCCTTTGGCTGGAATATTCCGCTTGGCGCGCTTCTGCCGGTCTTGCGCGCCAAAGCCGTGGAGCTTGGCGTCACCTTCATTGAAGCCGCCGCCACAGGCGCCAAGTCAGAGGGCGATGCCATCTGGATTTACCTGTCGAGCGGCGATGAGCTTTCGGCGCAGGTCTGCATCGCCGCCGATGGCGTCAATTCTGTTTTGCGAAGCGCTGCCGGCATATCGACGGATGAATGGTCTTATGACCAGGTTGCCATTGCCACAAGCTTTGCCCATTCCATGGGACACGGCGATGTTTCAGTTGAGCATCACAAATCGGCTGGGCCGTTCACCACGGTCCCCCTGCCCGATGGCCGATCAAGCCTCGTTTGGATGGAGCGCCCGGCGCGCGCTGAAGCCTTGATGGGCATGACTGATGCGAATCTCGCAGCCGAAATCCAGATCGCAACCCACGGCGAACTGGGCCTCATCTCAGGCATTGGCCCGCGCAAGGCCTTTCCCATGAGGGGGGTCACAGCCCGCCACTTCGCGAAGAACCGGACACTATTGGTCGGAGAAGCCGCCCATGCGGCGGCGCCCATCGGCGCGCAGGGCCTCAACATGTCGCTGATAGACGCGGCCGTCGCGGTCGACCTCATCCTGGCGGCGGCGGATGCGGGAAGCGATGCGGTCATGGCCGGCTACAACAGCGCCCGCCGCGCCGAAGTCCTGTTCCGGCAGAACATTATCGACCTGATGAACAAGTCTTTGCTGCTTGGGCTTTTGCCGCTCGAAACTGGCCGGGCATTAAGCTTGGCGGCGCTGCATTTTGTGGCGCCATTGAAAAAATTCGTGATGCGCCGTGGCCTCGCGCCCGCGCGCGATCTGCCCTTCGCCATGCGCGTTTCCGCCTGAACAAATCAGTTTGCATTCCAGGCCAGGAATTGGCATTCAGGTGGCATGAGCGAGCTACCCACGGCGAAGTTTCAAATCGGACAGATTGTCAAGCACCGGTTCTTTTCCTTCCGTGGCGTCATTTTTGATGTGGACCCGGTTTTCAGCAACACGGAGGAGTGGTGGAACTCGATTCCCGCCGAAGCGCGTCCCCGCAAGGACCAGCCCTTCTATCACTTGCTGGCGGAAAATGAGGACACCGAATATGTGGCCTATGTGTCCGAGCAGAACCTGCTCGTCGACATGACCGGCAAGCCCGTGCGCCATCCGCAGGTGAAGGACTATTTCAAGAGTTTCGACGCCAAGAAAAACAGCTACACATTGCGGGAAAGCCGCGCCCACTAAGGGCTGATCAGCCAATGACGGAACAACCTGCACGCCGGCTTGCTGTTGTCTTCATCTTTGTCACCGTGTTCCTCGACATGGTGGGGATTGGGTTGATCTTCCCCGTGTTGCCGGAGATTGTGCAGGTGATTGGCGGCATGAATTCTGTCCGAGGCAACACTGGTTTCCGGCTGGCTGTTTTTCGCCTACACGGGCATGCAGATCCTGTTTGGTCCCCTCATGGGAAGCCTTTCGGATACCTACGGGCGAAGGCCCCTGCTGTTGCTGTCAGTGTTTGGGCTCGCTGTCGATTATCTGCTCACGGCCTTTGCGCCAACACTGCTGTGGCTTTTTGCAGGCCGTGTTTTCGCAGGCATTTGCGGCGCCTCCTACACCACGGCCAACGCCTATCTGGCCGATATCACAGCGCCTGAAGATCGCGCCAGGGTGTTCGGCTATGTGGGGGCGGCCGTGGGTCTGGGCTTCATCATTGGCCCGGCCATTGGCGGCGTCCTCGGAGAGTTCGGACCCCGCGTGCCATTCTTCGCGGCTGCCTTCATCGCCATCCTGAATTTCACCTATGGCTATTTCATTCTGCCTGAATCCCTGCCGGTTGAAACGCGGCGGCCCTTTTCGTTGGCGCGTTCCAATCCCTTTGGCACGTTCAAGGTTTTCCTGAGCTATCGCCAGGTTCTCCCCCTCTGCGCCGTGCTGTTTCTCTACTACACCGCCATTTCCATATACCCCGCCATCTGGGCGTTCTGGGGCATTGCGCGTTATCAGTGGACCGAGTTCACGATCGGCTTGACGCTGGCTTTTTTTGGATTGCTGGTGGCCATCACCGCAGGCTTCCTCACGGGCCCCACAGTGAAGTGGCTGGGGGAATCCCGCACCGTCATCCTGGGCCTCACTGTGGCTGTCATCGCCGATGTGTGTTTTGCCTACGCGCCAGGAACCGGCGCTGTGCTGCTGATCACGCTGATCAACGCGCCAGAAGGCATGGCAGACCCTGCCCTCACGGCGCTGATGTCGAAGGAGGCCCCCGCCAATGCCCAGGGCGAACTTCAGGGCGGCATCGCGAGCGCCAAAAATGTGGCCATGCTTGTGGGCACCCCCCTGTTCGCCCAGATTTTTGGCGTTTTCCTGATGGAGGGAACCCCCGCCCAGGCATCGCAAGCCAGCTTCCTCACCGCCGCCATCATTTGTGCGGCGGCCCTACTGGTTTTCCTGTGGCAAAGAAGGCGCAGGAAACATCCGCCGCAAACCGGCATGCCCGAAATCAGGAGCTGACGGGATATGGAGCATGCCATTCCGCACCGCAAATCCGGAATGGAGAAAGGGTGGAATTAAGCAACAATTTCAATAGGTTTTTTTCGCGTTGGTGGGCGCAGTAGGACTCGAACCTACGACCCGCTGATTAAGAGTCAGCTGCTCTACCACCTGAGCTATGCGCCCGTCCCCGAAAAGGACGTATGGCCCCGCAATGCGCAAGGCCAACGGGGGCGTCTATACGTCGGCCACCACCCGTTGTCCAGCCTCGTTTCAAGGCGCGCCCATGTAAGGAACGAGCGCGAGATCAGGTCAAGGTTGAGAAACCAGGCGGCGCGAAGGCGAAAGCCGCCAATACAAGAAGCCACAACGTGACTGGTGCGGGCGGAGGGACTCGAACCCTCACGGGATTGCTTCAAACGGATTTTAAGTCCGTCCTGCGGAACCTCAATAGTGAAATTAATGAACTGTTTCGAACAATATACATATTAATGCGCAAAAAAGTGCAAGTCTGTGTGCGTTGTTTCTCCTGTTGCCAACAGGAATGCCAGACACTTCTGTCAGCAGAGCCATCCAAGTGGTGGCATTGTCTCATCGCGGCTGACTGACTGATTCCGAGTTCTCCAAGTATCCGTCTCTGAGGTGGAATATCCGGTTGAACCTGTTGAATATCTTTTCATCGTGGCTTACGACGACGATAGCGGCGTTTTGCTCTTTCGCCACCCTGCCCATCATATCCATCACAGCGCCAGCGCGTTGTGAATCCAGCGCCGCCGTGGGTTCGTCTGCAAGTATGATCCGAGGGCGGTTGGCCATGGCGCGGGCGATGGACACGCGCTGCGCCTCTCCACCCGAAACGGTTGCGGGCATTGCATTTTTGCGGTTGCCTACGCCAAGATAGTCCAACAACTCAATGGCTCGCCGCTTGGCTTCGCTGGTGGAAGCCCCTGAAAGCTCCAGCACCATCGCGACATTTTCGGTTGTGTTCAGAAAGGGCAAGAGATTGTGAAACTGAAAGATGAAACCAATCTTGTCGAGCCTCAGTTTGCGCAGATCACTCTTGAGCCAACGGTTATCATAAACAACATCTTGATCTAACCGCATCCATCCGCTGGATGGCTCCAGAATACATGCGACAACGTTCAGAAGTGTCGATTTGCCAGACCCGCTGGGACCAACAAGCCCCACGATCTCACCCGGAAAAACCGAAATTGAAACCTCACGCAAAGCGTCGACACGTGTATCGCCTTCGCCAAAATGTTTGCTGATCTTCTTTAGTTCAACCAATGCGCCGCTGTTTGAAGCGTTTTCCATGCTAGCCGCCAAGCGCCTTGGCCGGGTCGACTGACAGGGCAAGACGAACGCCAAGGCCGCTGGCGATGAGGCAAACCACCAGAACGATTGCCGCCAGTGCGATTCCATCTTCGGGCTGGAGGACGACGCGGCGCGGGAAGTAGTCCTTGACATTGGCGATCAGCGCACCGCCAAGAAGGAAGCCTGAAAGTCCGAGAGCCACAGCTTGCTGCACGATCATGCCGATAATAGTGCGGTCAGGCGCTCCAATGAGTTTAAGGGTGGCAATCTCGCGTATCTTGTCCATGGTCATGGTATAAATGATGAGGGCGATGATCACTGCTGAAACAGCGAGAAGGATTGAGGTGAAGAGTCCAATCTGCTGGCGGGCGCGCTGCACCACAGAACCTGTAAGTATCATTTCTTGTTCGGCCTGCGTAAGCGCAGTCAAATGCTTCCAGCGGCGCACGGATTGAGCGACATCTTCTGGCCGTACATTGCCAATGAGGCGGGCAACGACCGCATTCACGGTGTCTTTGCCTCCCGCCGATACGCCACGCGCAGTTTCGATGCGGGATGCAGCCGGCGCCAGCTCGAATTGCAGCTTCTGGCTGTCGAGTAAACCGATGTAGGCCACAGGATCGCCGCTCGACGTGACCTGGCCTGCAGTTGCTCCGACTATTGAAAAACGGTTTCGCCCCACCATCAAAGTGTCGCCGGGCGTTAAACCCGTTGATCTATCGGCGATCATTTCAAAATGATTGCGCGCCAATGCCCGCCCAGTCAAAAGTGTTGCCGGCCCGCCGGGCCGTCCCGGTTCATATCCAATGATTTGAAACCGCAATCGTCCTACAGCCCTAACGATATCGACGGACTGATACGTGACAGAGCCTGCGGCCGCGACGCCATGAATGCGCTCAATCGCCTCGCGGGTGTCACCGGGAATACGCGAGGATTCAGCGAAGGGACCGCGCCGGTCCGCTTCAACAATCCACAGGTCGGCTTGCGGAGCCCGTACAAGCGTCAAGGCGTCCACGACCATGCCGCGATAGATGCCGATCATGGCCAACACCACACCCAGCAACATGCCAAGCCCAACGCAGGTCAGCACAAAGCGTCCGGCATTGTGGCGAATATCACGGTAAGCGAGATTCACGGCGCAGCTTCGGCGGAAACCTGCGCCGCTCGACCGTCGCTTAATCCTTTGATCGGCCCCGAGACGACCTCTGCGGTCTTTGGCAAACCGCCAGTCACTTCCAGGCGGCCATCAAGTGTCCGGTGGCCAAATGCGACCTCAAGCTCGCGGGCAACGCCATTTTCAATGGTCCACACTGTGCCTTTGCGTCCATCATATCCAGACACCGCATTTTCAGGAACCAGCAGGGCCTCAGGCAGAATTGCTGTCGTCACAATGACTTCGGCCTGTTCACCCAAATGAAAATTCACCGGGCACTTTCCGCACTTCACCCAGATGCGGCGTTCTTCGCTCACCCGGTCGCTTTCAATGCCAATCCTGGCAACGTGGCCTTGGAAAATCGAACCCGGAAGTGATCTCAAACTGACTTCGGCATTTTGGCCCAGAGCGATTGCGCCCGCCCGAGATTCCTCAACATGGGCGAGCACCCACACACTTGCAGGATCCACAACGGTGTAAACTGGATCACCGGCCTTGACCACGGTTCCCAGCTCAGTCTGCCGGTTCACAACAATGGCGTCGAATGGGGCCTTTAGCACATGGTGAGCGAGAATGGTCGATTCATAAGCCAGGTCCGCGCGCGATGCTTCAATAGCCGCGCGTGCAACCGCCGCATCGGCCATGGAGAGCGCAAGATCGGCTTCAGCAACTTCAACATCCTTTGCCGCCTCCTCGGCTTTCTCCACGGAAGTGGCATTCTTCTTCAGCAATTCCTGTTGCCGTTGATTGACAAGCTGCTTTTGAGCCAGAACCGCAGCTTGCCGGTCAACCATGGCGGCAGCACGGGCCAGGGCAGCTTCTGTCGAATTAACACCAGCTTTGGCCCGCGCCACGCGGGCTTCCTGTTCAGACGACTCCAGGCGGGCAAGCGTGTCGCCGCTTTTAACCAGGCTGCCATGATCCGCCGTCAACTCGACCAAGGCCGCCCCGACCTCGAAACCTATGCTGGAGGCAACTTGCGCCTCAATGGTGCCCAGGCCAAACACTTGAACTTGAACATTTCTCTCAAGCTTCGCCACACGCACCGGCAAAGGACGATTGTTAAGAAAGAAAATGACAGCCGCAACCACCGCCGCACCCGCAGCTACGGAAAGAACAAGATAGATACCGCGTTTCGACATATCCGCTGTAATTTCATAGGTGCAGGGCCTTGGACCGCATTGATATGGGTCAATTCGATCTGCTCATTGCATTGCTGCGCTCAGCCGGCAAGAATGCAGATAAGCTGCGGTGCCAACTGGTGCGGGCGGAGGGACTCGAACCCTCACGGGATTTCTCCCAACGGATTTTAAGTCCGTTGCGGCTACCATTACGCCACGCCCGCCAAACCAATCGCCCTAAGCCTTCGCACCTTCTCCTAAAGGCGGCGTAAACTGCAGCCCCATGTCCCATGGCAGATAAATCCAGGTATCCTGGCTCACCTCGGTGATGAAGGAGTCAACCAGCGGGCGCCCCTGCGACTTGGCGTACACCGTGGCGAAATGGGCTTTCGGGAGAATTTCGCGGACCACCTTGGCCGTGGCCCCCGTATCCACCAGGTCATCGACGATCAACACCCCGGCGCCGCCATCAGCCCCAATGATATTCGCGCCGACATTCTTCAGGACGCTGATAGCGCCTTGCTTGTCATAATCGTAGGAAGCCACGCATATCGTCTCAATCACCCGTATGCCAAGTTCGCGCGCCACAATGGCCGCGGGCACCAGCCCGCCCCGGGTGATGGCCACAACGGCCTCAAATGGGCCAGCTGACGACAATCGCCAAGCCAGGGCGCGGGCATCCCGGTGGAACTGGTCCCAGGACACCGGAAAGCTTTTCTGCCACTTTTCGTCCATTTCATCCCCCTGAAGCCGCGATATTGGCCAGCCCTTATGCCCGCCCAATCAATTTGGCGCAATCCGTTCCCCAAAAATCAACATTTGCTTCACACTTTCCCGCCAATATTAACCAAATGGAATCGAAAGTTCTGGAGCCTCGTTAATGGACAGCGCCGCCAACCCCGTGACGCAGTTGATGGCTGCCTTTGAACTTGCCAGCATCCAGGCCCTGGCCGTGTCCCTTCCCGAAGCGATCATCACTGAATTGACAACCGCCGCCAGCCGCAAATGGAATTGCGGCAAGGGTGACATCATCGGCCGCGCGCTTGTCAAATTCGGCACCGGGCCAATCTCCGCCCGCTACCTCGATGACCCGCGGCCTGGCGCCTATCAGAATGTGGAGGTGAGCTATGCCCCGCCCTTGGGCGTGCAGCGAACGTCGATTTTCAAGCAGCAGCAATGGAGCGACGGCAAGCAGGACTACATGATCCTCATTGGCCAGCATGCGAATGAAGAGCACGCGATGCAAGCCATCCGCAACGAGCAGCGCCTGAACCTCGCGTTGCGCTCGAGCGGCTACGCCGTGTGGGACTATGATTATGCCACGGGTGAGACATACAATTCACCGGAGATGTTCGAGATCCTGGGTTTTGAGCCGGGCAGCGTCGACTTGAATTTCCATTCCTTCGACGACCTTATTCACCCCGACGACGTGGGCAATACGCTCGATAACAAAATCAAGGCGGCGACTTTCGGCGCCGAGCTCTTCCAGTCCCGCTACCGTGTGCGCATGAAAAACAGCCAGTATGCGTGGATTGAGTCCATCGCCTGCGTGGTGCGCGACCCGGCCAGCGGCAAGCTGGTGAAATGCGTGGGCCTGTGCCGCAACATCAACGACCAGATGGTGTCATTGGAGCGCCTGAAGAATTCCGAACGCAGCCTGAAGCGCACGCAGGAGGCCGCCCGCCTTGGCAGCTTCTCGCTGCGGGTGGAAACCGGCGTGTCGCGCCTCTCCATTGAGATGGCGAGCCTGATCGGCCTGCAGAACGCCATTGTCCATCCCAACCTCGCGACTTTCATGAATTTGATCGCCGAGGGCGACAAGGAGAAATTCGCCGAATGCGTCGAGCTTGCCAAGCTCGGCCAGAAAATTTCCGGTCTTGAGATTTCCGTGCTGCTGCCGTCGGGGGAGATTGAGTTCTTCCAATGCTCAATTGAGCCGGAGCGCGATCCATCCGGCAAGGTCGAAACGCTTTTCGGCACCTGCCAGCGGGTGACCGAACGCAAGGCCCTCGAGCGCAAGTTCATGCAAGCACAGAAAATGGAGGCCGTGGGCCAGTTGACCGGCGGCGTCGCCCATGATTTCAACAATCTGCTGATGGTTGTCATGGGCAACCTGCAGCTCGTCGAACAAATTGTCAAAAATGACGACCGCGCCACCAGGCGCATCCGCGCCGCTTTGGAAGCGGCCGAGAAGGGCGCGGATCTCACCCGCCGCATGCTCGCCTTCTCGCGTCAGCAACCCTTGCAAAACAAGGAGCTGGAGGTGAATGACCTGGTCAGCAACATGGAGAGCATATTGCAGCAGGCCATAAGCCCCGCCGCTGACCTGAAAATAATGGCCGGCGGAGGCCTGCACCCGGTCAAGGCCGATCAAACCATGCTTGAAACCGCCATTTTGAATCTTTCCCTGAACGCCAGGGATGCGATGAAACCAAAAGGCGGCCTCATAGTGATTGAAACCGCGAACCGTCATTTCGACCAGGCCTACTGCCTTGAGAATGAAGATGTGACGGTGGGCGACTATGTCGAAATAGCGGTCACCGACACGGGCTGCGGAATATCGCCGGAAAACCTGGAGAAGGTTTTCCAGCCCTTCTTCACCACAAAGG
Source organism: uncultured Alphaproteobacteria bacterium (assembly GCA_963816305.1). Classification (GTDB taxonomy): domain Bacteria; phylum Pseudomonadota; class Alphaproteobacteria; order Rhizobiales; family Aestuariivirgaceae; genus Aestuariivirga. The sequence continues at coordinate 16,175 of CAWFJW010000007.1, forward strand.
GGCCGGAAGAAGGGTCGGGCCTTGGCCTTTCGATGATCTATGGCTTCGTCAAGCAATCCTCCGGCCACATCAAGATCTATTCGGAAGTGGGCCATGGAACCACCGTCAGGATTTATCTTCCAGCATTCGGGTCAAGTGTCATTGAATCGCAAATAACCAATGCCTCTGATCTGCAATTGCGGCTGGCCCGGGAATTGGGATCGGAGGGCGCGGGAGCGCTCCCGAAGCGCCAGATCATACTAGTGGTTGAAGACAATCAGGCGGTGCGCGAAATCGCCGCCGCCATGATCGAGGACATGGGTTTTGAAACGCTGGTCGCCGCCACCGGGCCGGAAGGCCTTGAGATCATCCGCGAACGCGATGATCTGGCGCTCGTCCTCTCGGACGTCATCATGGCGGGTGGCATGAACGGCCCCGAGCTTGTGGTGAAGGCCCTGAAATTGCGCCCCGACCTGAAGGTGCTCTTCATGTCGGGCTATGCCCCAGGCTCAGTCCGCCAGATGCAGGACTTGCCAGACACCATTGATCTCGTGAACAAGCCCTTCACCCGCAACGACCTCACCGAAAAAGTCCGCCGCGCCCTGGCTGCGTGACGGCGATTGATGCCGCATGGACCGCAAGCTCCGCTGCCCAGTCAAACCCAGGAAACGCGGGCCGAAGCCAAGGGAAAAGAGTTAAGTGGAGCGTCACCGCGACCTATGCAAATCGTTCGGAGGCGGTGTCCGTTTGTGGAGAAACGGCCCGGGAGTAGACTGGCATCGATTTTAATTTGGGGGTAAACTCGTCAACCGCCCTCACCTTGAGCCTGGGCCGAAGACGAAACATCATTGGTCATGGAACTGAAGGAATGCCACAACGTGAAAAATCAAATCTGCTTAATTCCCGGGAAAAGGGACGCTTCTGGATCGCACCCTTAAAGTGAGACACCTGGTAATAAGGGGACATGTCGGGCTTTCGTTTTGGGGTTACGGGTTTAGGGTTAGCTCTGAATTCGGTTTCGAATTCAAGCGGCGGGCGATAGCCGAGTGCGGAGTGAAGGCGCTCGGTATTGTAGACGGTGTCGATGAAGTATCCGATCTCGTCCCTTGCATGGTCGAGATTTTTGAAGGCCTTGCCGTTGACCTATTCGGTCATTGAGGGATCTTCATGAAGCTTTCGGCTTTTGCATTATCGTAAGGATTGCCGGGCCGCGACATGCTGGACTGGATGGCGCGTGCGTCAAGCCGCCGGTACTCTGCACTGGTGTATTGCACACCTCGGTCTGAATGATGGATCAAGCTGTTGGGGGTTGGGCAACGCGCCATGATGGCCTGATCGAGGGCTGCAACCGCGAGTGCGGCATCGATGTGGTCTTCGAAGGCCCAGCCAATAACCTTCCGCGTGAAGGCACAAGGACAACAGCAAGATAGGCGAAAGCCTCGCGCAGATGCACATAGGTGATGTCGGCGACCCATATCTGGTCAGGTGCCGATGGCAGAAGTCCCCGCAGTAGATTGGGAACGATGAGAACGTTATGGGGGCGACTGTCTGGCGACGGTGGAATGAACGGCTTTCGGCGCATGGCAGTGAGATTATCCTCGCGCATAAGCCGTTGAACACGCTTGGCATTCACTACTAACCCTTGCCGCCGCAGGGCCGCAGTGATGCGCCTGTAGCCATAGAATCTATGGCGCAAGCTCAACATCTGGATCTGGCCCAAAAGCTCCGTGTCGGTCTGGCGCGGTGCATGAGCCTCAAGGCCTCGATAGTAGCTGGCTCTCGCAATGCCGGCGAGATGGCAGAGCCTCTGCACGTCTGCCCCCTCAGGATTGGTCGCACTCATGGTTTTGATGACCGCGATGATGCTGGCCCGGCTTTTGGCACGGTTTTGCCTTGCGTGTCCTGATCGCTCAAGGCGCGCAAGGCTTTGCGAAAAAAATCGAGATCAACCTGCTGGCGGCCCACTAGCCGCTCAAGCTCAGCGATGCGGGCTCGGGCTGAAGCGAGTTCTGAGGCAGCTGGTTGCAGCGCTGCCTTCACATCGTCCGCCTTGCGCTCCACCTTGTGCCGAGGTCTGCGGCCACGTTTGCGGTTCAAACCCGCAACACCCTCAAGCTTCCAGGAATTGAACCAATTGTACAAAAGCTTGCGCGGAACATCGAGTTCACGCGACAAGGGCATCACCTTGTCGCCACGTGAAATCCGCTGGCAGGCAGCTTCCTTGAAAGCCGTCGTGAACGATCTGTAGGGCAACTTGTCAGGCATGGAAAACTCCTTTGTCCGGACATGTCCCCTTATTACCAGGTGATCTCACTTTAGGGGTGCGGTCCACTTCCCTTTGATAGGGCCCTATTCTGGAATGACGCGCCGTATAGCCTCATTGATGCCACCGTTCGGGAATTTCAGAACAGGAGGCTCACTACCTATTTCCGCTGCACACGGGTGATTCCGCAAAATTCAATATTGTGAATAAATGCCACTTGACAATCTATTCCTATCGGCTCTAATGTTCCTTTTTTGTTCTTTATGCAAGGAAACACCATGGACTGGGACTTGGCCATCAAACGCAACAGCAAGGCGCTGAAAGCTATCATTAAAGTGCTGTTCGCCCTGCTGGGGCTTGACGGCACGGATGCGGCTTCGCGGATTCCGCCGTCCCTGCGCAGCGCCGTGCTGCGGGTGCTGCGGCCCGCTGAATCCGCCGTGCGCCGCCTGATCGCCATCGCGGCCCGGAATGTTGTGGTGAAGCTGGCGCCCTCGCGTGAGATGCCAGCGGGGATAATCATTGGCAAGGGCGGCGGAAATTCACTTCCCGCCTTCCAGCTCTTCGACCCACGGAAACGCCTCAAGCCCGTGCGGGCCATGAAAGTCACCCGGCTTCGCCCGCGCATTCATTTCTTCCCCTATGATTCCCTGAGGCCAGCACCCCCGCCTGTTGCCGCTCCCGAGCTGCCGCCCGATGGCCTCGTGGGTGCCGCACGCCTCCACCGCAGGCTCCAGGCCCTCAAATCCGCGCTTGACGACCTGCCGCGCCAGGCCAAGCGACTCGTGCGCTGGGAGCAGAGGCGGATGGAGTCGCCATGGCCGAAGTTCCTGTCGCCGCTCCGTCCCGGCCGTCCTCCGGGCTACCGCAAGAAGCCCATTCACGAGGTCGATGACGTGCTCATCGAATGCGACCGGCTCGCCGATAACGCGCTGCTGAAGCCCAACACAAGCTGAGGCGCCCTTCGCTTTTCTCTCACGGAAGCTCAACGACAGCGCACATATCCGGAACCACGCGGTTGCCCGCTGGAGTGGCATGTCGGACAGAGGACGAAATTGGCATTTAGTTCCAGCCTCTCGCCTTGCCTTCCTGGGTCAGGCTCGCGGCTGCCGCCTTCACTTCCGCCTCGGCTTGGTCGAGCGCCGCCAGATTGCGTGATCGCACCACCAGGTTTGTCGCAAAGCCCGAAGGCCCTTCGAAGGGATAGGAACCGATGAACACATCGGCATAGCGCGATTGGATTTCGCCCAATGGCGCTGCGATGTCGCCTTCGCCGCCCTGCAGGGTGACGGTGCGTGATTGCATGGGAATGCCCCGCTCCAGGCTTGGCGCGATCGCATCCATCATGGCGTTCATGACCTTGGGCACGCCCGCCATGACAAACACATTGCCCATGCGAAACCCCGGCGCCTTCGAGACGGCGTTCTCGATCAGCGTGGCACCCTGCGGAACCCGCGCCATGCGCAGGCGCGCCTCATTGGGCTCGCGCCCGATCTCCTTGAAAAAGGCCATCAGGATTTCCACGGCGCGCGGATCATGGCTCACCGGAACGCCAAACGCCTTGCCGATCGCGTCCGCCGTGATGTCGTCATGGGTGGGGCCGATGCCGCCTGTCGTGAACACATAGGTGAAGCGCGTCCGCAAGGCGTTGACCGCCGCGACGATGTCATCTTCCACGTCGGCCACGCAACGGGCTTCCCGCAGGTCAATGCCAAGCAGGGTCAGGTAGTCCGCGATGAAGCCCAGATTCTTGTCCTTGGTCCGGCCAGACAAAACTTCATCGCCTATCAGCAATACTGCGGCGGTGGGAACAGCAGCCATAAACAACCTCAATGCGCTGCTAGACATGTGCCACCGCTTCGGTCCACTGTCAAAACATGCGATTCAACAACTCCTCTCATTCGCGGAAAGCTGATCAAGCGCTACAAGCGGTTTCTGGCGGATGTGCTGCTGGACAGCGGTGAAACCGTAACCGCCGCCTGCCCCAACACCGGTTCCATGCTGGGGCTGACGGAGGCCGGAAACCAGGTCTGGCTGTCGCGTTCGGAAAGCCCGACCCGCAAGTATCCGCATACCTGGGAACTCGTTGAAATTCGGGTCAGGGGCTCGTCGGCATCAACACCGGCCAGCCCAATCACATCGTTTCCGAAGCTGTCTCGCAGCGAAAAATCGCGGCGCTCAATGGCTATGCCACTCTCCGAACCGAGGTGAAATATGGCCGGAACAGCCGGATTGACATTCTGCTGGAAGACCCGGGCCGCCCGCCCTGCTATGTGGAAATAAAGAATGTCCATTTCTTCCGAAAACCAGGCCTCGCCGAATTTCCCGATTGCGTCACCGAGCGCGGCGCCAAGCATCTGGTTGAGATGTCAAGCATGGTGGCGCAAGGCGCGCGCGCCGTGATGGTCTATCTCATCCAATGCCAGGCGCCACAGCGCTTCGCGCTGGCCGATGACAAGGATGGGAATTACTTCGCGGAGTTCAGGAAGGCGAAAGCCGCTGGAGTTGAAGCCCTGGCCCTGACGTGCCATATAACTCTCAGTGAAATCATTGTTGATAAGACGATTCCGATCATGGAAAGCTAGATGACGAACGCCGAAGTCCAGGAATCCAAGCCGGGCCGCGCCGGAAGAATCAAGCTGCACAAGCCTGAGGATTTCGAAGGCATGCGCAAGGCTGGCCGGCTGACGGCTGAAGCGCTTGATCTCATCACGCCCCTCGTTGAGGCCGGCACGACGACGGAAGCCCTGAACAATTTCGTTGTCGAGTTTTCACGCGACAACAACGCCATCCCGGCCACCGTGAATTACCGTGGCTATACCAAGGCCATTTGCACGTCGATCAATCATGTCGTCTGCCACGGCATTCCAAACGACACTCCCTTGCGCGAGGGCGATATTGTCAACATCGACGTCACCCTGATTGTCGACGGCTGGTACGGCGATTCAAGCCGCATGTATCCGGTTGGCGAGATCAGCCGCAAGGCGGAACTCCTCATTGAAGTCACCTATGAATGCCTGATGCGCGGCATCGCCATGGTGAAGCCCGGCGCGCATTTGGGCGACATCGGCTACGCCATCCAGACCTATGCCGAAGCGCAGCGCTGCTCGGTCGTCCGTGACTTCTGCGGCCATGGCCTGGGCCGCGTCTTTCACGACCAGCCCAATGTGCTGCACTATGGCCGCATGGGCGAGGGCGTGGAGCTCAGGGAAGGCATGTTTTTCACCATTGAGCCCATGATCAACGCCGGCAAGCCCCACGTCAAAGTGCTGAGCGATGGCTGGACGGCGGTCACGCGCGACCGCTCGCTTTCGGCCCAGTTCGAGCATACCATCGGCGTCACCGCGGCGGGCTGCGAAATTTTCACCCTCTCGCCCCGTGGCCTCCATTGCCCGCCCTACAAGCCCTGAAAAATGGCCAAGGGTTTCGGCGAAGCTCCGATCAAGCCCCATTACCTTGGCCACCGGGAGCGATTGCGGGAGCGCTTCCGCGAGGGCGGGCCCGATGCCCTGCCCGATTATGAATTGCTGGAAATGGTGCTGTTTCGCGCCATCAAGCGCGGCGACACCAAGCCCGTCGCCAAGGCCCTGCTGGCGAAATTCGGCAGCTTCGCCGAAGTGATCAGCGCCACGCCTGAGCGGCTGATGGAGGTTGCAGGCGTGGGCGAAGGTCTCACCACGGAGATCAAGCTCATCCGCGCCGCCGCACTTCGCCTGATGAAGGGCGAGGTCATCAATCGCCCCCTGCTCAGTTCATGGACTTTGATCCTCGAGTATTGCCGCGCCGCCATGGCGTTCCAGGACAAGGAGCAATTCCGCATTCTTTTTCTTGACCGGAAAAACCAGCTGGTGGCCGACGAGGTGCAGCAGGAGGGCACCGTGGACCACACGCCCGTCTACACCCGCGAAGTGGTGAAGCGCGCCCTGGAGCTTTCAGCTTCAGCCATCGTTCTGGTTCACAACCATCCCTCTGGCGACCCCACCCCGTCCGTCGCCGACATCGACATGACGCGCAAGATCATCGACGCCGCCGCCAAGCTGGGCATAGAGGTTCACGATCACATTATCGTCGGCCGCACCGGCCATACGAGCTTCAAGGGTTCAAAGCTGATCTGATCTCGGCCAGCGCCTGTGGCGTGTCAACATCCACCAACACGCCGCCGGATTTAACGTCAACCTCCACCACTTCGTCAGACAAGGCGTCCATCAAAAGCCTGCCACCCTGATCGCCCTCGATCGCCTGCAATCCCGGGAAATGTTGCCGCCCCCACAGCACCGGATTGCCGCGCTTGCCATCATGCACCGGCACACAGATGGTGCGATGGTCAGCCACGCTGAATGAGGAGATCAGCCGGTTGATGGTCTGGGCGTCGATCAGCGGCATGTCGCCAAGGCAAATCAGGGCCGCATCCGTATCAGCCGGGAGGGCCGCAAGCCCGCGCTTGAGCGACGTGGAAAGCCCCTTGGCGAAGTTCTCGTTATGGACAAATTCAACCTCAAGCGATTGCAGCGCCGCCTTGGCCAGTTCGGGTTCATTCCCCGTCACCACAACAATTTTTTGAACATCCGAGCCCAGTATATTTTCCACGCCATGCCGCAACAGGGGCTTGCCGCCAAAATCCGCCAGCAGCTTGTTGCTGCCCATGCGCGAGGACTTGCCGGCAGCCAGAACAATGGCAGCGATCTTTGGCGCGCGCTGCGGCTCGGGCCTGCCTTCGCGCGGCAATGGCCGGCTTGAAATTTCCGCCAGAAGCCCCCCTGCCCCCATGTCCATAATGTCATGGGAAGAAACCGGAATTCCGGCCAACACCCGTTGCAAGGCCCAGTCAAACCCGTTCACCTTCGGCGAGCGCGCACAACTCGGCACACCGATGACGGGGGTATCCTGAAGTGAGCCCAGCATCATCAAATTCCCAGGGTCAACCGGCATGCCGAGATGAATGACTTCGCCACCAGCAGCGACAAGCCCCATCGGAATGACATCGCCACGATCAACAATCGCCGAAGCCCCAAACAGCAGAATGGGATCGCAACCCGCCGCACTCAGTTTCGCGGTTGCGTTCTTCACGGCCTCGATGGAATGATCGCAAATCATCACCTCGGCCAGATCGCTGCCCAACGCCTTGACGCGCTGGCGCATGGCCTGTTCGGACTTTTCCAGAAGCGAAGCCTTGCTGCGGGGCAGCCTGGTGATGACAAGGCCAACACGCCTGGCCTTCAAAGCTTCAACCCGCACAAGTGGCTCGCCAGCAATGGCAGCCAACGCCGCATCCAGCACCTGGCGTGGAACCGCAAAGGGAATAATCTTGACTGTGGCGATCATCTGGCGCTGTTCAACCAAGCTGTATACGGAAACCGTCGCGAAAGTAATGCTTTCATGCACGCGGTTGAGTTGATTGACGCGCGCACTGTCAATCACAACCAGCCCGCGCGCATCTGCGTAAAGATTGGCGCGGCCTGTAAAGGGCTCCTGCGCGCTTACGCCAGCGCCACAAACCCTGGCCGCCAAGGCCCGCGCCGCTTCATCTTCCGGAACATCATCGGGCCCAAGCCTCGCCGCAAAAACCTTGGTGACGCCGGAAGCCGCCAGAAGCGCCACATCAGCAGCACTCAACACGCGACCTTTTTTCAACACTCCGCCGCTATGGCCAACAGAATGGGCCAGCACCGCTCCCTGCAGCGCTGGCAACCAGCATCTCGCCAAATTCCATCTCAGTCACCCAGCCGCAACGTTTTAGTCATTTCAGCCATGATTGATATTGCGATTTCCGCAGCACCCTTGGCGCCGATTGCCAGTCCAATTGGCCCGTGAATGCGCCGCAACTCTGCGTCATCAAATCCCAGCGCCTTCAACCGGTCAACACGGGACCCCTGGGTCTTCTTTGAACCCAGGGCACCGATGTAAAAAACCTCTGACTTCAAGGCCAAGGCCAAAGCCGGGTCATCAATCTTGGGATCATGGGTCAAAGCCAGAAATGCCGTTCGGGCATCAAGGCCAAGCCGCGGCAATATCTCATCGGGCCAATCCGCATGAAGCGCCACATCCGGAAATCGGGCACCCGTGGCAAACGCACCGCGCGGATCAATCACCGTGATGTCATAGCCAGCCTGCAGCGCCATCGGAATAACGCCCTGCGCGATGTGAACGGCTCCGATAATCACCAGCCGAAGCGGCGGATTATAGACATGCACGAATTCATCGCCATGGACACCCGACTGGTCAAACCGGAAAGCCTCATCCAGAACAGCCGCCAACGGATCATTTCCCGCTCCGGTTCTGGAAATCATCCGCTGCTCGCCGCTGTCTATTCTGGTAACCACAGCAACCGCCCGGCGCTCGGCCCGGGCTTTCTGAAGGGCATCAAACAAATCGCGCTTCACTGGCCGAGCGGCTCCACATAAACCCGAATTTTTCCACCGCAGGCCAGCCCGACTTTCCAGGCTGTCTCGTCAGCCACGCCAAAGGCCAGAACTTTCGGCCTGCCTGTTGCGATGGCGTCAAGGGCTTCCGTCACCACCGCGCCTTCAACGCAGCCGCCGGACACAGAACCAATAAAATTCCCCTCGCCATCGATAACCAGTTGGCTGCCAATCGGCTGCGGCGCCGATCCCCATGTTTCAATCACGGTGGCCAGAGCAACCTTCCGCCCCTCGTTCAACCATTCCGCCGCCTGATCCAATATCATCCTAAACTCCACTTCGCCCGGCCAATCCCTTCGCCAGATCGACCAGCGAATTCAAGCTGTGGACCGGCCGGAACTCGTCCACATAGGGCATCATGGCCCGAATGCCCGCAGCCTTGGCCTCAAACCCATCATAGCGCAAAAGCGGGTTCAGCCAAACAATGTGCTTGGCCATCAAGCGCAAGCGCTGCATCTCATGACTGAGCTGGGCGACGTCATCGCGCTCCAGCCCATCCGTCATCAGAAGCACGTCGGCATTGCCGGCCAGCACACGCCTGGCCCATCTGTAATTGAATTCCTTGAGAGTTGTCCCGATCCGCGTGCCCCCGGACCAATCCTTGACGGCGCCTGAAACCTTGGCAATCGCCTCGTCAACATCGCGCCGCTTAAGTTCGCGTGTCACATTGGTGAGCCGTGTGCCAAACAAAAACACCGTAACGCCCATCCGGTCGTTCGCCAGCCCATGCAGGAAATGCAGAAACATGCGGCTGTAATTGGAGCACGAGCCGGAAATGTCGCACAACACCACAAGCGGCGGTTCCTTCCATTGCCGCTCGCGCCTCGACAGCGAAATCACATGGCCGCCAGCCCGCATCGAATTCCGCAAGGTCTGGCGCATGTCTATCCGCTCGCCCCTGGCAAAGGGCTGAAACCGCCTCGTGCGGATTTCACGCCGCTGCAAGCGCAGCAATGCAATCGCCTTTTTCGCCTGCGCCTGTTCTGCCAGCGTCATCTGCTCAAAATCCTTGGCGCGCAGAATATCATCGGCGGAAGCGGTGAACGTCGCATCAAGCTCAATGGCGTCCGGCTTTTCCCGCCGCTCGTTCTTGGCCTCCACCTTGTCAAACATGGCCTCCGCCAGCCGTCGAAAGCCGGGATCCCTGGGCTTGTCTCCGGCCTGACGGGTGATCTGGTGGAACATCAGCTTCATCAGCTGTTCCAGCATTTTCGGCTTCTTCCAGAACACATGGAAAGCCTGGTCAAACAGCCCCTTGTGCTCGCGCCGCTTCACCAGAATGGCGTGCAGCGTCCAGTAGAAATCTTCCCGAGTGCGAAGCGAGCCGCTCAGTGCCGCGTCAATGGCATCCAAAACCGAAGCAGGCCCCACGGGCAACCCGGCCTCGCGCAGCACCCGGCCAAAATGCATGATATTCTGGGCGAGCTTGCCTGAGGGCGGGGCGTGCGCCTCACCCATGGGCCATGGTCCTGATCTCCTCCTTGATCTGGCTCAGAATGCGTTTGGCTTCCGAACCTTCCATCCGCACAATGTCATCCTGGTACTTGAGGAGGACGCCCAGAGTGTCATTCACCGTCTGCGGATCAAGCGTCACCGTATCAAGCTCATGCAAGGCCGAAACCCAATCCAGTGTTTCGGCGACCCCCGGAGACTTGAAAAGATCGCCTTCGCCGCAGCGCCTGGACGAAAGCCACCACTTCGCGCGCCAAAGCAGCCGATGCAAGGGGCCGCTTGAGCTTCACAATTTCAAGCTCCCGCGCCGCCGAGGGATAGCCGACCCAGTGGTAAAGGCAGCGCCGCTTCAGCGCATCATGGACTTCCCGGGTGCGGTTTGAAGTGATGATTACGATCGGCGGTTCCACCGCCTTGACCGTTCCCAGTTCCGGAATGGTGATTTGGAAGTCCGACAGGATTTCCAGCAGGTAGGCTTCGAAGGCTGCGTCAGTGCGGTCCAGTTCATCGATAAGGAGGACTGCCGCCTGCCCGCCCGTTGGCTCCAGCGCCTGCAGCAGCGGCCGCTTGATCAAAAATTTCTCCGCAAAAATATCCTGTCCCATGCGCGCCCGGTCAAGCTCGCCGGAGGCCTCCGCCAGCCTTATTTCAATCATCTGCGCCGCGTAATTCCATTCATACACGGCGGAATTTATGTCGAGGCCTTCGTAGCATTGGAGCCGGATCAGCTTCCGCCCCAGCCCCTCCGCCAGAACCTTGGCAATCTCGGTCTTGCCAACGCCCGCTTCGCCTTCGAGAAACAGTGGCCTTCCCATTTTGAGCGCCAGAAACACCACCGTCGCCAGGTCGCGCCCAGCCACATAGCCGCTGCCCTTCAGGAGAGCGAGGGTGTCATCGATGGATTGCGGCGGCTTGATCATGTCATTTTCTCCCTCCTCCTTGCGGGGAGGGAGATAGAATGCGCGGGCGGCAAGACGCTACTTCGCCGCTGCGACTGCGCGGCGCGCCAGAACCCCAACAAGATGCGCGCGATATTCGGCTGTTGCGTGCATGTCACTGTTGAGGCCCTTGGCCTTGACCTGAATTCCATTCAGGGCCGCGGCTGCGAAGTTTTTCGACAGCGCGGCCTCCATTTCTGGAACGCGAAACACCTTCGGTCCTGCTCCGGTGACCGCCACCCGAACTTTTCCCGCGCCATCCTGCGACACGAAAACGCCGGTCAGGGCATAACGCGAAGCCGGATTTGGGAACTTCATGTGCGATGATTTCTTGGGGATCGGGAAGCTTACCGCCGTGATAATTTCGCCAGCTTTCAGGGCCGTCTCAAACATGCCGGTAAAGAAAGCATCAGCCGCGATTTTCCGCTTGTCGGTGATGATGGTGGCTCCCAGGCCGACACAGGCCGATGGGTAATCCGCCGCCGGGTCATTGTTGGCAATTGAGCCACCAATGGTTCCCCGGTTGCGGACGTGAACTCCGCCGATTTTTCCAGCCATTTCCCAAAGCGCGGGAATGGCTTTCTTGACGGCAGCCGAGGTGGCCACTTCCATATGCGTTGTGCCGGCTTTGATAACGACGGCCGACTTGCTGACCGCAATTCCGGAGAACCCCTTGATTGCCGACAAGTCAATGATGTCGGTGGGTTTCGCCAGGCCCTGCTTCATGGTGGGCAGCAGCGTGTGACCACCGGCCATGTAGCTGCCGTCCTTGGATTTTTTCAAGAGCGCCGCGGCAGCATTGACCGTTGCCGGACGATGATAATTGAAGTTTTCCATTTTCTATCTTCCTTAAACTTATTCAGCTGCGCGTTTCATGGGTTGCATGGCCTGCCACACGGTGAGCGGCGTGGCCGGCATCGCAATGTCGCGCACCCCAATCGCATCCGTGATGGCGTTGATCACCGCAGGTGGCGCCGCAATGGCGCCCGCCTCGCCGCAGCCCTTCATGCCAAGCGGATTCGACGGGCATTTGGTGACCGTGAAACCCAGCTTGAAGTTTTCAATGTGCGGCATATTGGCGGCGCGAGGCATGTTGTAGTCCATGTACGAGCCCGTCGACAGCTGACCGGACTCGCGATCATAGTGGGCGCCTTCAATCAGCGCCTGGCCGATGCCCTGGGCAACGCCGCCCTGGACCTGGCCCTCAACGATCATCGGATTGATGATGGTGCCGAAGTCGTCAACAGCCGTATAACTGGCAATCTTGGTGAGCCCGGTGTCCGCGTCCACTTCCACTTCGCAGATATGAACACCCGCCGGGAACACGAAGTTGGATGGATCATGGAATGAAGTTTCCTTCAGGCCAATTTCGATTTCCGAGGAGTTGAACTTGTGGCCCACGTATGAGGCCAAAGCCACCTCGCCGAACGCCATCTTCTTGTCGGTGCCTTTCACTGTGAAGGTGCCATCCTTGAAATCAACGTCGTCAACTGAAGCTTCCATCACGGCGGCGGCGACGCGCTTGGCCTTGGCTTCAATCTTGTCCAGGGCTTTCGAAATGGCCGTCATGCCAACGGCGCCCGAGCGCGAGCCATAGGTGCCCATGCCCATTTGCACTTTGTCGGTGTCGCCATGAACGATGGCGACGTTGTTGATGTCAACGCCAAGCTTTTCGGAAACCAATTGTGCGAAAGTTGTTTCGTGGCCCTGGCCATGGCTGTGCGAGCCGGTGAGAACTTCAACAGTTCCAACCGCGTTCACGCGAACCTCGGCGGATTCCCACAACCCAACGCCAGCACCCAGTGAACCGACGGCCGCCGACGGCGCTATGCCGCAGGCTTCAATGTAAGCCGAGAAGCCAACGCCGCGAAGCTTGCCATTCCGGGCGGAAGCCGCCTTGCGGGAGGCAAAGTTCTTGTAGTCTGACAATTCCAGCGCCTTGTCGAGCGCTGCGCCGTAGTCGCCAGCGTCATACGCGAAGATCACGGGAGTCTGATGCGGGAAGCTGGTGATGAAGTTTTTCCGGCGGAATTCAGCCGGATCCATCTTCAATTCTCGCGCCGCCGTTTCGACAATGCGCTCCAGCAAATATGTGGCTTCCGGACGACCCGCGCCACGATAGGCGTCAACCGGCGCCGTATTGGTGTAAACCGCGTCAACCTCCGCGTAGATGTTCGGAATATTGTATTGGCCCGAAAGCAGGGTGGCATAGAGATAGGTTGGAACGCAGGACGAGAAAGTCGAGAGATAGGCGCCCATCGAGGCAATGGTGTGAACCTTGAGGCCAATGATCTTGCCCCCGGCATCCATCGCCAGTTCGGCATGGCTCACATGGTCGCGTCCATGGGCATCACTTAGGAAGGCTTCCGAGCGGTCCGCCGTCCACTTCACCGGCCTGCCGCCAATGCGCTTGGAAGCCCAAACGCAGGTGACTTCTTCGCCATAGATGAAGATTTTGGAGCCAAATCCGCCGCCGACATCCGGTGCGATAACCCGCAGCTTGTGTTCCGGCGCCAATCCGTGAAACGCGGAAATCACCAGCCGCGCCACATGGGGGTTCTGGCTGGTGGTGTAAAGCGTGTAGTGCTCAGAACCTGTGTCATAGGAGCCAATCGCCGCGCGCGTTTCCATTGCGTTTGGAATGAGGCGATTGTTGATGAGGTCGATCTTGGTCACATGAGCCGCCGATTTGAGCGCCGCTTCCGTTGCCGCCTGGTCGCCAATCGACCAGTTGTAAACGCGGTTGTCGGAGGCGACATCATGGACCTGGGCCTTGGTTTTCATCGCCTGCGCGGCGTCCACATTGTGCGGCAGCACGCCATAGGAAACCTGGACGACCTCCGCTGCAGCCTTGGCCTGGGCGCGGGTTTCGGCGATAACCACCGCCACCTGATCGCCCACAAAGCGGACCTTGCCGCTGGCCAGAATGGGGTGCGGGCCAGCCTTCATCGGCGAGCCATCCTTCGAATGGATGAGCCAACCGCAAATCAGTCCGCCAATTTTGTCTTCCTCAACTTCCTTCGATGTGAACACGTCAACCACACCCGGCATTTTCTTGGCCTTGGCCGTGTTGATCGACTTGATCGTGGCATGGGCATGGGGGCTGCGCACGAAATAGGCATAGGTCTGGTGCGGCAGATTGATGTCGTCGGTGTATTGGCCCTTGCCGGTGATGAATCTCTTGTCTTCCTTGCGCAGCACGCGCGCGCCAATTCCTGTATCGGTCATGTTTGTAGCCTCCCTTACATTTTTTCTGCGGCGGACTGAACAGCCGCGACAATGTTATGATAGCCCGTGCAGCGGCAGATGTTTCCCGAAAGCTCGCGGCGGATGACTTCCTCGCTCACTTTCTTGCCATTGCGCTTGACGATGTCGATGGACGCCATGATCATGCCGGGTGTGCAGAAGCCGCACTGCAAGCCATGCTGCTCATGAAAAGCCTGCTGCATCGGGTGCAGCGCGCCGTTCCTGGAAATGCCTTCAATGGTGGTGACATCGGCGCCCTCGCAAGCCACCGCCAGCGTTGTGCAGGATTTGACAGCCTTGCCATCAATGTGAACCACGCAAGCACCGCACTGGCTGGTGTCGCAGCCCACATGGGTTCCCGTCAGGCCCAGATTGGTTCGGATGAAATCAACCAGCAGCGTTCGGCTTTCCACCTCTCCGCCCACCGCCTTGCCATTAACTTTCATGGATATTGCCGACATTGTGAATTCCTCCCATGTCTATTTCTTGTTATGACCCATTCTCATATGAGTTTGGCCCAATGGTCAAGCATGTTGTCAGAGCAGGAGATTATCATGGCTTATCGTTGGGTCCTCGCCCTGTTCTTCTGTGTTCTTGTATCGCTGAATGCCCAGGCAGACACAATCAGCCCGAGCGACAAAACCGAATTCCAGAGAATCATCACCGCCCAGATCACCGCCTTCCAGGCGGATGACGGCCCGGCCGCCTATGATTTCGCCGCCCCCATCATCAAAAACATCTTCCCTTCGCCCGAAACCTTCATGGCCATGGTGAAGCAGGGCTATCCGCAGGTCTACCGCCCCAGCTCGTTCAAATTTGATGAAGCTTCAGCCGACAGCGCTGGAAGGCCGACACAAAGGGTGACGATCGTCGGCCCCGATGGAAAGACCTATCAGGCCCTCTACACCATGGAAAAACAGCCCGACGGCGCCTGGCGCATAGCCGGCTGCGCCATCCTCGAAATTCCGGGCGTTGACGCTTGAAATCTGTAGTATGAATTTAATCCTTGACACCGTACGGTGAATTGCCTATATGAGGTTATTCTCCACAATCAGGTCAGGATAAAAAATGTTGAAATTGATATTTCGACTGCTCGCTGGGATTTTGAACAATTGCGGATTTACCGCACCACCCCCCGGAAAACCAAACAGGCCCGGCCGCAAGACCGAGAAGGCCCTGCCCTGCGGCGCACAGCGGCTTATCCGGGAAATAGAGAAAATAACGGGCCGGAAGTTGCAGTTCACCCCACCAGGAAATGCGTGGAACACCAAAATCGATTCCAAATATAAGGGAAGCGTCCCACTCCAGTCCGGGGAGATTGGGCCGTGACGACACCCACTGCAACCAGCAAGCCAAGCAAAGCAGAAGTTTGTGTATTTCATCGACCCACGTTGGACAAGTTTTGGGCCCGGAATTAGTTGCATTAACTCACGCGAAATATTCTTGAGAAAAAGGGGACGCTTCTGGACCGCACCCTTAAAGTGAGACACCTGGTAATAAGGGGACATGTCGGACAAAGGAGTTTTCCATGCCTGACAAGTTGCCCTACAGATCGTTCACGACGGCTTTCAAGGAAGCTGCCTGCCAGCGGATTTCACGTGGCGACAAGGTGATGCCCTTGTCGCGTGAACTCGATGTTCCGCGCAAGCTTTTGTACAATTGGTTCAATTCCTGGAAGCTTGAGGGTGTTGCGGGTTTGAACCGCAAACGTGGCCGCAACCTCGGCACCAAGGTGGAGCGCAAGGCGGACGATGTGAAGGCAGCGCTGCAACCAGCTGCCTCAGAACTCGCTTCAGCCCGAGCCCGCATCGCTGAGCTTGAGCGGCTAGTGGGCCGCCAGCAGGTTGATCTCGATTTTTTTCGCAAAGCCTTGCGCGCCTTGAGCGATCAGGACACGCAAGGCAAAACCGTGCCAAAAGCCGGGCCAGCATCATCGCGGTCATCAAAACCATGAGTGCGACCAATCCTGAGGGGGCAGACGTGCAGAGGCTCTGCCATCTCGCCGGCATTGCGAGAGCCAGCTACTATCGAGGCCTTGAGGCTCATGCACCGCGCCAGACCGACACGGAGCTTTTGGGCCAAATCCAGATGTTGAGCTTGCGCCATAGATTCTATGGCTACAGGCGCATCACTGCGGCCCTGCGGCGGCAAGGGTTAGTAGTGAATGCCAAGCGTGTTCAACGGCTTATGCGCGAGGATAATCTCACTGCCATGCGCCGAAAGCCGTTCATTCCACCGTCGCCAGACAGTCGCCCCCATAACGTTCTCATCGTTCCCAATTTACTGCGGGGACTTCTGCCATCGGCACCTGACCAGATATGGGTTGCCGACATCACCTATGTGCATCTGCGCGAGGCTTTCGCCTATCTTGCTGTTGTCCTTGATGCCTTCACGCGGAAGGTTATTGGCTGGGCCTTCGAAGACCACATCGATGCCGCACTCGCGGTTGCAGCCCTCGATCAGGCCATCATGGCGCGTTGCCCAACCCCCAACAGCTTGATCCATCATTCAGACCGAGGTGTGCAATACACCAGTGCAGAGTACCGCCAGCGGCTTGACGCACGCGCCATCCAGTCCAGCATGTCGCGGCCCGGCAATCCTTACGATAATGCAAAAGCCGAAAGCTTCATGAAGACCCTCAAGACCGAAGAGGTCAACGGCAAGGCCTTCAAAAATCTCGACCATGCAAGGGACGAGATCGGATACTTCATCGACACCGTCTACAATACCGAGCGCCTTCACTCCGCACTCGGCTATCGCCCGCCGCTTGAATTCGAAACCGAATTCAAGCTAACCCTAAACCCGTAACCCCAAAACGAAAGCCCGACATGTCCCCTTATTACCAGGTGTCTCACTTTAAGGGTGCGGTCCACTTCCACTGCTGTCCGGCATTATGCGTGACTACAAACTATCAAGCACCTTTTACCAGGCAGCCTACAGCCAAAACCGCATACGCGATTGCCATGATCCAAACTGAGGCAAGCGGTATGGCGATTATATTGCCCAAGGCTGCGAGAACAGCAACCACGGCAATAACCAAGGAAATGACGAAGACTACGGTCGTTGGCGCGCTGAGTTTCATTTTATGCTCCCATCGTTGATTCGATGACCGAGAGCATATCAGATTGCTCACCGCACAACGATGAGTAATCCGTTCAGACGCTACTCCACCGTTGAAAAAACGGGGACGCATCCCTTTGATGGTGGCACGTCTTTTAGGTTATGGAACCCGAATGCGCTGTTGGCAGTGAAATTAAAAGCGAGGGCCGCACTGCGGGCGCGGCCCTCGACTGGCTTTAGTTGTTAATGTTGTTCAGGTATCGGCAGGTTTCACGGGTCTGCCGGTTGGTGCCATAATCGAAGATGCGACGGCGGTCGTTCGGACCGTCTCTGCGTTCAGCTTCACGCCGCGGCAGAACCTGGGCACGCTCGACATTGACATCGGCGCCGCCAGCAACCTGGCTGCGCTTGAAGAACGTCACAAGGCAAACCTGTTCCTGTCCACGGCTCCCACGATATCGATCATGGCGGTCATAGTACCATCCGTCGCCGAAATCAAAGTAGAGCGAAAAGCCCGAACGCGGCTTGCCCTGATATCGTGACGGCATGTGGTGGCAATAATCGGACCTATTGCGCACTACGTTATTTTTATCGATATGCTGGTAGTAACAGACTTCGCCTCGTGGATGAGCTTCTGCCGTTACTGTCAACGCAGACGTTGCCGCCGTAATGGCCGCTAGACCAGCAAGTCCCATAGATAGCTTTCTCATATCTGGTTCCTTTCCAAAAATTTGCTCCACAACAATTGTGAGCTTGGGAGGAAACTAACAGGGATGTTCTGAACCTCTGCGGAACAGCACATTCATCCACGGTCTAGTGTCATGGCAGTTTTTGGACAGACGCCATGAAATGAGACCAGTTCATGGCAGGAGTATTTGAAGTGTGGCGAAGTGTTGATGAATGTGGCGGGAACTTTGCTGGAGATAGATGTTATTCTTGTTCCATGGCAACCTGCTAATAATGAAAATTGATTCCCGCAAGCTTGGCTTCATCCTCGCCGCCGCCGCCACTGTCCTGATCGCTGTCATCCTTCTTTCAATGGGGCGTGAGCCCATTTGCAAGTGCGGCACGGTCAAATTCTGGCATGGCGTCGTTTTCAGTTCGGAAAACTCTCAGCATCTCTCCGACTGGTACACACCTTCCCACATCATCCATGGCTTTCTGTTCTATGGCCTGTTCTGGCTGATCGGAAGAAACTGGCCCGCCAGCATCCGCCTGTTTCTGGCAATCCTTGTCGAAGGAAGCTGGGAGATTTTCGAGAACACGAATTTCATCATCAATCGCTACCGGGAAGCGACCATCGCGCTGGATTACTTTGGCGACAGCGTTCTCAATTCCGTCAGCGATTTGGCCAGCATGGCGCTGGGCTTTTATGCGGCCTCGCACTTTCCGGTGAAGACAACAATCGGATTGGTAGTCGCGCTGGAACTGTTTGTAGGCGCCATCATCCGCGACAACCTTACGCTGAACATCATCATGCTGATCCACCCCGTAGAGGCCATCAAGCAATGGCAATCGGGGGCCTAATGGCCGAAAACATGGCGCTCCAGTTTTTGCGGATAGACAGGCTCAATTGAATAGTATGCCCAGCGCGAAGCCTGGCCATCGCCATAAACCAGCACTTCGCACATGTCGCCGTCAAGCGCCGTCACCGGCCCTTCACGCCCATCAGGAACCATGACAATGTGGCCCACCGTGCACCAATTGCCCGATGGGGGAGTGGCAACAGTGATTGTCGCCAGAAACATTGCCGCCAGAACAAAGTTCATTGCCCCTCGCCCGATGCCGTAAATAGCTAACCTAATGGCGAAAAAAGTCAAACCTGCCTGCCAACACTAGCTTAACCTCATGTGAACGGAGGAAATTCATGAACCCCAGGATTATCATCACCTGCGCTGTCACCGGCGCTGGAGACACCGTCGGCAGAAGCCCCAATGTGCCCATAACCCCTGAGCAGATTGCCAACTCTGCCCTCGAAGCCGCCGCTGCCGGGGCCGCCGTGGTTCATTGCCACGTGCGCGACCCCAAGACCGGCAAAGGCACGCAGAGGGGTTCACCTCTACGCGGAGGTCGTTGAGCGCATCCGGGCCAAGAACAAGGACGTGATCATCAATCTCACCGCCGGCATGGGCGGCGATCTGGTGGTTGGCGATGGCGAAAAGCCGATGCGGTGGGGCGAAGGCACTGACCTTGTTGGCCCGCTTGAGCGCCTGGCGCACATCGCCGAACTGCGGCCGGAAATCTGCACACTGGATTGCGGATCGCTCAATTTTGGCGACGGCAACGGCATCGTCGTGCAAACGCCAACGCAACTGCGCGAGCAGGCCCGCCTAATCAAATCCTACGGCGTCAAGCCCGAAATGGAAATCTTCGATTCCGGAAATCTCTGGTTCGCCAAACAGCTCTGCGCCGAGGGGCTGATCGACAGCCCGTCCCTCTTCCAGCTCTGCCTCGGCATTCCCTGGGGCGCGCCTTATGATACCGAAACCATGGCTTATCAGAAATCCCAGCTTCCGAAGGACGCTATCTGGGCCGCGTTTGGCATTGGCCGCAATGAATTTCCAGCTGTAGCCCAGGCCGTGCTGCTGGGAGGACATGTGCGCGTTGGACTGGAGGATAATCTCTGGCTCGAAAAGGGCGTTCATGCCACCAATGGCAAGCTGGTTGAAAGAGCCGTGAATATCATCCGGCTATTGGGCGCCAATATAGCTACCCCAGACGAAGCCCGCGTTATCCTGCAATTGAAACCACGGGGCTAGGCCATGGCAGAGATAAAAACTGTCGGCATCGCCGGAACCGGGCTGATTGGCGCGGGCTGGGCCGCAAGATTGCTGATCAGGGGCTTTGACGTCATCGCCTACGACGTCCACCCCGCCGCTGAAGCAAAACTCAAAGCAGCCATCGATGTGGCCTGGCCTTCGATGTCAAAGCTTGTGGGCGTAGTCGGCAAGAAGGGAAAACTCTCTTTCACCACCGATCTCAGTGAGATGGCGGCCAAAGCTGATTTCATCCATGAAGCCGCGCCTGAGCGCGAAGACCTCAAGATCAAGCTGTTCCGCGACATTGACGCCATCGCCGGGCCTGATGTGATAATTTCCTCGTCCTCATCCGGCTTCCTCCCCTCAAAACTGCAATCCGAATGCCTGCATCCCGGGCGTGTGATCATCGGCCATCCCTTCAATCCGGTCTATCTCCTGCCGCTGGTCGAACTCGTTCCCGGCGGCCAGACCTCCAAGGAAGCCATGGATCGGGCCGATGAATATTTTGTTTCCATCGGCATGCATGTGCTGCGCCTCAAAAAGGAAATCGAAGGCTATATCTGCGACCGTCTGCAGGAGGCCCTGTGGCGCGAGGCGCTGCACATCCTCAACAAGGATATCGGCACCACTGGCGATATTGATGACAGCATCGTTTATTCCGCTGGCATGCGCTGGGCCTTCATGGGTTCCTTCCTCACCTATCATCTTGCCGGCGGCCCCGGCGGCATGCGCCACTTCATGTCGCAATTTGATCCAACCCTCGAACTGCCATGGACAGACTTGAGTTTCCCAAAGTGGAATGACGAACTTCAGAAGCGCCTGATCGAAGGCTGCGAGGCCCAAAGCGCCGGGCTGACCGTTGCCGAGCTTGAAGCCAAGCGCAATGATGTGCTGGTGGACATGATGCGGCTCTTCAAGCATCACAAAATTGGGGCGGGCCTCGTGCTGGCCCGTGATGAAGCCAAGGCTGGCAGCAAGGCCAAACGCTGGTCGAAAAAAGACATGCTGGACGGCCCCCTGAAACTGTTCAGGGGGGAAGTCGTCTCCGCCTGGCTCGACTACAATGGCCACATGACCGACGCTGCCTATCTGCTGGCCTTCGGTGACGGGCTTGATGCCTTCTTCCGCTACATCGGCGACGATGAAACCTACCGCGCCACCGGCAACACCTTCTTCACCACCGAAACCCACGTGAACTATTACAGGGAAATGAAAGTGGGCGAACCCTTCTGGATTGAAACCCAGGTTTTGGGCTGCGATGAAAAACGCATGCATCTTTTCCACCGCATGTATCATGGCAAAACCAAAGAGCTCGTCGCCACCAACGAAATCATGCAACTTCACGTCAATCAGAAGGCCGGAAAAGTCTGCCCCATGAGCGACGAACTTTACGAAGCCCTTTCCGCCGTGCGAAAAGCCCAAAAGAAGTTGAAAAAGCCCAAGGAGATCGGCAGCGTCATGCAAGTAAAGAGAAAGAAATAGATGCCACAACAGCGCGCCATGATCACGGCAGCAGCCTCCGGCATTGGCCGCGCTATCGCCAAGGCCTTTTTCGATCAAGGCGCAAAGATCCACATCTGCGATGTTGATGATGAGGCCCTGGCAAGCTTTCGCAAAGACTTTCCCAAGATCACCGCAACCCGCGTGAATGTCGCAAGCGAGACCGAAATAAACGCCTGGTTCGATGCAGCTCTCAAAGATCTTGGCGGCCTTGATGTAATGGTGAACAACGCAGGCACCAAAGGCCCGACAGCGCCGGTCGAAGATGTATCATACGCAGATTGGAAAGATTGCCTCGCCATTTGCCTCAACTCGCAATTCCTCTGTGCCAGGCGCGCCGCCCCTGTCATGAAGAAACAAGGCTCCGGCAACATCATCAATCTATCCTCCACTGCGGGCCAATATGGTTTCGGCAACCGCACACCCTATGCGGCGGCCAAATGGGCGGTGATCGGCTTGACGAAATCTCTCGCCATCGAGCTCGGCCCCCATAATGTGCGTTGCAATGCCATCTGTCCCGGTGCCGTTCGCGGCGACCGCATCAACCGCGTCATTCAGGGCGAAGCAGATATCCGCAACGTGCCTTTCGATGTCGTCGCCAGGGAGATGACCTGGTCACAGTCCATCCCGCGTTTTGTGGAGCCCGAAGAGATCGCCGACATGTGCCTCTTCCTTTCAAGCCCTGCCGCCAAAATGGTCAACGGCCAGGACATCGCAGTTGATGGCCACCTCGAAACCATGCACATCAGGTAAAGCTAAATGGATTTCAAACTTTCCGAAGAACAGGACATGATCATCAAGACGACGCGCGATTTCGTCGTCAATGAGCTCTATCCGCATGAGGCAGAGGTTGAGCAAACTGGTGTGCTCCGCCCGGAACTTCGCGAGGAGATAAAGGCCAAGGCTATCAAGGCAGGCCTCTATGCCGCCAATATGCCAGCCGAAGCAGGCGGCGCCGGTCTCGACACGCTGACCTGGGTGCTCTTTGAAAAGGAACTGGGCCGCGCCAACTATGCGCTGCACTGGAACTGCGTGTCGCGTCCCTCCAACATCCTCATGGCCTGCGTTGGCGAACAGCGCGACAAATATTTGCTTCCCTCGGTCACCGGTGAAAAAATTGACTGCCTCGCCATGACAGAACCAGGTGTGGGTTCCGACGTGCGCGGCATGAAGTGTTTTGCCAGGCAGGATGGCGACTATTTCGTGATCAACGGCACCAAGCATTTCATCAGCCATGCCGATGAAGCAAATTTCGTCATTCTCTTTGCCGCAACCGGAGAAGAAGAAACATCGCGCGGCAAGAAGAAACTGATCACCGCTTTTCTGGTGGACAAGGGAACGCCGGGCTACACGGTGCGGGATGGCTACAAGAATGTTTCCCATCGCGGCTACAACAACTGCATTCTCGAATTCAACGATTGCCGCCTGCATAAGTCGCAAATATTGGGCGAGTTGCACAAGGGCTTCGAAGTCGCCAATGAATGGCTGGGGGCCACACGACTGCAAGTCGCAGCCACCTGTATCGGCAGGGCCGAACGCGCCATGGAACATGCCAAGCAATGGGCCGTTGACCGCCACCAATTCGGCCAGCAGATCGGCAAGTTCCAGGGTGTGTCCTTCAAACTCGCCGACATGGCCGTTGAAATGAAATCCGCTGAATTGTTGCTGTTGGAGGCCGCCTGGAAGTTCGACCAGAAAACCGTCACCGACATGGATATGGCCATGGCCAAACTCAAAGCCACCGAAATGCTGGCCTTCGTTGCCGATGAAGCCATCCAAATTCACGGCGGCATGGGCCTCATGTCAGACCTGCCGTTGGAACGCATATGGCGCGATGCCCGGGTGGAGCGTATCTGGGAAGGCACCTCGGAAATCCAAAGACACATCATATCCAGGGCGTTACTGAGGCCATTGGGGGGATGACCCGCCCGCCGGCCACGCTCCTCCACCCGAAATCCATCGCCTTCATTGGCGGGGCCGAATGTGACATAGCAATTCGCCAGACCCGCGCGCTTGGCTTCGCGGGAAAAATCTGGGCCATCCACCCCAATCGGGAATCCCTCGGTGGCATCAAATGCGTGAAGTCACTTTCAGAAATTGATGGGGTGCCAGACGCTGCTTTCATCGCCGTCAAGCGCGAACCCACCATCGAGTTGGTGGACGAACTCAGTAAAATGGGCGGCGGCGGCGCGGTGATCTATGCATCGGGCTTTGCCGAAACCGGCAATTCAGGCCTGCAGAAAGCGCTTCTCGCCGCCGCCAACGGCATGCCGCTGCTCGGCCCCAATTGCTACGGCTACGTCAACGGCCTCGCCCGCTGTGCCTTGTGGCCCGACGAGCATGGCATTGAACCATGTGAGCGCGGCGTTGCCATCATCACACAATCCGGCAACATCGCATGCAACTTCACCTTCACGCGCCGCGCCCTGCCGCTTGCCGCCGTGTTTGCAATCGGCAACCAGGCGAGCACGGGCATGGCGGAAATGCTTGCGGCATTCGCCGACGACCCGCGCATTACGGCGATTGGCATGCACATCGAGGGCTTATCAGATATTCCAGCCTTTGCCCGTGCCGCAGCTCTTGCCCGCCAGCATCGCAAGCCCGTTGTTGTTCTCAAGACAGGCCGCTCCGAGCAGGGAGCCAAAGTCACGCTCAGCCATACATCATCGCTGGCAGGCGCTGATGCGCTCTATGACGCCCTGTTCGAACGCTACGGCATAGCGCGCGTGAAAACAGTCACGGCGATGGCTGAAACCCTTAAATTTCTGCACCATGGCGGGCCACTGCCTGGAAACCGCATCGTATCCATGAGCTGTTCTGGCGGCGAAGCAGCGCTGATCGCCGACATGGCGACGGAACGGAAGGTGATGTTCCCGCCTTTTGATGACGCGACGCAATCAAAGGTCAAGGCCACGCTGAATGAATATGTCGCCATAGACAACCCGCTCGACTATCAAACCTTCATCTGGAACCAGGGCGAGAAACTCCTGAACACCTACACCGCCGTTCTCGGCGGCGGCTTCGATGCCGCAATGCTTATCATCGACACGCCTGCCGATGCAAAAATAAACCGCGAACCGTGGCTGGTCGCCATTCGCGCCATGGCCAAGGCAGCTGTTGCCACAAATGCGCGGAGCGTCATCGCAGCTTCCCTGCCAGAATGCATACCGCTGGACCTTGCAGCCGAACTCGCGGATCAAGGCATCGCCCCCATGATGGGCCTGGACGACACACTCACTGCTTTTGAAGCCGCCAGTTTCATCGGCCAGAATTGGGCCCGGACGGAAGAAATTCCCCAACTCCAGCGCCAGCCGTCCAGCACGGGCGAAATTTATGCGCTCAATGAATTCGACGCCAAGACCCTGCTCAAGCTCTTTGGTCTGTCTGTGCCCGATGGCAGGGTCTGCAAAATCTCTGACGCCGCCGCAGTCGCCCAGCAAATAGGCTTCCCCGTCACCATCAAGACATCATCTCCCAGCATCGCTCACAAAACCGAGGCAGGCGGCGTGACGCTGAACATCAATACGCCGGCCGAAGCCGAAGCGGCAGCGCGCGCCATGGCAGAGCTTGGCCCCGATGTGCTGGTCGAAAGCATGGTGAAAGGCGCCGTGGCAGAACTCATCATCGGCCTGAAGAAAGACCCCCAGTTTGGCTTGGCGCTGGTTGTGGGGGCTGGCGGCATTCTCACCGAACTCCTGAGGGATTCCGTTACACTTCTGTTGCCCGCACCACGCGAGGAAATCATCCGCGCCCTGCGCTCCCTCAAGGTTTGGAAGCTTGTCGAAGGCTATCGCGGCAAGTCAGGCGACCAGCAGGCAGTTATCGAATCCATCGCAGCCGTCGCAAACTTTGCGGCATCTTATGGAGCCCAGATTGAAGAGCTGGATGTGAACCCGCTGCTCGTGATCGCCGATGAAGCCATAGCCGTTGACGCTTTAATCCGTATGCGGAGAGAAAATCCATGACATCGCCAATCCACACATCGCGCAATGGTGCCATTCTCGAAGTCACCATAGACCGCCCGAAGGCCAATGCCATCGATGCCGCCACCAGCCGCATCATGGGCGATGTCTTCGCAAGCTTCAGGGATGATCCCGAGCTGCGCGTGGCCATCCTCACGGCGGCAGGCGATAAATTCTTCTGCCCCGGCTGGGACTTGAAGGCTGCTGCCGAAGGCGAAACGCCCGACTCCGATTACGGCGTCGGCGGTTTCGGCGGGCTGCAGGAATTGCCAAGCCTCAACAAACCCGTCATTGCCGCCGTGAACGGCCTGGCCTTTGGCGGGGGGTTCGAAATCATGATCTCAGCCGACATCATCATCGCCGCCGAGCATGCCACATTCGCCCTGCCCGAAATCAACTCAGGCGCCCTGGCAGACGCTGCAACCATCAAGCTCCCCCGCCGCATTCCCTATCAGGTGGCAACGGAAATGCTCTTCACCGGCCGTCGCATCAGCGCCGTTGAAGCCAAGCATTGGGGCATTATCAACGAAATCGTGCCTGCGGCCCAATTGATGCCAAGGGCCCGCGCCATCGCTGCCATGCTGGCCGACGGGCCGCCGCTGGTGTTTGCCGCTATCAAGGAAACCCTGCGCGAAACCCTGCATCTCCAGATCCAGCAGGCCTTCAACATGGTGACAAAGCGCAAACTCCCAACAGTCGATAGGCTCTACTCCAGCGAAGACCAACTTGAAGGCGCGAAAGCCTTCGCCGAAAAACGCAAACCTGTGTGGAAGGGCAAGTGAGTTACGGCCCCAGCGCCGGATGATCGTCGAATGTTCCGACGGGCATTTGCTCGTAGTCGATCACGGCGCCCGTCATCATTTGCGCTGGCGGCGACACGAGGAATGCACACAGGCCCGCCACATCGTCAGCCGTAATCAGCCTGCCAAATGGCATCCTTGCGCCAATTTTGTCGGCCCAGTCCTGCGGCATTTTATGAAAATCGGTTTGCAATTCATGCTCGCCATCAGTCAGCGTCCAGCCGAGATTGATGCAGAACACGCGAACGCCGTCACGCTTGAAGGTGTTGGCTGCGTTGCGGGACAATGTCATCAGCGCCGATTTGGAAGCCGAGTAAGTCGCGAGATTCGGCGGGCCGCCATGGGCCAGCATACTGGCCACATTGATGATAACTCCAGACTTCGCCGCCACCATATGCTTGGCTGCCGCCTGCATCATGAATAATGGCGCTTTCACATTCACGTCAAACAACCGCTCATAGGCCTCAGGCGTTGTATCTTCAATGCCGCAGCGCTCCGTATTGCCAGCCGCGTTCACCACGACATCAAGCCGCCCAAAGCTTTTCATGGCTTTTGAAACCGCAGCGACCGGAGTGCCGCATTCACGCAGATCACCGCAATAGGTTTCGGCTTGCTTGCCAAGTTCCTTGTGGACAGCTTCAAGTTTTTTCTCATTGCGATCAACCAGCAGCACGCCAGCAAAACCGTCAGCCAGAAATTTCCGCGCCACGGCAGCACCAACCCCTTGCGCACCACCCGTTATCAAAGCCGTTCTCATAGTCACCTCATGACAAAGGGATCAGCCAACGGAACATCCGAAGTATTGACCCAGATCGTTTTCGTCCGCGTGTAATCGCGAATGGCGTCCAGTCCGCCTTCGCGCCCATAACCCGTCAACCCACTGCCGCCAAAAGGCGCCACAGGCGATACCGCGCGATAGGTGTTGACCCACACGACGCCAGCCCTGATGCTTTTCGCAAGACGATGGGCGCGGCCCAGATTTTGGGTGAAAACGCCCGTTGCGAAGGCGTATGCCGTGCCATTGGCAAGAGCCACGGCCTCGTCCTCGGTTTTGAATTTCAACACAGATAATACCGGGCCGAAAAATTCCTCGCGCACACAGGGCAATTCGGCGGAAGGCGCCAACAAAATCGTGGGTTCAAAGTAATATCCCGCGTCGCCACGGGCCATGCCGCCGGCCACCACAACGGCGCCTGCCGCAACGCTCGCGGCGATCAGCTTCTCCGCCCGATGCAATTGACGCAATGTTGCCAACGGTCCCATCTCGGTTGCCATGTCGAGGGGAGGACCGATCCTGATCTCCCCTGCCCGCTTTGCCAGCCGCGCCACAAAATTATCATGCATGGATTCATGGATCAGCAGCCGCGAACCCGCCACGCAGGATTGCCCGGTAGCACCCCAAATTCCGGCGATCACGCCGTTGAGCGCAGAGTCCAAATTTGCATCATCGAACACAACAACTGGAGATTTGCCACCCAGTTCCAGGGTGGTGACCGCGAAGTTCTCCGCCGTATTGCGCACGACGTGGCGCGCTGTTTCAGGACCGCCTGTGAAGGCAACCCGCGCCACCAATGGATGGGATGTCAGCACCTGCCCGCAATCCGCGCCAAGGCCCACGATAATGTTGACCACCCCGGCGGGAAATCCGGCCTCATTAACAAGTCTGGCGAAATGCAATAGTGGCGCTGGCCCGTCTTCCGAAGCCTTGACAACGGCCGTGTTGCCAGCGGCAAGCGCTGGTCCAAGCTTGGTGGCCGCCAAAAACATCTGGGAATTCCATGGCACCACGGCGGCCACTACGCCCAGGGGTTCACGCCGTGTTGAGACTTCCATATCCGGCTTGTCGATGGGAAGCGTCGCCCCTTCAATCTTGTCGGCAAGTCCGGCGAAGTAACGATAGAACTCGGCCACATAACCCGTCACGGCTTTTGTCTCGCGGATCACCTTGCCCGTGTCGCGCGTCTCAAGTTCCGCAATAATGGAAGCATCCCGCGCCACCAGATCGGCCAGCTTGTAAAGCAGCTTGCCGCGCGCCGTTGCCGTGAGCGCTGGCCATGGCCCAGCCGAAAATGCGGCGTGCGCGGCCCGCACCGCGCGGTCCGTATCCATAGCACTGGCCTTTGGCATCACCGCCCATACGGCGCCTGTTGATGGGTCAACGCTGTCAAACACCGCTCCATTGTCAGCATCGCAAAACGCGCCATCGATATAGAGTTGAAATTTCTCAGCCACCCGCCGCCCCTAAGAACTCGACTAATATGGAATTGACTTCAATTGCTAATTCCACCGGCATCATATGCCGTCCCTGGGGCACAATGGAAGTGCGCGCACCGGGGATTGTCACAGCCAGCTTGTGCGCCATCGCCGGCGTTGAACCCGTATCAAGCTCACCCGTCATGACCAGCGTTGGACGGACAAAGCCCTCAAGCGCTCCTAGCCTCGTCTTTGCAAAGCAAGCGTAAGCGGACAAAAACGACTCTGCCCCATTGCTTTTCAGAACTCCCGTGATTTCCGCGATGGCGTTCGGATTTTTCGCAATAAAATCCGGTGAAAACCAGCGTGAAATCGCCGCCTGGATGATGGACTGCGGACCTTCCCGCCGCGCCTGCTCCAGCCGCGCCAAGACCCCTGCCTGCTCACTTTCACTGCGATCATAGACCGTGCTTATCAATACCAGCCGGTCAATCATGCCTAAGTGTTTCGCAGCGAACCCGTGCGCAATCATTCCGCCAAACGAAAATCCCACCAGCGAGACCCGTTCCAGTTTCAATTCTCGCAGAAGCCCTTCGAGTTGCCGGACCCAGTCATCGAGACTCGCTCCGTCTTGGGCGTCAGCACTGCGGCCATGGCCAAGAAGGTCGTAGGTGATCACCCGATGCCTATCCACAAGCGCTGGCACCTGACGTTCCCACATGGCCTGATCAAGCCCAACTCCATGCAGCAAGACAACCGGCTTGCCCTCGCCGGAAACGGTGACGTTCACGCCTTTTTCTCGGCGGCCATTTCCTCCAGGTCGATGTAACGGTTGCCAACGCGCGGGTGCGCCCGGCCCGTGGTTGAGCCCCCAATGGCCACAAGGATCTCGTCGGGGCCTGGCGCGTCGGGCACCGCAAACTCAAGGGTCAGATAGTGCGAGCGATAACCTTCATCCGTCTTGTGCATCATCGGAATTTGAATCGATGAACCCGCGACGCCGCGCTTGTTGGTGAAGGAGAGATAGGATTTTCCACCCACCGCCTCGCGGAACTTATTGCCAAAGCGCAGCGTGTGGATGATGCCCGAAGCATGCTCAATCTCGCCATTGAGCCCGACGATGGCCGCCTTGCCATAGGCCTCAATCCTATCGCCGCCACCCAGCTGCTCCAGCAGCATGGGAACCAGCAAATCCCCAAGCACTGGCGCCATGGCCAGTATCTCAGGCCGCAAGTTTTCCACAAACCCCCGCCCCGCCCAGGGATTTTGAATGACCGCCGCGACACCTGCCATCTCGACGGGAACATCGGGCGCTTTTCCGCCTTCAATAAAAGTTGTCTCGGCGAAGGTGACGGTCTTGCGAATAATGGGTTTCATCGATCTTACTCCGCAGCCCGCTGCAACCTAACGCGGCCCTTGAAATGCGGCATGACTTCCTCGGTGAAGAGCTTCACCGAGCGCATGGCAACATCATGGTCGACACCCGGGAAATCCGACCACACCAGAAGAGTTTGCAGGTTCAACACTTCAATCATTTCCGCGATGCGGGCGGAGATCTCATCGGGCGTGCCAAACAGCAAATTGCGCTCATCGAGAAAATCAACGGACAGGAGATCAAGCTTGTTTTCAGTCCTGGGCAATTCCTCGCCTACATGCCGGTGGTTTTCCAGCCCCCGCCAATGGCAAACCCAGCGCAGATAGTCGACAATGCCTTCGCCCCCCAGGCGCCTGGCCTCGGCCTTGCTGCTAGCGCAAAACATATCGCGCACCAGCGTGACACCTTCGCCCAACTTAACGTCCCGCTGCTCTTTGGCGGCCTTCTTGTCACGATAGAGTTCGAACCTCGGTTTCAAGGCGTCTGTGGGCGGAATCCACATCATGGCGCCCATGTTGTTTTCGGCTGCGTATTGAATGGCCAAATGCCCGTCCACCACCTGGTGCATAGGCGGCGTCGGCTGCTGCAAGGTGCGGGGGACCACCGTCAACTTCTGCAATTCAAGGGTCGTCATGTCTCTGATAATCCGCGCTCTTGGGCGACATGCCATGATCCCAAATAAAACCCGGATCGGGAAAATTGAAGAACTCGCCCTTGAACTCGAAGTACTGGTTGGACCAGGCGCGGCGCACCACTTCCAAGGCTTCCGCAAATATCCGGAAATTCTGGGCAGGATTGCGCGTATCAGCCATCTTGTTGAGCTGCAGGGCCTCGCGCCCATAGATGCCGCGTCCCACCCCCACTTCAATGCGCCCGCCAGACATGTGGTCAAGCATCGCAATATCCTCGGCAAAACGCAGCGGGTGCCAAAATGTGATAATGTTTGCGGCTTGGCCAATGCGGATGCGGCCCGTGTGCGCCGCCGTCCAGGTTGACATCAAAACCGGATTGGGCACCACCTCAAATCCTTCATAGGAAAAGTGATGCTCCGTATACCAGATTGAGTCCCAGCCACTCGCGTCGCAATACTGCGCCAGCGCAACTTGCTCCTTCATCAAATCGCCAAACGGCTTGTTCCTGCGATTGGTGACATTGGCAAAATACCCAAATTTCATGGCGTGACTTAACCCATCCGATGTGCGCTCTAGTTCAATTTGGCACACACCGATTTAACTGACTGCCTGCCGACTTCAGCTGCCGGGAAAGTAACAGATCAAATTCGGCCTGTCACCGCCAATGTGGCACTGCGGCGCGAATGATCGGATTTCAGGGCCTACTTCTCATAATGCTGGGCCACCAACCGGTTCAGCAACCGCACGCCCCAGCCCGAAGCCCAGCTCTGGTTGATGGGTGACTTGATGGAATCCATGGCGGTTCCAGCGACATCGAGATGGGCCCATGGAACCTTGTTGACGAAGCGCTGCAGGAACTGGGCGGCGGTGATCGAACCCGCATGGCGGCCGCCGATGTTTTTCATATCGGCCACATCGTGATCAATCAGCTTGTCATATTCCGGCGTGAGCGGCAGGCGCCAGACTTTTTCGCCCGTCGCAAGGCCAGCATCTGCGAGGCGCGTTGACAGTTCATCATTGTTTGAGAACAGCCCTGCGTGTTCCTTGCCGAGCGTCACAAGAATTGCCCCCGTAAGCGTGGCCAGGTTCACCATGAACTTCGGCTTGAATCGGCTCTGCACATACCACAGCACGTCGGCCAGAACGAGCCTGCCTTCGGCATCCGTATTCAGCACGGCAATGGTCTGGCCCGACATGGACTTGACCACGTCGCCCGGACGCTGCGCATTTCCATCAATCGAGTTCTCAACAATGCCGATGGCGCCCACCGCATTCACCTTCGCTTTGCGGCCAGCGAGAGCCAGCATCAATCCGGTTACACAGGCGGCGCCACCCATATCACCCTTCATGTCTTCCATGCCCGCGGCAGGCTTGATTGAAATGCCGCCTGTATCGAAGGTTACGCCCTTGCCGATGAAGGCCACAGGCTTGTCGCCCTTTTTGCCGCCATTCCATTTCATGATAACCAGGCGCGGTTCATTGGGCGAACCCTGGGCAACGCCAAGCAAGGCGCCCATGCCTAGTTTTTTCATTTGCGCAGGTGTCAATATTTCAACCTCAACACCGTGGTTGGCAAGCGCCTTGGCACGGTTTGCAAATGCGATTGGCACCAGAATATTGGCAGGTTCATTGACGAGGTCGCGCGCCAGGTGAACTCCCTCCCGAACAGCGCTCAGGGGTTCAAACCCCTTCTTCGCCTTTGCGGCGGAATTTGCGAGAATCGTAAGCTCCGTCAACGCCGGAACTTTGTCGGTTTTTTTGGTCTTGTAGCCATCAAAGCTATAGACGCGGAGGCTGGCGCCCGATGCGATCAGGGCCGCCGCGTCTTCTGTTTTGACTGCGGATTTCCCGGGAAGCTCCACCACTACACTTGCCTGGGTGGCCTTTGCTGATTGCAATGCGCCAGCGACAACGCCGCCAAGCAGCTCCAATTCCTTTGCGCCAAGTGATTCGGCCGCGCCAAGTCCTATGACAAGGATGCGGTCAAATCCGCCCCCTGGGGCCAAAACATCCAGCACGGAATCACGTTTCGCTTCAAATTTCGCCGCAGCCATCGCTTTGGTCAATTGGCCTGCGCAGCGCTTGTCCGCTTCTGATCCGGATAGCATTAACTTTGCGCCTCCGGAGGCGAACACAACCAGCACACCCCTGGCGGGCAATGTTGCAGGGGCAAACTTGATTTTCATGTTTGATTCCATTGATTTGTTTGAAAACCTGCTTAGCCGCTTGTGGCGGAGCATTCAACAGCCTAGAAATCTGTTAACCAATTCTTAACGCCGCCCAATTGTCGGCTCGTTCTGGGTGTCTTTTGATAAAATTCTTCGCTTCACGGCCTGTGTGAAACCAGTTAATAAAGAGTAATGATTTGTGATTGATCGGCAGGACTTGTGAAAGCTGCAATAAGCTTTGGAAAATCGGCATTGAGCTGGGGAAGTGGTCTTTCCCGTTGCGGCTTGCTGGCGTTCATGGGCTTGGCGGCGCTCAGCACCGTCGCCTATGCCCTTTCTGACAAGAAGTTTGTGGCGCCTATCACAACGAAGCCTGCTGCCGGCACCAAGGTTGATGTGGCCGCTGATCGCATTGTATTTGACAACTCCACCAAAACTGCCACTGCCACGGGAACGGTTCGCATAACTTATGGACCCTACACGTTGGTTGCCAGCAAAGTGGTCTACGATCAAGATGATGGAAGCTTCAAGGCCAACGGCTCGGTTGAACTGCGCGAGCCCAACGGAAATATTCTGCAAGCAGACAAAGTGGACCTTCACAACAAGTTCAGGGAAGGTTTTGCCAAGCACGTCCGCGCGCTGCTGAGTAATGACGTGACCATCAGGTCGGACTATGTCAAGCGAACGGCGGATGGCATTACAGTGTTTGAGCACGCGAGTTACACGGCGTGCAAGGATTGCGCCACGAAAAACGGTGATCCGCTTTGGGAAATCACAACGGAGCGCACAGTCCACGACGGCAATACAAAAACACTTTACCACACCAATCCCACCTTCCGGTTCGCGGGGGTTCCATTGGCGTGGCTGCCCTATGCGGAACAGCCTGATCCGACAGTAAAAAGACGCACGGGTTTCTTGTTGCCCGAGTTCAAGAGCGGCAGGGTTTATGGTGTTGGTATTGTCACGCCTTATTTCTGGGAGCTGGGGCCAAGCGCTGACTTGACGTTTAGTCCCGTTTGGACAACCAGGCAGGGACCTGTTGCTGACGTCGAGTATCGACAGGCGTTGCAATCCGGCGGATACAACATTCGCGGCTACGGCGTCTATCAACTCAAAAAAGACGATCCGCCCGGCGACACCAAGCTCCGTGGCGCAGTGGCGTCGAAAGGCGACTTCAAGTTGAACGACAACTGGGATTGGGGCTGGGATGGCACATATGCCAGCGACAAGACTTTCCTCGATCATTATGATTTTGACAACCGTTCCATTGCGAACAATGAGGCCTATATCGTCGGCATGGCTGACCGGAACTATTTCTCGGCGCAGGCCCTGCACTACAGATCCCTGTCGCTCGATGAGGACCAGGGCACCCTGCCCACGGCGCTGCCCTATATAAACTCGGAATATACTTTCAACAATGCTGTTCTGGGCGGTGAACTTGGTCTGGATTGGAGCGCTTATTCCATTGCCCGCGACGATGCGCAGACACCGTTCAGCAATATCCATCAGGGCACGGATCAAACACGCGCCGTCGCCAATCTTCATTGGCAGAACCAGATGATAACCAGCTTGGGCCAGGTGGTTACGCCTTTTGCGCGGTTGCGGAGCGACCTCTACATTTCTGAGAACGTGTTTCCCTCGACGGAAAAAGAAGTGACGAGCCGCATGTTGCCCTCAGTTGGCGTTGACATGCGCTGGCCCTTTATCGCGTCCTTTGATACTGGCCAGAGCATCGTTACTCCGGTGTTCCAGGCCATTGCCGCCACGGACGAGACTGACCGTGAGAAAATTGGCAATGAAGATGCGATCAGCGTGAATTTTGACAGCTCGAACTTGTTCCTGCAGGATCGCTTTACCGGCCTCGACCGCTATGAGGGGGGCAGCCGCAGCAATGTTGGTTTGCTCTATACCTATCTCGGCGAGAATGGTGGATTTGCCAGAGTGAGCGTTGGTGAATCTTTCCATATTGGAGGAAAAAACAGCTTCGATCTGGGGTCGGGGCTTGACGGAACGAAGTCCGATCTTGTCGGCGCTGTCACTGTCCAGCCTTGGGAAAACCTCGGCGTTTCCTACCAAGCGCGGGTCGAAGAAGACTTCTCCAAAATCAATGTCCAGGAAGCATTTGCCAACTACAGCTTTAACCGCCTGTCGGGCAACATTGGCTATCTCTATTATGACAGTGCCCTTGAAGCCACCAGTCTGGATGCGATGGAGCGCATCGAAGCTGACAGCAGCTATCGGTTCGCTGAAGCATGGAGCCTGTTTGGCGGCTTCACATATGATCTCATAAATGACCAATTCCGCAGCAAGAAGGCCGGGTTGGCGTTTGATTGTGACTGCATGGCGGCCAGTTTGACCTATACCGAGACAAATCCGGTTGACCCGCTCGCAAGCACCGATCACACTTTGAAGGTTTCGGTTGAGTTGAGAACGATTGGCAAGACCAGCCTTTCCGCTGGTTTCTAAGTGAGTTTGTAATGCGTAAGTGTACTTATTTTTTGATTTTCATAGGCTTGGCATCTCTCCTCCTTGGTGTGGCCCAAGCCGCCAATCAAGGCGTGGTTGTCACAGTCAACGATATTCCAATCACAACGTTTGATATCGATCAACGCCTGCGCCTTCTGAAAATACTGGGCGACAGGCAGAGCGCCGAAGGCGGGCGAAAAAAAGCCTTGCGGATGATGATTGACGAGATCATCAAGATATCAGAGGCCAAGAAGTACAAGGCGAATCCCAGTGAAAAGGAAATCGATGCGCAGCTTGGCCAGATGGCAAAGGGAATGAACACCGATGCTGCGGGGCTCAAGGTGAAATTGCAAAAACAGGATATTGCGATCGCTTCACTCAAGCAATATTTGGAAGCGCAAATTGCGTTCAATCGCATATTGAGCGGCAAGTATCAGGTCAAAATCAAGGTGGAACCTGCCGAAGTCGACAAGAAGATGGCTGAAATCAAGCAAGGGATGGACAAGAAGCTTGACGCCATCATGAATGACCCGCGCATGAAGCCCGTTGAGGTCTACGGCATTCTGGAAGTTGATTTTCCGGTCGAAATCCCCGATGACCCGATGTTGCTGCAGCATCGCGCAATTGAAGCCAGCCAGTTCATAAAAAACTTCAAAGGCTGTGGCTCGGCGCGCGAGGCAGCTTCGGGAATATTCAATGTGAAGATTGGCAAGAAGATCGACGCTGTGGCGGATAGAGTTCCAAAGCAGTTGCGCCAGGCGCTTAAGGATGTCGGGCCTGGCAAAGCCATAGGGCCAATGCGCGGCCCAAAGGGCATTCAGGTGATCGGTTATTGCGACAGGCGGGTGGTGAAGCCGGAAGCGCCCAAGATAACACTGCCGACTCGCCAGCAGGCTGAGATCGTTGTGTCAAATGAAAAATACGCAGCCGTAGAGGGCAAGTATCTGGCCATAATGCGGAAGTCGGCGTTGATTGAGTACAAAGATCCCAGTTACGCGCCACAGTAGTTTATGGGACAAGCAGCTTCTCAACTGAAACCGATAGCCCTCACCAGCGGCGAACCCGCCGGGGTTGCGCCTGAAATCACTTCAAAGGCCTGGGCCACTTTGAAAAATGAGGCCAGCGCGGCTTTTTTCCTGATTGGCGATGCGGATTATTTTGCGGCGCGCGCGGCGGCGGCTGGACTTCCTTTGCCCGTGACCAGGATAGCCAGGCCCGGCGAAGCTTCGTCGCATTTTCAATCGTCCCTGCCCGTTCTGCATCGCCCGCTTGCTGCGCATCCAGCGCCTGGTGTTATCGATGGCAAAACAGCGCTTATGGTGATAGCGGCAATTGATCAAGCTGTGGAGCAGGCGCTTGCGGGCGAAGTTTCGGCAATTGTCACAAACCCCATTCAAAAGGCGGCGCTCTATTCCGCTGGTTTCATGTACCAGGGCCATACGGACTATTTGGCCTCCCTTGCCGCCAAGCAGGGCCACGCCGCACAGGAAGTCATGATGCTGGTCGCCGCGGATTTGCGCGCGGTTCCAGTGACCGTGCACATTCCGCTCAAGGAAGTGGCGGCGGCGCTGACGCAAAACCTGATCGTCGCGCAGGGATTGGCCGTGGCCAATGGCTTGAAAAAATATTTTGGTATCTCCGCTCCACGCCTGGCCTGCACCGGACTCAATCCTCATGCTGGCGAGAATGGGTCGATGGGGCGAGAAGAGCAAACGATCATTGCTCCCGCATTGAAACAACTTCGCGATGCCGGAATAAATGTTTCAGGTCCGGTTTCGGCCGATACGGCGTTCCACGCGGAAGCGCGGGCGGGCTATGATGCCATCATCTGCATGTATCATGACCAGGCGCTGATCCCGGTCAAGACACTGGATTTTCATGGTGGTGTCAATGTCACGCTCGGGCTGCCCTTTATCCGCACGTCGCCGGACCACGGCACGGCGCTTGGCATCGCGGGCACCGGCAAGGCCAATGCGCACAGCCTCATTGCTGCCCTGCGGCTTGCCGCGCGAAATGGCTGGCGCAATGCGCGACGCTGACGATGGATTGCCGCCGCTGCGTGATGTCATCGACGCGCCATGGTCTGGCCGCCAAGGAAATCCTTGGCCAGAATTTCCTGTTCGACCTCAACCTCACGCGCCGCATTGCGCGAAGCGCTGCAGCCGCTTTGCAGGTTGCACAATCGTTGAAATCGGCCCTGGTCCTGGCGGGCTCACACGCGCCCTGCTGATGGAAGGCGCGCCACATATGTCGCAGTCGAGCGCGATGAACGGCGCTGCCCGCCTTGCGGAGATAGCCGCCGCCTATCCGGGCCGTCTGCGGTGATTGCGGGCGATGCGCTTGAGCATGGACTGGCCACAGCTGTTGTCAGGCCCCGCCAAGATCGTTGCCAACCTTCCATATAACATTGGCAACAGCCGCTGCTCACGGGTTGGCTGACCGAAGGCGCATGGCCGCCATGGTTTTCTTCGCTCACACTGATGTTCCAGAAGGAAGTGGCTGAGCGCATTGTGGCCAAGCCTGGTTCGAAGGAGTACGGCCGATTATCGGTGCTGTGCCAGTATCGATGCAGGTCCAGGAAGCTGTTTGACGTGAACCGCAGCGCATTTACACCACCGCCAAAGATCACATCCAGCATCGTGCAATTGTACTGCCCAACAGCATTTGAAATTGGCCTGCGAGATCGGCGATCTCGAACGGATCACCGCCGCCGCCTTCGGCCAGCGGCGAAAGATGCTGCGATCAAGCTTAAGGCGGCCTTCGAGCGACCCGATTGTTGCGCTGGAAAGGCTTGGCATCGATCCGAAGCTGCGGGCGGAGCAACTGCGGGTGAATGACTTCGCGAGCCTGGCCGCTGGCTGGCCCGTTGCGCATCTATAAGTTCTTTCGTCAATGCGCGGACGAATTCTGTCAGTCCGGTGCCGGCGGCGGCGTCTTAGTCTTTCCGCAGTCGAGAATTGCCATGATCTGCCGGTGGGAGTCTTCAACGTCATCATTGACAACAACATAATCATATTCCGGCCAATGGCTGATCTCGCGTGAAGCTTCAGCCATGCGTTTGGCCACGACAGCTGGACAAATCCTGCTGGCGCGTTGATCAGGCGGTTTTGCAACTCATCGGTTGGGGCGGCAGAATGAACACCCGCACAAGATCCTCCGCCATGGCTTGCGCCAATTGCTGCGTTCCTTGCCAGTCAATGTCGAACAACACGTCGCGCCCCTTCGCCAGAGCCTCTTCAACGGGTTTCCGTGGCGTGCCGTAGAAATTGCCAAAAACCTTGGCCCATTCCAGCAAGTCACTGCGGTCACGATCTGGCATCAAAGCGTTCCTTGGTGATGAAGTGATAGTCCTGCCATCCACTTCGCCGGGTCGCGGCGGCCGCTGTTGTCACCGAAACCGACATGGTGATGTTACTGTCGCTGGCAAGCAACTTGCGCGACAGGGTTGTCTTGCCAGCGCCGGAAGGTGAAGACATGACAACAACAATCCCGCGGCGGGGAATTTTGGTTTTTGGCGCATGCTTACTCAATGTTTTGCACTTGCTCGCGCAATTGGTCGATCAGTGGTTTTCAGCTCAAGGCCGATGGCTGGTCAACGTCCTGTCCGTGCCTTCGAACACAGGGTGTTGGCCTCGCGGTTAAATTCCTGGGCCAGAAAATCGAACTTGCGGCCAGCGGGTTCTGGCGATGCGCATCAGGGCGCGGGCCGCTGTCAATATGGCCAAACAGCCGGTCGAGCTCTTCCTGAATATCGGCGCTTGTCGCAATCATGATGGCTTCCTGATGCAGGCGGTCCGGATCGAATGCGGCACCCGTTTCCAGCAGTCGCGCCACTTGTTCTTTCAGACGCGCCCTGATGGCCTCAGGATGACCTTGCAGGACAGTCGCGCGCCGCAATCGTCAAGGCCTCAATTCTCTCTAACTGGGCCGAAAGCACGTTGCAAGCCTGGCCCCCTCCTCTCTTCTGCGCCTTGTCCAGCGCCGCTATGGCCGCCGCCTCCAGCGATTGCCTGACGTCGCCCATCACGGGATTCGGCTTCTCTCTGACTGTATGGGCTGGACCACTTCCACGCACGCCGCGAAGCCCCATCAGGGCTTCTGCGTTGCAGCGGCATGCCGCCAATGCGATCCCGCAGCTTCTGGGCAATGTCCAGCACCTGTTCGAGCACAGCTTCATTGACCACGACCATATCGGCGGCAATCGTTCCGCTGGTGGTGAGGACGACTTGCAGATTGCCGCGCTTGATATGTTGGGACAGACTGGCGCGGGCGGCGGCTTCCAGGCCTCGAAACCCGGTGGCAGGCGAAAACGGATATCAAGAGCCTTGCCATTGACACTCTTGATTTCCCATTGCCAGTGCAGACCGTCCTTGGTCGCCGGAACTCTGCGCAAAACCTGTCATGCTAGAAAGCGCCATATGTTCTCCGTGATCAGAATCAGATCGGGGAGGACAGTATCAGTTCGAAGATCGGTTCACTACCAGCGCGGCCCTATTGTTTTGGCTTTTGCTTCGGAATGGGAACCATCCGGTCGGCAACGATGACCCAGGTGCCAGGCTTCAGGGAATCCTAGGGTTCTGGCTGAGGTTCAGTTTCAGCTTCAATTGAAGCCTCAATTTTCGGCGCGGGAGCAGGTTCTTCCGGTTTGGCTGCGGCGACATCCTCTGGCTTCAAGGTATCGGCGGGCGCATCAACCGACGCCGTTGCGGCGGGCGGCGTCGCCGGCGCGGGCATGCCGTCGACCACGACTTCAGTCGGCGCTTCAGCTGTCAAGAGCGCGACCTGGCCGTTCTCCAAGGCCCGCCATTTTCTCACATTGGCGTTGTGTTCTTCCAGGGTTTTGGCAAAGGCGTGACCGCCGGTGCCATCAGCCACAAAATACACAAAGCCCGTATCCGGCGGATTGAGCACAGCTTCTAGCGATGCGCGTCCGGGATTTGCGATTGGGCCGGGGGGCAGCCCGTCAATGACATAGGTGTTGTAGGGGGTGTCAGAGGCCAGGTCGGATTTCGTGATGCCGCGGTCAAGCTTGCCCTTGCCCCCGACCAGTCCATAGATGATCGTCGGGTCCGATTGCAGCTTGATGCCCTGCTTCAGACGATTGATGAAAACCGAAGCCACCAGCGGACGCTCCTCCGGAACACCGGTTTCCTTTTCGACGATCGAGGCCAGCACAACCGCTTCTTCCTTGGTCTTCAGAACACTGCTGGGATTGCGGGCATCCCAAAGTTCGTCCAGCATTTTGGCTTGCTTTGTCTGCATGACCTCGAGAATTTCCTGCCGGGTCAGGCCGCGTCGAAAAACATAGGTATCGGGCAGTATTGCCCCTTCTGGAGGAACCACGGCAACCTCGCCGGACAACACGTCATTTTCCATCACGCGGGCCAGGGCCATCTGACTGGTCCAGCCTTCGGGTATTGAAAGCTTGTAAGTAATGGCCTTGCCGTCAATGATGATGCCGATCACCTGGTCCATGCTGGCATTTTCTGAAAACTCGTACTCTCCAGGCTTCAGCGGTTTGCCCAAAATTCCGTAGGCGCGGGCTGCGGCGGTGAACAGGCCGGCGCTGCGAACAATTCCCGCTTTTTCCAACTCCACGCCAATTTTTGAGCTTTTCATTCCTTGCTCAACGACAAGAATTTTCTTTTCCTTGAGCGGGCCCTGGGCTGTCAATTCCGAGAAGGCATACAACGCCGCAGCACTGCCCGCTACACCTACGAGCAACGCGAATACAAAAAGCGACCGGACAACACGGATAAAAGCAGACCTTCGTATCTTGGCCTTCTTAGGTGATGGCACCCGCCGCGGTTCCCCGGTTAGTTCCACTTGCATGCACTCCCCACTGTCAGCCCGCGAAGCGGCGCATGACGATTGACGCGTTTGTACCACCAAAACCAAAAGAATTGGACAGAACTATGTTGATCTCCTTCTTTCTTGGTTTTCTGGGAACGAGGTCAATCTTGGTCTCAATCGAAGGATTGTCCAAATTCAGGGTCGGCGGACAGACATTGTCGCGAATGGCAAGTATCGAGAAGATGGCCTCCACCGCGCCGGCCGCGCCCAGCAGATGGCCAACAGAAGACTTGGTAGACGACATCGAGAGGCGGTCGACCTTGCCATTCATGATGCGTTCGACGGCGCGAAGCTCGATCTCGTCGCCGACAGGCGTCGACGTGCCATGGGCGTTTATGTAGTCAATCTCGGTTGCGGCAAAACCGGCGCGCTTCATCGCGGCGGTCATGCATCGGAATGCGCCGTCGCCATCTTCCGGCGGCGAAGTGATATGATAGGCATCACCCGACATGCCGTAACCCACGATCTCGGCGTAAATTCTGGCGCCCCTCGCCTTGGCGTGTTCAAGCTCCTCAAGGATCAGAATGCCAGCGCCTTCGCCCATGACAAAACCGTCCCTCGCCTGGTCGTAGGGCCTGGAAGCCTTTGCGGGTTCGCTGTTGAAGCTGGTGGAAAGGGCCTTGCAAGCGCTGAAACCCGCAATGCCCAGCCGGTTGATGCAGCTTTCCGCCCCCCCAGCAAACATCACATCGGCATCATCAAGCGCTATCAACCGGGCCGCGTCGCCAATGGCGTGCGTGCCCGATGAACAGGCCGTGACAACGGCATGGTTGGGGCCCTTCAGTCCGTGGGCGATCGAGATTTGGCCGGATGCGAGGTTGATCAGTGAACCCGGGATGAAGAAGGGGCTGATCTTGCGCGGCCCCTTTTCATGCATGAGTATGGTGGTTTCCTCTATGCTCGGCAGTCCGCCAATTCCTGCGCCGACCAGCACGCCTGCCCTATATTGCTGCTCCGGGGTCCTGATTTCGAGGCCTGAAATCTTTCAACGCTTGCTGGGCAGCGATCATGGCGAACTGAATGAAGTCGTCATTGCGGCGCTGTTCTTTGGAATCCAGCCATTGGTCGGCATTCAAAGTGCCATTGGCGCCGTCACCGCGTTTTACCTCAAACGCAATGCGGCATGGCAGATCAGAGGCATCGAATTTGGTGATGGGGCCAGCGCCAAACTCGGAAGCCAGTATGCGCCGCCACGCCTCTTCAATCCCAGTTCCAAGCGGGCACACGATCCCCAGGCCAGTTACAACCACTCGACGCATCTTTTACCATCCCCTCCCACATGAAAACGCGAGGGTAAGGACTTTCGCTCCCGTTCCCCGCGCGGCAATTTAGTATGCAGAGATTCTAGGCAGCGGCCTTTTCGATAAACTTCACTGCGTCGCCGACGGTCTGAATGGTCTCAGCGGCGTCATCAGGAATTTCAATTGAGAACTCTTCTTCGAAAGCCATGACGAGTTCAACCGTATCGAGGCTGTCGGCGCCGAGATCATCAATAAAGCTTGCTTCGGCCTTGACCTTATCGCCGTCAACACCGAGGTGCTCGACGACAATCTTTTTAACCCGCTCAGCAACGTCACTCATGTTCAATCGTCCTTGTTTGCTTTAATTATTTGAATTCTTACACTCGGATTGCCGTTGGTTCCCCCTCGTGCCTGTGAGCTAACTACCACAGAATGTGTTCAGGGCAAAAGGGGGATTATTTCCGCGGGCTATATCATCGCCATGCCGCCGTTGACGTGCAGGGTTTGACCGGTGACGTATGCGGCTTCGTCAGAAGCCAGGTAAAGGGTTGCGGCGGCTATTTCCTCAGGGGTGCCCAGTCTTCCAGCGGGAACTTTGATGAGAATGGCTTCCTTCTGCTTGGCATTCAGGACATCGGTCATGGGGGTTGCGATGAAGCCGGGGGCCACGCAATTCACCGTTATGTTGCGCGACGCCAATTCCTGGGCCAGTGATTTGCCGAGGCCAATGACACCTGCCTTTGATGCCACATAGTTGGCTTGCCCAGCGCTTCCGGTCACGCCCACCACGGAGGAGATGTTGACAATGCGGCCCCAGCGCTTCTTCATCATTCCGCGCATGGCGGCGCGGCAGAGGCGGAAGCTCGCGGTGAGATTCACGTCAAGCACACTTGTCCAATCCTCATCCTTCATGCGCATAGACAGTCCGTCTTTGGTAATGCCCGCGTTGTTGACGAGAATGTCCAATCCCCCCATGGCCGCCTCGGCGGCGGGCACCAGTTTTTCCACATCCTCAGGATTGGACAAATCGCAGGGCACGACGTGAACGCGCCTTCCCAGAGCGGATTTCAACTCTTCCAACGCGGCGGCCCGGGTGCCTGAAATAGCAATCGTTGCCCCCGCCCCATGCAGTGTCTTGGCAATGGCGGCCCCGATGCCGCCGGTGGCTCCCGTCACGAGCGCGGTTTTCCCTGTGAGATCAAACATCAAACTATCCTTGCTTCAAGATTTCGGCGGCGGCTATGTCATCAGGGGTGCCCAGTGCGATCCCCCTCGCCTCCGGCGCGTTCTTTTTCAGGAGTCCTGTCAATACCTTGCCTGCGCCTAGCTCGCAAAACAAGCTCACGCCTTGCGCTGCCATATAGCCCACGCATTCGCGCCACCGCACGGTGCCAGTCACCTGCTCCACCAGGCGTTTCCTGATTTCATCCACATCAGAAACCGGTCCAGCCAAAACATTGGCAATAACGGGAACCGAGGGAGTGTTCATTTTCA
This sequence comes from uncultured Alphaproteobacteria bacterium, assembly GCA_963816305.1. Lineage (GTDB taxonomy): Bacteria > Pseudomonadota > Alphaproteobacteria > Rhizobiales > Aestuariivirgaceae > Aestuariivirga. The sequence goes on from CAWFJW010000007.1 coordinate 59,975, forward strand.
CACTCAGTAGGGCCTCTGACATGGCGTCAGCCGCAGGCTTCATCAGCGCGCAATGGAAAGGCGCGCTGACAGGCAAGAGTATCGCGCGCTTAGCGCCCTTGGCCTTGGCAATCTCGCAGGCGCGGTCGACCGCTGACTTGTGGCCGGAGATGACGACCTGACCGCTGCTGTTATCATTGGCAGCCTGGCACACATCGTCCTGCGCCGCTTCGAGCGCAATCGAAGCGACATCGGCAAAATCCAATCCGAGTATCGCAGCCATCGCCCCCACGCCAACAGGCGTCGCCGACTGCATTGCAAGACCTCTGACACGCAAGAGCCGCGCCGTGTCGGCGAGCGAGAATGTGCCAGCTGCCGCAAGGGCCGAATACTCGCCCAGAGAATGGCCGGCCACAAATTTCGCTGTTTCCGCGACCGCAATTCCGTGCTCAGCCTTCAACACAGCCACGACGGCCATGCTGACCGCCATCAAGGCGGGTTGGGCGTTGACGGTGAGTGTCAGTTCTGATTCTGGTCCATCCCGCATTAGCGCAAAAAGTTTCTGCCCAAGGGCCGCATCGACTTCGTCAAACACAGCGCGGGCGGAAGCATATGTATCTGCAAGGTTTTTCCCCATGCCAACGGCCTGGCTGCCCTGCCCCGGAAACGTGAATGCGATGCTCATCAAAACTCCTAAGCCAATAACGGGTCACGAAACATGGGCCGCTGGCGGAGTCAAGCATGGTTAATCGTTTGTTAAAAAATAGCGGGCACTAATTCTGGCGGGGTGATGCTTGAGGGGCGGCGATGCGACGGCTTTTGCCATATTGGAGTGTGATCGTCGCAGTTGCGCTGGGGCTGATCTATACCGTGGAGCGCCGCGCCGAACTCGAATATGAAGCAGCCCGCGAAGAATTCATTGAAAAGTCCGAAGACTCCGCCCGGATCGACCTGCAAAAACTGCAAATTTCCCTGGGGCTAATCCAGGAAAACCTTCGCACGCTGGCCACCCTGCCGAGCATCCGCAACATAGATCGCCACGGCAAGAACCTGAGCGAGGAAGCGCGCGTCACTTTCCAGCAAATCTACAACAATGTTGCTTCGAGCGTTTCCATCTCGGAAATCTATATTGTGCCGATCGACATGGATCCGGACCGCATCGATCCGGTTACGCTTAAACCTGAAGAGCCCATTCTGATGTTTGATGAGCCTATTCTCAACGCCGGCGCCAATCTGTCCCTCGCCGATCGCAAGGCGATGCCCCAGATGATCAAGGCCGCGCCTTTCATTGGTCCCGAAGAAGTCGAAATTCATGAATACCGGCAGATGAACGAGACAGCCATCTGGTTGAAGCAAAACTACCCCACAACAGGCCACATCAAGGAAAGTGAAGTTCCCTTCATCAGCGGGAGCGAAGTCATCGCTTGCGACAACACCCGGTTTATTCACTCTGGCAACGACACGGATTGTTCCGGGGTCATTTTTTCGACGCCGTTTTATGGCGCAGATGGAAAAATCAAGGGTCTTATTTCCGCGATCATGCTGACATCAGCGTTGCGCGATCTCTTGCCCGCGCGTCACTTCGCCTTGATCAATCCCGGCAACAATTATTTCAACTTGGGAAAATCCGCCGACGCGCTGAACGCATCGCGCCAGTGGATATTGCAAGGGGTTCCCGACCCTTCTCTGATCTATTCCGAAGTCATCGCGCTCCCGACAACGGACCAGAGGAGCCCATGGCTGGTCTGGTCTGGTCTTTCCAATGACATTTTCGAAAACAGTGCGGAAGTGACGGCGATAGATTTCTACCACCAGGTGAGCATTGTTGCCGTGGTTGTAATCGCACTTGCCGCAGGTATCAGCATTTCCACAGTACTGCTCCATCTGGCGAAAACCCATGCGTTGACCATCTCTATGAGGCAATCCAGGGACTCAGCAAATAGATCCGAGATCGAGGCCCAGATTGCCGCTGTCAATCTCAAGGAACTCAACGAAGACATTACTTTGCTTAACATGAAGCTGACCAGGCAGTCCGAGCAACTGCGGGAGGCCCAGGAGGATATTGTGCGCAAAGCCAAGATGGCGCAGCTCGGCAATCTGGTGGCGACCGTTGCCCATGAGCTTCGCAACCCCCTGGGCGCCGCGCGAACGACGCTGTTCGTGTTGAACAAAAAATTGCGGGGCGCGGAAAGCGGCGTGGCGCCGCAACTCGCCAGAATAGACGCCAGCATCATGCGCTGCGACACGATCATCGCAGAGTTGCTCGATTTTTCCCGCTCGCAAAAACCCAAGGCAAAAAAGACTGATCTGGACGCCTGGCTGGAAGAAGTCCTGAACGAGGAGGCGGCAAAATTGCCATCCAACCTGGTGGTGACTTGCCATCTCGGTTTGCGCGGGCGCATGGTGGAATTCGACGCAAGCAGGCTTAGCCGCGTTGTCATAAATTTGCTGTCCAACGCCTCAGAAGCAATGTTGGCAAAGGGCGCACCATTTCCGGAAATGCGGGGCCGGACCCCGCAGATTGATGTCAGCACAAGCTTGTCATCGCGTGGTGCCGAGATCATCGTAAAGGACAATGGCCCGGGCATTCCCCCGCACATGCTCGAAAAAATCCGCGAACCCCTGTTCACCACAAAGGGATTCGGTGTCGGCCTGGGCATATCAGCAATCGAGAAGGTCCTCGAGCTTCACGGCGGTGGATTGGAGATCGACTCAATCCTGGGCCAAGGTGCCCGCTTCACGGCCTGGATACCCTTGCAGCAAAAGGAACAGGAGGCGGCCTAGGTCATCCTATTTCTTCATGCCATTGATCTGGTGGAAGACATCAATCATGCGCGGCACGTAGCGGTCGCCGTAGCCCATGCCTTCGGCCATTATGTAGAGCTGATGAACCGTCTCGCCAAGGAAAGAGGCGACGGGCAGCCGCTCGGTCATGTTGGTGTAGTAACGCATGTCTTTGCTGGCGTTGCGGATGGCGAACTTGGCGTGGCTGTCATCATCTGAGAGCGGAACATTGATGAGGCGGCCGAACATGGTGGACGCGGCGCCACCTGCCATGACGATGTCGCGGAAGGCAACCATGTCAACGCCAGCCTTGGCTGCAACAGTGATGGCCTCGGAGGCGATTGCGGCGTGGGCGATGGAGAGAAAGTTGTTCAGAAGCTTCAACTGATGGGCCGCTCCTGCTTCGCCCGCAAAGACGATTGTATCGGCAAAGCAGTCGAGCACTGGCCTGATTTTAGCCAGGATGTCTTTGGACCCGGCGATCATGAGGCCGAGTTTTCCGGCTTCGGCGTCTTTCGGGGTTCTTGTCATCGGCGTGTCAACGAAATGCACGCCCTTGGCTTTGAGGTCAGCCGCGATCTTGATGGTGGATGTGGGTTCAGCCGTGGAGCAATCCGCAATGATCAGGCCATCGCGGAAAGCTTCGGCAATTCCCTTCTGGCCATAAATTGTCGCTTCAACCTCGGGCGTTCCCGTTACGCAAAGGATCACCAGATCGGAGCCTTTCGCTATCTCGGCGGGCGATGCGCATTCCATGGCCCCCATGGCTATCAGGTTATCGACAGGCGCGCGATTTTTGTGGGCCATCACCGAAAGGGAAAACCCTTTCGCCAAGATGTTCTTGCCGATACCATGGCCCATAAGGCCAACGCCGATCAAACCTACGCGCATGCTATTCTCCTTTTATGAACTCGCTCAGGTCATCTTGTTCCAGAATGAACAGTCTGTCTTCCGGTTTCTTCTTGAAGCCCAGGCGCTCGTAAAAGCGGGCACCGCCCTCATTGGTGTGGTCAACTTCCAGCTTGATGAATTCGGCGCCATCGGAACGCGCAAATTGGGAAGCTCCCCTGAGCAGTTTCAATCCAACATTGCGATTGCGGGCATTGGCCTGGATGAAGAGATCGACAACATACATGCCTTTGGCGGCCCGGAACGTTGAATATGTCATGAGATAGAGGCAAGCTCCGAGGAGTTTGCCACGTTCACTGGCAACGACGACGTTCACGAGTCCACTGGCTTCAAGAAGCTTGGGACCGGTCAGGCTGGGGATCACGCCCAGTGCCAGATCGCGGGCGAGGCCGCGCACCATATCGGCCACGGATTGGGCTTCATGATCCGCCATGGGCCGGATTTCGAGACTCATGCGCCAAGACCTCCGAGCAATGAAGCCAAATTGCGGCCAAGGCTGGGGCTAGGATAGCCGCCTTCCTGCACAACCAGTTTCGGAATTGGCAATTGCGCTATCATTTTGCCAATTGTCGCAAATTCTGGCGTTGCGATGGCAAAGCCCATGAAGGGGTCATCGACCGCGATATCGAGACCGGCGGCTAAAACCAAAACATCCGGCTTGAAATCTGATACTTTCTGCAAGGCCGTTTCCAGACTTCTGCAGTATTCTGCGATGACAGCGCCGCGCTCCATCGGCAGGTTGAGGTTAAATCCTTCGCCAGCGCCCCTGCCGGTTTCGTGTTCGTAACCCCAGAAGAAGGGATAGAACCGTTTGGGGTGCGCGTGGATGGAGACAGTCAGCGCATCGGCGCGGTCATAGAAAACGGCTTCGGTGCCGTTGCCATGGTGGACATCGATATCAAGAATGGCGGTGCGCTGGCCAGCCCGCGTGAAAATTTCCGCCGCCAGGGCCGAATTGTTGAAATAGCAAAAACCAGCTGCCACATCGGATGCCGCGTGGTGACCCGGGGGGCGGCATAGGGCGTAGACCAGCCGTTCACCCCCAGCCACAAGGCTTGCACCATGAACGGCGCTAGCAGCGCTTCCTAGGGCCGCCGTGAGGGTTGTGGGCGTTACCGGACATGCCCCGTCGCCCAAATGATAGCCTGCCTGGCCGACCACGGATTCGGGGTAACTGGTGGGCGCCAATGTTGATCTGCCCATGGCGTAGGTGTTGGGCAGCGGGATTTCACTGGCATCGGGAATATGGCTCCAGCGCTCCAACAGGGTTTCGAGGAAGGTCAGGTAGCGCTGGTCATGGACAAGCCCCACGGTTTCCATGCCAATTGCTGGCGGGGCAACCACATTTGAGCCGATTTCCATCACCCCCTGCAGCAGCATATCAATACGCGCCGGGGTTTCAGGAATGGGCTGCGGCTTCCCCGACACGATGAATGTGCTGGGCGCATGGAGGCGTTGCGTTTCGTCAAATACGGTAAGCATGGGTTTGCGGATTCTCCGGCGTTTCTGCTACTACCGCATGAAGCGCCCGCGATTTGCAAGATGGAATTCAAGCATGCCTGTTACGCCAAAGCATATCCACTCGACCGATGGCCTGCCCAAAGTTGCCTGGGCGAAGGGCAGCTATCTTTATGATGTGAATGGCAAACAGTACATTGATGGTTCCGGCGGTCCTGCCGTTTACAGCATCGGACATGCCAATGCTGAAGTGAATGATGCCATCAAATCGCAGCTCGACAGGATCGCCCACGGCTATCGCTACAATTTCACCACTGATGCCTTGGAGGAATTGACCGAAATCATCCGCAAGGCCTGCGGCGACACGCTCAGGCACATGGTTTTCGTAACTGGCGGATCGGAGGCGGTTGAAAGCTGCCTGAAGCTGGCTTTGCAATATCATGCGGCCAAGGGCCAGATGAGCCGCAGGCGGTTCATCGCGCGTGAGAGAAGCTGGCATGGCAATACGTTGGGCGCGCTTTCGGTTTCCGGATTTCTGGAGCGCAAGGTTGCGTTTGAGGGATCGCTGCTCGATGTCTCGCACCTGTCGCCTGCCAACGAATACCGGCCGATTGCTGATAACCTGGGCGAGGCCTGCGCCCAAGAGCTGGAAGACGAAATTTTGCGCCTTGGCCCTGACAAGATCGCGGCCTTCATCTTTGAACCCGTCGTGGGGGCCGCTGGGGGCTGCGTTCCAGCCCCTGCAGGTTACGCCAAGCGCATTCGCGCGATTTGCGACAAGTATGGTGTTCTGATGATTGCCGATGAAGTGATGTGCGGGGTTGGCCGTTGCGGAACCTGGCGGGCGCTGGAGCATGACGGCGTTGAACCCGACATCATGTCGGTGGCCAAAGGGTTGGCTGCCGGTTATTTGCCGCTGGGTGCTGCGATCTATTCCAGCAAGGTCAACGATCCCATCTTCAGCACCTATGGCGCGCCAATGACGGGCCACACTTTCACCGGCCACACGGCCTGCTGTGCGGCAGGCGTTGCGGTCCAGAAAATCATTGCGCGAGATGGACTGATTGCCAAGGTTCGCGCCAATGAACCGAAGATCAAGAAAATGATCGCCGAGGCGCTGCAGGGCGTCGAAGCGGTTGGTGATATCCGGGGGCGCGGACACTTCATCGCCGTTGAACTGGTGCAAAACCGCGAGACCAAGAAACCCTTCGACGGTTCGCGCAAGCTATTCATGCACATCCGCCAGCAGGCGCTGGAAAACGGCTTGATCTGCTATCCGGTGGGTGGAAATGTCGACGGCGTCAACGGCGACGTCGTGATCCTAGCACCGCCCTATAATGCAACAGACGCGGAACTGTCCGAAATCATCGATAAGACGGCAGTGTCGATCAAGCAAGTGCTGGCCGAAAAAGGACTGGGGTAGGCCTTCGTCCCTTTTGCTGAGGGGTGAAGTTCACTCGACCGGCGTCCACAGCACCTGATCAATCCTGGTGGCGCCTGTTGCCAGCATGATCAAGCGATCCAGTCCCAGCGCCACTCCAGAGGCTGGTGGCATGATGTCCAAGGCCGCCAGAAAATCTTCATCGATTGGGTAGCGTTCGCCGTAGAGCTGCTCCTTCAAATCCATTTCGGCTTCAAATCTCTGGCGTTGCTCCACTGCATCGGTGAGTTCGCCAAAGCCGTTGGCCAGCTCAACTCCGCAGGCATAGAGCTCAAAGCGTTCGGCAACGCGTGGATCATTTTCGCAGACACGGGCAAGCGCAGCCTCACGGGCTGGATACTCATGGAGAATGGTGATAGCGCCATTGCCGAGATGGGGTTCGATCTTCTCGACCAATATGCGGCTAAACATATCCGACCAGGTATCCTCCTCGGTGAAGCGCACCGGGCATTGTTCCGCAAGGTTGTCACGGTTCAGCGCATTAAGCAGATCAACGCCGGCAAATTTCTCAAATGCCTTTGAAACAGTCAGCCATTCAGGCTCGGCCGCGGGATCGACTTCCCTGCCCCGCCAAAGGAATTTCCTGGCGCCCGTCACATCGGCGGCCAGCCGGACCAGCGCCACGCAATCGCCGATAGCGGACGCGTAAGGTTCATTAGCGCGATACCATTCCAGCATGGTGAACTCCGGCCAATGGGTGAGGGTGCGCTCGCGGTTGCGGAACACATGTCCCAGATTGAAAATGCGGGGTTCACCCGCCGCAAGGAGTTTCTTGCAGGCGAATTCGGGTGACGTATGGAGATAGCGGCGCTCAATGCTGCCGTCGGGCTGGATCAGGTCGGTTCCAAAGGCATGGAGATGGGTTTCATTGCCGGGCGACACCTGGAGGGCGGCGCAGTCCACCTCCAGAAATCCCCGCTCGTCAAACCAATGGCGGATGGCTGCCACAATCTTGTTCCGAGACAGCAGGAATGGCCGCCGATCCTTATGTTTTTCCGGTGAAAACCATGGAGAGACCATTAAATCCTCGCAGGGGTTGGCTTATCAGGCTGACGCTGCTATTACCCGCCCCAATCCAAATCAGCAATTCATGAAAGTTACAACCAGTGGTTAAAGTTATTGCAAGCGGCGTTCGCAAGGGCAACGTGATTGAACATGAGGATGGCAAGCTTTATGTCGTGCTCAAGGCCGAGAGCATGCATCCTGGCAAGGGCACACCCACCACGACGATCGACATGCGCCGCATTTCGGATGGCGTGAAAACCACCGTGCGGTACAAGACGACCGATGCTATGGAACGGGCTTTCGTTGAAACAATCGCCCACAGCTATCTCTATCTCGATGGCGAAATGTACGTGTTCATGAACCCGGAAACTTTTGAGCAGATCAGCCTGCATGCGGACATGGTTGGCGATTCCGCGCCATTCCTGCAGGAAGGCATGGAGTGCCAGATCGCGCTGTTCAACGGCGTGCCAATCTCCATAGAGTTGCCCCAGCGGGTGACGCTGGAAATTTCTGAAACTGAGCCTGCCATCAAGAACCAGACGGCATCCTCGTCATTTAAGCCGGCGCTGCTTTCCAATGGTGTCCGCACGCTGGTTCCACCCCATATTGCCGCGGGCACCCGGATTGTGGTTGAAACGGCTGATGGGTCTTATGTCGAGCGGGCTAAAGATTAGCGCTCAAACGCCGCCACTGTTTCCACGTGTGATGTCCATTTGAATTGGTCGACGGCAGTCAGGGATTTCAGCTTGTAGCCGCCGTTCACCAGGATTTCCGCGTCCCTTGCGAAGCTTGCCGGATCGCAGGAGACGGCCACAATGGTTTTGACCGCTGACTTCGCAAGTTGCCTGGCCTGGGATTCGGCTCCAGCGCGGGGTGGATCAAAAACCACTGCATCAAATTCCTTCAGTTCGCTTGCAACTAGCGGCTCGCGCATGAGGTCGCGGATTTCGGTTCTGAGGGGCTTGATCCCCGCGGTCAGCCGCGCGGCTTGCGCAAGGGCTGCGATTGCGGGTTTGTCGCTATCTGCTGCCAGAACCTTTGCGTGTTCGGCTAGGCGCAGTGCGAAGGGGCCGATGCCGCAAAACAAGTCGGCCACAGATTTGCTTTTGCGGAGCGCCTCTAGAACCAGACCGCTGAGAGCTTCCTCACCGGATTTGGTGGCTTGCAGAAATGAACCGGGTGGCAGTTGCACCATGCCCTTGCCCATGGCGATCGATGGAAAGCCATGAATTCCGACAAGCTCGCCATTGATGCTCAAACGCAGCAGGTTGAGATCGCCCGCAAATGTTGCCAACTTTGGCAGCTGCGCGTCGGCGATCTTGCGTTCTGCTTTGATGAAAACATCCAGGCCATTGTCGGCGGCGGTTAAGGACACATCGCAATCACCAAGCTTTGCTCCCAATTTCCGGGCAATTTCCGTGGCGTTTACCAAAGCTGGTGCGAGCACTGGGCACTGATCGATGTTGATGAGTTCATGGCTGCGCGCCGCCATGAAGCCTGCGGTGACGACGCCTTCCTTGCGGCGCGCATGGAGGCTGACCCGTCGACGGCCTGCGCCATGGGCATCAATGAGTTGGCTCACGGCCGCTTCAATGCCGCGTTTCACCAGAGCAGTTGTTATGAGGTTTTTCTTCCAGCGCTGATAGGGCTCAAGCTGCCAATGCTGCAACTGGCAGCCGCCGCATTTTTGGAAATATTTGCAGAAAGCCGCGATGCGTTCAGGTGATGCCCTGACAACTTGGCCAGTTGTCGAATCGACTGTCTCACCCACCAGAACACCACGAAATGTTTGGCCTTCACCCACGCCTTCGCCGCGCCAATTCAAATGTTCAATGACGACGTTCATGCGGGATAGGCAAAGAGAATGCCAATGCCGCTCGCCATGGATATCTTTATCGGGCCCAGCGCCACATTGGACATGGTGAAACTTGAACCGAGTGTGGCGGTCCAGTTTTTGAGCGGCCATTTCACGCCCGTGATTTCCAGTCCCTTGATCTCACCCCACGGCACAATGCTGAAAGCCCACTGCGCGCCGAAATCATAGCCCTGACTTCCGGCGATGAGCGGATGGGCCTCCTCGTCGCCATTGGTTACCAAGCATTTCAAACCGGATTGGACGAGAGATAGGGCTAGGCCCAAATGGGCCGTGGCATGGTCAGCCTGGCCGCCGAGGCCGCCCAGCATGATGATCTCGGTCGCACCCAGCCTGATTGCCTCGAAAACCGCAATCTCGCCGTCGGTTTTGTCTTTTTCCTTAGGATAGGTTTGCCGAGGAACGAGGGCATAGTCGATCTGCAGTTCAGACCCTGCGCTGTCGAAATCTCCGACCCACAACTCGGGGACAATGCCCAAAGCGCTTGCATGTTTCATACCGCTATCCGCTGCAACTACGCGGCCGCCGGCTATTTGCCGGCGCAGGCGGGTCGTGACCGCGAGGTCACCGCTGAGGAGAATGACGAAGCGAGACATGGGCGCCATCTAGCAAAAATAACTTGAAAAAGCACGTTCATAAGTTTAGGTGTGTTTCTGCTCTCAACGGGGTGCCGCATTCGCGGCTGAGAGGAACCCAGAGTTCCAACCCGCTGAACCTGATCCGGATTATGCCGGCGGAGGGATTGCGAGCGGAACTTTTTCTCCCGAAGTTCCCTTCCTCCTTCTGAAATTGCTGGAAGGAGTTGTGATGAAAATCCTCATGGCCGTGTTTGTATTTCTGCTTTCTGTTTCGACCACTCAGGCCAAGGAAACGCTGACGGTTTACACCTATGAGAGCTTCGTCTCCGAATGGGGGCCTGGCGCCAAGATCAAGGAATCCTTCGAGAAAACCTGTGATTGCAGCGTTGAATGGGTGGGGCTGGGAGATGGGGTGGCGGTGCTTAACCGCCTCAAGCTGGAAGGTTCCAACACCAGGGCGGATGTGGTTTTGGGGCTCGACACCAGCCTGACGGCCGAGGCCGTCGCCACGGGGCTGTTCGGCAAGCACGGCGTTGATCAAACGCTGGCCAAAACGCCGGAACCATGGGCGGACGATGTGTTCATGCCCTATGACTACGCCCATTTTGCCGTGATCTATGACACCGAAAAAATGACGACTCCCCCCAAGAGCCTCGACGAGTTGATCAATGGCGACCCAACTCAAAAAATTGTCTTGCAGGATCCCCGCTCATCAACGCCGGGGCTCGGGTTTCTGCTGTGGATGAAATCTGTCTATGGCGACAAGGCGGCGGACGCGTGGGAAAAACTGCAACCGCGCATTCTCACGTTCACGCCCGGCTGGAGCGAAGCCTACGGTATTTTTACCAAGGGCGAAGCGGCCATGGTGCTGTCCTACACCACATCCCCAGCCTATCATATGGTCGCCGAAAATTCATCGCGCTATCAGGCTGCGGCTTTCAGCGAAGGGCACTATCTGCAAATCGAAGTTGCCGGGTTGATTGAGGCGTCGCCAGAGAAGGCGCTGGCCCAGAAATTCCTCAGCTTCATGATGACGCCGGGTTTTCAGGATTTCGTTCCGACTTACAACTGGATGCTTCCCGCGGGCGCAACCCATGAAGCTCTCCCCGAAGCCTTTGGAAAACTGGTCGTGCCTTCAAAGACACTGCTGTTTTCGGCTGAAGACGTGGCCAAGAACCATCGCGCCTGGGTGGATGAGTGGCTGAATGCGCTGAGCAAATGACGCCTGCCAAAATCCGGGCTGCGATTGCGCTTGGACTCGTTCTGGGCGCGGTTGCGTTTGGTTTTGTTCCATTGCTCTGGCTTGGCATGACCCAGGGGTTTTCAGGCTTCGATGCCTATTTGCCGCGCGTCGTAGGCTTCACATTGCAGCAGGCCTTTCTCTCGACGGTGATTTCACTCTTGATCGCGCTGCCCGTGGCGCGGGCAATAGCGCGGCGTAATTTTTGGGGCCGTAGCGTGTTGCTGAAACTGTTTTTCTTGCCGCTCGCCCTGCCGGCTATTGTCGCCATTCTGGGGATCATCGGTGTCGCCAGCGGCGTGGTTTCGATCTATGGGCTTCACGGAATCATCTTCGCCCATGTGTTCTTCAACATGCCGCTTGCGGTTCGGCTGATGCTCGCGCGGCTTGAGGCTATCCCGGCGGAGAATTTCCGCCTCGCGGCGCAACTGAATTTCTCCGACCGTGATGTATTCAGCAAAATTGAGTGGCCCCAATTGGCGAACGCCATGACAGGCATTGCCAGCCTGATCTTTCTACTTTGCACGGCGAGCTTTGCAGTCGTGCTCATTCTTGGCGGCGGCCCGCAAGCCACGACCCTTGAAGTTGCCATCTATCAGTCCCTGCGGCTGGACTTCGATCCGGCGCGGGCTTCGGTTCTCGCCCTGGCGCAGTTTGTGTTGTGTGGAATTCTGGTGCTGCTTGCCGGACGTTTTGCCACTGAAGCCGAAATGGTTCCGCAAACAGCTGCCACGACCGTCAGATATGACGGCAGGAGCCTCCCTTCCCGAGTGATGGACTGCCTTGCCATTGCCGTTGCCGCGCTCATTGTGCTGCCGCCCCTGTTGAGTGTCGCGGTGGCAGGCCTCTGGAAAATTCAATTCACGGAAACACTTTTGCGCGCAGCGGGCACAAGCCTTTTCATCGGCGTTTCGGCGGCGTGTGTGAGTTTGTTTCTAGGGTGGACCCTTGCCGACGCCGCAGCGCGGCGACAACCTGGGGTGGGGCGCTCGGTCATTATGCTCGCCAGTCTTGCAGCCCTCATCATGCCGCCCGCCATATTGGCCACGGGTTGGTTTCTGGCCTTGAGCCAATTCACCAATGTCGGCGCCTATGCGATTGCGCTGGTCATCTGGCTCAACGCCCTGATGGCACTGCCCTTTGTGTGGGCGCCACTCTACCCGGCAATTGCCGAATCAAATCAACGCTATGACAGGCTTTGTGCAAGTCTTGGGTTAGCTGGCTGGGCACGTTTGAAGAGCGTTGATTTGCCGGTGCTGCGCCGGGCCCTCGGCCTCGCCTTTTTGATGGCGATGATTGTCTCCCTCGGCGACCTCTCAGCCATCGTGCTTTTCGGCAGCGACAGGCTTGTAACACTCCCTGCCCTCATCTATCGCCAAATGGGCAGCTACCGGATGGAGGCGGCTGCAGGCACGGCGTTTGTGCTGGCCCTTCTATGCTTCGGCCTGATGTCACTGGCGCAACGATGGAGCGCCTCCCGTGATCAAGCTTGAGGCCGTCAAGTTTCGCTACGAAGACATGCTGATGGAGTTCAACTTCCACATGCCGAGAGGCGAATTCGTCGGCGTTATCGGCCCCAGCGGAGCCGGAAAATCAACCCTCCTCTCGCTGATCGCAGGTTTCGAAACGCCACTGTCAGGCCGCATCAGGTTCGCGGGCATTGACATGGCGGACCGCCCGCCAGACCAGCGCCCTGTCACCATGATCTTTCAAGACCACAACAGCTTCGCCCATCTCGACGTCTGGACCAATGTCGCGCTGGGAGTATCGCCCCGCTTGAAGCTGAGTGAGGAGAAACGGGCGCGCGTGGATGACGCGCTGGAGCGCGTCGGACTTTCAGATTGCAAGTCCCGCAAACCCACCGAAATTTCCGGCGGCGAAAAACAACGCATAGCAATCGCCCGCGCACTGGTCAGGGACAAGCCGGTTCTCCTGCTGGACGAACCCTTCACCGCCCTGGGCCCAGCTCTCCGCCGCGAAATGCTGGATTTGATCCGCGCAATCCAAAGGTCGCATAATCTCACGGTATTGATGGTGACGCACCAGCCGGAAGACACGCAATATGCCGCATCAAGGGTAGCTTTCGTCGAGAATGGCAAGATTGCGCATCTGCTGCCAACAGCCGATTTCTTTGCCGCATCGGCGCCAAAGGAAATTCGCAGCTATTTGGGAGGATAAAGCCGAAGCCGTGGCTCAGGAAAACCCGGCGACTGCGTGCGGAACATATGGCGCTTCAAGCGCTCCTGTTTCCTCCGCTGTCAGCTTCAAGGCCAGCGCCGCAACCGCGTCATCAAGATGTTGGGGCTTCGTGGCGCCAATGATGGGTGACGTGATGCCGGGCTTGGCCAACACCCAGGCCAACGCCACCTGCGCCATGGGCACGCCCCGCTTGTTGGCCAAGACCTCAACGGCCTTGATGACTTTGCCGTTAGCTTCCTCGGTTGCGGCAAAAAGTGTGTTTGAATAGGCATCAGTGGCCGAGCGGTTTGTGGTGGCGCCGGGGCCGCGCGCGAGTTTGCCCCTCGCCAGCGGGCTCCATGGCAAAACGCCGATCCCCTCCGCCGCGCAAAGCGGCAGCATTTCGCGCTCTTCTTCCCGGTAGATCAAGTTCACCATGTTCTGCATACTGACAAAGCGCGTTAACCCATTTTGCTCCGCCACGTGCAGCGCCTTGGCGAATTGCCAGGCGAACATGGACGACGCCCCGATATAGAGCGCCTTCCCTGCTTTCACCACGTCATGCAACGCCTCCATGGTTTCGGCGATAGGCGTGTCATGGTCCCAGCGATGGATTTGATAGAGGTCCACATGGTCAGTGCCGAGCCGTTTCAGGCTGTTGTCGATTTCGGCCATGATGGCGCGACGTGAGAGGCCCGCACCATTGGGACCGGGCCGCATTCGCCCATGCACCTTGGTGGCGATCACAACTTCGTCGCGGCGGGCAAAATCCTTGAGCGCCTTGCCGATGATCTCTTCGCTGGTGCCATCCGAATAGATATTGGCGGTGTCGAAGAAATTGATGCCAAGTTCCAAGGCCTGCTTGATGAAAGGGCGGGCTGCCTCTTCGCCCAGTGTCCATTCATGGCTGCCGCGCCCGGGTTCGCCATAGCTCATGCAGCCAAGGCAGAGACGCGAAACATCAAGCCCAGTTGAGCCAAGTTTCACATATTCCATGACATTGCCTTACAGCAAAGGGGGCTGGAGAACCAGACAACAATCAGCTAACCACTGGCCGATATGGCAAAACTTCTCCTGAATCTGCAAAATATCCGGCTGACTTTTGGCGGCAAACCCGTGCTTGACGGGGCCGAACTCATGCTGGCCGATGATGAACGCATGTGCCTTGTGGGGCGCAACGGATCGGGCAAATCCACGCTTCTCAAAATTGCGGCGAGTATGATCGAACCAGATGATGGCGAGGTTTGGTTGCAGCCCGGCACCACGGTGCGCTACCTGCCCCAGGAACCCGATTTCACGGGATTCTCGAGTGTGCTGGATTATGTGGAGGCGGGTCTTGGCCCCACGGATAATCCCTATCGCTGCAGACACTATCTCAATGAACTAGGCTTGGGTGGCGGCGAGAACCCAGCAAATCTTTCCGGTGGTGAAATGCGTCGCGCGGCATTGGCCCGGACCTTGGCCCCAGCGCCTGATATTCTGTTGCTGGATGAGCCCACTAATCATTTGGATTTGCCAGCGATCGAGTGGCTGGAAGCGGAACTCAAGTCTCTGCGTTCGGCGCTCATTCTGATCAGCCACGACCGGCGGTTTTTGGAAAACCTTTCCAACCGCACCGTATGGCTTGACCGCGGCTCTGCCAAACGCATGGACCGGGGCTTTTCCCAGTTTGAGGAATGGCGCGATCAAGTTCTCGAGGAAGAAGAGGTCGAGCAGCGGAAACTGGCGCAACGTATAGCGACGGAAGAACACTGGATGCGCTATGGCGTGACCGCGCGGCGCAAACGCAATGTTCGCCGTGTGGGGTTGCTATCCACACTGCGGTCCGAACGCCGCGAGCATGTGGGCAGCTTGGGCAGCGTAAGGCTGACAGCATCGACGGGCGATGCTTCCGGCCGCCTGGTTGCCGAGGCCAGGAAGATTTCAAAGTCATTTGGCGAGCGTCCGATCGTTTCGAACCTTGATCTTCTGGTGCTGCGGGGAGACCGGCTTGGAATCGTTGGCCCCAATGGGGCGGGCAAGACGACGCTGATCAAATTGCTGACAGGAGAATTGCAGCCGGACAGCGGTTCTGTCAGGCTCGGCACAAACCTGCAGATGGTGGCGCTGGATCAGAGCCGGCAAAGCCTGGATCCCGATGCCCTGCTTGCCGATGTGATCACCGACCGGCGTGGCCAATCCGTCACCATCAATGGCGAGACCAAGCATGTTGTTGGCTATATGAAGGATTTTCTGTTCAAGCCCGAGCAGGCGCGGACGCCCGTGTCGGTGCTGTCAGGCGGCGAACGGGCGAGGCTCATTCTGGCGCGGGAGTTGGCCAAGCCTTCCAATTTCCTGATCCTCGACGAGCCCACCAATGATCTCGACCTCGAAACCCTCGACCTGTTGCAGGAAATGCTGGGCGATTATGCGGGAACGATCCTGCTGGTGAGCCATGACCGCGATTTTCTTGACCGGGTGGCGACATCCATCCTGATGTATGAAGGCGATGGCAAATGGACAGAATATGCAGGCGGCTATTCGGACATGGTGGCCCAGCGGGGCGCTGGTGTTGACGCCCGCGACATGAAAGTTGCGGAGCGCGAGCGCGGCTCATCCATTCAGGTTTCAAGACCGCAGGCCAAGCGCAAGCTTTCCTTCAAGGAGAAATTCGCGCTTGAGTCGCTGCCAGCGAAGATGACGGCACTGGGCCGCGAGCTATCTACGCTCGAGCAGAAATTATCCGACGCCAATCTCTTTGCGCGCGATCCCAAGGGTTTCGAAAAGATCATGGCCCGCCTGGCCGCCGTTCAGGTGGAAAAAACCACCGCTGAAGAGCAATGGCTGGAGCTTGAAATGATGCGAGAGGAACTCGAAAGTTAAGTCACCACCCCGAACCACCACCACCCCCGCCACCGCCGCCGGATGAACCGCCACCGCCCGAGCCTGAACGGGAGCCCGGCGCTACCGCAGCTGAAGCCGCGCTTGAAGCGAGGCTTGAGCCCAGGCTGTCGGTGAAACCGCCCATATCTCCAGAATTCCAGTTGTTGCCGGAATACCAAGCGGGCGCTGCCGCTCCTGCCGCTGCGGCTGCCGCGAGCACCGCCGCGAACTTCGCATTCCATTCATTTTCGCAGTCCAGGGCCAGCGCATAGGGCAGATATTTTTCGAAGAGCGCCGGTGTTTTCTCCGGTGGGTTCAAGATATTCAAGCGCTCTTCTTCCGCGGTTTTCATGTACATGCGAAAGCCCTCCACTTGATCCAATAGCTTGCGCCCAGAAGCCGTTGGCGCGCGCAGCAGCCTGTAGAAGACCAAATTCATTACTCCAAGGCCAACGGCGGCGGCGAGCAACATGGCAACACCTGCTGTGACGCCACCACCGAACAACAAGACGCCCGGAACTGCGACGCCCGCAATAACAAAGGGTATCAAAAACAGAAGGGACATCACGGAGCCGATTTTGCGCAGGAAGCCCCTGCTGCCCATGAAACCGCTCAGGGAGCCCCAGGCGACAGTCAAAATCACACCCCACCAGATTCCGGACCACCCGGCGGCAAACAGTCCCGCGAACCCATCTTCAAGTGGCAGCAGCAATGCGGACAGCAGCAGGCCGCCGATCGACAATAGCGCGCCTGCCCAGAACCATCCGATATTCCGAACAAACGCCAAGTCTTCGTGTTCTGTGGTGAGGCGGGCCTCCAACGCATCTTGCATGCGGCTGATCGCTGCGTGATTGGTGTTTCGCAATAGTGTTGTGCCGGAAGGAATCGCGGCGAACAGGCCATTCTCGCTGCGGGTCAGGGAAGAGCCCGTCGAATTCTGCCTTGTGATACTGAACTCGCCCCCATCATCGCTGATCTTGAGATGGCCCTTTACGGCGAGTCCCACAAGCGCTGCGGCAAACCCCTTGTCGTCGAAGTCCTGTTTCCAAATGTATCTTGTCGCCGCTGGTCCAAGGGCTGGCGGTGGGGCGAAGAGCGGCACAATAGTGCCCTTCGGCGGATCGCGGCCAACGCTGTTCCATGCATAGAAATAATAAAAAGCAACACCGAGAAGCGTAGCTATCAGGCCAATGATTCCAGCATTGTCGCGCAGAAACCAAAGGTTCCTTTCAGCAGCCGTTGGAGCTGCCACAATTCCCTTCTGCCATGCCACAGCGACTGTTAGGCCCTCACCAGGAACGAAACCTCGTGTGGATTCGGCGCGGTACTCATTGCCTGTTCCGCTGACGACAGTGAAATCCCTGCCGCTCTCGCCTTGATGGCCGGTGTAAGCCTGATGCTGAACTATTGAGGCTCCCGGAGGCAGGCGCACAATGGCGGTGGCTTTGTCGATGGGAAATGTCCAGCCGTTGCCCGTGGCGTTCCAATAGAACTCGTCATAATCCTCAAAGAAACCAAGCTGCCGCGTGGTGCTGTATCTTATCTCATAAATGTGCAGGCCGTGTTCGAGAAAGGCGTCAGCGCTGCCAATCCGGATGCGCTTGCCATTTGAAATGCTCTCAACGGCGTAGTTTTCCGTCTGGCCGTTGCGCCTGACGGATGTCACGTCAAAGCCGGCAGCCACCCGCAGCCCATTCCTGTCTTTATAGATCGTTGGAAAATCCCGCAGAATTCCGCGCTTGATCTGGGCGCCCTCGGCGATGACGTCTATTGTTTCAGTGACATCAACCGAGGCGTCGACATTCACCTGCGCATCACTTGTAAACTTCAGGATTCGCTCATCAGCCCTGGCAGGTGAATGCAGCAGCGTGAGCGCCAGCAGGAAACCAATGAGAATGCGCATCGGTTCCTACCTGGTCTTGAAATCAACCTTCGGAACTTCGCGGGCTGCCGCGTCGCCGATTTCGAAAAACTCGGCGACTGTGAACTTGAAATAATTGGCGACAAGATTGCTGGGGAAGGACTGGATCATGTTGTTCAAATTGCGCACTGCGCCATTGTAGTATCGGCGCGAAAGCTGGATTTCTTCCTCGATGGCGGAGAGCTTGTCTTGCAAGTCTCTGAAATTGGCATCGGCCTTCAATTCAGGATAGGCCTCCGCGATCGCAAACAGCCGGCCCAGCGCACCGCTCATGGCCTGGCCAATGGCGGATTGCTCGGCCACGGTTCCACCACCAATGCTCTTGGCCCGAAGCTCCGCGATATCCCGGAATAGCTTGTCCTCGTGAGACGCATAGCCTTTGACGGTTTCAATGAGATTCGGAATGAGGTCGGCGCGCCGGCGCAGTTGAACGTCAATGCCGCTCCAGCCCTCGGCCACAAGATTCTTGTTATTTACCAGTGCGTTATAAACGTATATGAGATAGGCGGCGATTGCGACAATGAGACCAACAAGACCATAGCCGAAAGTCATCGATATTCTCCTGAGTGGCCAACAAGCCACTATCGCAGTATTCGCGAAAGTTTGCCAGTGTGGTTTTTTCTGTCATAACCCCGCCATGACAAAACACCTGCGCGTTATCCAGCCGGCCCAGAACATCTATGCCTATTACGATGGCCGTATCCCGGGATATCGTTTTTCCGATATTGATAACTGGGTGGATGACGGGGCGCTTTCCCTCGGCATTGCCAGCTATGCGATTGTTGATGCGGACGAGGCGGTCGTCTACGACACCCATGTTTCTGTTGAGCATGCCACTTTCATTCGCAAGCACCTTGAAGGCCAGGGGGCAAAGAAAATTACCGTCGTCCTGAGCCATCGGCATCTCGACCATGTCGCAGGCACCGCAGCCTTCATGGATTGCCCGATTATTTCCAGTGCCCGCACGGCGGCCCAATTGGCGCGAACCCGCGTTTCGATTGAAAACGGCGCTTTTGACGGCTTGCCCGCGATCAACCCATTAGTCATGCCAACGCGGACTTATGAAAACACCATGCGGCTCAACGTAGGCTCGCTTCAACTGGACTTGATCGAAGCCAATATCCATAGCGATGACGCAACTGTCATATGGATCGGCGCCAAGAAGCTGCTGCTCGCGGGCGACACGATGGAGGACACCATAACCTATGTCGCCGAGCCGGAAGGATTCGATGCCCATCTGAAGGACCTTGACCGGCTCTGGGATCTTGCGCCGGAGCGGATACTGCCCAATCACGGCGATCCTGAAATCATTGCGCTGGGCGGCTACGAAAAAACCTTCATCCGCGCCACCCAGCAATATATCCGCATGTTGAAGCGCATGGCAGGCGAGCCGGAGCTTCGGGATAAGCCATTGAATGAAATCATCCGGGGGCCGCTCGACGCGGGGTGGGTGAATCTATTCGAGCCCTATGAGGCCGTTCACAAGCGCAATATAGAAGCCGTTCTCGCGGCGAAGTTGAGTTAAGCGTGGAGACGCCGATGAAACTGTCATTCAAGGGCCCCGCTGGCCAGGAGGACATGCCCTATCTTCTGACGCCCGGGCCTCTCACCACGTCGCGCAATGTAAAACTCGCCATGCTGGCAGACTGGGGTTCGCGCGATGTGGAGTTTCGGCAGCTTGTGGCCGACATACGCAAGCGCCTGCTCCAGCTCGCCAATTGTGACAGCCGCTATGAGTGCGTGATCATGCAGGGCTCCGGAACATTCGCCATTGAGGCAGCTCTCGGCAGCCTCTGTCCGGTGTTTCGTCAAAAAACGCTGGTCATCGCCAATGGCGCCTATGGCGACAGGGCCGCGCAAATTCTCAAGAGGCTGAACCGTCCCTTTGCAAAAGTCGACAAGGGCGACAGCGCCGCGCCAACTGTTGGGGAAATTGTCGAAACGCTCGAGGCCGACGCGGACATAAGCCATGTCTGGATGATTCACTGCGAAACAACTTCCGGAATCGTGAACCCCATCATCGAAATCGGGCTAGCCGTCAAGCAGCGCGGACTGACCTTCATGGTGGACGCCATGTCTTCCTTCGGCGCAATTCCCATCGACATGGCTGGCCTGGACATGGATGTGATGGTGTCGTCCTCGAACAAATGCATCGAAGGCGTTCCGGGATTTTCCTACGTGCTGGTGAAGTGCGGGTTGCTGGAAGCCAGCGCTGGCGTTTCCCATTCTGTCGTTCTTGATCTTCATGAGCAGTGGCGCGGGCTGCAGGCCAATGGCCAATTCAGGTTTACGCCACCAACGCATGCGCTGGTGGCTTTTCACCAGGCGCTTAAGGAACATGAAACGCAGGGTGGCGTCGCCGCGCGCGGCGCGCGCTATGCCCGCAATGCGGATGTTTTGATTGACGGCATGCGCGAAATGGGATTTTCAACACTGCTGGGCGACGGCATGGCTGGCCCCATCATTCAGACATTTCTGACACCCCGCGATCCCAATTTTCACTTTGAGTCTTTCTATGAAGCGCTGCGCAAACGGGGTTTTGCCATCTATCCGGGAAAACTCACCAAGCGGCCGAGCTTCCGCATCGGCACCATTGGGCAAGTGGACGAAAATGTTATGGCCGCCGTGCTTGCCGCCATCCGCGACGTGCTGGAAGAGATGGGCGCGACGGACTTGGCGCCGCTGGAGAGCTGAAGCATGAAATCCGTGATGGCAAATGGCCGTGAGTACCAATGGCCCAAGGCACCCCTTGTGGTCATTTGTTGTGATGGCAGCGAACCTGATTACATGGAAATCGCCATGGCCGAAGGCCTGATGCCAAACCTCAAAAAAATTGTCGCGAAAGGCGAAAATCGCCGCGGGCTTTCCGTCATTCCGAGTTTCACCAATCCCAACAATCTCTCAATCGTCACTGGAACGCCGCCCTCTGTGCATGGGATTTGCGGCAATTACCTGATTGACCCCGCCACAGGAGAGGAAACCATGATGAACGACCCCGCATGGTTGCGGGCGCCAACGATCTTCGAAAAATTCCAGCAGGCTGGCGCCAAGATCGCCGTGGTGACCGCCAAGGACAAGCTGCGGCTGCTGCTTGGCAAGGGTTTGAATTTTGACGGAACAGCGGTGGCCTTTTCTTCCGAATGCGCGGACAAGGTGACGCTGGCCGCGAATGGCATTGAAGATGTTTGCCGGACCGTCGGCATGGCTGTGCCGAATGTCTATTCAGCCGAGCTTTCCGAATTTGTTTTTGCCGCAGGCGTGAAGCTGCTCGCCGCCATGCGGCCCGACCTCATGTATCTGTCCACCACAGACTACATGCAGCACAAATATCCGCCGGGTTCGGCAGGCGCCAATGGTTTTTACAGAATGATGGATCATTACCTCGGCCAGCTTGACGCGCTTGGCGCCGTCATTGTGATCGTGGCCGACCATGGCATGAGGGACAAGCATTTGAGAAATGGCGCGCCTGATGTGATTTATCTTCAAGACGTTCTTGACGGAGAATTTGGCGCTGGTTCTACGCGGGTCATTCTGCCGATCACCGATCCCTATGTGGTCCATCACGGCGCGCTGGGTTCCTTTGCCACTGTTTACGCACAGGAACAGGCTGTGGAAAAGGTGAGCGCGCTGATAGCTGCGCTTGAAGGCATCGATGCGGTCCACACCAGAGCCGAAGGCTGCGCCCGCTTCGAACTGCCGCCCGACCGCATGGGCGATCTCATCGTTTTGTCCGGTGGACCGCAAGGGTCCAAGGTGATTGGCACAAGCCGCGCCAAGCATGACCTCTCCGGTCTGACTGAACCCTTGCGGTCGCATGGCGGGCTGACCGAGCAAACAGTTCCCATAATCGTGAACCGTAAAGTCCAAGACTTTCCGCAGTATCCACGAAATTTTGATGCCTTCTTCATTGGCTGCAATTGCATCAGCGAGACATGAAATGACAATCAAAGAGAGCATGCGAATTGGCGGCAAGAAGGTTGATGCGGATGGCGTTGTGCCGGTGCATTACCCCTACACCAATGAAATCATCGGCACGGTTCCGGCAGGCCGCGCCGAACATGCGGCGCGCGCCTTTGAAATCGCCGCTGGCTTCAAGCCGAAACTCACCCGCTACGAGCGCCAGCAAATTTTGTTCAAAGCGGCTGAACTCATTCGCCAGCGCCGCGATGACCTTGCAAAGCTGATAACCCTTGAGCTCGGTCTCTCAATGAAAGATTCAGCCTATGAATGCGGCCGCGCCTATGATGTGTTCATGCTGGCGGGGCAACTCTGCATTCTCGATGACGGCCAGATTTTTTCCTGCGATCTGACGCCTCAGGGCAAAGCCCGCAAGATTTTCACCAAGCGCGAACCGGTTGGCGTTATCTCGGCAATCACGCCATTCAATCATCCGCTCAACATGGTGTCCCACAAGATAGCGCCGGCCATCGCCACAAGTAACTGCGTCGTCTGCAAACCTACGGAACTCACGCCGCTCACAGCCCTGGCGCTGGCGGATATTCTCTATGATGCCGGTTTGCCGCCTGAAATGTTTCAGGTGGTGACGGGGTGGCCCGATGACATTGGCGATGAGATGGTGACCAATGCCAACATCGGCGTCATCACATTCACGGGCGGCGTGCGCGTGGGCAAACTCATTGCGGCGAAAGCAGGTTACAAACGCGCGGCCCTGGAGCTGGGTGGCAACGACCCCCTGATTGTTCTCAATGACCTCGGCGATGATGATCTGGACAAGGCGGCGGAGCTGGCGGTCGCAGGCGCCACCAAAAATTCCGGCCAGCGCTGCACGGCGGTGAAGCGAATTCTGGTTCAAAACAAGGTGGCCGACAAATTTGTGGCGCTGGTTCTCGACAAGGCCAAAAAAATAAAGTTTGGCGACCCGCAGAATCCTGAAACTGATCTGGGCTGCGTGGTGCACGAGGAGGTGGCCAAGGTTTTTGAGGCCCGCGTTCACAAGGCTGCGGAACAGGGCGCCAAAATTCTTTATAATCCCGGCCGCAAGGGAGCGGTGTTGCCGCCGATCACCGTGGACTTTGTGCCCCATCAGTCAGAACTGGTGTTTGAGGAAACTTTTGGCCCGATCATCCCCATTGTCCGGGTGCCCGATGATGACGGCGAAGTTATCCGCATTTCCAACTCCACCCCCTTCGGGTTGTCCTCCGGCGTCTGCACCAATAATCTTTCGCGCATCACGCGCTTCATCGAGGGCCTCAATGTGGGCACGGTAAACATCTGGGAAGTGCCGGGCTACCGGATCGAAATGTCGCCCTTTGGGGGAATCAAGGACTCAGGTAATGGTGTCAAGGAGGGGGTCATGGAAGCCATGAAGTTTTTCACCAATGTGAAAACCTGGTCTTTGCCGTGGCCGCAGTGAAATGAATTGAATCCAGGCACACTCGTTATTGTCAATCTTCTGGGGGGCATTGCTCTCCTCCTCTGGGGCGTTCGCATGGTTCGCACAGGCGTCATGCGGGCCTGGGGAGATCGCCTCAAGCTGTTCATTGAGCATCGCCTGGGAAACCGCGTGTCAGCCTTTTTTGCAGGCGCTACCGCGACCGCTATTCTGGGCAGCGGAACAGCGACAACTCTTATCGTGGCGGGCATTGCGGCCAGCGGGGCCATCGGAACATCTCTGGGCCTCGCTGTGCTGCTCGGCGCTGATGTGGGATCTGCCGTGGTGTCAGCGCTTTTCGCGTCGGGCAGTTCGTTTGCCCTGTGGGCTTCCCCGGTTTTGATATTTTTGGGCTATGTGACGTTCAGCGTTTCGCGCGAATATAAGCCGCACAGCATAGGGCGCATGATGATCGGCATCGGCCTGATGCTGATGGCCCTCAATCTCATTTCAGTTGCGACAGCGCCGCTGCGGGAAACCAGTCTCTTTCACGACGTGCTGGCCGCGATTGGCCAGGAGCCATTGCTTGCCTTTTTCGCCGGCGCCGTGATGGCGTGGGGGTTTCATTCAACGCTCGCTGTGATCCTGCTCATTGCGTTGTTTGTCGCCAATGGCAGCTTGGAGCTTGCCGGCGCGTTTGGGTTTATTTTGGGACTGAATTTCGGTGGCGGGCTGCCTGCGATCACCTCCACGCTGGCCTTGCCGCCGGCAGGGCGTCGCTTGCCCGTGGCCAACCTTCTGTGCCGGGGGGTGGCTGCGCTTATTGGCCTGGCCTTCGTGCAGCGCATTTCATATCTCGCCCTGCTTGTTCCCATGGACCCGGTGGCCGTGGCGCTGGCCTTTCACGCTGCCTTCAACATGGCCGTTGGATTGCTGTTCCTGCCACTCACGGGCTGGATTGGAAAGTTTTCAACAAAGCTGGTGCCTGACGAAAAGCTTGAGGCGGATCAACTCGCAACACCCCGCTACCTTGACATCAAATCGCTGGACTCACCCTCAGTTGCCCTTTCCAACGCGCTTCTCGAAACCGTGCGCATGAGCGAAGTTCTCAACCGCATGTTTGACACGGCCCTTTCAGCCTTGCGCAGCAAAAGCACCGAAACGCTCAAGCTGCTCAAGGCGCTTGATGAACGGCTCAATACTTTCCAAACCGCGATCCAATCCTATCTTGTCGAACTCACCCAGACGCAGCTAAGTTCGACGGAAGCTCGGCGCGCCCTGGAAATAACGCTTTACGTCAGCAATCTTGAACATGCGGGCGACATCATTCATCTCAGCCTGTCTGACCGGATAAAAGCCAGAGCCAAGGAAAGCATCGAATTCAATGTTGAAGAACAGGCGGCTTTGGACGATCTCTGCCTGATCATTCATGACAACATCAGGCTTGCCACTGGCGTTCTAAGCTCTGGCGATGTTGAAGGCGCCAAAAGGCTGATTGCGCAGAAGGATGCCTTTCGCAAGCTTGAGAATGCGGTTTTGGACGAGCACTTCAGAAGCGACAAGCAGGCCAAGCGGGGCGCGCTCCGGCGCAGCGCGCTGTATGTCGACATGATCAGGGATCTGCACCGTATCAATTCGCATATCGTGTCGGCGGGCTATCCCATCGTTGAAGCGGCGGGATTGCTGCGGGGATCGCGCTTGCGAAACGAGGCAAAGACCTCGCAATGAAATTTGTGCACGTCACCGATCTCCACCTTGTGCCGCCGTCGCAAAAGCTCTGGGGACTTGATCCGTTTGAGCGCTTCGACCATTGCCTCAAGGATATCGAGCGCCACCATGGGGATGCCGCGTTCTGCGCCATAACCGGCGATCTGGCCGAGCGCGGAGAAATTGCGGCCTATGAGGCCCTGAAAGAACGATTGGCCGATTTTTCCATTCCCACCCATCTCATGCTTGGCAATCATGACGACCGCGCCAACTATTTGAAGGTGTTTGGCGGTTCCCCGCAAGGAACTTTGCGGATAAGCAACAGCCATTTCCTGTTTCTGGATACGCTGAAGGGCGGCCCCTCCTCCGCTGGCCTTTATGACGCGCCCCGGCGCGAATGGCTGAGCGCGCGATTGGAGGAAGCCAATGGCGACCCCATTCATATCTTCATGCACCACCCGCCTTTCGACATTCATCATGAACTCATGGATTTGATCAAGCTCGAGGATGGCGAAGGCTTTGGCGACTTGTTGAGCGTCCACAATGTCCGCCACCTGTTTTTCGGCCACGCGCATCGCGTGATTTCCGGCCAGTGGCGCGGCATTTCGTTTTCAGCGCTGCCTGGCCTCAACCACCAATTGCCGCTGGTGGGCGGATCGGTTCCCACGGTCTATAGCGACGAACCGCCGATGTATGCGGTGGTGTATTTGAACGGTGGGCAAATCACGGTGCATTCCGATGCCTTCATGAACAGGGCGCCAGCCGAAATGCCGCGTGATGTGGAGCGCGAGGACTGGAATTAGCGTCAAACCTCGGACTTCTGGTATTTAGCGGTTTCAAGCCACTTCGGGTTGATATCGATGCCCCAGCCCGGGCCGTCCGGGATTTGCACATGGCCATCTCTTGCGACGATATCCTGCAGGAACAGGCCCCGCTGCAAAGGATAGTAGTCATCGCCTTCAATTGAAAATTCCAGATAAGGGCCGGCGTTCGGAATGGCGCCCAAAAGGTGCAGCGTGAAAATCGTCACCATGGACAGATTGGCCGCGTGGGGCGTTATGGGCAGTCCAGCCTTTCGCGCCATTTCGACAACTTTCAGCGTGCGGCAGATGCCGCCGAGATAGCAAATGTCGGGCTGGGCCACATCGACGGCGCGCATGGCCATGGCGAATTTCCACAGAGCCAAATCGCAGTCCTGCTCGCCTCCAGTCACATCGACCGACAGCGTATCGGTGACTTCCTTGGTCCAGCCATATTCCCAATAGGGGCATGGTTCTTCGAAATGGGCGACGCCATGCTGCTCAAGCATGCGGCCAACTTCGATGGCCCTTTTGGGCGTATAGCCACTGTTGGCATCCACCAGCAAGATGGCCTTGTCGCCAAGGGCTTTCCGCACCATTGGCACAATCTTGTCAGTCCGCCCCGGCCATTCGTCCTCGTCGTGGCCGCATTCTTTGCCGACGCGGAATTTGAAAGCCTTGTAGCCATAGTCGTCCTGCAGGCGCTTCAGCCGCACTGCTTCATCTTCCGGAGTGATTTCTCCGCGCTTCATGCTGGAGGCGTAAGCCGGAAAAGGACGCGGTTTGCCGCCGAGCAATTCGCAAACGCTTTTTCCCTCGATCTTGCCGCGCATGTCCCAAAGGGCGGTATCAAGCCCCGTAATGGCGCGCATGAGATAGGAGCCGGGGAACTTGTGCTCACGCTCTGGGATCAGCGTCACAAGAGCGTCAATATCCAGCGCATCCGCCCCCAGGCTCCAACGCGCTACCTGACGGTGGAAAATGTCGCACGTGATATCGGCATTGTAGGTTGAAACCTGGCCCCAACCCTGGCTGCCGTCATCCGCCGTCACCCGCACGAAACCCACATACTGGGTGCAGAAGGTTTCGAGGGACGCGATCTTCATTCCTTTGTGGCGGCAGCATCAAGTATCTGCTGCCTGATCTGTTCGCGGCGGCGCTTGATTTCATAGGCAAAAGCAGCGATAATTGTGAATAATATCAGTATTAGCGCCAGGGCATTGATCGTCGGTGTGATGCCGGAACGTATTTTCGATCCCACATAGACCGTCAGCGTATCCGAGTTGCCACGCGTGAACAGGGTTACATTGAAGTTTTCAGCCGACTGGAAAAATGCGATCAAGGCCCCTGCTCCGATTGCCGGATAGAGATGTGGGATGAGAATGCGGCGCATGACCTGCGCATGTGAAGCGCCCAAATCCATCGCTGCTTCTTCAAGTCCAAAGTCGAAGCTCTGCAATCTGGCCAGCACAAGCAGCATGACATAGGCGGCTATGAAGGAAACCTGCCCAAGAATGGAAAGATGAAGGCCCGCTGGCACGTTGAATTCATTCCAGAACAGAAGTGTAGAAATGCCGATGACAGCGCCTGGCGTTAGAATAGGCGCCACCATGAAACCGTAAAGGAAAGAGCGCGTTCTTGCCTGCACGCTGTTTATGAGGATAGCAGCGGCAGTGCCGATGGGAACTGAAATCGCAACCACCGCCAAGCCAACAAGCACCGTATTTCGCGCTGAGCCCCACATGCGTTCATCAGTCCAGAGATCGACAAACCAGCGATCCGTCAACCCCATCCACGGATAAATCGATGGGAATTTCGTGTCATTGAACGCGGCTCCGCCCATGATGACCAGTGGCAGCAGCATGAAAGCGAGAAAGATGAAAATATACGCCCGGATGACGAGTGCGCCGAATGCTTTGGAGGTCATAACGCAATCCTCATTTCGCGATGTCCACGAGGCGAACGTTCAACACCCGCATGACGATGCTCACGAACAGGATACAGAGCACCAGCAGCAGGAACGCATAGGCGGACCCCACATTCCAATCCAAGCCTTCAAACATCCACTGCTGGATGATCTCTGTGAACCAGCGCGAGTTAGGCGCTGCCAAAGTGCTGGGCACAATCACGGAACCGGCGCATAGCATGAAAACCATCACGCAACCGGACGCGATGCCAGGCTTCGCGTGGGGTATGACAACGCGCCAGTGGGTGCGCCACAGCGGCGCCCCCAGGTCCTCGGAAGCTTCAATCTGGTTGGAATCCAGAGATGAAATCGCGTTGTAGACCGGGAACAGCATGAACAGGATGTAGGAGTATATCAAGCCGACGATCACGCCGTTGAACCCCGAAATCCAGCGTATGGGCTTGCCGATAATTCCTATGCCCAGCAGCAAAGCGTTCAACGGCCCCTGGAAAGACAAGATGATAAACCAGGCGAAGGACCGCAGGATTTCACTGACCCAAAGTGGAATGAGCAGCAGAAGAAATATTGTCGGGGCGTTCTCAATCCGAATGACTTTCGCCAGATAAAAGGCCACCGGGTAACTCATACAGAGGCAAAGCAGCGTAACCAAACTGCTGTAAACTACCGTCTGAAAAAATATGCGGATATGAATGGGGCTGTAAATAAAAGTCTCGTAATTCTTCAGCGAATAGACATCTTGCGCCCCGCCAAGCTGGTCAATCGGCAGATACGGCTTGAAGGAAAATTCGAACAGCACGATGTTGGGTATGATCACCAGCGCCAACAGCCAAAAAGCCGTCAGCAGGATCATGATCAGGGTGAGCAGTTTTCCATATCTGCGGTAAAGTTCGCTCATGGCCTAGCTCTGGCTTGAGGTTGCGGCGGCGGCGAGCACGACAGCATGTTCGGCTGCGAACACCATGTGCATTTTTGAGCCATTCTTGGGGAGCGCGATGTTAGGGTCGTTCTGCGCCTGGATCATATGGGTGCCGCCCAGCTTGTCGCGCACGAAGATGTTCACAAAATTGCCCTCAAACGCCACGTCGCCCACTTCCACTGGAACGCTGTTGGCTTTGGCGGGCGCCGCTTTCTGCAATACAGTATGCTCGGGGCGCACATAGATTTTGGCCTTGGACCCGGATGAAACTCCTTTGCCAAGCTTTGTGGAGAAGCTCCCATGAGCCGTTTCAAAACTGGCCTCTCCCATCTTCGCTGACTTGACGGTTCCTTCAAAAATATTGTTCTCACCCACGAACGAGGCCACGAATCCATTGGCCGGATTGTTGTAAATCTCCATGGGCGTTCCAACCTGCTGGAGAATTCCTTGCGACATGACGCCAACCCTGTCTGACATGGCCAGAGCTTCGCCCTGGTCGTGCGTGATATAGATGAAAGTCACCCCTGTTCGCTTTTGAATGGCGCGAAGCTCGGCCCGCATATGCTGCCTGAGTTTCAGGTCGAGCGCCGAAAGTGGCTCGTCGAGCAGCATGACTTTGGGTTCGACGGCCAGGGCGCGGGCGATTGCGACGCGCTGCTTCTGGCCGCCGCTGAGCTGGCTGATCCGCTTGTCGGCTGAATCATAGAGTTCAACCAAATTCAACAATTCCTCTGCCTTGGCGCGGCGTGTCGCTTTGTCAACGCCACGAACCTCCAGGCCAAAAGAAATGTTCTCCCAGACAGGCATCAGGGGAAAAAGCGCGAGATTTTGAAATATCAGGGCTGTAGGCCTGGCGTTCGGCCTGATGCCAATCATGTCGACGCCGCCAATTTTCACGGCACCCTCGGTTGGGTCCATGAAGCCCGAGATGAGGCGGAGAATAGTGGTTTTCCCGCAGCCTGAAGGACCGAGAAACGAAAAGAACTCGCCCGCCTTGATCGTGACGTCAACTTTGTTGACGGCCCGAAACTGGCCAAAATCCATTGAGACTTTTGATAGCTCTACCGCTTCGCTCATCTTCCCCGCTACCCACCCTTAGCTGATGACCGACTATGTAACAAAAAAACGACGGGCGCTAGTCACCCGTCGTTTCTCGCGTAACGTGATTATGCTGCGATGAACTTGTCAGCGTATTCAGCGCGCAGCTTCAGGAATGAGCTGGTCTGAACTGGCCACCACCACAGCTTTGAGGAAGCATCGCCCGGGAAGGCGTCGGCATAGAATTTGGCCACTGCCGGATCCAGCAGTTCAACGCTGCCCTTGGCAACCGGGTTGGCCGAATAAACTTTGGCCATTGCGGCGGCGCCCTCCGGGGACAGAACGAACTTGACCCATTCATGACCTTGCTCGGTGTTCTTGGCATTGACCATGAGCATGTAGCCCTGGTTCCAGGCAAAAGCGCCTTCCTTGGGAGCGATGTAGCCATAGGGGCCTTCCTTGCCCATATTGTAGCCGGTCGAATCCCAGCAATGGCCGAGTACACAACCGTTGGTTCGGAATGCCGCCTGGGCTTCGTTTTCGCCCTTCCAGAACTGGGCGATATTCGCCTTTTTCTTGACAGCTTCCGCTAGGATGACATCCCAGATTTCGACCATTGCGGCGTCATCTTTGTAGCCTTCCATGAATGGCTTCGGCAGTTTGCCCTCGCCATCCAAAACGCGGCCAAGGGCGGCGAGCGCCGAGTGAGCGCGAACCGTGACCTTGCCTTCAAGGTTTGGCCCCCAGAGATCGGCCAAGCTGGCCTTGCCGTATTCAAGCGGGAACAGCTCCTTGTTGTAAACCAGGGCTTCAGTGCCCCAAACGCCTGGAACGAAGTAGCGCTTGCCATCAATCTGGGCCATCTCGCCGGCCAAGCCATCGGCCATGCCAGGGAGGTAGTTGTCCATGGGGAACTTCGCCGTGTCCCAGGGCTGCACGAGGCCGTTCTCGACATAGGACTGGGTGCGATCAACGGTAGGCTCGATCACGTCGAAAGCGCCGGTTTGCAGGGAAAGCTTGGCCTGCGCGAAAATCGTGTCGTTGTCGGGCTGTTCGGTGAAGTTCACCTTGATGCCGGTGGCAGCGGTGAATGGCTCCATGAATGGCTTGTAGTCATAACCGGCCCAGCCCATGTAGTTCAGCTCGCCCGAAGACGAGAAAGCATTCTTCACGTAGATGGGGCTGGCGAAGCCGACGGCGCCCAAGGCGGCGCTGGCCTTGAGCAGCGAGCGGCGCGAAATCAACGCCGAGCGCATGGTTTCTTGTGTGGATGTCAGTTTTTTCATGTTGATTTTCCTTTGGCATTCGGGGCGGAATGCCCCCTGTTTTCCTCGAAATTCCTACGTCCGGTTTGCTCCGGCCTCTTCACTCATTTCAGCGTAGTATGACAATGGCGTGACAATCTGGCAATGGCCTTGTTGGTTGGCCTGATGACCCTGATGCTGTTGGCTCCATGGCTCGCATTCGGATTTCAATTGCTGTAGGACTGGCTCGCGCCACAATGGAGAGCCAAATGCCCGGACCACTGTCCAATATCCGTGTTCTTGATCTCACGCGGGTCTTGGCGGGGCCATGGGCCACGCAAATGCTGGCGGATCTTGGCGCCGAGGTGATCAAGATTGAAAAGCCCGGCGAGGGCGATGACACGCGGAGCTGGGGCCCGCCGTTCCTCAAGAATGCCGATGGCTCGCGCGGTGACGCCGCCTATTTCCTGTCCGCCAATCGCGGCAAGACCTCCGTGTGCATTGATATGGCGAGCGCCGAAGGCCAGAAGCTCATCCGCGCCCTGGCGGCCAAGTCCGATGTGGTGATCGAGAATTTCAAGGTGGGCGGCCTGAAGAAATACGGGCTGGACTATGACAGCCTGAAAACTGACAACCCAAAGCTCATCTATTGCTCGATCACGGGCTTCGGACAGGACGGGCCTTATGCCCAGCGGGCGGGTTATGATTTCATGATCCAGGGCATGGCGGGCAGCATGTCCATCACGGGCGAGCCTGATGGCCGGCCGATGAAAAGCGGCGTGGCCTACGCCGATATCTTTACCGGCCTCCACGCGGTCATTGGCGTCACCGCCGCCCTTTATCACCGCGAGCGCACGGGCGAAGGGCAATTTCTCGACCTGGCGCTGCTCGATTCACAGGTCGCCGTTCTGGCCAATCAAGCGTCCAATTATCTGGTGGGCGGCAAGGTTCCGGGCCGCCTTGGCAATTCCCACCCCAATATCGTGCCCTACCAGACCTTCGAGACCGCCGATGGCCACGTGATCGTTGCTGTCGGCAATGACCGCCAGTTCAAGGAATACTGCGCGATCATCGGGGTCGCAGAGCTGGCCAGCGACGAACGCTTCAAAACCAACCAGAGGCGCGTGGAAAACCGGGCGCAACTCGTCCCCCTGCTCGCGGGGCCGATGAAAGCGCGAACGACTGCCGCCTGGGTCGCGGCCCTCGAAGCCGACAGCGTGCCCTGCGGGCCTATCAACACCATCGCCCAGATGTTTGAGGACCCCCAGGTGCTGGCGCGCGGCCTGCAGATCGGCCTGACGCGCGAAGACGGGGTCCAAGCGCCAGGTGTCGCCAACCCAATCGTTTTTTCCGAAACCCCGGTGGAATATGAAAAGGCCCCGCCGAAACTCGGGGATGGAACGGAGCGGGTGTTGAGAGAAATACTGGGCATTGATGAAGCCACATACGACAAGCTGCAAAACGCCAAAGTGATAGCCTAGGAGCAGGCCGACCTTCACAAATCCAGGTCAACATAAATCGCGCCATGATCAGAGGCGGCTTCCACTTCTTTGGTGAGCGTCGGATAGACGTCCCATTTCCTCGGACGAACGCCAGGCCACATGCCCCGGCGGAAGATGGCGCCGCCGGTGACCTTGCCATGCAGCCCCGGCGAAAGCAGGATGTAGTCGATCTTGTTGCTGGCGGTGCTGCCGCCATAGGTTCCAGGAAATCCGCCATCGTCGAAATTTGCGAACGCGGAAACGTCTTTCAAATCGGTCGAAAGCAAAGGCTCCAGTGGCGCGCTGGCTGGCGTGTCATTGAGGTCGCCGACGATGGCCACATGCGCCTCGCCCCTGCCACGAAGCTCCGCATAGATTTCGGCGACACGCGTGGCCTGGGCCTTGCGCTTGGCATTTGACGCGCGCTGATCGCCAACCTTGCTCTTGAAGTGATTGACCAGCAGCCACAGCCTGCCGCCGCCTGGAGTGGTTATCGAGAACTCCGGACAGTCCCGCGAGAAGACAGGTTCGCCGTCGGGCTTCAATTCGTCCACATGGGAACGGATATCGCCAATCGCAAATCCTTCGCGCGTCATCAGGCCCACGTCAATGCCGCGCTCGTCATTGCCGTCAATCAGCATGATATGGCGATAGGGCGTGCCGCCTTCGCCCTTGAGCAGGGTTTCATTGAAGCGTTTCAGCGCGATGCGGTTTTCCGCCTCGATGGCGGCGAAGATGTCGGCGTTCACATCGCGCACCACATCGGCCGTATGCAGCATGGCGCGTTCGTTCACTGCTTCGGTGCGAAGCTCAATCCAGCCAAGCCAATCGGCGCGCCCGTTGGCGATAATCTCCAGGCCACCGTTCCGTGGCCGCCTGACAAAACGGCCGCGATTTTGCCGCAGAGTTACATATTTGCCGCTGTCGGAATTCACCAGATCCAGCGTCTCAAGCAGCTTCAGCATCCGGGTCTTGTCGCTTGGCGCATAGACGGGTTTGTCAATCAGCCCATTCAATTCGCCAAATT
The DNA here is from genome assembly GCA_963816305.1 of uncultured Alphaproteobacteria bacterium. GTDB lineage: Bacteria > Pseudomonadota > Alphaproteobacteria > Rhizobiales > Aestuariivirgaceae > Aestuariivirga. Next base: position 93,675 of record CAWFJW010000007.1, read on the forward strand.
GATCGAGCACGGGATTGCTGCCTTCGTCCATCTCGCCGTTGAGGGCGCGGGCGCGGTTGAACAGGTTTTCGACGTTGTAGGAGGCAATCCGCATGGTCACTTTGCGCCTCGCGTTAAGAACTGTGACATTCCCCGAATTCTGCGACAAAATGATGACTATTGGCCGATGCGGAAGCAATTTCGGGCCATCCTCCGGTTGCGTCGCTTTTGGGCTATTCGCCGTTTTTGAACACTGGCATAAGGCAACCCATGGCTAACCTCATCATCACCTATTGGCGCGATATTCCTTCGCAAGTTGCGGTAAAACTCGGCCGCAAGGAAGAAAAACGCATGCTGGACAACCGCTTCATGGAAGCCATCGACATGGCCGCCATGCGGGGCGGCGCCACCGATACGGATGCCTATCTCGCCGATTGGCGGCGCGCCGATCCGATCCCGGTGGGCGATGATCTCACAGCCGAAGTCGAAAAAGCCAAGGCCGACCTCGAATCGACCTATGATCAGGAGCGGCTCAAAACCTTGATTGCCAATGGAGGCAAACTTACGTCATGACCCACACTCTCGTCGCCTCGGCCACCCGCAGCCATATCATCGGCTTTGACCGCCCCTTCACGGTGATCGGCGAGCGCATCAATCCCACGGGCCGCAAGAAACTGGCCGCCGAAATGCAGGCCGGAAACTTTGAAACCGTGATCCGGGATGCGCTGGCGCAGGTGGCCGCCGGCGCTCACATTCTCGATGTGAATGCCGGTGTGACCGCCGTCAACCCCAACGAGACCGAGCCGCCGCTGATGCGCCAGACCCTGGAAATCGTGCAGTCGCTGGTTGACCTGCCTTTGTGCATCGACTCGTCGGTGACCTCCGCCCTGAAAGCGGGCCTCGAAACCGCCAAGGGCCGGCCTCTTGTCAATTCCGTAACTGGAGAAGAAGAAAAGCTCGAAGCCATCTTGCCGCTCATCGCCAAATACAATGTGCCAGTGGTTGCTATCTCCAATGACGAGACGGGCATTTCCGAAGACCCGGACGTGCGCTTTGCGGTGGCGAAAAAGATTGTGGAGCGCGCCGCCGATTTCGGCATCAAGCCGGAGGACATTGTGGTCGATCCGCTGGTGATGCCAATCGGCGCCATGGGCACGGCGGGCCAGCAGGTGTTCCGCCTGGTGCGCCGTTTACGCGAAGAGCTCAAAGTGAACACCACCTGCGGCGCGTCCAACGTGTCCTTCGGCATGCCGAACCGCCGGGCGCTGACCGGATATTTCCTCGCCATGGCCGCTAGCCACGGCATGACATCAGCCATTATGAATCCGCTGCATGATGAAGACATGCACGCGATCTATGGCGCCAACGTGCTGAACGGCACGGATGCGCACTGCAAGTTCTGGACCAACCGTTTCCGCGAAATGACGGCGGCGCCATCGAAAGCCGCGCAGGCAGCGGGCGAGATTTCATCCAATGAAGAGATTGAAGCGCGGCGCGCGGCAAGAGAGGCAAGGCGGAGGAGGTAGGGGCGAATAGGGAATTGCCCATTCGCTATTCGCCATTCGCTGATAGATCATGACCGATAAATCCGACGCCCTCATCGTCTTCACGCCCTCCGGCAAGCGGGGGCGGTTTCCGCTCGGCACGCCGGTGCTGCAGGCGGCGCGCACCCTTGGCGTGGATATCGACAGCGTTTGCGGTGGGCGCGCCATTTGCGGGCGGTGCCAGATCAATGTGGGCGAAGGCGAGTTTGCCAAGCATGGCATTACGTCCGCAGTTGATCATCTCTCGGCATTTTCCAAGGTTGAGGAGCGCTACGACAAATTGCGCGGCCTCGCCTCAGGCCGCCGCCTCTCCTGCCAAACCAAGTTGCTGGCCGATGTCGTGATCGACGTGCCACCCGAATCCCAGGTGCACAAGCAAGTCGTGCGCAAGGCCGCCGAAGTGCGCGACATTGAAATGGATCCCGCCACGCGGCTTTTCTACATCGAGGTGGAAGAGCCCGACATGCACAAGCCCTCGTCGGATTTGGAGCGGGTGTTCAAGGCGCTGGCCGAGCAATGGCAGGTCGATCATCTCACCTGCAACCTCGCCATCATCGCGCAACTGCAAGCCACGCTGAAGAAGGGCCAGTGGAAAATCACCTGCGCCATCAACTCGCGCTCCACATCGGGTGTGACGGAACTCGTCGCCATCTGGCCCGGCTTCCATGACAAGGTTTTCGGCCTCGCGGTCGACGTGGGCTCCACCACGGTTGCCGCCCATCTCACCAATCTCACCACGGGCGATGTGGCGGCATCGGCTGGCCTGATGAACCCGCAAATCCGTTTCGGCGAAGACCTGATGAGCCGGGTGTCTTACGTGATGATGAATCCCGGCGGCGAGAAGGAAATGACCGCCGTTATCCGCGAGGCCTTGAACACGCTGGCGAGCCAAGTGGCGACGCAAGCGCAGATTGACCTCAGCGACATTCTGGAAATCGTGCTCGTCGGCAATCCCGTCATGCACCACTTGTTCTTGGGCATCGATCCCACGGAGCTGGGTGGTGCTCCCTTCGCGCTGGCCACGGGGCTTGCCATCACCTGCCCCGCCCGCGAGCTGGATTTGAAATTGAACGCGGGTGCCGTAGCTTACGTGCTGCCCTGCATCGCGGGCCATGTGGGGGCGGATGCGGCAGGCGTGGTGCTTTCTGAAGCGCCGCAGGATTCGGACGAGATCGTTCTCGCGGTGGACGTCGGCACCAATGCCGAAATCATTCTGGGTTCCAAGGCGCGGCTGCTTGCCTGCTCATCGCCCACGGGTCCCGCCTTTGAAGGGGCGCAGATTTCCTGCGGCCAGCGCGCCGCGCCCGGCGCCATTGAGCGCATCCGCATCGACCCCGTAACGCTGGAGCCTCGCTTCCGCGTCATCGGAAGTGATCTGTGGTCGGATGATCCGGGCTTTGACGCGGCCATCGCCGGCACGGGTGTGACCGGCATCTGCGGCTCCGGCATTATCGAAGTGATCGCGGAGATGTATCTGGCCGGCGTCATCAATCAGGATGGCCAGGTGGACGGCGGCATGTCCGCCATTTCCCCCCGCGTCCGCGCCAATGGCCGCACGTTCACCTATGTGGTGCGCGACGGCGAGCCTCTGATCTCGATCACGCAGAATGACGTGCGCGCCATTCAGTTGGCCAAGGCCGCCTTGTATGCGGGTGTGCGCCTGCTGATGGATAAGCTTGGTTTGGACCACGTGGATAAAATCAGACTGGCCGGCGCCTTCGGCACTCATATCGACGTGAAATACGCGATGATCCTGGGGCTGATCCCCGACGCACCATTGGAGCATGTCTCCTCAGCGGGCAACGCCGCAGGCACGGGCGCGCGGATTGCGTTGCTCAATAGAGCCGCCCGCGATGAAATCGAAGCGGTGGTAAGACGCATCGAAAAAATTGAAACCGCCGTGGAGCCAAAATTCCAGCAGCACTTCGTTGAAGCCATGGCCATCCCGCACAAGACGGCGGTGTTTGCGAATTTGATGAAAGTGGTGACGCTGCCGCCGATCAAGGAAATTTCAACGCTGGATGATGGCGGTGGGGAACGGAGGAAACGGCGGCGGGGGTAGTTTTTGGTCGTTTATCATGCAACTCTTTCTACTCCAAAGCCTAAGCTGGATTGATTTCAGCGGCGTCAACCAAGAACGGCACAGGAGGCTCACCGTCCTTAGCTCTAACAAGAATTAATCCCGCAATTCCAACAATTGCCGATGGCCGAACATCGGCTAAGGACGCTCCTGCGTTTCCTGCCGCTAGGTTAAATTCAAATCCAACGGCCCACTTTCCTTCGTGTATGTTCTTGTTGCTTAATAAGTGCAGTGGTGACTTCTTTAAGAGCAAAGTTGTACTGTGATACCTCAGCCATGTGCTTGTTCCTTCGATGATTTCCAATATGGAATTTGAGCATTGATTATGGGGTCTTCGGTCGTAGAAGCGTGATGAGAAATGGTGGCACCGCGGAATAGACATAAATCTTGATGCGGGCTAACTCCTAATTTTCCAGCAGCAGAAATAAAATCAAATTTTCTTAACTCTCTCAATGACGAAGACGAAACGTGAGTAAATTGGGAATGCGATTGACTATTGGCAATAAAACGCAAAACATCGCTTTGCTCCCACCTATCAAAACTTCCCAAATGTTCTGGTGTAGCAGTAGAACGCTTAGAAAAAACTGCACCTGCGGAAAGCACTGTAACCATCCATTGATTTAGGCTGACGCCCTCTGCCTCAGCATTCTTTGCCAATCGCTCATGAAGACTGGTAGCAATACGTAGTAAGATTTTGCCACTATAATTGCTGGGCTTGGGAAGTTGCGATGGCTCTGGAATAGGTTCATTGGAAGCTACGGCAGTCTCAATCCAACCTTCTATGGCATGTTCCAACTCCTTCAGGGCCTTAGCTTTTGTGTCACCAAAAGCCGAACATCCCGGCAAATCAAGTGCCAAAGCTATAAAACCCTGATCCCGCTCATCCCAGTAAACGTGAGTTGGATAGATTTGCGACTTTTTCATTGTTGTTCCCTGTATTTTTCAATCATGACGATTAGCTGGTCCGCTTGGTAAGATTTAATTTTCCCATCTTTTTGTTTTTGAAAATTCAATCGGGTCATTTCCCCCGGCCTCTTGAATACATGGTGTGAGCCTTTTTTTGATTTCAGCTCAAAACCAAGAAGGACGGCGGCCCTGCAGGCATCGGTAAACCTCACATCTGAGGGGTTTCGACATATACTATCCAAGAGTTTTTCATTGGCAGCCATTTGATATCATATATAGTATCATTGTGTTTATGTAAACAGCAAGTGTGGTTAAACTAGGGTTAACGCCTGGGCGGAAATCCTATCTCAGCGCCCGAGCATGAAGCGAAATTACAAACTCACCCGACCATCAGCATCAACGGATCAAGCGGCAACTCTACAAAGCCAAACCGCTTGTAAAATTCCGCCGCCTCTTCGTCCTTCGCATGGACCAGCAGCGCACGGATTCCAGCGACCTTCGCCACCTCCTGTGTGCGTTCCAGCGCGTGGAGCAGCAGCATGGGACCTACCCCGCGTTTCTGAAACCCCAAGTCCACCGCCAGTCTGCCCAGCACCAAAGCCGGAATGGGTTCCGGCGTGTTGCGGCGGATTTTTCCGGGGGTGGCGGCGTGCTGGATGGAACCGGCGGCGAGGCAGTAGTAGGCAGCAATGCGTTTGCCGCTCATGGCCACACAGGTGCGGGATGCGCCGGAGAGGTGGTTGAGAAGGGCGCGGCGTTTCAGCCACGTGTTCAGAACGTCAACACCGCAATCGAAGGCCTGCGTTTCATCGCCGGCCTGCAGCAGCCGCGGCGCTGCTATTTCTTCCACGGGCTGGGCCGCTTTTTTAATTTCCCGATCACGTCCGTTGACCTGGGTGCGGCCTTCAGCGCCTTCTCAAATTTCTTGAATTCCGCAGACCCCAAAACGAAGAGATTGCGGTCGAGCAAAGCATCCGCCGCTGCCGCCCGCGCGCTATCCAATAGAAACTCGGTACGCGTTTTATGGGTGGCTTCGGCGGCGCGATCAATCAACATGCGGTCTTTCGCCGATATGCGGAGGCTCAGGGCAGATGAGGCGGTCATGACGGGAATCCTTGTGTATATGTGATGTATATACATTATTTCCACGCCTTGTAAAGACGCCACCCCTCAAACCGTGAAATCCCCCACCTCGCGCAGCAGTTTTCCGGTCATGGCCTCCTTGAAGGACTGCATGTTCGCCGCTGGCATCAGGAAGGCGCCGGGGCCGCCGATGACCTGGGTGCGGTAGTAAGACATCAGAGTGCTGGAGCCGCTGAGGATCGGCAGCCCGTTGATGGTGATGCCGCGCGCCGTGGCCGCGTCTCTCGCCAAGTCCGCATCGCCACCGTCATTGTCCTCGCCGTCACCGGAAACGTCGATCACGCGGCGGCTGGCCAGAACGGGCAAAGTTTCCAACAACGCAATGCTGAAAGTGATGGCCGCCGCAAGCCCGGTTCCGCCGGGCAGCCATTCCCGTTTGGCCTTTTCGGTTTCCTGCGCGAAAGCCTCAAGCTCGGCGCGTTCGCCCACCACGCGCCATTCAACTGTCACTTCCTGGCTTTGCCAGCTCGACCACTGCAGCAACGTCATCGCGATGCGGCGGAAATTTCCCGCCGCGATGGCGTCAAGCAGCGGCGGATTGCGGAGCGCCGCCGCGATGCCGTCCATCTGCATGCGGAAATCGCCCTCGTCCACGCTGCTGGAGCAGTCCACGGCCAGCACCAAAGCGAGATCGACGGCCACCGCAGATGGCATTTGCGCTCCAATTGGCATTTCCCTGTTGGCCCAGGCGGCAAAGGCGAAGGCTAAGCGAAAGCCGGGGCCCTTGCAAGCTCACCCGATGTTGCACCATGGCCATAGCCGATTGGATTTCAGCGATGCGGCTCTTTCAAGCTGCCTTGCGCTCAACGGTCGGAACTTGCAATTTTGGAGAATAGCCGTTTATAGCCCAATCACCGTACGGTGTCAAGGACTATTTTCCTCGTCCTATTTCGCTGGTTTTGCGGCCTCCGCGCCCGCCGCCAATCCCCTCAGCTTGTCCGGCACCAGGCGTTCGGCGAAGCCTGCCGCGAAGCACCAGATCAGGGTCCGGGCATAGTCCGTGGCGTCCTTCGGGCCGAAATTATAGATGAAGTTCTCGAAGGTGCCGCATGTTCCGTCGCCCAGTTCGCAGGCATAGGTCGGGAACAAGGCGCCGCCTTCAAGGATTCCGGCGGCGAAGATGATGAACAGGATGCTGGCCGAGATGATGCCCACAACCGGCGGCACCAGGGCGTAAACCGTGAGATCCCATTTCCTCAAGCCGGGAAATTCCGGGCTGTTCAGAAATTTCGCGAACTGGGCGTCCTTGTAAATGCGAATGAGCGCGCTCATGAACGCGCCCAGGGCGCCCGCCAAAACGGCGAAAGCGTAGAATGGCGGCTGGCCCGAGCTCGTGGAGGCGTACATCAGGCCCGCGAGCAGCCCGATCAGGATCACCGTTGAGCCGAAAGACCAGCGAACAACTTGCGCATAGGTCGTCATCGGGTTTTTTGCCACAACCGGCGGCTTGATTTTCACAGTCTTGGCCTTCTTGGCTGTTTGCGGCCTGACAAATGCAAACGACGTTGAGCGCGGCGGCGTTCGCTCCATCGCGCGTGGAACAACAGACGTTGGCGCGTCAATATCCTTTTCGGGATCGAAGGTGTCATCGGTCATGCGCGGCCCCACATTGAAAAAATACAACAAACCCAACTCCGTGTCGCCGCCGACAAAGGTAAGTCGGCTAAAACTATCGGCCTGTGTTGCAACATGCAAGAAAATTCATGTCGTCAATTGTGTCAGAAATCTGTCGGCTCGCCGCCCTGCTCCACGCGCTTGGTGACAAAGGCATCAATGGATTCGAGTCGCGATGGTTCAAGATATGGGATCTCATATTCGGCCAGCGCCTGCTTCCACAGCGCGTTGGCCTTCTGGTGGGCTTGCGGCGAGCCGGCGGCTTCCCACTGTGGAAAATTTCGCCAGTCGGAAATCAGCGGCGTGTAAAAAGCGGTGGAATATCTTTCCATGGTTTGCCGCGCGCCGAAAAAATGCCCGCCGGGGCCCACTTCCTTCATCGCTTCAAAGCCCATGGTGTCGCTTGAAACTTCCAGAGGCTTCAGAAATTCGGTGACCATCTGCAGGAGATCGACATCGAGCGCGAATTTTTCGTAGGACGCCACCAGCCCGCCTTCCATCCAGCCTGCGGCATGTTGAATGATGTTGCCGCCGCCCATGATGGCGCCCCACAGCGAGAAAACCGATTCATAGGCGGCCTGCGCGTCGACGCTGTTGGCCGCGTTGGTGTTGCTGGTGCGGTAGGGTAGCTTGTAGCGCCTCGCCAATTGGCCGCCAATGATGCAGGCCTTCATGTATTCCGGCGTTCCAAATGCCGGCGCCCCGGATTTCATGTCGACGTTCGAGGTGAAGCCGCCATAGACAAAAGGGGCGCCTGGATTGGCGAGCTGCGAAAGCGAAAGCCCCGCCAGCGTTTCGGCATTCTGCTCGACCAGAGCGCCCGCCAGGGTTATGGGGGCCATGGCGCCGGCGAGGGTGAAGGGAGTAACCACGCAGATCTGGTTCATGCGGGCCATCTCGATGATGCCCATGGCCATGGGGCCATCAAGCTTCAGCGGTGAATTGGTGTTGATCACTGTGTAAGCGCAGGGTTGCTGCAAGAGCTGCTCCTGGGAAATGCCGTGGGCAAGCCTGACAATTTCGATGGCGTCAAACAGCCGGTGGCGGCCAGTTGAGCTGGCGAACGGCACCTTGTCCGAATAGACCATCTTGTTGCGCGTGATGTGGAGATGGCGGATCGAGGCATGCACATCGAGCGCATCCACCGAAGCGCCGCCCGCCGTGTGAACCGTGTTGAAAAACTGCGACAGCTTCACAAAATTCCCGCAGTCCGCCAGCGTGCCGGGCCTGCGGCCCCTGTCAAGATCGGAGCAATTGGGCGGCCCGCCCACCGGCGCAAAGGCAATCCACTTGCCGCCAATGCGAATGTCATGCGCGGGGTTTCTGGCGTGAAAAGTGAATTCGGATGGCGGCGTTTTCAGCGCCTGCTCCACAATCTCGTGGCCAATGCGAACCCGGTCGCCCTTCACACTCGCTCCGGCCCGGCCCAGAATTTCCCGCGCTTCCGGATAGGTCATGTCCATGCCGATTTCTTCCAGCACGCGGAGAGATTCCAGATGGATGGCCTCGAGATGGTCATCGCTCAGAATCCGCGAAGGCTCAAGCGTGAGTTGCGGCTGTCCCCATGGCAACTGGTTGATGGGCTGCTTGGCGCTTTCCATCCGGCGGCCACGGCGCTGCGTGTTCATCGCTAAACCGGAAACGGGTTGCGTTCCGCAAAACCCTCCTGATGCCAATAGGGGTAAGCCTTCGTGGTGGCGCTGGCGGCATCGAGTTTCGCCATCTGCTCCTTCGTCAAGCTCCAGCCAACGCTGCCGAGATTTTGCTTGAGCTGCTCTTCATTGCGGGCACCAATGATGACCGTCGACACCGTGGGCCGCTGAAGAAGCCAGTTGATGGCAATTTGCGGAACGGATTTTCCCGTCTCCTTGGCAATCTCATCGATCGCGTCCATGACACGGAACAGGTGCTCCTCGGAAACTGGCGGGCCATCATCAGCGGTCACATGCAGCCGGCTTGTCGCTGGCAGCCCCGTTCCGCGCCAGATTTTGCCCGTGAGCCTGCCCCAGCCCAGAGGACTCCAGACCACCGCACCCACACCCTGATCAAGGCCCAGCGGCATCAGCTCCCATTCATAGGAACGGCCCACCAGCGAGTAATAGGCCTGGTGCGCAACATGGCGGGTGAGGCCAAGTTTTTCCGATGTGGCCAGAGATTTCATCAAATGCCAGCCGGAGAAGTTGGAGCAGCCGGTGTAGCGGATTTTTCCGGCGCGGACGAAATCATCAAGGCAGCCCAGCACTTCTTCCTGCGGCGTCATGGCGTCAAAGCCATGCAGCTGGAACAGATCGATATAATCAGTGCCCAGACGTTTCAACGCGGCATCAAGGGCTTGCGTCAGATGGGCGCGCGAGGAACCCACATCATTGGGCCGCTCGCTGAAACGGAAGGTCGCCTTGGTGGAAATGATCACCTTGTTGCGGCGGCCCTTGATGGCCGCGCCCAAAACCTCTTCGGCCAAGCCTTTGGAATAGACATCGGCGCTGTCAAACATGGAAATGCCGGCATCGAGGCACACGTCAATCAGCCGCGTCGCGCCCTTGTCATCGGTCGAGCCCCAGGCCTTGAAGAAGTCCGTGCCGCCACCGAAAGTTGCGGTGCCAAAACTCAAGGCAGGAACCATAAACCCTGATCTGCCGAGTTGACGATACTCCATTGTTTCACTCCTCTGACTTGGTGAAGGCTACCGCGATTTCGGCGGCAACGGCGGCGTTATTTTTGACCAGCGCGATATTGGCCTTGAGCGAACGCCCGCCGGTGACCTCAGCCAGCTTGGCCAGCAGGAATGGCGTTACGTTCTTTCCCGAAATGCCTTGGCTTCTAGCTTCGGCGACCGCCTTTTCGATCACAGGCGCAATTTCGGAGGCAATGATCTCGTTGGCCTCGGGGATGGGATTTGCGACCACAATGCCGCCCTTCAAGCCCATGCCCCATTTCGCGCGGGCGAGGTTAGCAACTTCTCCCGCGCTATCGCAGCGCATGGGAACCGCGAGGCCGGACTGCCGTGAATAAAAGGCCGGGAAATCATCCGTGCCAAAACCCACCACGGGAACACCCAGCGTTTCCAGCGTTTCCAGCGTCAGCGCCAAATCGAGAATGGCCTTCGCCCCCGCGGTCACCACAATCACATCGCTTTCGGTGAACTCCGTCAGATCGGCGGAGATATCGAAGCTGCGATCAGCTCCCCGGTGCGCGCCGCCAATGCCGCCCGTCGCGAAAACCTGAATGCCCGCCATCGCCGCGATGCGCATGGTGGAGGCCACGGTCGTCGCACCGTCCACCTTGCGCGCCACGACGAAAGGCATGTCGCGGGTTGAAACCTTGGCTATTCCCGCTCCAGCGCTGGCGAACTTCATCAGTTCTGCTTCTGTCAGCCCGACTTTCAAGTCACCCGCTACGATGGCAATGGTGGCCGGAATTGCCCCGGCGTTCCGGATGATGTCTTCAACGTCCTTCGCCATTTCAAAATTGGCGGGGTATGGCATGCCGTGGGCGACAATGGTTGACTCCAGCGCCACCACCGGCCTCCCGCCGGCGATTGCCAACGCGACCTCTTCGGTGATCTTCAAATGCCTATTCATGGAGCGCCTTCACAATTGCCAGCAATCCAGACTCGCTTAGTCCCGCAGCCGCCGACGAAATCGAGCCCACAGCGAAACTCGCCGCGGCCTGGCCAAACCGCGCGGCGTCAAATAATCCATAGCCTTTGAACAACCCATAAACCAGACCGGCGACGGCGGCATCGCCTGCTCCGGTTACATCCCTGACATGCGATGCGGCAAAGCTGGGAATCCGCTGTTTGGTTCCCGCGGTTGAGGCAAGCGAGCCTTCCTTGCCCAGGTGGATCACCAGATTTCGCAACCCGCGCCTGTGCAAGTCATCCCCCAATGCCGCGAGCTGCTCGCGGTTGGGCGTGGCAAGGAAGATTTCGTGCTTCTCAAGCACGGCCTTCAGCTTTTGCGACTTTGTGACTGAGACAGGTTCAACAATCAGTTTCCCGCCGCAATGCAGCGCCAGCCATTCCAACACGTCAATCGAAACATTGCAATCAACAACAATGTATTTCGCGGCCGCCAGGTTAGCTTTATGCTTGTCCAAGTGATCAGGATTCAAGCTCTCCAGAATGCGCATGTCATTCACTGCGGAAATGAGCTCTCCAGCCTCATCGAGCACGGCGACATAGGCTCCCGTCGCCGCGTCGCTTCGCAAGGCCATGGAAAGGTCGACCCCTGCATCGGCAGTTGCCTTGACCGCGATTTCACCCGGCGCATCCCGGCCAATCACAGAGATGAGCGCCGTATTCACACCCAGCGCTGCAAGATTATGCGCGATGTTGCGGGCCACGCCACCCGGCGTGAACGTCACCGTGCCCAGGTTGGAAGTGGCTGGCAAAAACGGCCCGGCCGCCTTGGCCTTGATATCAATGTTCATTCCGCCAATGACGATGATGTCAAACACAAGTGCCCTCAGAAATCCGTTGGCGCGCCGCCCTCACGTTTGCGCTTCTCCACGAAGGCATCAAGCTCTTCGCGAATTGCCGGGTCAAGGGTCGGCTCTGCATATTCGGCCAAAGCCTGTTTATAGACTGTGTTTGTCCGCTGCGCCGCTTCGGGCTTTCCGGCAGCTTCCCACTGCTGGTTGTTGCGCCAGTCAGATATGATTGGCGAGTAGAACGCGGTGGAATAGCGGTCGAGCGTATGTTGGGCGCCGAAAAAATGGCCCCCTGGCCCCACCTCGCGGATGGCTTCAACGCCCAGCGCGTCTTCGCTGGTGTCCAGCGGCTGCAGAAATTCAGAAACCATCTGGATGAGGTCGCAATCAAGCGCGAATTTCTCGAAGCTGGCGACCAGCCCGCCTTCCAGCCAGCCCGCGCCGTGCATGACAAAATTGCCGCCCCCCATGGTGAGGCCCCACATGGAGAAAACACTTTCATAGGCGGCCTGGGCATCAACGGTGTTGGCCGCGCAGGTGTTTGAGGTGCGGTAGGGCAAATTGTAGCGCCGCGCCATTTGCCCGCCAACGACGCAGGCCTTCATGTATTCGGGCGTGCCGAACGCAGGCGCGCCCGACTTCATGTCGACATTTGAAGTGAACCCGCCATAAATCACCGGCGCGCCTTTGCGGACAACTTGCGTGAAGGCGAGGCCTGCGAGAGCTTCAGCGTTTTGCTCAACGATGGCTCCGGCGACAGTCACCGGCGCCATGGCCCCTGCCAGCGTGAATGGCGTGATGCAGACGATCTGGTTGCGCGACGACATTTCGATAATGCCGCGTAGCATCGGCAGATCAAGTTTCAGCGGAGAATTTGTGTTCACAATCGTGAACAGCGAGGGCTCGCGCTCCAGTTGCTCCGGCGAGATGCCGCGCCCAATCCTCGCGATCTCAATGCCATCCAGAATTCTTTCGCTGCCGAGCGAGTAAGCGTGGAACGGCTTGTCCGTCAGCACAACCATATCGCGCAACGCCTCAAGATGCCGGACAGAAGCATGAATATCGACGGGCTCAACCGGATAGCCGGCAATGAAGCCAATGCAATTGAAATACTGCGCGAGCTTCAGGAACTTGCGGTAATCCGCTTGGTTGCCCGTGCGGCGGTCGCCTTCGAGATCAGAACAATTGGGCGGGCTTCCAACAGTGCCAAACAGCATGTTGGGGCCGCCGATGACCGCATTGTTCTCCGGATTTCGCGCATGAAACGTGAATTCCGGCGGAGCCGATTTCATCAGCTCATCAATCATTTCCGGATCGAAACGCACCCGCTCGCCGGAAATATGAGCGCCCGCCTTCTTGAGCATGTCACGGGCTTCGGGAAGCGCGAAATCCATTCCGATTTCAGAAAGCACTCGCAACGACGCCTGGTGGATGGCTTCAACTTCATCGGCGGAGATGATTTCCATGGGCGGAAAGGCGCGCACTGTTTTGCGGCGCGGCAACTGCGGAATCGCCCCCTTGACGCCAGCGCCCGCACCCCGGCGAGTTGCCGCCTCCCGCCGCCCCCGGCGGGAATTTTCCGGACTGAGAGCGTCTTCGCTCATTTTGCTTTTCCTTTTTCACGGTAGATTTCAAGGGCTGGGTCAATGGCCACCTGCTTCACCAGCCAATCCTCGAAGCGCTTGATTTTGGGTTTCATGCGGTCTTCGCCATTGCAGGCGAATTGCCACTGGTGGCGATGGGGCACAAAATCCGGGAATGGCTGAACCAGGCGGCCCGACTTCAGCTCTTCCGTGGCGAAGGGACCAACGGTCATGGCAACTCCCCTGCCCTCAATGGCTGCTTCCTGCGCCAGTATATGGCTGTCAAAAGCCAGGCGGTCCGAAAGCTTCACGCCCTTGACGCCATGGGCCTCAAACCAGATTTGCCAGTCTTCTTCCGCCGTATAAACGTATAGCAGCTTGTGCTTTTTCAAATCCTGAGGCGTCTTGATGGCGTTTGGGCCCACGGCCAGTTCGGGTGAGCACACGGGCGCCAGAAGTGAACGAAACAGAGGGCGGTAGTAGTGCTGGGGCGACTTGTTGCGCGCCAGTATGAAGCCGGCATCCACGTTTTTCTCGTCAAAATCCCAATCGAAGTAGGACGTGGACATGCGGATTTTCATGTCGGGGTAGCGGCGCTCGAAATCATGCAATCTCGGAATCAGCCATTTCAAGGCCACGGTGACATAGACCTGAATGATGAGTTCATTGTCATTCGCCGTTGGGCGAAGGGCGCGGGTCTGTGAGTTTATCTGGTCAAAGGCATCGCGAATGGCGGGGTAATAGACATGGCCGATCTGGGTGAGTTCGGCGCGCCTGGCATCCCTGCGAAAAAATTGAACCCCCAGCCGCTGTTCCAATGCCTTGACCTGATGGCTTACAGCCGAGCGCGTGATTCCAAGCTCGGCTGACGCGAGGCGGAAACTGCCAAGCCGCGCGGCGGCCTCAAAGGCCGTCAAGGCGCGGAGCGGGGGCAATTCACGTTTAGGCAAAATTCTTCACCACTGGGATGTTTCCAACCCTCATAGCATCCCATAAATGAGGACGTTAAGCGAAATTCCACATTTTAAGGTGAATCAAATTCACCATCAATGCAATTTTGAAGCCTTTGCAATGCGTCTGCGAATTGGCACATAATGGGGCGAAGCAGGAGCCATGAAATGAGCGTAGTCGAAGACCTTTCCAAGCGGCGCGGCGGGCGCGATGCCAGGCGCGCCCTGCGGGCCCGCGCCATACCCATGAGCGAGGCGGCGGTTCGCCCCGGCATGGAAGGCGGGCAATACAAGCCCCTCTCCCAGCATGATTTGGAGCGCATCCACCAGGCAGCCCTGACGCTTTTGGAAACCGTGGGTTTCGCCCAGGCCATTCCGAGCTGCGTTGAAGCGATGACGGCGCGCGGCTGCACCATGACTGATAAAGGCCGCATGCTGATACCCCGCTCGTTGACCGAAGATATTCTGGCAAGCTGCGCCAGAAATTTTGTGCTGCACGGGCGCGATCCCCAGCACGACATGCTGCCAAGCGGCAATAAGGTCTATTTTGGCACGGCGGGAGCCGCCGTGCATGTTGTAGAGCCGGAAACGCGCACCTACCGCGAGTCGCTGCTGGTCGATCTCTATGACGCGGGCCGGATTGTTGACACCTGCGAGCATATTCATTTCTTCCAGCGCTGCCTCACGGCGCGCGACATGATCACCGGCCACGACCTCGACATCAACACACTCTACGCCTGTCTGGCGTCAACCCAAAAACACGTGGGAACCTCCATGGTGGACCCGGCCCATGTGGATGAATGCCTGCAGATGCTGCATTTCGTGGCAGGTGGCGAAGAGAAGTGGCGTGAGCGGCCCTTCGTTTCGCAATCCAACTGCTTTGTTGTGCCGCCAATGAAATTCGCCGAGGATGCCTGCCGCTGCCTCGAAGTGGCGGCGCGGGGCGGCATGCCGGTGCTGTTGCTATCGGCCGCCCAGGCCGGGGCCACATCGCCGGCGGCCCTTGCCGGGACCTTGGTGCAGGCGGTTGCCGAATGCCTGTTTGGACTGGTCTACATCAATTGCGTCGTGCCGGGCGCTGTCGCCATCTGGGGCCCCTGGCCCTTCGTCTCTGATCTCCGCACAGGCGCCATGTCTGGCGGCTCCGGCGAGCAGGCGCTCATCACCTCGGGCTGCGCGCAAATGGGGCATTTCTATAATCTCACGGTTGGATCCGCCGCCGGCATGTGCGATTCCAAAATGCCGGATATGCAGGCAGGCTATGAAAAGGGTGTGACGGCGGGAATCTCGGCCATGACGGGTGTCAACCTGCTCTATGAAAGCGCTGGCATGCACGCCTCGCTTCTCGGCTTCTGCCTGGAAAGCCTGCTGATTGACAACGACATGCTGGGGTCCATCAACCGCAATGTTCGTGGCATTGAGGTGAACGAAGATACACTGTCAGTCGAGGTTATCCGCGAGGTTTGCCTCAATGGCCCCGGCCACTTCCTTGGAAGCGACCAGACACTGAACCTCATGCAAAAGGAATATGTTTACCCGGCAATCGCCAATCGCATGAGCCCCAAGGAATGGAACGAGGCTGGAAAACCCGATCTGGTTGAACGCGCCGCCATTCGCAAGCGCGAAATTCTTTCAACCTATTATCCGGATTACCTGCCGCGCGCGATGGATGATGTGATCCGGGCCAAGCACGACATCAAGCTGCCGCGTGAAGTGATGGAATTGGGCGACCCGCGCTGGATGAAGTGATGGAACATCCCGTGCTCACCAGCGTCCGCCGCTCGAGTTTTACGCCCTTGGGTTGGTTTGAGCCGACTGCTGATGACGGTGTTCCACATAGCGCCAAATTTGTGATCCTGGTTGGCAATGCCGGGCCGGATATGTTTCGCCGCTTTGCGCGGGAGCGAAATCCGGCAACCGATGCGATTGATGACTGGACGCGGGATGTTTTAGGAAGCCTGGCTATGGATCTTTCGGCGCAGGCCGTGTTTCCGTTTGACAAGCCTGCGCTGCCGTTTTTGAGCTGGGCGCGGCGAGCGGGCGCGGGGCATGTCTCCCCCCTCGGGCTCAACATCCATTCCACTTATGGCCTTTGGCATGCCTATCGCGCCGCGTTGCTGTTTCCTGTGGCGTTCGACATTCCGCCGCAATCGGCAGGCGCGCACCCTTGTCAAACCTGCCCAGGCAAGCCCTGCCTGGCCGCCTGCCCAGTCGGCGCATTCAACGGAACCTCCTATGCGGTTGATGCGTGCGCATCCCATGTGGAATTGCCTGCGGGGGCGGATTGCCTTGACGGCGGCTGCCTTGCCCGGCGCGCCTGCCCTGTCGGTCGGGGCTCCACCTACCATCCCCACCAAGCGCAATTCTTCATGCGCGCGTTTGTTGAAGCCCGCCGCAGTGTATAGGAATGTTCAGCGCAAACTGGATGCGGGACACACCATTATTCTTGATGGCGGCACCGGAACAGATATTCAAAGGCGCGGGGCGCCCATGAGCGGCGAGACCTGGTGCGCCGATGTCAACCTGACCCATCCCGAAATTGTTCAGTTGGTCCATGAAGATTATGTCCGCGTGGGAGCCGATGTGATCTGCGCCAACACGTTTGCGAGCAGCGCCCTCTCCTTCAATGTCTATGGCCGGGATGAAGAACTTTTGAAAATAGACGCCACGGCGGTTGCCATTGCAAAGAAGGCGGCGGCCGGGGCACAGGTTGCCGTCGCGGGCTCAATCTCCACCATGCGGCCCACGGCGGCCGGCTCCGACCGCACCCTGAAAGATGTCGAGTGGACGGAGCCCGAAGCGCGCAAACTGTTCCGCCGCAAGGCGGAGAACCTGGCTGCCACCGGCATTGACCTCATCATGATGGAGATGATGCGGGACGTGGACTATTCGCTGTTCGCCACCGAGACGGCAATGGCGACCGGACTTCCAGTCTGGGTGGGCATTTCGGTTGAAAGGCGTGAAGATGGCAGGCTTTCGGGCTTTGGCCGCAATGACCAACTGCTTGATGATATTGCGCGGGCATTGTCTGCCACAAAGCCGGCGGTCATGAGCATCATGCACACCTCGCCCAATGACACCGATGAGGCTTTGCAGATTCTGCGCGAATATTGGGACGGCCCGCTGGGCGCCTATCCCGAATGCGGCTATTTCAAAAGCCCCGACTGGCAATTCGTCGATGTGATCGCGCCCGAAGATCTTGTGGCGCAGGCGCGCGACTGGCAGAAACTGGGGGTTTCCATATTTGGCGGCTGCTGTGGCCTGGGGCCCAGCCACATCGCGGCGCTGGCAAAGGAATTCAAGCAATGAAGACTGGATCATGCCTGTGCGGGGCGGTGAGGTATGAGGCACAAAACCTGCGCGATGTGGTTGCCTGCCACTGCGGGCAGTGCCGCAAGCAGACGGGCACCTATATGTCAACCACTGCCACTGAGGATTTTGACCTCAAAATCATCGAATCGCGCGGCTTGAAATGGTATCGCTCAAGCGGAACCGCCAGGCGCGGCTTTTGCCAGGAATGCGGCTCGGTCCTGTTCTGGAAAGGCGATGGCAAGGACTACACGGCAATTGCCGCTGGCTCATTGGACGGCATGACGGGCCTGAAACTCGAAGGCCACATCTATTGCGACGACGCGGGCGACTACTACGAGATTGCCGGTGGTGGATACAAGCGGGCCCAGTGGGACTGAAAGAAAAGGAGACAGTTGCGGGCAAGCAACCATCTCCTTGAAATCCCTCCAAACGAACAATCCGCTTCCTGCGTTGGGAGACTATGGCAGGAAACTCTCAGGTTTGCAGGGACGCCAATACTTTAGCGCGCCCGGGAGTGATCCCTTGTCAAAGACAATGCTGGCTAACAGCCTGGTTTGCCCATATCGCTAGGGCTGTCACAGCCGCTGTCGTTTGTTTCGCCCTCATCATTGTCATTGCCATTGTCATCATCGTGATCATTGTCGTCATGGTCATCATGATCATCGTCGTGGCCGCCGTGACCCGAGTTATTGCTTGGACCCGAGTTGTCGCTTGGACCAGAATTGTCGCTGTCCGAGCCGCTGCCTGAGTTATCCGATCCCTTCGCAAAAGCTTGCGATGGGCCAAATGGGTCAAAATTTGTGAATATTGGACCCGCGGTGAGAATGCCAAATCCGAGGAGTAAGCCAAGAATCGAAGTTGAGTTGCGCATATTTTTAGACCTCTCATTGTTTCCTTTGAAACCAGACCTCCTGGTTCATGCGCAAGAGATATCAATGTTCGGATGAGGAGACCCTGAAACCGGTCTTCAGCGCGTTGTCATCGTGAGGCGCCAGCCAGATCAAATAAAAAGGAGACGGTTGCGGGCAAGCAACCATCTCCTTGAAATCACTCAGTTTGCCAAATTTTCCCCACGCAAGTCAGCGTTATCGGAAACTTTCTAGGTTTGGCAGCCAGGTCAAGGGCAATCGACCTGACAGTGAGTGACCGTTTCTGTAACTGCCTATCGTTATGCCATGGCTGGTGACAGGGGCCTGAAACGCATTGTCAGCATTCTGTCATCCAAGCGTGAAATAAAAAGGAGATGGTTGCGGGCAAGCAACCATCTCCACTAAATCACTCTCTTTTGCGAACTTGTTTCCCTCGCTGGACGGCGAAACCGGGAATTAACTAAGTTCGTTAGGGGAGGTCGAGGGCAATCAACCTGCCGTAGAGTGACTATCTCTCAAAACTTTTGTTTACTAAACTTACTTACTACGCATACCAACTTACGATTTCCGTCCGGTATGATTAATAACTACACTACTTTGCCTGACGAAACCGTGAGCGGCGCTGTCAGCGTTCTGTCAGTTTGAGAGGGCCGCCAAATCCGTCTCCAGCTCGCCGTAACCGGTGAATCGGTACTCGAAGGCCAAGCCCAGCTTTTCAGCTGATTGTCTAGCGTTTTCAATTATTTGCTCATCATGAACCTGGGCAAGATAGACAATTTTTGTATAGTTCCCGAAGTAGGAGGGCAGCAATTCCGGGTGCCGATCCAGCCCCAGGCCAGCCCAAATCAGCTTGTCAAAATGTCGCGCCAGATAGTCAGTGAGGTAAAAGGCTGTGAATTCATCCTCCGATTTTGCAGCAAACTCGGGGTTTCCGGAGAAAAATGCGTAGCAATGGGGCCCGTCGATTCGCTCGACGCCCTCTTCCTCCAGCATTTTGTCGAGCAGGCCGCCGGTGCCGCAGTCGCCGTAGAGCACAAAGATGGACTTGTATTTGTGGCGATTTCCACGGATTTTCTCACGCACGGCGGGAACGATGAACTGCGGCGTGTTGTGCCATTTGGCAGGCAAGCACTGGACATCGAAGGCCGTCCAGCGGTTGCGCTCAATGAGATCAACAATCTCCCGGGCCAAGGCGCCGCAGGCAATCAGCAACACTTCGCCTTTGCCTGTCGCGAACTGGAATTCTTCTGATGGCTTGAGGTCTATGGCGGTCAAGGGGTTACCCCTTGGTGAGCTGATTGTGCTTGCGCGCCATGAAGGCCTTGGCGGTTTCGACGGCCACAGCCGCGTCGCGGCAATAGGCATCGGCGCCAATGGCCTTGGCAAATTCCTCATTCAATGGAGCGCCGCCCACCATCACCACATAGTCGTCGCGCATGCCTTTTTCCTTCAGGGTGTCGATCACCACTTTCATATAAGGCATTGTGGTGGTGAGAAGCGCCGACATGCCGAGAATATCGGGCTGATGCTCTTCGATGGCGCCCAGATATTTTTCGACGGAATTGTTGATGCCCAAATCTATGACTTCGAAGCCAGCGCCTTCCATCATCATGCCGACGAGGTTCTTGCCGATGTCATGAATGTCGCCCTTGACGGTGCCTATCACCATCTTGCCCAGGCGCGGCGCGCCGGTTGCGATCAGCAGGGGCCGCAGGATGAACATCCCGGCCTTCATGGAATTGGCGGCCAGCAACACTTCCGGCACAAACAGAATGCCATCGCGGAAATCAATGCCGACGATGCGCATGCCTTCAACCAGCGCCTCCGTCAAAACCCTGTAGGGGGCCCAGCCGCGGCCCAGTAGAATGTTAACGGCGGTTTCAACCTCTTCCTTCAGGCCGTCATAGAGATCGTCATGGACCTGCAGCACCAGATCTTCATCATTCAGGGAGTTCAGGTCAAGCTCGCCGTCATCGCTCATGGGGGACTCCGAAGGTCAATTTTCTCTAACATAATAGGGTGATTGCTGCGCCAAGCCGGGTCATCGCGCGACATTCACATGCCGGAAAGCGACGGTTGAAGCAAGCGCAAATGGCCGCTATTGGTAGCGCCTTCCTGCCTCTTTCCCGGAAAGATTTGACGTGGCCGCATCCCTCGACATCGCAAGCATCCGCGCCCAGTTTCCTGCTCTAGCAATCAGAGATGGGAACGCACCCCGGGTCTATTTTGACAATCCAGCGGGAACCCAGGTTCCCCGCCAGGTGATTGACCGGACAGTTGATACGCTGACTTCGAAAAACGCAAATCTCGGCGGCTATTTCACCACCACACGCGAGGCCGGAGCCATTGTGGACATGGCGCACCAGGCCTGCGCCGATTTCTACAATGCCCGGAGCGCGTCCGAAATTGTCTTCGGGCAGAACATGACGACATTGACACTGCACATGTCGCGCTGCCTGGGCCGAAAGTTCAAACGCGGAGATGAGATCGTGCTGTCGCGCATGGACCACGACGCCAACGTGGCGCCCTGGCTGCTGCTGGCCGATGACCTCGGCCTCGTGGTGAAATGGATGGATTTCGACCCGGAAACCTACGAGTTCCCGGAAGATGCGTTGCGCAAGGCGCTCTCTGACAAAACGCGCCTTGTGGCTTTGGGCCTGGCATCAAATTGCACCGGAACCGTTAACGACGTGAAGACATTCGCGCGGGAAGCCAAGGCTGTGGGCGCCTTGGTTTATGTGGACGCGGTTCAATTTGCGCCGCACTACGCCATCGACGTGCAAGCCCTGGGGGCTGATGTTCTGGTGTCATCGGCTTACAAATGGTTTGGCCCGCATATGGGAATCCTGTGGGCCCGCGAAGAACTGCTGGCCGAGACTTTCGCCTACAAGGTGCGGCCCGCGGGCGATGATCTGCCCCACAAATTTGAAACCGGCACCTTGAGCCATGAGGGCATGGCTGGGTGTTTGGGGGCTGTCGAATATCTTGAGCAGTTCGGCCAGGGCGAGACGCGGGCCAAACGCATCTCCACCGCATGGGACAAGCTTATTGCCCATGAGCACGAAATCACACTGAAGCTGATAGACGGGCTGCGAGGCGTCAAAGGCCTGACGATCCGCGGGCTGACATCGGCCAATGCCTTGCACCGCCGAGTGCCAACTGTTTCTTTCACGCTGGACGGCCACCACCCCAACGCCTTGGCGCAGGGTTTTGCCAAGGAGAACATCTTTGTGTGGTCGGGCCACAACTACGCCATCGAGCCTGTTGGCCGCATGGGGCTTCTGGAAAAAGGCGGCGTGCTGCGGGTGGGCCTGGCGCACTACAATACAACGAATGAAGTTGAGCAGTTTCTTTCCTGCCTCACCCGCATCATCAGGAATTAGATCATGACCTTCAAAATCGCCGTTGTCGGACTTGGCAAGATAGCGATGGACCAGCATTTGCCCTGCATTGCGAAGAACAAGGATTTTCAACTTGTTGCTGGCGTGAGCCGCAATGCGAAGCTTGATAGCGTTCCGTGCTTTGAATCTCTCGCAGCGCTCGCAGCGGGCGGCATCGCCATCGATGCCGTGGCCCTTTGCACCCCGCCATCGGTGCGCTTGGCCATGGCGCGGCAGGCGTTTGACGCGGGCTATCACGTCCTCATCGAAAAGCCGCCGACACCCACAGTTGGCGAAATGATCGCCATGATCGACTACGCCCGCGCCAAGAAACGTGTTCTCTACGCGACCTGGCATTCGCGTTACAACAAGGCGGTCGACGAGGCCAAGGCGAGGCTCGTGGGCAAGCGCATTGCGAAGATGAAAGTGACGTGGCGCGAGGATGTCAGGCGCTGGCACCCGAACCAAGAATGGATTTGGCAGCCTGGCGGCTTCGGCGTGTTCGACCCCGGCATAAATGCGTTGTCCATCGTCACGAAGATCATGCCGGAGCCGATTTTTGTGGAGGGCGCCGTGATTGAAGTGCCATCCAACAAGGCAACGCCCATCGCCGCGCAAATAAAATTCAAACATGGCGATGGAACGGCGGCCGATATGTCGGCCGATTTCGACTGGCGGCAGACGGGTGAGCAGACGTGGGAAATTGAAATCGCCACGGCGGATGGAATGTCACTGTTCCTCAGGCGCGGCGGGTCAATCCTCGAAATCGATGGCAAGCAGATCATGGAAGCGCCATTGGAAGAATACGAACTGATCTACGAACGCTTCGCCGATCTGCTCAAGCGAGGAGAGACGTTTGCCGATATAGCCCCCCTGCAACTGGTATGCGATTGCTTCATGCTGGGCAGGCCAGTGCTGGTTGAGGCTTTTGCCTGACTGCCACAGGCCGGCGTTCGCAGGTATCTGGCGGAGCATCAGTTGCCCCGCCGCCGCTCCCGTTTCGCGGCGCCCTCGGCGGCGGTGTCGATGCCTTTGGCCAGTACCGAGACCGGGCCCAGGCGCTCTTCGATGAGTTCAATCGAAGGCCTTGAGCCCTTAGCGTAACCTTCCAGCGACTTCCGCATGGCGGCCAGATGGTGCGGGCTGGTGCCGCAGCAGCCGCCGATGATTTTGGCGCCGGCGTCGAGGGCGATGCGGGCATAGTCGGCCATCAGTTCGGGAGTTCCGGTGTAGTGGATATGGCCATCCTTGTATTGGGGAATACCGCAATTGCCTTTGGCGACGACCGCCGCATCCGGGCGGGCCTCGCTGATGCCCAGCACGGTAGCGATCAGCTCGGATGCGCCAACGCCGCAATTGGCGCCGATGGCCACGGGCTGGGTTGAAAGCGAGCCTGCAAGCGCGCCGAAAGCCTTGGGCGTGATGCCCATCATGGTGCGGCCATTGGTGTCGAAGCTCATGGTGGTCACAATTGGCAGGCCAGCCCTGGCTGCGCCTTCAACGGCGGCGCGCAACTCTTCCTCGGAAGACATGGTTTCAATCCAGAGAACATCGACGCCGCCCTCTTTCAAGGCCATGGCCTGTTCTTCAAAGGCGGAAACACCCTCTTCGTGGGGCATGGTGCCGACGGGCATGAAAATTTCGCCTGTGGGGCCCATGGAGCCAGCCACATAAACCGCGCGGCCCGCCGCATCTGCCTCGGCGCGGGCGAGCTTTGCCGCCGCCATGTTGATTTCGCGAACCTTGTCCTGATCATTGTGAAGCTTCAGGCGGTGGCGATTGCCGCCAAAGGTATTGGTGAGAATGATATCGGCGCCGGCCTCGATGAATTCCCGATGCAGCTTTCGCACCCGGTCCGTGTGTTGAAAATTCCACAGTTCCGGCGCATCGCCTGAAATCAAGCCCATCTGGAAATAGTTGGTTCCGGTCGCCCCATCGGCCAGGAGCCAGGGACGGGTTGCAAGTGCCTCGGTAAATGATGGATGCGCCATGGAAACCTCTCAATATAAAGAACTCTTTATATGGTTTCCTGGCTTATTGCAAAGCCCTATTACGTCGGCAAATCCACCGCGACCCGCAGAATCGAAAGCGAGTCACGCCGCTCTATCCGCACTTTCACATCCTCGGGCGCGATAGACACATGCCGTGTTATGGCATCAATGATATCTTTCCGCATTTCACTCAGCAGGTTTCTCCGGCTGGAGTTGGCCCGCTCATGGGTGAGCAGCACCTGCAACCGTTCGCGCGCCACCGGCGCCGTGCCCGGTTGCAGTTCACGGCGCTTGAACAAGCCCAAAAAGCTCATGCCGCCCTCCCGCCGAAGATCTTGTTGATCAGATTGAAGCGGTCATGCGGAACATTCATCGCGACGCTCTCGCCCATGAGCCGGCGGGCCGCATCGCCATAGGCGCGCGCTGGCGCCGAGAGCGGGCTTGCCAGTGTCACGGGCTGGCCCAGGTTCGAGGCGCGCAACACCTGGTCGCTTTCCGGAATGATGCCAAGGAGAGGCACAGACAAAATATCCATCACGTCCTCCACCCGCAGCATGTCACCGCGCCCGGCGCGGGCTGGATCAAAGCGGGTGATCAGCAAATGTTTTTCCACCAGCTCTCCCCTAGCGGCGCGCTCTGTCTTGGCATCGAGAAGCCCGATGATGCGATCTGAATCGCGCACCGATGAAACTTCCGGGTTGGTCACAATCACCGCCGCGTCGGCATGGCGCATGGCCATGACGGCGCCGCGCTCAATGCCTGCCGGGCTGTCGCAGAGGATGAAATCAAACTGCCCGCGCAATTCCTTGATGACACGGGCCAGGCCCTTTTCGCTCAAGGCATCCTTGTCGCGCGTCTGCGAGGCCGCAAGCAGGGACAGGGTTTCAATGCGCTTGTCCTTGATCAGCGCCTGGTGCAGCTTGGCGTTGCCCTGGGCCACATTGATGAGATCATAAACCACGCGGCGCTCCGCCCCCATGACGAGATCGAGATTTCGCAAGCCCACGTCGAAATCGACGACGACGACACTTTTTCCGCTAAGCGCAAGGGCGGCGCCCAAGGCAGCGGTGGAGGTTGTTTTGCCCACGCCTCCCTTGCCAGACGTTACGACGACAACTTTCGACATTGGAATTGCTCCTGACATTTTTCAGTTCATTGTTTCGATGTTCATGATGTCTCTGATTGAGCCGCGCCTGCACCGAAGCGCCGCGCAATTTGGGATCAAAGTCATCCGCCGTCTTGTAGAGGCCGTCGATCACCAGGATCTCGGCGTCAAACTTGTTGCAGAATATGCGGGCGCTGGCATTGCCATTGGTGCCCGCGAAGGCCCTGCCACGCAGGCTGCCATAGACGTGAATTGAGCCGCCCGCGATGATTTCCGCGCCCGACGCCACCGAGCCAACAACAGTGACATCGCCATGGGGAAAAATAATCGACTGGCCGGAGCGCACTGGATAATCGATCAGCAGCGCCGAGCAGTCGGGAACGGCGGGTTCAGCCGGTTCATTGTCGACAATCTTCAGCGGTTCAGGCCAGACTGGCTTGCGCTCTTCCGGTGGTTGGAAAATGCCCCCTGGCTGCGCGGCGCCAGGCAATGGCGCCAGCCTGGCTGGCAACCATTGCGGATTCACGCCCTCCACCGCGATGAGCCTGAGATCGCGGCTTTCAATGTGAGCCACGATCTCAAATGCTTCTTCCCTGGTGACGGCGATATTGTGCAGATCGAGCACAATGGGCCGGTTTGAAAAAAAGCTAGGAGACTTGGTTTCCCAGCGGTCCAGCTCGGCGAGCCACTCATCCAGGGGCCGCTCGGGAGACAGGGCGAAGGCCAGATAGGAACGGCCCAATAAACGGAATGATATCCGTGACTTAACAGCTACTGACACGATGAACACCCTCAAACACAACGCACCCCAGACCTGAGACTTCGCCAGATTATGGTTAATAAAGGGTTAACAGGATGTTGCAGGGAGAGATAAATATCATGCGGGCTGACTGCTCCAGTGGGCATAGGCCGCCTCGCTCGCCAGCAGCATCATTTTATCATTGACGATCGATTCCACCGGTTTTTCACCGGATACCTTGAGTTTCAGCAGCGCCGTTTCAAGGTCGCACATATCGGAAAACCGCATCACCGGAGCAAAATGTTTTCCCTCGTTGTTTTCTTTTCCATGGGCGCAGAAAAATTTTGTCTGTCGGTTGGCGAGAGAGGCGAGGCGCTGGGCCGAATTGAGATAATCCTGCAAATCGGAGCCCGGCACCTGGGCGTAGAGCGGGCCGGGATAGATAAAATCCGCCGCGAACAGCAGGTTCGCTTCGGTATCCCACAGGGAAATCGAATCCGGCGAGTGGCCGGGCGTGTGGACCAGCTCAACCTTTCGCCCGCCGAGATCGATTTCATGGCCGATCGGCAGCCACGCATTCACGGCAACGGGCTTCCAAACCATGTTTTCGTAATGGCCGAGGTAGAGGTCGTCGCTGGCCTGCAAAACGCCATCAATATGGCAAGCCCTGAGAATGGGCAGATCGGCCACCGCGATGTCGCTGAAGCGATGCAGATTGCCCGTGTGGTCGAAATGCATGTGGGAGGGCAGCACCGTGAGCGGTTTACTGGTCAGGGATTCAACCACCGGGGCAATGTTGCGGATGCCGGGGCCAGTGTCGAAAAGCAGGGCGCGGCTTTGCCCTTCGATCAGATAATTCCAGTTCACTTGATGGTAGCGGGGTTCACCAATGGCGGTCACCCCTTCCGCGACCTGCTCGGTGGCATACCAATCATCGAACCATCGGAAGGACACGTCAGGCCTTTTCCGCGCCATAGAACAAGGAGACCACGTGTTGCGCTTCCGCGAAAAACAGCCAGCGCTCAAGAACCGCCGCGAAGAGAACCGCAGGCGCTGCGATCCAGGAGAACCAAGGCGTGATCTGGCATGCGGCGAGGGCGAGAACTGTCAGCAGCAAAAACAGCAGCACGGTGTTTCGCAATTTCAGCGCGTGTTTGCGGGCGACGGCAAAGCCCATTTCCTTCATGATGTAATTCTCGGAGGTATGCGGCACTTCCCATTGGCGCACACCCGCGCCCAGGCCAGTGGCGGCGGCCATGGTGTGGGTTCGTTCGGCGCCGTCGATGCCACGCCAGTAAAAATATTTCAGCGCCATGACGATGAGTGTTGCGGCGGCGGCTATGAGCGCTTGAAAAACCTGATAGCGGTCGAAGACGGTTGCAACGGCTGTCAACACCGCGCCACCGGTGGCGAGCGCGAAGGCGAGATAGACAGGCACAGTGAGCGGATGGTTCCAGGCGCGGATTGTCACCAGTGTTGAATAGATTTTTCCGGTGCAGAAAACCGTGATGGCGCACAAGACTGCCGTTGCAACGCCGAGCGGGGCAATGAGATTGGGAGCAGGCAGGATATTCGCCCAGGCGGCGATAAAAACAAGAGCGGGAAAATAGGTTGCGACCGCCGCGACACCCTCGCGCGAAAGCCATGAACTGCGCCATTGGGAAAATGCCCGCCAGGCCCGTTCCGGGCGGCCCAAATGAAACGTCGATGACAGCAGACCCAGCGTAATGAGGCCCAGCCCAATCACTGCCGCGACCAGGCCGAAAACCGGATTTGAAGCTGTCCCATGGTTGAAGCCAACAAGTCCCAGCAGAGCCAGAAGGCCATAGCCCGCGCCCGACGCGGTGGTGAAAAGGACAACGGAATAAGCGGGATTCATTTAATGCTGTCAGCCTTCAAGCTTGTCCGAGTGATCTTCCTGCGCAGCAGCTGACGCAGTGCCCCTGCTCAGGAGTTTGTCGGCCCAGCTGAAGAGGCGGTCCATGGCCGAGCCGTCCCCCTTGGGCAGCGCCACCTCCATGCTGTTGGTGGCATCCCGGCGCTTGCGGGGCGGCAGGTATTTGTTGACGGGCTTATAGCCCATCTCCGGCAGCAGATCGAAGCCTTCGCGCGCCTTCACGAGTTGCGAGACATCGGAATTGGGATCGCCCAGATCCCCGAAGTGGCGGGCACCTGTGGGGCAGGCTTTGACACAGGCGGGCGCGCGATCCTCCGGTTCCAAATTCGTGTTGTAAATCCGGTCAACGCAGAGCGTGCATTTTTTCATGACGCCCACGGTGTAATCATATTCCCGGGCTCCATAGGGGCAGGCCCACGAGCACAGCTTGCAGCCGATGCAGGTGTCCGGGTTCACCAGCACAATACCATCTTCGGCGCGCTTGTAGGATGCGCCCGTCGGGCAAACTGTGACGCAAGCCGGTGTTTCACAGTGCAGGCAAGAGCGCGGGAAATTGACCACGCGGCTGTCGTCTCTCCCCTCCTCCTTCACTTCGTAGCCATGCACGCGGTTGAGCCAGACGCCAGATGGGTCGGCGCCATAGGGATCGGTGTCCGAGAGCGGCGCTGAATAGCCTTGCGTGTTCCATTCCTTGCAGGACGTGGCGCAAGCCTGACAGCCAACACATGTATCGAGGTCGATCACGAGTCCAAGCTTCTTCTGGCCGGGCTGCGAGGTGGGAAGCGATGTCATGCTTTCACTTTCAGGGATTTGAACTGGGGTGCGCTGGCAGCTTTCTGATCCGAGGCCCGTTCAACCCGCACCTTGAGGTCATACCAAGCAGCCTGGCCGGTGATGGGGTCGCTGTTGGAGAAGCGGTAGCCGCCTTCGCGTTCGGGCAGGAGGTCCGAAATCAAGTGATTGAGCAGGAAGCCTTTTTTGGCCTCTGGCGCATCGGCGCTGAGCCCCCAGGCGCCGGATCGCTTGCCAATGGCGTTCCATGTCCAAACCGTATCGGGGTTCACGCCGCTCATGAGCTTCACCTGACCCTTGATCTCGCCATGGTGCGAGGTGACCGTCACCCAGTCACCATCGGCAATGCCAAGCGATGCGGCGCGGTCAGTGTTCATGTAGAGCCAATTCCGCCCAAGGATCTGCCGCAGCCAGGAATTTTGCGAGCCCCAGGAGTGGTACATGGCCATGGGACGCTGGGTGATGGCATGCATGGGGAAATCACTTTCTGAAACCATGTCGCCTTCAAAGGGCGGATACCAGAAGGGGACGGGATCAAAATATTTCCTGATGCGGGCGCGATGCTCCGCAGGCGGAATATTCTTGCCGTGGCCCTGCGCCGCCAGCCGGAATTTTTGCAGCGGCTCGCAGTAGAGTTGATGAATGATGGGTTCGGGCTTTCCCATAAAGCCGAAGAAGGTGGCCCAATCCAGGTAGTCCCAATTCACATGGCGGAAATATTTCATGTGATCCGGCAGCTCATAAAACCAATGGCAATCATTTTCGATATAGGCTTTGAGCTGATCAGGATTTGGTGTGCCCCTGCCCTGGTGACGACCGTTGGGGCCACGGAAGCCGGCCAGCGGACCCAAGCCCGGCGCGCGTTCGTGATGCACGATATAGTCGGGATAGCCCCCGGGATAGCGCGGATTGCCATCGGGCCTTGTCATGCCGGGAAGGCCAAGCCTTGCACCGAGATCAAGCAGCACGGTCTGGAAGGCGCGCACATCGCGCTCGGGCTCCACCACGGGCTGGCGGATCGAATCCGCTGGGCCATCGGCCTCAGATATGGGCCGGTCCAGCATCGAGATGCAGTCCCAGCGCTCAAGATAGGTGGTGTCGGGCAAGATGAGGTCAGCGTATTGCACCATCTCGGAATTGTACGCGTCGCTGTAGATGATCTTCGGGATGACATACTCGCCATCTGCGCGTTTGGCGGTGAGCGCCTTCATGGTGTCCGGCACATTCATCGCCGAGTTCCAGCTCATGTTCGCCATATACATGAACAGGACGTCGATATTGTAGGGATCGCCCTTGGCGGCATTGTTGATGACCATGTGCATCATGCCGTGCGCCGCAATGGGCGCGTCCCAGGAATAGGCCTTGTCGATGCGGAGTGGTGTTCCCTCCGCATCCACCAACAGGTCTTCCGGGTTGGTGACGAAACCCAGTGGCGGGCCGGGCAATGGCGTGTTGGGCTTCACCTGCCCCACTTTGCCGGCAGGCTTCACATGGGGTGGAATGGGTTTCGGAAACGGCGGCTTGTAGCGGAAGCCACCCGGCACATCGATGGTGCCCAGGATGATTTGCAACAGGTGTATGGTGCGGCAGGTTTGGAAACCATTGGCATGGGCGGAAATTCCCCGCATGGCATGCATGGCCACCGGACGGCCAATCATCTTCTCATGTCTGCGGCCGGTGTAGTCCGTCCATGGAACATCAAGTTCAATCTGCTGTTCAAAGGCCACTTCGGCGATTTCAGCGGCAATGCGTTTGATGGTGGCGGCGGGAACGCTGCATTTTTCGGCCACTGCATCAGGTGCATACTCAGGCGACAGAAACCGCTCGGCAATCAGGGTGAAGCTGGTGACGACCTTGCGGCCATCGGGCAATGAGAAGCGCCCCATGAGAACGGGCAGCGCATCACTCGAAGTTGCTGGCATTGGCGTTGCAGTATGAGAATCCCACACGAATGCCGCACCTGATTCAGCCCGCGCAAACAGCCCATCATCAGGCCCGCCCGGATTTTCGATAACCAGCCAGGGCGCATTGGTGTAGCGTTGCAGATATTCGCCATCGATTTTCTGCGCGGCAAGCAATTCGTGAGTGAGTGCGCCCACGAACAATCCATCCGTGCCGGGCTTGATACCAACCCACTCGTCAGCGATGGCGGAATAGCCGGTCTTGACTGGGTTGATGGAAACGAATTTGGCGCCCCGGCCCTTGAGCTTCCCAAGTCCCGTTTTGATGGGGTTCGACGCATGATCTTCCGCCACGCCGAAAAGCAGGAAATATTTGGTGTGTTTCCAATCGGGTTCACCAAACTCCCAGAAAGAGCCGCCAAATGTATAGAGCCCGGCTGCCGCCATGTTGACTGAACAGAAACCACCGTGGGCCGCATAGTTTGGCGTGCCAAATTGCGAGGCCCACCAGCCTGTTAGGCCCTGGCTCTGATCGCGGCCTGTGAAAAATGCGAGTTTGCGCGGATCCTTGTTGCGAACTTCGGACAGCCAGAGCGTTGCGGTGCGGAGCGCCTCTTCCCATTCGATTTCGCGGAACTCGCCGGAGCCCCGCTCGCCCACGCGGATCAGGGGATTGGACAACCTTGCTGGTGAATAATGCTGCTTGATGCCGGAGGCGCCCTTGCCGCAGATCACGCCCTTGTTCACGGGATGATCGCGGTTTCCTTCAATATATTTGACCGTGCCATCCTTGAGGTAGACCTTGATGCCGCAGCGGCAGGCGCACATGTAGCAGGTCGTGGTTTTCACCTCGTCCCAGGTTTTTGGCGATGTATCGATGAAGGGTTCGGTCATTGCGGCCTATACTGTGACGATTCCGGCCTACATTAGGGATAGAATTGGCACTATGATAGGTCCAGACGGGTTATTCACAGGAACCATATCTTGCGCGACTGGCTGGTGCACATCAAGCGTTCGGAAAACGCCAGCTTGCAAATGCAAATCCGCGAGGCGCTGGTTTCCGCCATTCTGGATCAGCAGTTGGCGCGCGAAGAACCCATTCCCTCAACCCGCAAGATGGCGAAGTCCTTGAGTGTTTCGCGCAACACCGTGGTGCTGGCCTATCAGGGCCTGCTGGATGACGGGTTTTTGGTGGCCAGGGAGCGCTCCGGCTACTACGTTTCTGAGAAGGCTGGCCTTGATGCGCCATTGCCCAAAAGGCCGAAGGCCAATGGCGGCGGCTCGTTGGATTGGGCCAGCCGCTTCAAGAAACATCCTGCCGCGCAGGAGAACATTTCGAAACCGCTGAATTGGCAGAGCTACGCCTATCCCTTCATTTATGGGCAGGTTGACCACACGCTGTTTCCAGTGGCCGAATGGCGCGATTGCACCCGCCAGGCTTTGGGCAAGAAATGGCTCGGCACCTGGACCAATGACACCTGGGCCCATGATGATCCGATGCTGGTTGAACACATCCGCCGCCGCATTCTGCCGCGCCGTGGCATCATGGCGAATGACGATGAGATTCTGATTACGCTCGGCGCGCAAAACGCGCTCTATCTGCTCACCAGTTTGCTGGTGGACGAGACCACGCGGGTCGCCATGGAAGAACCGGGCTATCCCGATGTGCGCAACATCTTTCAACTCAAAACGCGCAATGTGGCGCTGGTGCCCGTGGATGAGCACGGCATCACGCTCAATGCCGATCTCGGCAATGCGCAGATTATCTTCACCACGCCCAGCCACCAGTTTCCGACCACTGCCACCATGCCTATTGCTCGCCGCATGGCACTCTTGAAATTGGCAGCGGCGCGCGACTTCATCATTATTGAAGACGATTACGAGTTTGAAACCAACTATGTGAACGAACCTTGCCCTGCGCTGAAATCCCTGGATGATAGGGGGCAGGTGATCTATGTGGGCTCGCTATCCAAATCCCTGTTCCCCGGTCTGCGGTTAGGATTCATGGTGGGGCCGAAGAACCTGATTGCCGAGGCCCGCGCCCTGCGGCGCCTTATGGTGCGCCACGCGCCCAACAACAATCAGCGCACAGCCGCGTTGTTCCTGTCTCTCGGCCACCATGACACCTTGATCCGCCGCCTGCACCGGGCCTATCACAGGCGCTGGGAAATCATGGGGGCAGCGCTCGAGCAACATTTTCCGGCGTCTTCGCAATCGCCAAGCTTTGGCGGCACCAGCTTTTGGGTAAAGGGAGCTGCTGATCTTGACAGCGAAATTCTGGCGAAGGCAGCGGCCGCCAAGGGCATTTTGATTGAGCCGGGCCGTGTCAATTTTGGCCGGAAGAGTCCGCCGCGAAATTACTTTCGGCTTGCCTTCTCCTCGATTGATGAAAACAAGATTGCGGCGGGCGTGAAACTGTTGGCCGAAACGATCAATGACGCACGCTGACAACAAGGCCCGCGCCGCATTGCTGATCCTCGCTGCAATTGGTTTGGCGACCACGCAGGACGCGATTGTGAAATCCATGTCCAGCATCTATCCGGTTTACGAAACCATGATCATTCGTGGGCTCACGTCCACTCCGATACTAGCAGTATGGTTGTGGCGAATGCATGGATTTCCCAAACTGGTGACACCCCTGTGGCCACGCATTTTGCTG
The DNA here is from genome assembly GCA_963816305.1 of uncultured Alphaproteobacteria bacterium. GTDB lineage: Bacteria > Pseudomonadota > Alphaproteobacteria > Rhizobiales > Aestuariivirgaceae > Aestuariivirga. The sequence continues at coordinate 126,550 of CAWFJW010000007.1, forward strand.
CGCGGACTTATTCTATGCTCCGCCTACCTGGCTTTTGTTCTGTCTATCGCGGCCATGCCCATTGCCAATGCAGTGGCGATATATTTCACCATGCCGTTTTTTGTGGGCGGGCTCGCCGGGCCATTTCTTGGCGAGCATGTGCCTCTCTATCGCTGGATTGCCATCGTCACCGGATTTGTCGGCGTCATGGTCATGGTGCGGCCCGGTGTGGAAGCGTTTGAACCCGCTTCGCTCCTGGCGCTCTACTCGGCGTTTGGCTATGCGGTGGGCCAGATGATGGGGCGGAGCCTGGCGCAAAAGGTTGAGCCCCTGGTGATCGCCAATTGGCAGAACGCGATTTATTTGGCGGTCGCCATCATCATGGGCGCACTCCTGATGACGGCTGACGTCTCGGGCATCAGCCACAAGAGCCTGGTCTTCCTCACGCGGCCCTTCGCTTGGCCCACGCTCACGCATTTCGTGGGCCTCAGCGCCGTCGGGCTGCTGGCAGCCTTCGCCATGATGAGTTTCATCTCGGCCTACAAGCTGGCGGAGTCAAATTTCGTCGCGCCGTTCGAATATTCCGGCATGATCTGGGCGGTAGGCTTCGGCCTGATTTTCTTCAATGACTTCCCCGACGCCTGGACCTGGGCCGGCATGGCCATCGTCGCTGGCGCCGGCCTGTTCATGCTGGCGATGGATCGGCGCAAGATTCAAAAATGATTCGTTATTGATAAAGTAAACGGGTTATCTATGTGAGCCGTGCGCAAAGGGCGACCAATTCAAATTTTCAAGCTGCGTTCAAACTGATGTCACAATCAATTATGTGACTTTCGAGCAACAACTCAGAAAAAACCTGTTCAACTCCCTTGTATCCAGCTGCGATTCGCGCGCCGCTGGGTTACAACCAGCATCGGGCACAGAGCAAAGGATCCGTTTCATGCGGGCTATTCTCAACACATCAGTTTCGGCACTCGCCGTTGCCATGGGCATCGCGCTTTCATCTCAATCGGCGCAGGCTGCGGATGCGATGGAACAGGCCTATGGGCCTGATTGGTATGTCAGCGTGTTTGGCGGCGTGAGCTTTGCAAGGGCGCAAGCGGGGTACAATGACAGCCAGTATGACATAAGACTCAAGGACGGCTTTTCGTTAGGCGCTGCTATTGGCCGGCAGCTTGGCAATGGATTTCGCGCGGAAAGCGAGATTTCATACGTTCATAATTCCAACAACTCATATCGCACGGATAACGGTGCATACGATCCAGGCATGAATGGCGAAACCGCTGCGGTATTTCTGCTTGGAAGCCTGTATAAGGACTTTCGCATCAGCGATACGTTTCAGCCCTATGTGGGCGCAGGTCTCGGCACAGCTATCGTGATGGCCGAAGAAAATGATAATAACCATTGGGATGATACAAATATCGGCCTTGCGGGCCAAATGGGCGCAGGTCTTCGAGTTGGGCTGTCAGATCGCATCGCCCTTGATGTGGGTTATCGTCTGCGGGCGGCCATTGATGCCACGCTTAACTCTGCTGACGGCGACAGTAACGCGGTTTTCTCCTACTACAGCCATTCTGTGCAAGCTGGCGTTTCGTATGCATTTGGCGAGAATTCACAAATTATGCCGTCTGGAGGGGGTGATCCGTCGGATTGGTACGTAAGCCTCTTTGGCGGTGGCATAATGACCGATACGAACTGGAATATTGCCAACAGCTCGCAGTATTTTATTGACCACAAGAACGGCTTCACTGTTGGCGGTGCTGTTGGAACGCATCTGGCACCGGGACTAAGGACGGAACTCGAACTGTCCTATGCCCGTTCGGCTCTGGACAGCTACAGTTCTTCAAACGGCACTGACAACCCTGCAGGCGGCCACCTCGAACAGGGTTTCTTGCTTGCCAATATCTGGAAAGACTTTGATGCTGGCATGCTGACCCCCTATATCGGCGGCGGTATCGGTTTCGGCCTTGCCCAATTCGACAACGCAAATCTCGATGGCAGCGTCTTAAGTGACGACACGGGGCTCGGGTTTGCTGGCCAGTTTGGCTTTGGCGCCCGCATGGCTGTGAGTGACAATCTGTCGGTTGACTTGGGTTACCGTTATAAGAGCATTGTTGATGCCCTGATCATTGGCGGGAATGATTTTACGGACAATGCCGAGATCGCGACAACGAATCATGTTGTTCAGTTGGGGCTGAACTATGGTCTCGGTGCTCATAATGGCGGTGACAATTCGGGTGTGCCGGATTCGCGTTATGTCAGCCTGTTTGGCGGGGTCGTGCTTCCCGTTGAAACTCACGCCAACATTGACGGCCATGACTATGTTGTTGACTTCAAGACCGGTTTCACACTTGGCGCAGCGGTTGGCCAAAATCTGACCGATACTCTCCGTGGTGAAATTGAAGTCGCTTTCCAAACCTATGACGTGGATGACGCAAATGACAGTGGGGGTAACAATGATGGCGTTGGCGACGTCAACAGCTACTTCCTGATGGCAAACCTCTGGCGCGACATGGAGATTGGTGGCTTCAATCCCTATGCGGGCGGCGGTGTGGGCATGGGGCTGATGGATGTTCATGTGGATTTCTGCAATGGATGTAACCATGAAATTGAGAGCACCGAGCTGGGCTTGGCAGCACAAGTGGGTTCCGGTGTGCGCTTCGATGTCTCTGACAACATGACAGTGGATGTGGGGTATCGGTTCAAGGCCGTGGCCGCTGTGGATACAGAAGGATTTGACGGGGATGATCACAACACGTCAAGTTACTTTAGCCATTCCGGGCAGGTCGGCGTTTCGTGGAAGTTCTAGATTTCCTTTAGCGTTGAGTTGAAAAGACCAGTAACAGTCCGGCAATCTGCCCTAATCGAGCAGGGTGTTGCCCTTCAAAAAGCAAGGCGCTTCGTGGATGCGGAGCGCCTTTACCAATCCGTGCTGCGCGAAAATCCCGAACATCCGGACGCCCTGAATCTCATGGGCGTTCTCGCCATCGAAGCGAACCAGAACACCATTGCGCTCAATTACCTTAACAAAGCGGTCAAGCTTGAGCCCAAGATTGCCATGTACCGCAACAATCTTGGCAACGCGCTCATCATTTCCTCGCAATACGAAGAGGCCCTGCCGCATCTTCGCAAGGCGGTTTCCATCGATCCCAACTATGCGGAGGCATGGAGCAATCTCGGCAAGGCATGGAGAATGATCGGCGACATCGAACAGGCCGCAAAGCACTTTCAGAGGGCACTGGTTTCTTCCCCTGGCTTCCTGCGTGCGCAGGCCGGAATGGCCGAAATTGATTTGGAAATGGGCCGCTTCGATGAAGCCACAACCAAGTTTGAGCGCATCCTTCTGTTGGACCCGCGCAATGTGGAGGCCTTGTGCGGCATAGCGCTTGTCCGAAAATTCTCGTCCGACGACCCATTGATCGGGAGTTTCGAAGGACTGTTGCGAGACACCAGGCTGCGAGACGACGAGCGCGCGCCACTGCATCACGCATTTGGAAAAATTTGCAACGACATCGGACGGTATGATGACGCCATCATGCATTTTTCGCGCGGTAAGGAGCTTAAGAAGCTTAAGTTCCATTCGGAACTTCACCATGCGACATATGCGGCAAGCAAAAGCCTTTTTACGCCTGAGTTCTTTGCGGCCCGCAGGGAATTTGGCTTGAAGGACGAGCGCCCTGTGTTCATTGTGGGAATGCCGCGCTCGGGGACAACATTGACCGAGCAAATACTGTCCAGCCATAACGCTGTGGCGGGGCTCGGCGAACTGCCAAACTTGCGAAAAATCGTTGGCGGCCTGGCTTTTGGTTCTCCCGATCCCAAAGCCTTCACAGCAAAAGTCGCCGCCCTGTCTGCCGGAGACGTGGCCGATCTGGCGCGGACCTACTGCAAGGCCTACGCGCGCGTGCCTGCCACGGCATTGCGAGTGGTTGATAAAAGCCCGCATAACTATGAGCTGCTCGGACTCATCGCGCTGATGTTTCCCAAGGCCCATGTCATTCAATGCCGCCGAGCGCCATTGGACAACTGCGTTGCAATCTATTTGCAGAATTTCAACGAGGCCCACAGCTACAATGGTGATCTGGCAACGCTGGGCGCTTACTACCATGAATACGAAATGCTCATGGATCACTGGCGCGGGGTTCTGCCGATCACCATGCTGGAAAACGACTACGAACAGACTGTGGCTAATCTTGAACCATCAGCCCGCGCTCTTGTGGCGCATGTGGGGCTTGAATGGGACGAGAACTGCCTGCGCTTTCATGAATCTGAACGCCAGGTGAGAACGCCCAGCCGCTGGCAAGTGCGCCAGCCGATCTATGGTTCTTCAGTTGACCGCTGGAAACGCTATGAGAAGTATCTGGGGCCGCTCAAGTCCGCACTCAACATTCCAGATTAGCGAAGTAATTAGGTCGTTCACGCCCCATAGCGCCGCCAGAGTTTTCCGGCCAGCGACTTGGCAGGGAATGCGGCTTCCGCGTCCACCTCGCGCTTGGCCCAGATGGAGGCGTACATGTGCATGAAGGGTGATGGCGGCGGTTCTCTCTCATCCAGAAAATACGCCGGAACATTCCACCATGAGACAGGGTTCACGGCTTCAGGTGGCAGCACAGCAACGCCGTGCGCGGCGTCTTTCAGCATCAACTTCGTCAGCAGATGCGGACCCATGTTTTCCCAAGTGTGCTCTGCTTCGGAAAGAGAGGCCACGCAATCGGCGGCCCGATGCCAGAGATCGCCGGGCTTTGGTTCGGGATTGGCCATCAGGCAATTGGTCACCTGGGTCAAAGTCTCGCCAGTGGCGCTCGGTTCGACATAGCGGAAGGGGCGGCGTTTTTCGGAAGCCACCAGGGGTGCCGCCGCAATACCGGGCTCATCCCGCAGCGCCACCACATCCATGTCGGCCCACATGCCACCCCTGTCAGCCAGCACACGGTAGCGGAACAGGCTCGACACATAGTCCATCGGACAGTTTTCACCCCAGCCCTCGGGCACGAGCTCGGCGGCATCGCGAACAGCAGCACCCGACAGCGAATGGGCATCGGGTTCATAGCTCCACAAAGTGACCCGGTATCCGTGGCGCAAAAAGCTTGCGAGGCTGAGGCGCGCCAGGCGCGAAAGATCCGCCGACATCCAAAGCATGTGCACATCCAGCAATTTCATATCGGATATCCCACCCAGGCCTTGATCGTTCGCAACGCCAATGAGGATTGGATGCGTTGAACACCGGGAAGCCGCGATATGCGCGAACGGTGGATGCGCTCGTAATCGGCGGCGTCGATTGCCACGACGCGCAAGAGATAATCGAACTGGCCGCTCATCAGATGGCACTCGAGAACTTCCGGAACCCGCTGCACTGCCTTTTCAAACTTTTCAAAGGCTTCTTCCGTTTGCGCCGAGAGGGAAACCTCCACGAAAAACTCATTGGTGAAGCCAAGCGCGGTGCGATCCAGTGTTGCCGCGTATTTGGTGATGATGCCCGCCTCCTCCAGAATCTTCACCCGGCGGTGGCATGAGGATGCCGAAAGACCGGCTTTCGCCGCCAGATCACTGATCGACTGCTGGGCATTTTTCTGCATCTCGATCAGAATTATTTTATCAGTCTTGTCGATTTCACGGGATTTCATTCTAATATCATTACATCATTTAGAATATTATTTCAATACGACTCTGAGTTGCCGTTGCCTTTGGAAATTCATTCGAATGGAAATGGGCTATTTTCATTCCCATTCAACGGAGGACGGAAATGCTGATCGGCGTGCCAAAGGAAATCAAGAATCACGAATATCGGGTCGGCATGACGCCAGTCTCGGTGCGCGAAGCGGTGCGCCATGGCCACAAGGCCTGGGTGCAGGCCAATGCGGGCGCCGGCATCGGCGCATCGGATGCCGATTATGCGGCTGCGGGCGCCGAGATCATCAAGACGGCGGAAGAAATTTTCGCGCGCGCCGATATGATCGTGAAGGTCAAGGAGCCACAGGCCGTTGAACGCGCCATGCTGCGCGACGGTCAAATCCTTTACACCTACCTGCACCTCGCTCCAGACCTCGAGCAGACGAAGGATCTGGTGAAGTCGGGAGCGGTTTGCATAGCCTATGAAACGGTGACGTCGGCCAGAGGCGGCCTGCCATTGCTTGCCCCCATGAGCCAGGTTGCGGGCCGCATGTCGGTTCAGTCCGGCGCGCACTGCCTGGAAAAGGCGCAAGGCGGGCGTGGCATGCTGCTGGGCGGCGTTCCCGGTGTCTCGCCTGCCAAGGTCGTCATCCTCGGCGGCGGCGTGGTTGGAACCAATGCGGCGGCCATTGCCCTTGGCATGGGCGCTGATGTCACCATCATTGAGCGCAGTACGGAGCGCATGGAAGAGCTGGTGGCGCGCTTTGGCATCCAGGCCAAGACCTTGTATTCAACGCAAGGGGCGATTGAGGATGAATGCGCGACCGCTGATCTGGTCATCGGTGGCGTGCTGATTCCAGGCGCTGCCGCGCCAAAGCTGGTGACCCGCAAGATGCTCAAGGACTGGAAGCCCGGCTCGGTGTTCGTGGACGTGGCCATCGATCAGGGCGGCTGCGCCGAAACGTCAAAAGCCACAACCCATGCGAACCCAACCTATGTTGTGGATGATGTGGTTCACTATTGTGTGGCCAACATGCCAGGAGGCGTCGCCCGCACCTCGACCTTCGCGCTCAACAACGTAACGCTTCCCTTCGCCATGGCGATCGCCAACAAGGGCTGGAAGAAAGCGCTGGTCGATGATGTTCACCTGAAAAACGGCCTGAACGTCGCCCATGGAAAAGTCACCTACAAGGCGGTGGCCGACGATCTCGGCTATGAGTACGTGCCAGCGGACAAAGTAATCGCGGCCTGATAGGCGTCACCCAACAAAAAAGGCCGGTCAACCGACCGGCCTCTTGGAATTCAAATCAAACTAAACGTCGGCCTTCACGTCCAGAACCTGGCGGCCACGATACATGCCGGTCTTCAGGTCGATGTGGTGAGGGCGGCGCAATTCGCCGGATTTCTTGTCTTCGATCCAGGTGATCGTTTGCATCTTTTGGCCTGAACGGCGCATGCCGATGCGGCTTTTTGACATTTTTCTGCGTGGAACGGCCATTTACAACTCCATGTGTTGGCGCGCTTCTAACCGAACTCAGGGCTCAATACAAGTGAGGTATCCGCCCATCTGGTTCATGCGGCCTATGATGCGGCTGGCGATATGGGAAACCCGCTTGGAGGGCTTGCCAGCCTTGCGTTTTATGGGGTTTGGCAGCACGGCAGCCAGCAAAGCTGCTTCCCGCCTCGTCAACTTTGATGCGGGCTTCCTGAAATGCAGCTGGGATGCCGCTTCGGCACCATAAACACCCGGAGCCCACTCCACGATATTCAGGTAAATTTCCATCATGCGGCGCTTGGACCACACCAAGTCCATCCAGTAAGCCACTGGAATCTCTAAACCTTTCCGGAAAAAATTGCGCCCGTCCCAGAGAAACAGGTTTTTTGCCACCTGCATGGGAATGGTGCTGGCCCCGCGGATCGGGCCCTCATCATCGTCAAACACATCCTCCACCACGCCCTTGAATTCCACCCAGTCAACGCCATAATGCTCGCAAAACCGCGCATCTTCGGAGGATATGACAGCGCTCGCGAGATGGGGCGACATTTCATCAAGGCTGACCCAATCCTTGGTGATGCCATTGCCGCTGAACAGGCGGAGAATCATGACATTCGAAAACGGCGGCGGCACAACCGCATAGATTACGGTCATTACGACAGGCCAGGCGACCAGAAAGGCCAGCGCGAAGGCGGTTTTTCGTTGCCAGGGCTTCAAATGCGCAAGGTATCTTTTTGGCACCGGGGCCAGTTCTGATTGAGTTTCAATTGTCATTTCACTACACAGATGCAGCTTAACACACAGGTCGGGCCTTGACGTCAACAGCAGAAACCAGGTTTGAAACAGCTTTGAGCCACGCGGCTTCGAAAACCGATGCCCTGCTTGACGGGTTGTTGGGCGAGAGCGCCTCTCCCAGATTGCTTGAGGCGATGCGTTATGCGGTCCTGGGGGCGGGCAAGAGACTGCGCCCGTTTCTTGTTTTGGAATCGGCGCGGCTGTTCGGCGTGAGCGAAGCGAGCGCCCTGCGCGTCGGTGCTGCGCTCGAATGCGTGCATTGTTATTCGCTCGTCCATGATGATTTGCCTGCGATGGATGATGACGATCTTCGCCGTGGCAAGCCTACGGCGCACCGGCATTTCGATGAAGCCACTGCCATTCTCGCTGGCGATTCACTGCTGACTTTCGCCTTTGAGATTTTGGCCGATCCCGCCACGCACAGCGATGCTCGCATTCGCAGCGCTCTGATTCTTGAGCTGGCGAAGGCGTCGGGCAAAGACGGCATGGCAGGCGGACAGATGCTGGATATCGAGGCCGAAACAGCCGGCGCTTCATCGGTCGATAAAATCATCCGCATTCAATCCCACAAAACCGGCGCCCTCTTCCGCTTTGCCTGCGAAGCTGGAGCAATTCTGGCGGGCGCAGAGCGAACTCCGTTGCGGAAATATGCCGATGACATTGGACTGGCGTTTCAGATCACCGATGATCTCCTGGACATGGATTCATCGGCTGAACAACTCGGCAAGGCCACCCAGAAAGACGTGAAGCGAGGCAAGGCCACAATTGTCTCGCTGACTGGGCGCGAAGCAGCGCGGGCCAAGGCAAGGAGTTTAGTGGCGTCGGCTGTTGCGGCGCTGGGCGTCTACGGACAGCGGGCAGAGATTTTGAGCGACGCCGCTCGCTTCATCATGTTAAGAAAACGCTGACACAAGCCCCGCCTGGAGAATGTCATGAACTATTCCATGCTGCATCACGTATCAATTGTCTGCTCCAACCTCGAGCGCTCAACCACGTTCTATGCGGAAAAACTTGGCATGACACAAATTCCGAGGCCACCCTTCTCCGTCGCGGGCACATGGTTTTCCTTTGGAGCGTCGCAACTGCATCTGATTGCAAACCCAAAGGGAACATTCCGCAAGAGTTCCGTCATCGACACCGGCGACACGCATTTCGCGCTGCGGGTTGATGATTTTGAGGCTGTCATGAGGCTTCTTGCGTCGAAAGGATTCCGCGAAAATGCCGCTGATGATGACCCCAAGCGCCTCCTCATCAAGCGGGACAGCGTCGCCAAATTCCCGCAAGCCTATTTTCTCGACCCGGATTGGAACATTGTGGAAATTAACGCAGCCGCCTGACAGCCCCGGCTAGCCCCAGCGGCTCCTCACATAACCCTCAACAATGTCCTTGAACTGCTGCGAGATGTTTTCGCCCCTCAGTGTCGCGGTCTTTTTTCCATCAATGTAGACAGGCGCCGTTGGCACTTCGCCGGTGCCGGGCAGCGATATTCCAATATCGGCGTGTTTGGATTCGCCAGGGCCATTGACGATGCAGCCCATGACCGCCAGCGACAGGTTTTCAAAACCGGGGTAATCCTTGCGCCAGTCGTCCATGCGGTCGCGCACGTAGAGCTGGATGTCCTGCGCCAGTTCCTGAAAGGTTGTGGATGTGGTGCGCCCGCAGCCCGGACAGGCGATCACCATGGGGGCGAAGGCGCGCAGACCCATGGTTTGCAATATCTCCTGCGCGACGATGACTTCGCGGGTGCGGTCGCCGCCGGGTTCTGGTGTCAGTGAAATGCGGATGGTGTCGCCAATGCCTTCCTGCAGCAAAACACCAAGCGCCGCAGTGGAAGCCACTATGCCTTTTGAACCCATGCCTGCTTCGGTCAATCCGAGATGCAGGGCATGCCCGCACCGCGCGGCGAGCAAGCGGTAGACGGCGATCAAATCCTGCACCTCGGAGCACTTGGCCGAGATGATGATTCGATTTGGCCTCATGCCGAGCTCTTCGGCCCGCGCCGCCGACAAAATTCCCGACTGCACCACCGCTTCGTGCATGACGCCGCGTGCTGGCAGAGGCTCGGGCAGTTTCGCGTTTTCATCCATCAATTGCGTCAATAGGGCCTGATCAAGTGAACCCCAATTCACGCCAATGCGAACCGGACGATTGAATTTGAGCGCTGTCTCGATCATCATCGAGAAGTTGCGGTCCTTCTTCTCCTTGAAGCCCACATTGCCTGGATTGATGCGATATTTCGCCAGGGCTTCAGCGCAAGCCGGGTTGTCGTTCAGCAGTGTGTGGCCGTTGTAGTGAAAATCACCCACCAGCGGCACGGTGACACCCATCTGGTCCAAGCGGTTTCGAATGTGAGGCACGGCCCTGGCCAACTCTTCGCGGTCGACTGTGATGCGCACAAGTTCCGAACCTGCCTTGGCAAGTGCCGCGCTTTGCAGCGCGGTGCCTTCAACGTCGGCCGTATCGGTGTTCGTCATGGATTGCACAACGATGGGGGCGCCGCCTCCCACCTTGACGCCGCCGACCATCACGCCGACTGAATGACGCCGTGTCTGAATTGCCGAAAATCCCAATGCCTCTGCCATGGCTCCTAACTGCCCTTGGGAGCGATTGAGGTCAACACGAAGATCGAAGACGCCGCCAGCACAATCGCAGGCCCCGCCAGCACCCCCGAATAACTGGATATTCCCAATCCGGCCATGACCGCAATCGCGGCAAACAAGGCGGCCCACAGGGCCATGGATTCCGGCGACCGGGCCACCCGCCTGGCGGCGGCGGCGGGAATGACCATAAGCGCCGTGATCAGCAGAAGACCCATGATTTTCATGGCCATTGTCATGGCGATCGCGGCAATCACCATAAAAGCTGCTTCCACCCACCGGGCATTCACGCCCTCGGCGCGGGCCAGATCCTCATGCACGGACACCGCGACAAGTTCGCGCCAAAGCCAGATGATGACAGCGGTCACGAAGATCGCGGCAAGCCATATCCCCACAACATTGACCGTTGTCACTTGCATGATGTCGCCAAAAAGCACATCCACATGGCCATCGCCCTGCGCTTCAATGGCTGAATGGCCTGCCGCACCAGCTCCCGTTTCTTCGCCAGCATGGCCATGTCCGTCATCCATCGCGGCGGCGCCCACGGAAATCATGCCAAGCGCCAAGGCTGTATGCGACAGCATGCCCAGCAACGTATCGAGCGCAAGCTGCTTGCGACTTCTCAAAAACAGAAGAATGGCCACCAGCATCACGGACGTGATGAGCGCCCCAAACATGATGTCGACGCTGAGCATCATGCCAATGCCAACGCCCAGCAAGCCGGCATGGGCCAGGGTTTCGCCAAAATAGGCCATGCGGCGCCACACAATGAAGCAACCGATTGGGCCCGCCACCAGGGCGACGGCAAGGCCCGCGAGAATTGCGCGCTGCCAGGCGGGGTCAAAAAGCGTGGTCATTGGAAAGCCCCGTCAATGCTTGTGGTGATGGTCATGGTCGTGGGACCCGTGAGGTTCGTGGTCATGGTCATGGTGGTGGGCGTAAGCGGCAATCATCTTGATCGCGGATGGGCCGAACAGCTTGGCGAATTCCGGATCGAGCTGCACCTTTTCTGGCCCGCCTTCGCAGCACACATGGCCGTTCAGGCAAACGACATGATCGCTTTCCGCCATCACCATGTGCAGATCGTGGCTCACCATGAGAATGCCGCAGCCATGGGATTTGCGGATATCGGAGATCAATTCATAAAGCTTGACCTCGCCAATGAAATCGACGGATTGCACCGGCTCATCCAGCACCAGCAAGTCGGGACTGCGCAATAGCGCTTTCGCCAGCAGGGCGCGCTGCAGTTCGCCGCCTGAGAGGGAGGCAACGCTTTGCTCTTTCAAATGCGCGATGCCGGTTTTCTCCAATGCCGTTTCAATTTCCTTGTCGGACGGTTTCAATGTGAGGGACAAGAGCCTCTTCACGTTCATGGGCACTGTGAAGGTGCTTGAAAAACTCTGCGGCACGAATCCAATCCGCAGATTTTCGCGCCGGATGATCTGGCCGGCGGTCAGCGGCAGCAGCCCCAGCATCGCATGGACCAGCGTTGATTTCCCTGCGCCATTCGGGCCAATGACCGTGACGATTTCACCCTTCCTGACGTCGAGGTTCACCTTGTCCAGAAATCTTGCGGCCATTCAGAACGAGGGTTGCGTCCCTGGCGCTCAGCATGGCGTCATTGGCTTTCAGCATTTCAGTTCTTTCCTGCGCAGGAACCGCAGGTTCCGGACATTTCAATTAATGTTTGCGCGGCGTGAAAATTTTGGCCTTTTGCCTGCGCTACCAAGCTTTCGTATATTTCGGGCGCGTCGAGTTCGGCAACCGTGCCACAGTCCTCGCAAATCAGGAGCGCTGCCGGATGGCCTTCGTGGGAATGCGTGCAGGCGACAAACGCGTTGCGGCTTTCAATCTTGTGCACCAGCCCGTGAGCCAGAAGAAAATCAAGAGCGCGATAGACCGTGATGGGTGCCGGCCTTGCACCCCGTTCCGCCATGCGGTCAATGATGTCATAGGCGCCAACAGCCGAATGGCGCTCCGCCACGCAATTCAGAATGTCCCGGCGTTGACCAGTCAATTTGCTGCCGCGCCGCTCGCACGTTCGTTCCGCCTTGGCAATCAGGTCCGCGGTGCAATGGGTGTGATCATGCTGGGGATTGGGAAATGACATGAATGTTATAATGTAACATACTTGCGAAGCCGTCAAGTTCCTCGTCAACTTGGGAAAACAATGAGGAGCAGAATCATGACCGGAACCGCAACCCCCAAAGTCCACATTGAAAATGATCGCGTCATCGTCACCGAGTGGCGCTTCGCCCCGGGCGCCAATACGGGCTGGCATCGGCATGAGCATGACTATGTTGTGGTGCCGCTTATGGACGGGAAAGTTAAGTTGGAAACCAAAGATGGCGCCAGCTTTGCCGAAATGAAAAAGGGCGTGCCATATTTCCGCAAAGTCGGCGTTGAACATGACGTGATCAACGCCAATGATGGCGATTATGCGTTTATTGAAATTGAGCTGAAGTCGTAAGGGCCCTCATCCGCTCAAGCCACTGGACCTCCGACCGGCTTCATCTGGTCCTAGCATGGGGCCAGATTTCTGCTAGATACACCCCATCACGAGTGCCTAAGGAGCCCTGCCCCATGCCCAAGATGTCCGCGTCGGAAGCTTTCGTGGAGACTCTCGTTGCCTATGGCGTGACCGATGTATTCGGCATTGTCGGCTCGGCCTATATGGACGCCCTCGATCTGTTTCCAACAGCTGGCATCCGCTTTATCCCCACAGCCCATGAGCAAGGTGCGGGCCACATGGCGGATGGCTATTCCCGTGTATCGGGGAGACACGGTGTTTGCATCGCGCAGAACGGCCCCGGCATCACAAATTTTGTGACGTCAACTGCGGCGGCTTATTGGGCGCATTCGCCAGTTGTGGTCATCACCCCAGAAACCGGCACCGGCACCATGGGCCTGGGCGGCTTTCAGGAAACCGAGCAGCTGCCAATTTTCTCCAAGATCACCAAATATCAGGCCCATGTTTCCAAGCACCCCCGCATGGCAGAGCTAACGGCGCGCTGCTTTGACATGGCGATGAGCGAGCGCGGGCCAACCCAGCTCAATATTCCGCGCGACAATTTCTATGGTGAGGCAGATTATGAAATTTCAAAGCCCCGCCGGATTTCCCGTGGGCCAGGTGCCGATGAAAGCCTCGACGAGGCCGCTGATCTGTTGGCCAAAGCAAAGTTTCCGGTAATTGTCGCAGGCGGCGGCGTCCTGTTTTCGGGCGGCACGAAGGAAGCCATCGCCCTGGCTGAGCAGCTCAACGCGCCAGTGGTGAATTCCTATCTGCACAATGATTCATTTCCTGCCGATCATCCGCTGTGGTGCGGGCCCTTGGGTTATCAGGGTTCCAAGGCCGCCATGAAGCTGATCGCGGATGCTGACGTTGTGGTGGCGCTTGGCACCAGGCTCGGGCCGTTCGGCACCCTGCCCCAGCATGGCATGGACTATTGGCCGAAACACGCCAAGATCATTCAGATCGACACGGATCACCGGATGCTGGGCCTGGTGAAGCAGATTTCCGTTGGCATTGTGGGCGATGCCAGGGAAGCGGCCAAGGCCATGTCCTACCGCCTCGCAAACCGCAAGCTGGCCTGCGCTGACAACGCCGACGAACGCAAGAAGCGCATCGCCTCCGAAAAGGCAGCGTGGGAAAAAGAGCTGAATGAGTGGGCGCATGAGAAAGACGCGTGGTCCATCGAGATCGCCAAAGGCTCGCCTTACATGCATCCCCGCCAAATGCTGCGCGAACTTGAAAAGGCGATGCCAAAAAACGCCATGGTTTCAACCGATATCGGCAATATCTGCTCGGTGTCCAATTCCTATCTCCGCTTCAATCAACCCAATTCGATGCTGGCCGCCATGAGTTTCGGCAATTGCGGCTATGCCTTGCCCTCAGTCATCGGCGCAAAAGTGGCGCAGCCGGACCGGCCAGCCGTGGCATACGTGGGCGATGGCGCCTGGGGCATGAGTTTCGGCGAAATCCTGACCTGCGTGCGCGAGGATATTCCGGTGACTGCGGTGGTGTTCCATAACAAGCAGTGGGGCGCTGAAAAAAAGAACCAGGTGGATTTCTACGACACCCAATTCCTCGGCGTGAACCTCAAGAACCCGAGCTGGGCGGAAGTTGCCCGATCACTTGGCGCGGAAGGTGTGACAGTTGACAATCTTGGCGGTGTCGGCGAGGCGCTGGACAAGGCCTGCGACGCGCAGAAGCGCGGCAAGACAACTGTTATTGAGGTGATGGTGACCCAGGAACTGGGCGACCCGTTCCGCCGCGATGCGCTCAAATATCCATCGCGCGTCCTGGAAAAATACAAGCATACGGATGTAACCGCTCCAGGCTAAGGCAGATGGCCTTGATCCTCGTCGTGAACGCCGGCTCTTCAACGCTGAAATATGCGGTGTTCGACGGCGTGAAGCTTGTTCGAAAGGGCCAGGCTTCTGACCTCACGAATGCCGGACACCAAGTTGCGCGCTGGCTAAGCGAAGCTGGATTGCAAATTTCGGAATTTGCCGGTGTTGGCCACCGCATTGTGCATGGCGGCGCAAAATTCATCAAGGCGACACAGGTAGATGAAAGAACACTTGCAGAATTACGGGACCTGTGCGCCCTGGCCCCGTTGCACATGCCTTTCGGCCTTGAGGTGCTGGCTGAATTGCGCCGTCTTATGCCGGGCGTCCCGCAAGTTGCCTGTTTCGACACGGCTTTCCATGCTGGCCAACCGGACATCGCCAGGCGATTGCCCCTGCCGCGCGAATATCACGAACGGGGTTATCAGCGTTACGGTTTTCATGGGCTGAACTATGAGCATGTTGTGGCGGCATTTGGTAAAAAAATCCCACGGCGCCTGCTTATGGCGCATCTTGGAAATGGCTCCAGCATGTGCGCGGTTCTGGATGGCAAGAGCGTTGCGACGACAATGGGATTTTCAACCGCTGACGGGTTGGTGATGGGCACCCGTTCCGGCTCCATCGACCCCGGCGTGTTGATTGCCCTCATGCGCGATGAAAAACTGAGCGTCGATCAACTTGAAGATTTGCTATATCGCCGCAGCGGCCTGCGTGGCGTGTCCGGCATCACATCTGATATGCGCGAGTTGCTGGCGAGCAGAGAACAAACAGCCGTCGAGGCCGTGGACTATTACTGCTACCACGCCGCCCGCCATGCGGGATCGCTCGCCGTCGCCATGGGGGGCCTTGACGCCATTGCGTTTACCGGCGGCATTGGCGAGAATTCGGAAATCATCCGAGGCAAAATTCTGGCGCATATGGGCTGGCTGCCAGCGCAGGTTCATATCGTGCCGGCCAACGAAGAACTGGTGATCGCCAAGCACGTGAATGCGCTATTGCTCCAGTGACATGGCGAGCAGCAAGGATGCGGTGTCCACAATGTCTTCCACACTCGCCCCCCGCGAGAGATCGGATATGGGCTTGGCGAAGCCCTGCAGGATGGGACCTACCGCCTGGCAGCCGCCGAGATACTGCGTCAACTTGTAGGCGATATTGCCCGCGTCAAGATCGGGGAAAACCAGCACATTCGCGCGGCCTGCGACCTCGCCAATTTCCTTCATTTTCCTCGCAGCAACCACCGGCGAAAGCGCGGCATCGCCTTGCATCTCGCCATCAATCAGCAATGCTGGATTGCGCTTGCGGGCAATCTGCAGGGCTTCGGTAATCTTGTCCACGTCGGGATGATTGGCGCTGCCCTTGGTCGAAAATGACAGCAGAGCCACGCGGGGAACCTCATCCAGAATCTTTGCGGCGCTGGCTGCCGATGCCACCGCGATATCGGCAAGCTGGGCGGCTGTGGGCTGCACATTCACCGCGCAGTCAGCGAAAATGAGGCTGCGCCCGGGCCATTGCATCAGAAAAAAACTTGATGGCGTTTGCACATCCGCCCGCAGGCCAATCGCCATCAGCCCGGCCTCAATTATCTTGGCAGTCGGGTTGGCGGCTCCCGCCACCATGGCGTTCACCTCCCCCGTTGCAACCATTGCCGCCGCCAAATAGAGCGGTCTTTTCAGCAGTCTGGCGGCCAAGGACCGTGACATTTTTTCTCTGTTTCTAACAATAACATCAATATGTTGATCGCTTGCAGCCCCAATCTGATGGCCTAGTACAAGAGGTTCGGCAAGTCCGAGATCGCGCAATCTTTGCGCAGCCGCCACAATCCGCCCGTCGTTAACCTCAGGCATAACGAGTTCGAAGATTCTTGCCCTTGATCCTTGCTTTAGCCTCGTCAATGGTGTTCAAAGCTGTTATCCTATTGATCTAATTGGTTAATAAGAAATCACATTCTAGTCGGTTGTTTGCCACATTGTGGTTGTAATTATTACCTCAAAGTAAAGATTGCACACTGGCGGAACAGGCGTGTGCGAGGTGGGGATGCGTAAATTGAGAGGGATTTGGTGTTGAAAAATGCCGTCGGTTTGTTTTGGTGTATCTTAGTCTTTGCAGCCATGACTCTTGGCGTTCAAGCTGCTGAATCGCGTTCATTGAAACTGAATCAAGGCGCGGTTGGCTTGCTGGCAAGCCAGCCTGAGTTGATTGACGATGCGCTTCTTATCGCGGACGCGCTGGATCACAACGAGGGTCTTCGCATTTTGCCAGTCGTCGGCCGCGGCGGCCTCCAGTCCATCAATGATCTCCTGTTTTTGCGCGGCGTCGATGTTGCGATGATTGCCTCCGACAGCCTCGCCTACGTGAAAAAGCACAAGCTTTACAGCACTGAGGCCGACAAAATCTCCTATTTGGCCAAGCTGGCAAACGTCAATGTCATAATCGTGGCGCGCAAGGATTTTGCCAATCTCGAAAGCCTTGCTGGCAAGCGGGTTGCGACTGGCCCGGTTGACAGCGATGAATTCGTCGCGGCTGATCTGATTTTTGGAAATTTTGACGTTGCCTTTGATCGTGTTTCGACCTCGGGCAAAAAAGCTGTCACCCAGCTTGAAGAAGGGCGCCTGGACGCCGCCATATTTGCAGGCGCTGACACTTATCCGCTGCTTGCCTCAATCAAGAACAGCAATGAGTTTCATATTCTGCAGATTTCCGTGGCTGAAGACCTGGCAGACGCCTTCTCTCCAGCCATTCTTTCCGCCGCTGATTTGCCAAACCTCATACCCGAAGGCGAATTTGTCGAAACCGTCGCCTCAGCCTTGGTTCTCGCCGTTTTCGATTGGCCCAACCGTTCGGAGCGTTTCAACAAACTGAACAAATTCAACGCGGCCTTGTTCGAAAACTACCTGAACACGCTTTCTGAAGAGCAGCGCACAAACTTTCTGGCAGCGGTCCCGGGCTGGAAGCCTTATTTGACAGCCAGGGAAAAAAATGAGGCGGAAACCGCCGAACCAGAAACTGAAATCCTGACAAAATTGCAATAGGAGCCCCAAATGAATCATCCCCTGCCGAAAAGACAGCGTGAAGCTGCCATGAACGATGACCCTGAAAATGGCGCAATTGCACCCCCATCGTGGCTCGCACAGCATGGCGTCAGTGATGATTCGGAGTACCTAGTTGATCAGTACCGGCAGAACAAGGAGCAACCAGTGGCAACTCATCCATCCAATAGCGAAGCCTATGAGCAATATCGCCAGCGCGTCATGGACAGACAGCGCGAGCAAAGAGAATTCCAGACAACGCGGACGGTGATGCCTCCCATTCCGTCTCGGCCAACCATGCCTTTAGATGACTTGCGCGCTCATGACCGCGGCTATGGAAACAACAGAACGGCCAATGAAAACCTGGGTTATCCGCCGAAAACCAGTAAACGCTCCACGCTCGGGTCAGGATTTCTTATGGCGGGCGTTGCCGCGCTGGTTATTGGCGGCTCGGTCGGATTTGCCGCAACTCAATATGACAGGCTTTCGGAAGCCACGGCTTCCGGCTATGCGTTTGTCGCTGGACTGCTGCCAAGCGAAACTGAGCCCGTGGTTGTTCAAACAACTGCCCAGGAAACAGCCAGCGTTGAACCTGCGGCGGCTGCCGTCGGCGAATCCACCACAATAGCCAAGAAACCCATCGCTATCGCCTCGCTGAGCGTCGCTGATGTGACCGGCACGCTCAACAGCATGATACCCTTGGCGCTCAGCGCTGATCCGGCCTTCGAGAATCAGGTTCTTGCAATCAAGGTGTCTGGCTTGCCAAAATCAGCTTACTTGAGCGCCGGAACAAAGATTTCGGATACAGCCTGGATTCTCAAGGATGGCGAGGAAACCGGCATCAACCTGTTTGTGCCGCAGTCTGACGCGACCGAGTTTGATGTTTCCATTTCAGCCATTGAAACAAAGACCGGAGAACTTGCCGCCCCCACCAAGGAATTGACGGTGGCATTGAGCGACAACGCTGCGGCCCTGAAAATCACGCCAGCGAGCGCTCCACCGGAAACCGGCGTACTGTCAATCTCGAAACCTGCCGCGGAGGCAATTCAACTGCCACAGCCTGTTGAAGTTGGAGCTGAGCCTGAAACCATTGAGCCTGCGGCAACGCCAACGAAGGCTGTTGTATCGGCGGAGGTTTCGGGCCTTTTGGAAAAAGGTGACGTGCTCCTGAAATCCGGCGATCTTGTTATTGCGCGCCAGTTTTATGCCCGCGCCTTCCAGATGGGCGCCGCTGAGGGCGCCGCGGGAGTCGCCAAAACCTACGATCCCGCAGTCTACAAGAAGCTGAAGGTGCAAGGCATAACGCCGGACGCTGCCAAGGCAGCGGAATGGTATAAAAAAGCCAAGGCAGCAGGCGCCACTGAAACCGCCGCTTCCCTGCCCTAATCAAGCTCGACAACGCTTCCTGTTCAAGGCATCACTGAAGTTGCCTTGAACGAGTTGGAGCAGAGTTATGCGCGCGGCGGACGTTATTGTTGGATGCCTGGAAGCCCACGGCGTAAAACGGGTTTATTGTGTGCCGGGCGAAAGCTACCTTGCGCTTCTGGACGCGCTTTTTGACAGTCCCATCGAAATTATCGTTTGCAGGCGCGAGTCGGGCGCGGGGTTCATGGCCGTCGCCGAAGCGAAGCTGACGGGCAAGCCCGCCGTGTTCCTGGTGAGCCGTGGTCCCGGCGCCACCAATGGCTCCATCGCCATTCACGTGGCGGAGCAGGACGCGGTGCCTGTCTTGTTGATCGTTGGCCAGGTTTCGCGCGAAGAGCGCGGACGCGGCGCATTTCAGGAAATTGACTACGGGCAATTCTTCGGCGGAATGGCCAAGGGCGTTTTTGAAGTTTTCGAAGGCCACAAGATCGGGGAAATTGTCTCCCGTTCACTCCGCCTGGCTTGCGAAGGCACGCCCGGCCCAGTGATCATTTCACTGCCGGAAGATGTATTGAGCGATGCAGCGGGTGAGGTTGTTCCCGCGCCCATCCCAGTTGCTGTTGCCCACCATTCGGCGGGTGACATCGCAAGGATACTGGCCCTGATTGATGCGGCCGAAAAACCCATTGTCGTCGCAGGCGCCGTTTTACGTGGGGCCAAGGGCGCGGCGGCGCTGGCGCAATTCGCCGAAGCTTTGCGCGTACCCGTGGCGGTCACGTGGAAAAATCAGGACATTTTCGACAATGCTTCACCGCTCTATGCAGGTCACCTCGGATTTGGAAACCCGCCGAAACACCGGCAGGTGCTGGCCAGCGCTGACTTGATCATTGCCGTGGGAACCAGGCTCGGCGATGTTGCCAGTTTGAACTACACATTCCCATCGGCCACGGAGCCAAAACAAAAACTCATCCATATCTACACCGATGGCGAGCCCATTGGCAAAGTGTTCAGGGCGGATTTCGGATTGGTGGCCGATCCCATCGCAGTGCTGTCTGAGCTGGCGCTCAATCCCAAAGTTGTTTCATCGGCGCGTGAATCCTGGCGCTCATCGATCAATGACTTCGTGAAGGGATTCCAGATCTTCAAATCGCCAGAGCCGGAGGACGGCGTGGATTTTGGGCGCGTGGTTGTTTCAATAGCCGCCCAGGCGCCGCCCAATGCGATCATCACAACCGACGCAGGCAATATGTCCACTTGGGTCCACCGGCATTGGATCATGACGCCGCGGAACACACTGCTGGGCGCCATCGCTGGCGCCATGGGCTTTGGCGTTCCGGCAGCCGTTTCCGCTGGGCTGGCTGACGACACCCGCATGGCGATCGCATTTGTGGGCGATGGCGGCGCGCTGATGACGGGTCAGGAGCTTGCGACCGCCATGCAATATGGCGCAAAAACCAAAATCGTGATTTCAGACAACGGCATCTACGGCACAATCCGCACCTATCAGGCCAGGCTCTATCCCAATCGCGTGTCGGGAACAGATTTGGCCAACCCTGATTTCACCGCATGGTCGAAATCCTTTGGCGCCCTTGTTGTCAGCATAGCGCTTGGCGATGACGTCGACGCCAAAGTGAAGGAATTCCTGTCCCATGATGGAGCCGCCGTGCTGCACGTCAAATCCAGCAAGGAAGCCTTGTCCGCATTCACAACTCTAAGCGCCCTGGGTTAAACATTCAGCAGCAGGAATTCCCGCTCCCAGGAACTTATGACCCGGCGGAAGTGCTGCATCTCTTCGAACTTCACGTCCTGGTAAGCCTCGACAAACTTCTCACCCATGACCTGTTTGAGCGATTTGGTGTAGTTCAATTTATCAAGCGCTTCATCAAGGTTGATGGGTAAAGTGTGGGCGTAGCGGTACGCCGAACCCGTGACCGGGTCAGACGGTTTTATCCGCTCCATCATGCCTAGATAGCCGCACGCGAGCGAAGCGGCAAAGGCGAGATAGGGATTTGCGTCCGCGCCAGGCACGCGATTCTCCACTCGCAAGTTGGCGGCGTTCGATGCGGGAACCCGCAAGCTGACGGTGCGATTGTCATGGGCCCAATGCACATTGGTTGGCGCATCGGACTCGGGCACCAGACGCCGATAGGAATTCACGTTCGGCGCACAGAATGGCAAGGCTGCCGACATATAGCGCTGGAGGCCGCCGATGTGATTCAAGAACAGCTTTGATGGTTTGCCATCGCGGCCGGCGAAAACATTCTTGCCCGTTTTGGCATCCAGCACCGATTGATGGATGTGCATGGAAGAGCCAGGCTCATTTTGCAGGGGCTTGGCCATGAACGTCGCATAGAGGTCATGCTTGAGCGCCGCTTGGCGGACGGTGCGCTTGAACAGAAACACCTGATCGGCCAACTCAAGCGGATCTCCGTGATTGAAATTGATCTCGAGCTGGGCGGGCCCCGCTTCATGCGACAGGGTATCAACATCAAGTTCCTGGGCTTCGCAATAATCGAAAATATCCTCCACCACGGGATCAAAATCATTGGCGGCGTCAATCCCATAGGCTTGGCCGCCCGATTCCTTGCGGCCCGAGCGGCCAATTGCCGACTCAATTGGATAATCCGGATCAAGATTTTTCTTGCAGAGGTAGAATTCCAGTTCAGGCGCCACGACAGGCCGCCACCCTTGCGCCTTGTAGAGGCCAAGCACCCGCTTCAACACATGGCGGGGTGCTATTTCAACTGGTTCATCATTGAGATGAAACGCATCGCAGATAACCTGCGCCGTGGGCTCAGAGTACCAGGGCACCAGCCGCGTGGTCTCCGCATCTGGCTCCATATAGATATCGATGGCGCTGTCGCTCACGGCCTCAGTGTCGGAAACGAAGCGCCCGTTAATCGTGAGCGTGAAAACTTCTTCTGGAACGCGCAGCCCCCGCGATTTCTGCCCAGACAGGAATTTCTTGGGCGGCAGGATCTTTCCCCGTGCAGTGCCCGACATATCGGCCACCAAACACTCGACCTCGCTGATCTTGTTTTCTGAGATGAACTCCTCGAATGATGATCGCGACATGGGTAACCTGTGGTTGCTGAATCGAAGCCATTGTAGCGCCACTTCTTGACCAAGCAAAAGGGGGTCAGCTAAAGCTCCTGTTATGGTTAAATCAATCGACGCCCTCTCCTATTATCAAGCCACGGCCAATTCATCGGTTTCATGCGAAAGCCTGAAGGGCGAGGTTTCCGCCGATGTTTGCATCATTGGGGCAGGCTACACCGGGCTTTCCGCAGCGCTTGAGCTTGCAACTGCAGGTTACAAGGTTGTGGTGCTGGAAGCCGAGCACGTGGGTTATGGCGCTTCGGGGCGCAATGGCGGACAGGTTTGCACCGGGTTTTCCAGCGGCCAGCAGAAAATTGAAAACCAGCTGGGCAAGGCTGACGCACGGAAGTGCTTCGCGCTGGCCGAGGAGTCTAAAACCCTTTTGAAACAGCGGCTTGAGAAGCACAACATCAATTGCGACCTCATCTGGGGCTATTTGCACTGCATACCCAAAGCGCATCAATTCGATGAGCTCAAGGCATGGCGCGACGAATTCGAAGAGCTTGGGGTCGCTGGCGTTACCCTGCTGAACAAAGGCGAGCTTGAGCAAAAGCTGGGCACCAGGATTTATCATGGGGCCCTGCGCGAAAGCGAGGCCGGGCATTTGCATCCGTTGAACTATTGTCTTGGTCTCGCCCGCGCCGCCCTTGCGAGCGGCGCAGTGATTTATGAGCGGTCACGTGTGACAGACGTTGACACCGGCAGCGCGCCATCAGCGCGCACGGAACAGGGTATCGTTCGGGCCAAGTTCATGGTGATCGCTGGCAATGCCTACCTGAACCGCGTGGTTAAAGACCTGTATGGCCGCGTGATGCCCGTGGCCAGCTACATCATTGCGACAGAGCCGCTGGGCGAGGAGCGCGCGAAATCCCTGATCCGGGACAATGAAGCGGTGGCCAACACCAAGTTCATTGTGGATTATTACCGCCGCTCGCCGGACACCCGCATGTTGTTTGGCGGGCGCGCCAGCTACTCGGGCATAGCGCCCCGCGATCTTGGCGAATACATGCGGCCCCGGATGACCGATGTTTTCCCGCAGCTGCGAGATGTCAAAATCGACTACGCTTGGGGTGGCCACATCGCCATCACCTCAAACCGCATACCTGATTGCGGCAGGCTTTCGCCCACAGTCTATTACGCTCATGGCTATTCCGGCCAAGGCGTGGCGCTCTCGGGGCTCTACGGAAAGTTGATGGCCGAGGCCATTCGCGGTGTGGCTGAAAGATTTGATCTGCTGGCGCGCATCAAACACCTCCCCTTCCCTGGTGGCATTGCAAGAACGCCGATTCTGGTGGCCGCGATGATGTATTACCGTATAAGGGATGCCTTGAGTTAATTCCGAACCGTTTTTCAGGTTCGGGAAATCGCGCGATGGAAACCCTGGTTTAACCCGCCCTAAATCGGCGCTATTGTCTCATCAATGGCTGAAACGCTTCATGCTTTGGGATTTTGCCGCGATTGCTTCACTGTTGTCACTGTGGAAACTTCGCGCTGCCCAAACTGCCATGGCCCCCGATTGAAGCACCATCCGGAACTGCACGATCTCTCGATTGCCCATATCGATTGCGATGCGTTCTACGCGGCGGTCGAAAAGCGTGACAATCCCGAACTCAGGGACAAGCCCGTTATCATTGGCGGAGCAAAGCGGGGAGTCGTTTCAACCGCCTGCTATGTGGCCCGCATCAAGGGTGTCAGGTCCGCGATGCCGATGTTCAAGGCCTTGAAACTTTGTCCCGAGGCCATCGTCATCAAGCCTGATATCCGCAAATATTCCGCTGTGGGCCAGCAAGTGCGCGAACTCATGCTTGAATTGACGCCGCTGGTCGAGCCCCTGTCGATTGACGAGGCTTTCCTTGATCTCACTGGAACCACCCGGCTGCATGGCAAAAGCCCCGCCCTGTCCCTTGCGGCGCTGCTCAAAACCATCGAGGAGAAAATCGGCATCAGCGCGTCCGCCGGCCTCTCCTATAACAAGTATCTCGCGAAAGTTGCCTCCGACCTTGAAAAGCCGCGCGGGTTCTCGGTCATTGGCAAGGCGGAAGCGCTAGCCTTTCTGGCTGAAAAATCCGTAAGCTTGATCTGGGGTGTGGGCCGCGCTTTTCAGGACCAACTCATGAAAGACGGCATCACCCGCATTGGCCAGCTGCAGGGAATGGAGCGGGCCGAACTCCTGCGCCGCTATGGCGTGATGGGAGCGAGATTGTTTCATCTCGCAAGAGGCGAGGACGCGCGCAGCGTTTCCGTCAAAGATGAATCCAAGAGCATCAGCGCGGAAACAACATTCAACAACGATATCAGCGCTTACGACGCGCTTGAGCGCATTCTCTGGCAATTGTCCGAACGGGTTTCGTGGCGCGCCAAGAAGGACGGGCTCGCCGGATTGACCGTGGCCCTGAAGCTCAAGACAACAGATTTCAAGACCCGCACCCGCAATACGACATTGGACAAGCCCACGCAGCTTGCCCACAATATATTCTCCGCCGCCCAGCCCCTTTTGAAACGCGAAGCAACAGGCACGGAGTTCCGGCTGATCGGCGTTGGAATTTCGAACCTCAGCGAAGCGCTTCCACAAACGGAAACCGCCACACTTGATGCGCGTTTTGCGGCTCTTACCAAGGCCGAACAGGCTATCGACAAGTTACGCGGAAAATACGGAAAACACGCCGTTGAACGAGGCATGGGATTTGGCGAGGCGGAGGACGGGCAGTAGGGGCTGGTTGTTTTCATCTTCGCGTACGTCCCGGGCAGGCAAATGAGCAGGAACCGACCGCCTTCGGGCTAGCCGGTGAAGCCAAGGCCCGGCACCATTCACCAACAGGGGCAAAGACGGTCAATTCCAAAGGCCATTGGCATAATTCGCCATGCAGTACCTCATGCAGGCAGGATCATAGGCGGTCACCGCGCATCCAGTCTAGCACGGCGAGATCGCTGCCAGCCGGCTGTTCTATTTTTCCTTCAACCCCGCCAGTCGCAGGCCGCCGAGCCAGTGCTGGCGGTCACTGTCATTGACATATCGGTAGTGCGCGGATTTTGCGACTGACCAGTTTGGATCGCTCCTGGTGAATATAGCCATGTCGTCCCTTGCGCCTTGAATGTCTCCCAACCTAGCTTTGCTCGCCGCGGTAATCAGGAAAACATCGGCCGGAGGGTCCTTGATAGTGGCAATGGTGTCCAGCGCATCCTGGAACTTCATGCTCATGTAATGGACGCGGGCGCGATTCCAGAGGTACCAGTATGGCGGCTTGCCATCCTTGAGTTGGATGGCGCGGTTGATCTGCTTGATGGCATCGTCAAACCTGCCTGCATACATCAACGCCTCGCCCATTTCCGCAAGCAGGTCGGGCTCGTCCGGCTTGAGCTCAAGCGCTTTTCCGTACTCATCAAAGCACTCGCGAAATCTGCCTTGGTTGGAATAGACGATCGCAAGCGACCAGAAGCCGTCAAAAGCATTCTCAACGTCGATCTTTGCACTTATCCTGTTCCGATTTTGCAAAGGTTTCCGCCTGACCGAGGGCCCCGTCGCGATCGTCGGTCCACCCATTTTGATACTCCCTCACATAGGTGTAGGAGAGCAGGCCGTAACACAACGTCTTGCCGCTATCGGCGCGGATTGCGTTGTTCAGCATCGTGCGCGCATCATCATTGTCTTTCTTCATGACCTTTTGTGGGTCATTGAATATTTTTCTCGCTTCACTGTTCAGTTGCTCAGCATCCATGAACGTAGTCTCCCTCTAACTGACAAGCCCCCGTTCCGTCTCCGTGCTACTTCTCCTTCAGCCCCGCTTTCCGCAGACCGTCAAGCCAATGCTGCCGGTCGCTGTCATTCCTGTAATAATATTCAGCCGATTTCGCAATTGACCAATCCGGATCGCTCGCGCTGAACTTCGCCATGTCTGCCTTTGCGGCATCGATCTGCCCTAGCTGGGCCTTGCTCGCAGCTGTAATCAGCAGCACGTCAATGGGCGGGTCGTTTATCTTGGCGATGGTGTCGATCGCCTCCTGGTATTCCTTGGCCATATACTGGGCCCGGCCATAATTCCAGTAGTACCACCATGGCTTTTCCAGATTGCGGCGTATTGCATCCGCGATTTGAGCCTTGGCTGTTTCAATTTCTCCGGCATAGATAAGCGCCTCTCCCATTTCCGCCAAAAGGTCCGGATCGTTGGGATTGAGGCTGCGCGCAATCGTGTACTCATTCAGGCTTTTCTCGAAATCGCCCTGGTTAGAATAGACAATCGCCAGGGACCAGTGGCCATCAAAACTGTCGGCCAGGGCAAGTTCCTTGCGTGCATACTCTTCCGCTTTTTTCAGGGATGCGTTGCGATTCTCGCTCCAGGCATTCTGGTACTCGCGCACGTAAACGTAGGAAAGAAGGCCGTAGGGCTTCGAGAAGTCAGCATCGAGTTCGATTGACTTCTCGAGCAGGCGGCGCGTTTCATCGTTGCCCTCCACTGTCGCCTTGCCTGGGTCATTAAGAACCTTTTTCGCCTGCAGATAGAAATCGTAGGCGTCCATGTTCCTGGTTTCGATGCGGCCAACACGCTTCAACTCAGCGGAACTCACCTTGACAGCGAGCGCTGTCACGATGTTCTGTATCATCTCTTCCTGGACCACGAAAACGTCACCCAGATCCCTGTCATAGCGCTCTGCCCACACATGATTTCCCGTCTCGGCATCAATAAGCTGGGCATTGACGCGCAGGCGGTCGGGCGTTTTCTGCACCGTTCCTTCAAGCAGATAGCGGACCCCCAGCGTGTCGCCGATATCCTGGGCTTTCGACGGCTTGCCCTTGAAGGTGAAGGCAGAATTGCTGGCAACCACGAAG
Source organism: uncultured Alphaproteobacteria bacterium (assembly GCA_963816305.1). GTDB lineage: Bacteria > Pseudomonadota > Alphaproteobacteria > Rhizobiales > Aestuariivirgaceae > Aestuariivirga. The sequence continues at coordinate 153,691 of CAWFJW010000007.1, forward strand.
AGGTTCGAGAACTTGGAAAGATCCGTTGTAATATCCTGGGTCAGGCCGTCGCTGAAATACTCTTGCGAGGCGTCGCCGCTCAGGTTGTCGAGCGGCAGGACGGCGATGGACGGCTGCGATGAAGTCGTTGCGGATGGAAGGAAGGGTAGATATTTCCACGCGCCCAAGATGGCGAAAATCACCAAAACCACTGCGGCGGCGGACCACCACGGGGGAGCAAGGCGCTTGGCCGGACGCCGCTCGCTCGCTCCGTCAACGGCATACACATCCACCTGGAAGGGGATGTTTTTGAGGTTGTGCGAGCCAAGGTCGCGGAACCCGAAATTAGGTAGGTGCTTCACCTGCTCGTAAACGCTTCCCGAAATGCAAATGCCGCCAGGCTCCGCCAATCCTTCCAGCCGCGCGGCCACATTCACCGCTTCCCCGAAGAGATGGCCGTCCACCACTACGGCATCGCCCAAGTTCAGGCCGACGCGAAATCGCATCCTCTTTTCTTCGTCCAGTTTTTCGTTGGCTTTTTCGAGCTGTTGCTGGATCTCGACGGCACAGCGCAAGGCTTCTACCGGGCTTGAGAACTCGCATACAACGCTATCGCCTGAACCGCCAAAAACCCGTCCCTGATGGGCTTGAAAGACCTCCGTCATGATGGCGCTGCACTGGTGGAAGAGTGCGAGTGCCGCATCCTCGTCGTCGGCAACTAGGCGACTGTACGCAGCCGCGTCGGCTGCGAGGATAGTGACGAGCCTGCGTTCCATGGTCAAACCTCCTGACAGGTTTTAGCGCCATTTGCGCCATTGGGGAAGTGAGCTTGAGGGGCTGTCAACTCAGGAGGCGTTTCAATGCCGAAGCGACGATTTGTGCGATGAGGTCGCGATAGGCAATTCCAGCCAGCCGGGCAATGATCACCAAGTCGGATTCATTGGGATTAAGGCCAGCAAGGGGATTCACTTCGAGGAAGTTGATTTGCCCCGCTAAATCGCACCGCAGATCTACCCGCCCTCCATCGCGGCAGTTCAGGCCTTTCCACGCCGCAAGAGCGATCCTTGTGGCCGCGCCGCTTTCCTCGCCGTCCACTAGGCTGAAGCGCACCCGCTGCTGGTAATTCTGCTTGTTTTCATACGAATAAATTTCGGGTTCAGCGTCTTCCCGCATCTCAATCTCCATCACACCAATGGCATGGGAGGCAGCTCCTGTGCCCAATATGCCAACGGTGAACTCGCGTCCTGGCAGGAAGGTCTCGACCAGCACAGGCTGGCGATGCCGCTCCAGAAGCAGCTTGCAGCGAGATCGCAGCTGCAAGCCATCGCAGATTTTCGACGCTGTGCTTATTCCCTTGCTCGTGCCTTCGGCAACGGGCTTCACGAACAGCGGAAAAGCGAGCGCCACGCCGTCGAGTTCCGCCAGGGTTTCAACAATCGCAAACTCAGGCGTGGGAATTCCCAGGTTGCGGGTCACGTGTTTTGCCATTCCCTTGTGCAATGTCATCGACAGAGCGAGAGGGTCGGAAAATGTGTACGGGATTTCATAGGCGTCCAGCAACGCAGGCACCAACGCCTGTCGGCCAAAGCCATGCATGCCTTCCGCGATATTGAAAACCAGATCCCAACGGTCGCCCTGTCTCAGGCGTTCGATAAGCGCGCGCGCAGGACCAATTCTGTCGACCGTGTGGCCAAGCCAGCGCAATGCACCCTCAATCGCCTCAATCGTACCTATGCTATCGAACTCGGCCGTTTCTTCTTCGCCATATCCCTGCCGGATATAGTCCTCACGAAGGTCGTATGTAATTCCGGTGATCATGCCGAGCCAACCGCGCTGGGAAGGAATTGTGGGAAACGGGTCTCACGATGGCATACTCAGATAAACACCTCCAGCGCTGATTGAACTAACATTTTTGGTTCCGCATCTGGCCCTGCTGCGACACGGCGCCGGTCGCCGATAATGGTCGCCCTCGTCGGGAGGGCAGAACTATGTGGCTAATCCCCCAAAAACTGAAGACGGCCTAATAGTTGAGATTTCCCGGCAAGCATGCTCTGGAGCGTGACCGGGGTTTCAGCGGTGAGGTGGATTAGGCCGCGAAGCCCGTGTCTGTGAGTTTGCGCAATTCAATCAGCGCCTTGGCGCGCTGATGAAAATAAATCGCGAATGGCCGGAATTTCGCTGCGAGCCCTGATCTCAATTCCCCCCACGCGGCGTCGCTGGATTCGACATTCACGGAAAACAGCACATTGCCAAATGCGCCATCCTTCAGCGGAATCGAGATGCCGTATTTGGTGATTCCATATTTCATGGCGGCCGCCAGCAGGTTCCGGGACACGGGATCGCTTGGCAGCCAGTCGCCCCAATCCATGATCGTGTTCTCGGCGATCGATTGTTCAAACACCGGATCGCCCAATGGCGTGTAATTCGCCATGTAGTAGCTCATGTAGGCGGGATCGTAGGTTGCGATCCACGACACCTGGTCCGGAATGCCATCGACCGTGCTGACCAGCCAGTAGGAAAGATGGTTCACCTTCATGCGGCCGCAAGCGAACTCAAGATAGTTGTTGGCCTCGTCGAACGACAAAAATGACGCCCGTGGCTCATCGCTCAAATTGAAATCAGCAAGCATCGATAAACAGCCCTTCGTTTCATCAATATACCAAAAAACGCTAACAAAGCCTGAATGGTCCATTAACCATTGGAAACAAAAGCGTCCTCAAGCGCTGTCTTGTTTGCTCCATCCAAAATTTGTCATCCCGGCGAAAGCCGCGAGCCAGGCTCAAGCGACATCAGGGCGGCGTTCCCGCCGGATGCTGTTGTATCGGTTGAGCACACCCGCTCGGTGGCAAAACGGTGCAGATAGCGGGCCCCGCCAGCCTTTGGGCCGGTGCCCGACAGGCCTTCTCCGCCAAAGGGCTGCGCCCCCACCACAGCGCCGATCTGGTTGCGGTTCACATACATATTGCCGACCTTAACCCGCTGACGCACCTCGTTCACGGTGGTTTCAATGCGCGTATGAATTCCCAGCGTGAGGCCAAAACCTGTCGCGTTGATACTTTCGCAAACTTGCGCCAAACGGTTCCCGGCATAGCGCACGACATGCAACACGGGGCCAAATATTTCCCGCTTGAGCTGCCCAATCGCTTGCATCTCGAATGCCACAGGCGAAACAAAGGTGCCAGCCTCGCACTCCTGCGGCAGCGGGAGATCAAGGATCGTCGTGGCGCTGCGGGCCATCAGGGATTTATGGGCATTCAACTTGTCGCGCGCTTCCGCGTCGATCACCGGGCCAATATCCGTGGCATAATCCAGGGGATCGCCAACGCGCAGCTCAGCCATGGCGCCGCGCAGCATGGCTATGACACGGTCAGCGATATCATCCTGCACAAACAGCAGGCGCGCCGCTGAACAGCGCTGCCCCGCGCTGTCAAAAGCCGATGCCAGAACATCACGCACCGCCTGCTCCGGCAGAGCCGAGCTGTCAACAATCATGGCGTTCATGCCGCCGGTTTCGGCAATCAGCGAGACAAAAGGACCATCGCGCGCCGCCAGCGCCCGGTTGATGATCGAAGCTGTTTCATTGGATCCGGTGAATGCGACACCCGACAGGGCCGGATGGGCCAGCAGCGTTTTGCCGATGCGTGCGCCATCACCGGGAAGGAAATGCAGGATGCCGGGCGGAATGCCGGCGCGATGCAGCAGCTTCACCGCCTCAAAGGCCACCAGCGGCGTTTGCTCGGCGGGTTTGGCAATGACGGCATTGCCCGCCGCGAGGGCTGCGGCAATCTGGCCGGTGAAAATGGCCAGCGGGAAATTCCACGGCGCGATGCAGGCAAAGACGCCGCGCCCGTGCAGCGTCAGCTTCATTGCTTTCCCCCGTGGGGCCCGGCAGGCGCATGGCGCCAGAAAATTCGGCCCGCGCCTGGGCCGCGTAATAGCGCAGGAAATCCACCGCCTCGCGCAAGTCCGCATAGGCGTTGTCCAGGGTCTTGCCCGCCTCCTGAACCAGCAATGCCAGCAATTTGGCGGCATTGTCCTCATAGTTGCCGGCGGCCTTTTCGAGGATCGCAGCCCGCGCCGCGCCGCCCAGCAGATCCCAGCCATGCTGGGCCCTGGCGGCAGCCGCCATGGCCTCTTTAACCGCCGCTTCATCGGCCTCAAAAACCGCGCCCACATTTATCCGGTGATCGTGGGGCGCATGGATCGCAGCGCTTGGGCCATTGCGCGGCATCACGCCTGCAACGAGGGCGGCGGCCTCGACCGGCTGCCGCAATTCTTGCCTGATGCCCGCCACAATCCTGGCACGGGTTGCATCTTCCCACAGCGGAACACCCGCCGAACCTGCCCGTCCCTCGAACAGGCCACGCGGCTGCGGAATGCGGGGATGCGGAATCTGCGCCAAGGCCGCGACCTCCACAACCGGATCAGCGATAATGTCGGCAATCGGCGCATCGTCGTCGGCCAGGCGGTTGACGAATGAGGTGTTGGCGCCATTTTCCAGAAGCCTCCGCACCAGATAGGCGAGCAGGTCCTCATGGCTGCCAACCGGCGCATAAATCCGGCACGGCAGGTTCAGTTTAGCCAGGCCCACCACCTCATCGTAAAGCGCCTGCCCCATGCCATGCAGCCGTTGAAACTCGTAACCGCCTTCGGCGCCCGCCATCACCTTGACGGCGGCAATCGAATGGGCGTTGTGGGTTGCAAATTGCGGATAGAAGTCACGCCGGTTGGCCAGCATGAATCTGGCGCAGGCGAGATAACTGACATCGGTGGAGGCCTTGCGGGTGAACAGTGGATAGGCCTCCAGGCCCGCCTCCTGCGCCCGCTTGATTTCCGTATCCCAATAGGCCCCCTTCACCAGCCGCACGGGCAGCCGGCGGCCGGTATCCCTGGCCAGCGCGGCCAGCCATTCCAGCGCTGGCCTGGCGCGCTTGCCATAGGCCTGAACCGCGAGGCCCAGCCCATCCCAGCCTTTCAGAGCGTGGTCGCGCGCCAGATGTTCAAACAGGCCCAGCGACAGCTCCAGCCGGTTGACTTCCTCGGCGTCAATCGTCAGGCCGACATTCAATGATTTTGCCAGCATCGCGAGCTCGATGATCTTCGGCAGCAATTCGGCCCGCACCCGGGCCTGCTGTTTGACCTCATAGCGGGGATGCAAGGCCGAGAGCTTCACGGAAATCGACGGCCGCGAAAACACGTCGGCGCCCACGGCCCTGGCGCCCAGGGTTTGCAGCGCGGCGCGATAGGAGGCGAAGTACTTCCGCGCGTCGTCGGCCGTGAAGGCCGCCTCGCCCAGCATGTCATAGGAGAATCGGTAGCCCTCCGCCTCCAGCGGCTTGGCTATGGCCAGCGCCTCTTCGATGGTGCGGCCCAGCACAAACTGCTTGCCCATGATCCGCATCGCCTGCTTCATGGCCTGGCGGATGAAGGGTTCGCCGGATTTGGTGATCAGGCGCTTGAGATAGCCGCCGGTATCGGTTTTCGTGGCCTGCCCAAGCTCGACAATCCGCCCGGTGAGCATCAGGCCCCAGGCCGAGGCGTTCACGAAGAGGGATTCGGACTGGCCCAGATGGCCCTCCCAATCCTTGCCGCCAATCTTGTCGGCAATCAGCTTGTCGGCGGTTTCGGCGTCGGGAATGCGCAGCAACGCTTCCGCCAGGCACATCAGCACAACGCCCTCCTCCGACGAGAGGGAATATTCCTGCATGAACGCGTCAATGCCGCCCTGGTTCCGGCGGTTTGCCCGGACTGCGGCAACCAGGCCCCGCGCCAGATCCGCAACTCGAGCGCGGTCTTCCGGGCCAAGCAATGCCTCCGCCGCCAGTTGCTTCACCAGCGCCGTTTCATCTGCGAAGAGATGCTGGCTTAAATCCGCGCCCATAGGAACCTCCCGAGTTCGAATTTATCATTACCCATTCCACCTGTGACAAGGAACAAGTAAAGATGGCGCCAGGTCTGCCTCAGCGAAGAATCAGGGACTGCGCGCCGTGAAGCCAAAAATCGTCCGTTCCGTCGAGGGATTGCACCGGGAAACGTCCAATTGGCGCGGCAAGGACTACAGCTATGCCATCGTGCCGACGATGGGCGCGCTGCACGAGGGCCATTTGCAATTGGTGAAAACTGGCCTTGAACACGCTGACCGCGTGATTGTTTCCATTTTTGTGAACCCCCGCCAATTCGCGGCCAGCGAAGACCTGAGCCGCTATCCCCGCGACGAGGCCGGCGACCTGGCCAAGCTTTCAAAGGCCGGCGCCCATCTCATCTACGCGCCAAGCCTTGACCAGATTTATGGCCAGAATTTTTCAACCACGATTTCCTTGGGCGGCCCGGCGAAGGCAAACCTCGAAGACAAGTTCCGTCCGCAGTTTTTTGATGGCGTGGCGACGGTCGTGGCCAAGCTCTTCATCCAGAGCGGGGCTGACTATGCGATGTTCGGCGAAAAAGATTACCAGCAATTGCAGGTCGTGCGATTTCTGGCAAGGGACCTCGACATGCCCATCGAAGTGGTGGGCGTGCCAACCGTGCGCGACGCCGACGGCCTGGCGCTTTCATCGCGCAATCAATATCTGGGCAAGGTGGAGCGCCAGCACGCGACGGCCATTTACAAGTCGCTGACCCAGGCCGCCGACAAGATCCGCCAGGGAGTCGATCTTCAAACCGCCACCCGCGCGGCCGCCCGCTCGCTCACCACGCTTGGTTTCCGGGTGGACTACGTGACAGCGCGCAACGCCGAGACCCTCGCCGTGCCGTTTTCGCATACCGATGAACCCTTGCGCCTGTTCGCGGCAGCCTGGCTGGGAACCACCCGATTGATCGACAACATCGAGGTCTAATCCCTCCTGGCACCACATCAGCAGGTAGTGGGTCAGTTTGAAATTCCCCCCTCTTGACAACCTATCGCTTCTGCCCCGCAATTCCTATATGCTTACTGGAAAGTATTGGAACCGCGATGACTCTATCCTGTTGATGGATTTGACCTAAAATTTACCAGCCGTACTAGCTGGAAGGCTGAGCGACGGTGCCGGGGAAAACTCGTCGATATTGTTCCCGTAACTTGGACAAAAGGCCGTAGGCAAGACCCGGATACCAAGGATGTCTATCAAAAGGTCTGGTTTCAAGACCATGACGAGATGGATGAGCGAAACAATTCCAGAGAACCTTATCCAGTGGCTGTCGCAATCGCAAAAGACTACTCGAAATTTCCTCATGCTTTCGACCAATTTCGAGCCATATTCGAGGTTGTTTCAACTGGAAACGTTCTGGGCGAAAAGAGCATCGAGACGAAAGTTTTGCGACGCCTAAAGGCGGACTAGGAGCCGTGGACCATACAATAAGCGGGTGAAGATCGCATAAACATTAGGAGAGGCGTGTTTCGTACCTGAACCGCAACATCATTGCTTTGGGTGATTTATTGGGTTTGGCAACGCAATATTTTGTGTACGATGGGGATAGATATTACCGAAAGCCGGCCATGGTGTGCAGACCCGATTTTAGAATATGGCGATCTGTGGAGGGAAATTTTTGCACTGATAGTGGGCGGCCCAGTTTTAGCAGGCGCAGCAATTGCTAGCACATTATGGATTGTCCGAGGTTTCAAAACTTCAGACTGACCCACTACCCATCAGCAGGCGGGACTGCGCCAAGCGCAAATTATGTGTAAGCTGAATTTCATGCTGGCAGCTTCCCAAATTT